>LSIB01000157.1 GCA_001556025.1 Rhizobiales bacterium CCH3-A5
TGAAGGAGACGACGCCCGCCGCCATCGCAGCACTGCACGGCCTAGGCCTGCGCGTCGTCATGATCACCGGCGACAACGAGCGCACGGCCAAGGCGATCGCGGCCCGGCTTGGAATCGACGAGGTCGTGGCCGAGGTGCTGCCCACCGGCAAGGCCGAGGTAGTCAAGTCGCTGCAGGTCGGCGGTGTCCGCGTCGCCTTCGTCGGTGACGGGATCAACGATGCGCCGGCGCTGGCGCAGGCCGATGTCGGCATCGCGATCGGCACCGGCACTGACATCGCGATCGAGAGCGCCGATGTCGTGCTCATGTCCGGCGATCTCTCCGGCGTCGCCACGGCCATCGCGCTGTCGC
>LSIB01000158.1 GCA_001556025.1 Rhizobiales bacterium CCH3-A5
CACCCGGTCGTTCGCCCCCCACCCCCAACCCCTCCCCACGAGGGGGAGGGGAGTCCGCGCAGCGGCGACCATCGCTAATGCCCCAGATACGCGTCGATTACGGCGGGATTCGCCCTGACCTCGGCGGGCGTGCCCTGCGCCAGCACCTTGCCCTCGGCCAGCACGATCACGCGCGAGCACAGGCTCATCACGAAATCCATGTTGTGCTCGATCACGACGAAGGTCGCGCCCTGTTCGGCGTTGATGGCGCGCAGGCGCTCCTTCAGATCGCCGAGCATGGTCAGGTTGACGCCGCCCGCCGGCTCGTCGAGCA
The DNA here is from genome assembly GCA_001556025.1 of Rhizobiales bacterium CCH3-A5. Lineage (GTDB taxonomy): Bacteria > Pseudomonadota > Alphaproteobacteria > Rhizobiales > Beijerinckiaceae > Allobosea. The sequence continues at coordinate 314 of LSIB01000158.1, forward strand.
GCACGAGGCGCGGGCCCGCCATGAACGCCATCGCCGCGTCGAGCAGCTTCTGCTGGCCATAGGACAAGCCGCCAGCCTTGGCGTCGATCAGGTGCCCAAGCTTGAAGAAGGCGATCATCTGGTCGGCCTTGGCGGACAGTCCGGCGTCGCGCGGCCCGAAGAAGCGCGACAGCATCGTGCCCTCATGTTCCTGGCCCGCGAGGATCAGGTTCTCGCGCACGGTCAGTTCGGGGAAGACCTGCAAAAGCTGGAAGGTGCGGCTGACGCCGAGCCGGTTGAGCTCGGAGGGTCGCTTGTTGGTGACCTCCTTGCCGTCGAGCTTCACCGAGCCTTCGGTCGGCTCCAGTTGCCCGAGGATGCAGTTGAACAGCGTGGACTTGCCGCAGCCGTTCGGCCCGATGATGCCGAGGATCTCGCCTTCATTGACCGAGAAGGAGACGCCGTTCACGGCCTTGATGCCGCCAAAGGCCTTGTGAAGGTTGGTGACTTCCAGAACCTGTGTCATCGGCCGGCTCCCTTGCCGGTCAGCTTCGCGTAAGCCCGCTCCAGCAAACCGCTCATGCCCTGCGGGCAGGCGATCAGCAGCAGCATGACGATGGCTGCAAAAATGATCAGGTAGAGCGAGCCGGCAAAGCGCAGCCATTCCGGCAGCACGACGCCGAGCAGCGCGCCGATGAAGGGGCCGAGCAGATAGCCCGAGCCGCCGGCCACCACCATCAGCAGCAGGAAGAAGCTCTGCGACAGCGAGAAGGGCGAGGGGTCGATGAACTCGACCAGCGGCGCGTAGAGCGCGCCCGCAAAGCCCGCATAGGCCGAGCCGATGGCGAAGGCGAGCAGCGTGTAGAGGCGCGTATCGACACCCAGGCTCGCCGCCCGGATCGGGTTTTCGCGCAGCGCGGTGAAGGCGCGGCCCCAGGGGCTGCGGATCATCCACCACAGCACAGCCGCGAGGATGAAGGTGATGGCCACGACGAAACGGTGGAACTCCAGCGCGTTGAACAGCTTGATGCCGAGAAAATCCGGCCGGTTGATGTTGGAGATGCCGAAGACGCCGCCGGTCAGCCACTGCTCGTTGCGCATGATCAGCCAGATCAGCGTCGAGAAGGCGAGCGTGACGAAGGCGAGATAATGCGCCTTTACGCGCAGCGCCGGGAAGCCGAGCACGAGCCCGACCGCGAATGTCAGGAGCCCCGACAGCGCAAAGCAGACATACCAGGAGACGCCGTATTTGGTGGTCAGGATCGCGGTCAGATAGGCGCCCAACCCCATGAAGGCGGCCTGGGCCAGCGACTTCAGGCCGGCATAGCCGAGCGTCAGGTTCAGCCCCATCACGGCGATGCTGGTCACGAGCCAGAGCGACAGCACATAGGTGCCGTAGCGCCCCATGCCGACCGGCGCGAACCAGAGGATGACGGCGCCGGCGAGCAGCGTCAGCAGCGTGCCGTCGATGGAGCCGGGGAGGGCAAGACCGCGCGTCCGCGGCAGGGTCTCGCGGGTTGCGGGCGCGGTCATACGCGGCGCTCCTCTTTGCGGCCCATCAGGCCTTCCGGCTTGAGCAGGATGATGACGACGAGCAGGACGAGCGGCACAGCGAGCCGGTAGGAGCTGGAGACGTAGGCTGCGGCCATGGAGTCGACGATGCCGACGATCAGCCCGCCGACGAGCGCGCCGCGCACCTGGTTGAAGCCGCCGACGATCGCCGCGATGAAGGCGAACAGGCCGATCACCTCGCCATTCGAGAACTTCGCCAGATAGATCGGCGAGATCAGCACCGAGGCGACGACCGCGAGCGCGGCGTTGATCGCGAAGGTGAGCAGCACCATGCGCTCGACCGGGATGCCGAGGATGCGCGCCACGGTCGGGTTCTGAGCGGTGGCCTGCATCTGCCGCCCGAGCCGCGTGCCGCCGACGAACCATTGCAGCAGGAAGATCACCGCAAAGGCGACCGCGATGATCGCCAGATGCTGCAGCGAGATCGACGCGCCGAAGACCTGGATCGTCTGCGAGGGCACGAAGGAGGGAAAGGTCTGCGCCTCGGCCGAGAACCCGTCCTTGGCGCCTTCTTTCATGATGATCGAGAGAGCCATGGTGGCGATGGCGAGCGGCAGCACGCCATGCCGGATCATCGGATCGACGACGAGGAGCTTGAAGCCGACGCCGAAGATCAGGATGAACGCCGCGATCCCGATCAGCGCGCCCAGCCAGACCGGCGCGCCTAGGACTTTGATCGCGAGCAGCACCAGGATCGCAGGCAGCATGACGAACTCGCCCTGGGCGAAGTTGATCGTCTGCGAGGTCTGCCAGACCAGCGTGAAGCCGATGGCCGCGAGCGCATAGATCGCGCCCGTTGCGATGCCGGCGATGAGATAGGCGATGAATTCGGCCATGGCTTTGCGCCTTGTTGGGTTCGCGAGGTTGGCTCGACGCGAGCCCCCTCCCCCTTGTGGGGAGGGGTTGGGGTGGGGG
>LSIB01000159.1 GCA_001556025.1 Rhizobiales bacterium CCH3-A5
CCTCCGGCTTCATGAAACACCCAATCTCGGTGTCCACGAAACCGGCAGCAGGCCAGACCTCCTTTCCTTGCCGGAAGGTCGCTCTTGAACTCCAGCGTCGCTGTTTCTGGTTGGCCAACAAGAGCCAATATTTGGGCCCAAACCACCTGCTCCAACGGTACGTTATCGATGCTAGCCATCTTAGGCTCCTGAGATCACCAGCTCCCGCACCCGCTTGATGTGCCCCGCGCCGCCCGCCTGATAGCTCAGCTCGACCGTCTCTATCGCAGCCCCGGCGAACAGCTCGCGCACCTCGGGCACGTCGTTCAACGAGAGGATGAAGTGGCCTTGAAGGCGTTGTAAAGCGCACCGACCGTCGTCATCCCTACCCACACCCCTCATCCTGAGGAGCCGCGCAGCGGCGTCTCGAAGGATCGTCCAGTTCGCTCGGGCCTGCCCCCTCAAGACCCCCCACCTTCGGGTCGTGACGCGTGAGCCTCGCCGCGACTCCCCTCCCCACCCATCTCGGGGTTGCCCGAGATGGGCAATCTGAATGCCAAAGTCGGCAACAGCCGACTTTGGTGTGGGGAGGGGCTGGGGGTGGGGGGCGTGGGGCCAGAGCGATCCGTTCGATCGAATGGCAGTGCCGCTGCTGTCGGCTCACCCTTTCCGACGCTCGCTCACCCGGTTGTTCGCCCCCCACCCCTTCCCCTCCCCACGAGGGGGAGGGGTTCGCGCAGAGCCTCCCGTGCTTGACCGCGAATGATCCGACTTCATGGCCTACCGCCTCTGGGGCATCCCTCAAGACGCGGCCTGCGGCCGCTCATCAGGATGAGGGCATGGGAGACGCAGACGCATGAGCCCCGCCGTCAGCGCTTTCGCTTGACCGGCGCTCGCGGCAGAGTCACGGTCTTCCAAGACTATCCAAATTCAAATTTTCGGCTGACGTAGCGTTGGTCGCAGCACGGGACGCCAACAACCATGACTTGCCGCAAGGTCGTCGCCGCGCTGGCCGGACTTATCCTGTTCGCCCTCGCCTCTCCCGCCGACGCGCAAAACACCCGCAGCTTTCGCTGCGATGACGGGGTGCGGCCTTTCACGGTCAAGGTGACGGTGGTCGACCAGCGGACGATCTCGGTGAACGCGATCGACGGGCGCGTCCGCACGCTGCGGATCACGCAGCAGCGGGAGGGCGAGCGCACCTATGCCGGCGGCCAGGACAACGAATACAACATGACCTTCAATGCGAGGCAGGGCGGCGCCTCGCTGAACAAGCCCAATTCCGAGACGATCGAGTGCCCGCTCGTCAACGCGGCGCAGACGCAGCCGCGCCCAAGCCCCGGTCCGGGCGCGGTCGATCCCGGCCGCAAGCCGGCCTGGTGCGCGAAGCCGCAGAACCTCGCGCAGGAGACGGTCTGCGACAGCAGCGAATTGTCGAGCCTCGACGGCGTCGTCGGCGTCGCCTATCGCCGCGCCGTCTCCGACAGCGGCAAGGGCGCCGAAATCCGCCGAGAGCAGAGCCGCTGGGTCGGCCGCCGCAATGCCTGCGGCGAGGACAGGGCCTGCCTGCGCCGACGCTACCAGGAGCAGATCGCCCTGCTGGAAAGCTACTTCAACAACTGAAGCCGGGCAGCCAGCGCGACGCGAGCCCGGCCGTCGAGAAATCACGCCCGAAAGCCTCATCATCCGAACGGGGCTGCCCTAGGGTAGGGCTGCGTCCGCAGCGCTGCTCCAGCGCCGCCCGGATTCGCGCCGCGCATGCTCCCATTTGGGAGGTGAGCCACCTAACCTCTGTTTATAATATTTCAAAATGGCCGAATTCATTGCGTGTGAGTCATTGCTGTTCGGAGACTATGATGAAGCCAATCTTTATACGTTCGATTCCTAGATTTTTGGTTCTGTTTATTCCGAATTTGAGGTTCGCTGTAATTTTAATCCTGCTTTGCGGGGGCTTGGCTTTCAGTTTTTCGTTGAAGTCTCGCGCTTCCGTTGCGACTTTTTTTGATGTCGATACTGAGATATTGACGGATTCTTCTTGTTCCATACCCCATAATGGGGGATTCATGATTGATCCGGCGCGATGCAAGACCGGCAGGTTCCATATTCGCCTGCGCGATGTCGCCGGCCGACTGGGGGCCGAGGAGGTCTGGGTGATCGCCAGGATCAAAACCAGCAATCACCGCGTCGGGCTCAACATCAGCAATGGCGAGTACTGGGCTTTCAGCTATCACACCGGCGGCGGCAAAGAGGAGACGCTGGTCAACCGCATCACGTTGAAGGACGGAGCAGTGCTGACCGTGGAAGTCGGCAGCGAGACATCCGATACCATGTCGACCACGATCATCGACGGCGTCGTCGTCGCCAATGCGCAGACTGCGCCTCGGGATCCGGCCTTCAGGCAGCGTTTCGGCCACATCTGGGCACGCTCCCACAATCCCAACCCGGAGCGCTTTCTGGACCAGCGGATCAGCCTGGTGCGCGACTTCTCGATCACGACCACCAACGCAAACTCGAATCGCTGGGAAGCGCCCTTCAACCTCGGCATCAACGACAGGTTCATGACCGGCGATTTCGCCTGCCAGCCCGACGACGTGCTGCTGCTGGTATCGGCCGCTGGCGAACGCTCGAGGGTCTATCTCGGCCAGCTGCCGTGGAAACGTACGATCCGCGAACGGCCCGATGGCGGGTTGCGCGTCGAATTCAGCTATATCGGCCCGATCCAGGCGACTGCGGACATGCTCGTCGACCAGCAGGCCCGGTCGGATGCGGGCGCCGCGCTCGGGGCGATCTTTCAAGAGAGCCCGCCCGCATGGGCGAGGAGCCTGGTCCTGAACCTGCGGAAATCCTATGATTTCAATGTCAGGCTGCCCTATGCGGCCGTGAAAACACGCGCGACAGTGAACAATCCAGGGATCGACGGCGAGATCTACTGGATTACCCAGGATACGCCGGCGATGAATTTCGCCGCGAACAGGCCTTCGCTGATCAAGGCGCTGCGGATCGAAACTGCGGGCGGTCGCGCCAGAGCAGAGACCGAGTCGGGCTTCATCAAGCTCGCCAGAGACAGGAACAGCGCTCATGGCATCTTCCTGCTGGAGACCGGCCTGAAGCCGATGGCGATCGCCTATACCAGCGAGGACGCGTTCGCGAAGTTCATCGTGCCTGAGTATCTGCTCAACTATCTCAACCGAAACGGGCTTGATCTCGCCTCGATCGACACCATCCGGTTCGATGCCCCCAACACCTTCTGGACACCGGGGCTCGTGTTCAAGTCAGACATCAGGACGGCGTCAGAGGGCAATTACCGGCTCTATTTCATGTCAGACTTCAGCCAGATCTCGGCATTCGTCGACCTGGTCATGACCGAGGAGGCGGCGAAGGAAGGGGCGCGGTAGGTTTCCGGTCACCCGCAGCCGGCGGCACGGAACGGATCCGGCGCAGTCGATCGTCCCGGGCAAGACGCGGCATCGGCCTTGCTGTAAAGATCGGCCGACTCGCAACCTACGGACCCTGATATGTCGGCCACTTTCCGCCTGACGCGCCCCTTCCAGCATGATGGCGGGCACGCCTTCGTCGCCGATGCGCCGCCGCGTTTCCTGGAGAAGGTGGCGAGCGGCGAGTACTTCATCACAGTGCTGGAGAACGGCAAGGATCTCGGCCCCGGCCACGCCTCGCATGGCGAAATCCGCGAGATCGGCGGCGGGCGCTATTCGACCTGGGGGAACTCGATCTGGTTCTCCGCCAGCGACAATTCGAACTGCGCGAAGAACGGTCGCGCCTACAGCGTGATGGCGGTGGACGTCTCCGATCGCTCGGCGCTCTACCGCACCATGATCGACCGGGCGGTGCCCGATGACGGCTCGCTGCTCGCCATCCTCGCGCAGAACGCCCAGCGCCATGACGGCGTGCTGGGCGGCTTCTTCCGCCAGCGCAACGCCATGCGGCACTGGATCGACCTGACCGGGCTCGGCGTCCCGCGCCGCATCACCGAGATCGGCTGCGGCGGCACGCCCTGGACGGGCCTGCGCTTCCTGCTGGAGGGCACGGAGCGGTACGTCGCCGCCGATATCGTCACGGTGCAGGACGCGTTCTCGGCCGCGCAGCTTCGCGATCTGCGCATCACCTGCGAGCAGTTCGAGCCGGCGCTGACCGCCCGCTGGGACGAGGTGCTGCCGCCGGGCGAGCCTTATATCCAGCCGCAAGGCCTGTCGGTCCAGAGCGAGATCAACTTCGACACCATGGCGCTGGACGAGGAGATCGATTTCACGATGTCGACCAGCGTGCTTCAGCGGGTCATGGACCCGGAGGGCGCCTACCGCAAGCTGGCGGACGCCACGCCGCGCGGCGGCTTCATGTTCCATGCGATCGACCTGCGCGACAATCGCCATTTCGACGCAGACCCCCTCGCCTTCCTCGCGCTGGGCGAGGCGGAGTATGCGCAGATCAGGTCCGGGAACCGGCTGCGCGCCTCGCAGCATCGCGCGCTGATCGAGGCGCAGGGCTTCGAGGTGGTGATGGAACGCGGTTTTGTGCTGGGCCCCGATGGCGGGCATTCCTGGGTCCGGCATGGCGAGGATTTCGCGCCGGGAGTGACGGAGGCGCAGCGCGAGCGGCTGGCGCCGGAGTTCCGGGCGCTCGACCTGCGCGATTTGTCGACGACATCGGTGCAGATGCTCTGCCGCCGGCGCTGAGCCGGCCGGACGACGCCATCTTCGCTCGCGAGCGACCTGCGCCAGCAATCTACAGGGTTCTGAATGTCTGCCATCTTCCCTTTGACGCGTCCGTTCAAGCCCGATGGCGGGCACGCCTTCGTCGCGGATGCACCGCCGGAGCTTCTGGCCAAGGTCGCACGCGGCGAATTCTTCGTCTCGCTGCTGGAGGATGGGGTCGATCTCGGCCCCGGCGACGCATCGCATCAGTCGATCCGCGAGCAGGGCGGCGGGCGCTATTCGCTCTGGGGCAACTCGCTCTGGTTCTCGGCGGGCGACAATTCCGATTGCTCCAGCAACGGCCGCGCGTACAGCGTGCTGGCGGTCGATATCTCGGAACGCTCGGCGCTCTATCGCACGGTGATCGACCGGGCGGTGCCCGACGACGGCACGCTGCTCGGCATCGTCGCCCAGAACGCCCAGCGCAACAACAGCGTCTTCGGCAACTTCTTCCGCCACCGCAACGCCATGAGCGCCTGGCTCGACCAGACGGGAGCCGGCCTGCCGCGCCGCATCGTCGAGATCGGCTGCGGCAGCATTCCCTGGACGGGCCTGCGCTTCCTGCTGGAGGGCACGGAGCTTTTCGTCGCGGCTGACATGATCAAGGTGCAGGACAGCTTTCCCGCCTCGCAGTTGCGCGACCTGCGCATCACCTGCGAGCAGTTCGACGCCGCGCTTACGGCGCGCTGGGACGAGGTTCTGCCGCCGGGCGGGGCGGCGATCCGGCCCAACGGCCTGCGCGTCCATAGCGAGATCGGGTTCGAGACCATCGTTTTGGATGACGAGGTCGATTTCATCATGTCCACGGCCGTGCTCGAGCATGTCATGGACCCGGAGGGCGTCTACCGGAAGATGGCGGAGGTGACGCCGCGCGGCGGCTGGATGTTCCACGCCATCGACCTGCGTGACCACCGCCATTTCGACGCCGACCCCCTCGCCTTCCTGACGCTGACCGAAGCGGAATACGCGCCGATCAAGTCAGAGAACCGGCTGCGGGCCTCGCATCACCGCGCCCTGATGGACGCCCACGGGTTCGACGTGGTGGTGGAGCGCGGCCAGGTCATCGGCCCCGACGGTACGCTGTCCTGGGTCGAGCGCGGCAGCGATGCCGCGCCGGGCGTGACGGAAGCCCAGCGCGAGCGCTTCACACCGGAGTTTCGGGGGCTTGACCTGCTCGACCTCTCGACGACCTCGGTGCAGATGCTCTGCCGCCGGCGCTAGCCAGAGGGAGGCCTGCTCATCGCTCAAAGGCCGGACTGAGCCGCAATGACATCGTTCGCATTCGAGCGATTTCCTTCACCCGCCGGCAAGACCTCTGAATCCCGCTGACGCTGCGGCAATGGTTAATTTTACCTTGTTTATGCGTTTACCTTGCGTTCATCAGTTCGATCCGGCTTCCTGAACTCCACAAGCGGCGCGCTGACGCCGCGACACAGGGTTCAGACAGATGCGGCAGGTTCTGGTTTCTTCGACATTCGGTGCGGCTCTGCTTCTGACTTCGGTAGCGGCGCAGGCCGGCGGCGGCTGCTACGGATCGTCCTGCCGCCCGGCGCCCCAGCCCTGCAAGGGCTCCTCCTGCTACAACCTCGTGCAGACGCCGCCGGTCTACGGGACGGTCGCCGAGACCTATCTCGCCCGCCCGGCGCGGACGCAGGCGCAGGTCATCCCGGCCGAATACGAGACGGTCAGCGAGAAGGTTCTCATCCACCCGGCCCGCCAGATCCCGCATCATCGCCCGGCCCGCTACGAGACAGTCTCGGAAAAGGTGATGATCTCGCCCGGCGGCAAGCGCTGGGAGGTCACCACCGACGCCTATGGCCGCACCACCGGCTGCTGGGTCTATGACAAGCCGCGCTACGGCTACAGCCATCGCAAGGTCGAGGTCGAGCCGGCAAGCGTCTCCTACGAGACCATCCCCGCCGTCTATGGCGAGCGCCAGCGCAGCGTCATGACGCGCCCGACCCAAGTGGTCCATCACACCATTCCGGCGGTCTACGGCACGCATCATCGCAAGGTGATGATCAGCCCCGGCGGCCAGCACTGGGCCCGCGGCGGCTACTGAGTTTTCCACGCCTACGAGAGTTTCGGACGACCCTTCACTACGGACAAGACCACTTCAAAACCCCGGCCTCGCGCCGGGGTCTTTTTTTCGTCGGTATCTGTTCGTGAGGGGGCGAGGCGGCTCAGGCCAGCTTGCCGGTGATCAGAACCAGCACGCCGAGGCCGAGCGCAAACGCCGCGAGGCGGGCCGGCATGGCGACCAACTGGCCCGGCGGCCGGCCCGTGGCGAAGCCGCCGACGATCTCGATGACAGCCAGCCCGAGCAGCACGATGACGAAGGGCGGGAAGGACGCGGCCATGCCGGCCAGCCAGTTGCTCTGGACAGCCAGCCCGACGAGGGCGCCAAGCGCGCCACCCGCGGCGACGAAAACGAGTTCGACCTGCGAGAGACGCATGCTCGGACGCTCAGCGCCGACGGAAGTTCTGGTTGCGCGGCGGGCCGCCGGGAGCCGGACCTGCCGTCTTCTGGCGGAAGTTGATGCGGCCGCGATCGAGATCGTAAGGCGACATCTCGACGACGACGCGGTCGCCGGCGATGGTGCGGATGCGGTTCTTCTTCATCTTGCCGGCGGCATAGGCCAGGATGATGTGCTCGTTGTCGAGCTTGACCCGGTAATTCCCGTCCGGCAGCACTTCGACCACCGTTCCGTCGAACTCGAGCAGTTCTTCTTTAGCCATTCCGTCTTCCTTCGTGAGCCCGTTGGCGCTGGGAACGGCCTCTCTCCTCGGAGAGGCCGAGCCCGGTTCTCATGCGTCGCTGCGTCAGTTCGCGCGACGCCGGGCGCCGTTGGTGCGTGATGCTTGAGTTCTTTGCTGCAAGAACGCGACGCCGCCAAGCCCTTCCTTGGCCGCTCCACCCTCTTTTCGCTGGCTCGGAGCCTCGCTGCGCTGCGGCGGCCGGTCGTTGCGGGACGCGTCCTTACGAGACGAGTCCTGGCGCGCCTCGCGCTGGCCGGAGCCGCCCGCGGGCTTGGGCGAGCCCTGACGCTGGCCCGAAGGCCGGCCATGGTCGCGGCCGCCTCCGTTCTGCTGGCCGCGCCCGCCGCGACCCTGGTTCTGGGGCGGCTTCTTCGGGGTGCGGCCGTCCCAGTAGGGAACCTCACCGATGGGCGTCACCGCGACGCGGGTCAGCTTCTCGATGGCCGCGAGGTCGCCGCGCTCCTCGGGCGTGCAGAAGGCGACCGCCATGCCCGACGCGCCCGCGCGCGCGGTGCGGCCGATGCGGTGGACATAGGTCTCAGGCACGTTTGGCAGATCGAACTGCACGACATGGCTGATGCCGTCGACATCGATGCCGCGCGCGGCGATGTCGGTGGCGACGAGGATGCGCAGTTCGCCGTCGCGGAACGCGCCGAGCGCACGCTCGCGCTGGCCCTGGCTCTTGTTGCCATGGATCGCGGCCGACTTGATGCCGGCGGCATCGAGCTGGCGGACGACCTTGTCGGCGCCGTGCTTGGTGCGGGTGAAGACGATGGCGCGCTCCATCTCGGGCACGCTCAGGGTCCTCGCCAGCAGCGCCGGCTTCTGGCCGGCATCGGTGAAGATGACGCGCTGGTCGACCTTCTCCGCCGTGGTCGCCACGGGGGCGACCGAGACCTCGACCGGGTCCGTCAGATAGGCCTGGGCGATGTCGCGGATCGGCTTGGGCATCGTCGCGGAGAACAGCAGCGTCTGGCGCTTGGCCGGAATCAGCGTGGCGATGCGGCGCAGCGCATGGATGAAGCCGAGATCGAGCATCTGGTCGGCCTCGTCGAGAACGAGATACTCGATCTCGCGCAGCGAGACGGCGCGCTGGTCGACGAGATCGAGCAGGCGGCCGGGCGTGGCGACGAGGATGTCGACGGTCTGGCCAAGCGCGCGGATCTGCTTGCCGACGGGCACGCCGCCGAAGACCACGGTCGACTTGATCGTGGTGAACTGGGCGTAGGTCCGGATCGAGGTTTCGATCTGGGCAGCAAGCTCGCGCGTCGGCGAGAGGATCAGCGCGCGCACGCTGCGCGGCTGCATCCGGCGCGGCTGGTTGAGCAGCCGGTGAACCAGCGGCAGCGAGAACGCCGCCGTCTTGCCGGTGCCGGTCTGGGCGGCGCCGAGAAGGTCGCGGCCCTGCAGGATCGGCGGGATCGCCTGCGCCTGGATCGGCGTGGGCGTGACGTAACCTTCGGAGGCGAGCGCCTTGAGAAGCTGCTCGGAGAGGCCGAGGTCGGTGAATTTGGTCAAAACTTAGTCTTTCCGGACGCCGCGACGCAAGGGGCACATGTGGGTCTCGGCTGTGCCGCCGGATTGCGCCCGGCCTGATAGTCTGGGGGATCGGTCCTGCCGGCGAACCGCTAAGCCACAGCGCCGGCAGGTTTGTCGTGAGCCGGACGGGCGAAAGCCTCGTCCGGTCGGTTAAGTCTCAGGCGATGGCGAGGTTGCCGGCCGAGGACTTGCCGGTCTTGCGATCGGCGATCAACTCGTAGGAGACGACCTGACCCTCGACCAGCTCGCGCAGGCCGGCGCGCTCGACGGCGCTGATGTGGACGAAAATGTCCTGCCCGCCGTTAGACGGGGTGATGAAGCCATAGCCCTTGGTGGCGTTGAACCACTTGACGGTGCCCTTATCCATAACAGGTAGTCCTTGCGTTTCAGATCCGCGTGTTCGATGAGGCCCAGGCTCGACGCGCGGACGCCTCGCTCTGGTCTTGTAGTCGATGTGTGGTGGATCTGAATCGTGACCGCCGACCGGACCTTGCGCCCGCGCGGAGGAATGGCCAGAACCCGGCCGCATCTCGTCTTACATGGGTGGGGCTAGCATATTTTGCGAGGGGGGTCCAGCGCGCGGACAGATCCGGGGCTGGTTCGAAATTGTCGATCGTCGATTTGCCTTTCAATCCGTAGCGGTCTTCACCCGATCTCCTGCACCAGCCCGACCAACCCGCCCAGATCGACGAGCTTGCGATACCTCCCCTCGCCCACTGGCTCCTCGGCATGCTCCAGCGCCCAGGTCAGCTCGTGCGGCACATGCACCGCCCAGGCGCCGGCCGCCAGCGCGGGCAGGATGTCGGATTTCAGCGAGTTTCCGACCATCATCGCACGGCGTGCGCCGTCGCCATGGCGGGCGAAGATGCGCTCATAGGTCGAGGCGTTCTTGTCGCTGACGATCTCGACCGCGTCGAACAACTCACCCAGCCCCGAGGCCGCGAGCTTGCGCTCCTGGTCGAAGAGATCGCCCTTGGTGATCAGCACGAGCTTGTAGTCGCCGGCCAGCGCTTGAAGCGTCTCGCGGACATGCGGCAGCGTCTCGACCGGGTGGTCCAGCATCTCCCGGCCCCAGCCGAGGATTTCGGCGATCGCCGAGGCCGGCACTTGCCCGCCCGTGATCTCGATCGCGCTCTCGATCATCGAGAGGACGAAGCCCTCGATGCCGAAGCCGTAGAAGGCGAGATTGCGGCGCTCGGCCTCCAGCAACTTGCCGGAAATCTCGGCTGCCTGCCCATGCGCGCCGAGCAGCGCGACGAAGCGGTCCTCGGTCAGCCGGAAGAACCGCTCGTTTTGCCAGAGCGTGTCGTCGGCGTCGAAGCCGATGGTGGTGAGCTTCGACGCCATCGCGCCCCTCAGCCTTCCTTCTGCTTCACCGCCCCAAGCGCCGCCTGGGCCGCCGCAAGCCGCGCGATCGGCACGCGGAACGGCGAACAGGAGACGTAGTCGAGCCCGATGCTTTCGCAGAATCCGATCGAGGCCGGATCGCCGCCATGCTCGCCGCAGATGCCGAGCTTGATATCGGGCCTGACCTCGCGGCCGCGCTGCGCCGCGAGCTTCACCAGTTCGCCGACGCCCTCCTGATCGATCGTCACGAAGGGGTCCTGCGCCAGGATGCCCTTCTGCGTGTAGGGCCCGAGGAACGAGGCGGCGTCGTCGCGGCTGATGCCGAGCGTGGTCTGGGTCAGGTCGTTGGTGCCGAAGGAGAAGAACTCGGCGCTCCTGGCGATCTCCTTCGCCATCAGCGCCGCGCGCGGCAGTTCGATCATGGTGCCGACCTGATAGCTCAGCTCGGTCTTGCTTTCCGCGATCACGGCCTTCGCCATCGCGTCGATGCGCGCCTTGACGAGGTCGAGTTCGGCCACGCCCATGACGAGCGGGACCATGACCTCCGGGATCACCGGCTTGCCGGTTTCCTTGGCCGCGATCACCGCCGCTTCGAAGATGGCGCGCGCCTGCATCTCGGCGATCTCGGGATAGGCGATGGCGAGGCGCACGCCGCGGAAACCGAGCATCGGGTTGAACTCGTGCAGTTCGGCGGCGCGGTGCTTGAGCGTCTCGGGCGTGACGCCGAGCGCGCTGGCGACCGAGGCGATCTCGGCCTCGCCATGGGGCAGGAACTCGTGCAGCGGCGGATCGAGCAGCCGGATCGTCACCGGGAGCCCCTGCATGATGGTGAAGAGCTGGACGAAATCCTGGCGCTGCATCGGCAGCAGCTTGGCGAGCGCGGCGCGGCGGCCGGCGTCGTCATGCGCCAGAATCATCTCGCGCATCGGCTGGATGCGGTCCTCGTCGAAGAACATGTGCTCGGTGCGGCAAAGCCCGATACCCTCCGCGCCGAACTCGCGCGCCGTCCTGGCATCGTCGGGCGTCTCGGCATTGGCGCGCACCTTCAGGCGGCGGACCCTGTCGGCCCAGCCCATCAGGGTGCCGAACTCGCCCGAAAGCTCGGGCTGCTGCATCTTGATCTCGCCGAGCATCACCTGGCCGGCCCCGCCGTCGATGGTGATGAAATCGCCGGCCTTGAGCACGGTGGCGCCCACGCTCATCGTGCCTTTGGCGTAATCGACGCGGATCTGGCCCGCGCCCGAGACGCAGGGCTTGCCCATGCCGCGCGCTACCACCGCCGCATGCGAGGTCATGCCGCCGCGCGTGGTCAGGATGCCTTCTGCGGCGTGCATGCCGTGGATGTCCTCAGGCGAGGTCTCGACGCGCACGAGTATGACCTTGCGGCCGGCCTTCCGGGCGTTCTCGGCGTCGTCGGAGTTGAAAACGATCTCGCCGGCCGCCGCGCCCGGCGAGGCCGGCAGGCCGGTTGTCAGGATCCGCCGCTCGGCCTTGGGGTCGATCGTCGGATGCAGCAACTGGTCGAGCGCGCCGGGCTCGACGCGACCAACGGCCTCCTCCTCCGTGATCAGGCCTTCCTGGGCGAGTTCGACCGCGATGCGCAGCGCGGCCTTCGCGGTGCGTTTGCCGGAGCGGGTCTGCAGCATCCAGAGCTTGCCCTCCTGGATGGTGAATTCCATGTCCTGCATGTCGCGATAGTGCCGCTCCAGAATGCCGTAGATGCGGACGAGCTCCGCATAGGCATCGGGCATCGCCTTCTCCATCGAGGGCTTGTCGGAGCCGGCTTCCTTCTTCGCGGCCTCGGTGATGTCCTGCGGCGTACGGATGCCGGCGACGACGTCCTCGCCCTGCGCGTTGATCAGGAACTCGCCATAGAGCGCGTTCTCGCCGGTCGAGGGATTACGGGTGAAGGCGACGCCGGTCGCCGAGGTGTCGCCCATATTGCCGAACACCATCGACTGCACGTTGACCGCCGTGCCCCAGGCGGCCGGGATGTTGTTCAGCTCGCGATACTTGATTGCGCGCGCATTCATCCAGGAGGAGAACACCGCGCCGACCGCGCCCCAGAGCTGGGCGTGGGGCTCCTGCGGAAACTCCGAGCCGAGCGCCTTCTTCACGATGTCCTTGTATTTGCCGACCAGCACCTTCCAGTCTTCGGCGGACAGGTCGGTGTCGAGGTGCAGCCCCTTGCGCTCCTTGTAGTCCTCGAGGGCCTCCTCGAAATGGCCGTGGTCGACGTCGAGCACCACGTTGGAATACATCGTGATGAAGCGGCGATAGCTGTCCCAGGCGAAGCGCGCGTCGCCCGAGGCCTTGGCCACGGCCTCCACGGTGACGTCGTTCAGGCCGAGGTTCAGCACCGTGTCCATCATGCCCGGCATTGAAGCGCGCGCGCCCGACCGCACCGAGACCAGCAGCGGATTGGCCGGATCGCCGAAGGTCTTGCCGGTCAGCGTCGCCATACCCGAGAGCGCGGCCTGGGCCTGCGCTTCAAGCTCCGGCGGAAACTGCTTGCCGTTGTCGTAGTACCAGGTGCAGACCTCGGTGGTGATGGTGAAGCCAGGCGGCACCGGAAGTCCGAGATTGCTCATCTCGGCGAGATTGGCGCCCTTACCGCCGAGCAGGTTCTTCATACCCGCCTCGCCTTCGGCCTTGCCGTCGCCAAAGGTGTAGACCCACTTCGCTCCAGCCATCACAACAGCCTCTTCCCAATTGAACCGGGCAGACGAACGCACCGGCGGTCGAATGGTTTCGCTCGTGCGCGGCCAAGCCGGCGCGGCGTGGTCATGCCGAAAAGTGCGGGAACAATCAATTGGCGGCTGCCGCCGGGAGCGCAACGAGAGAACGCGCCAGCCCTCGGCCTCAAGCGCGCTTGTCCCTTGCCGCGCGCGGCCAGCGCAGCGGCCAGTTGACGATGCGCTCGGGCAGATCGCTCTCCGCCACGTCATCCTCGCCAGCGAAAACCCGGTCGCGAACGGACACCCCGGCGGCGATGACCGTCTCCGGATCGCCCGAAACCAGCGGGTGCCACCAAAGCAGGTCGCGGCCCTCCGCCACGAGGCGGTAGGCGCAGGTCGGCGGCAGCCAGCGCAGCGTGCGGACCGCATGCGGCGTCAGCGTCACGCAGTCGGGCACGGACCGAGAGCGGTTCTCGTAGTCCTTGCAGCGGCAGGCGCCGGCATCGAACAGCCGGCAGCCTACATCGGTAGCGAGGACGCGCCCGCTGTCCTCGTCCTCCAGCTTGACGAGGCAGCAGCGCCCGCAGCCGTCGCAGAGCGATTCCCACTGTTCGCGCGTCATGGCGTCGAGCGTCGTCGTGCGCCAGAACGGCGCGGCGTCGGGGGCGATGTCGGAGGTCATCGCCCCCTTATGGCGGATCGAGGCGCGTTGCGGAAGCGCGTTAGCTGCGCGCCCGCAATTCCGCCTGCGAGCGGCCGATGATGCCGGGATAGCGCTTGTCGGGATACCAGGGCGTTCGTCCGATCGCGTCGAAACCCGGCAGGGTCTCCATGTGCTGGACCATGCGGGCGCGCATCGCCTGGTCCGGCAGCGGACCGCGCAAGGCCCCGAGGTTTTCCTGCGCATGCGCCGGATCGGACGTCGCCGAAAGCACGCAGGTCACTGTTGGGTTGGCCATGACGTATTTCAGGAAGAACTGAGCCCAGTTGGCCGCGCCGAATTCCCTGGCGAAATCCGGCAGCGGCCGGCCCTTGACGACCTTGTGCAGGCGGCCTTTTTCCAGCGCCATGTTGATGAAGACGCCGCAGCCCTTCTCGGCTGCGGCCGGCAGAACGCGCTGCTCGGCGCCGCGGTTGAAGATCGAGTAGTTGACCTGCACGAAATCGACCGCGCCGCGCCCGATCCAGCCGGCGAGGACGTCGTGATAGGCGTTTTCATGATGGGTCACGCCGACGAAGCGGGTGCGCCCCTCCTTCTTCCAGACGTTGAGCATCGGCACGACGACATCGACATTGACGAGGCTGTGGCACTGCATCAGGTCGAAGCTCCTGCGCCAGAGCCGGTTCTGCGACTGCTCGAAGGAGCGGCGCGCATGGCTGTCATCGGCCAGGAACTCGCCGGTGACCCAGAGCTTGTTGGCGATGAACAGCCGCTCGTTCAGCCCCTGCGCGATCAGCGCGTCGCCGACCGTGGTCTCGCCCGTGCCGTAGAGCGGCGAGGTGTCGATGACGCGCACGCCCGCTTCGGTGTAGAGCCGCGTCACCTCGCGCAGATGGTCGCGCCTGTCGCCGGGCAGCGTGTCGAAGGTGAGGAAGGTGCCGAGCCCGAGCGCCGGAACCGCCTCGCCGCTGCGCGGGATGGTGCGGGTGATCAGATCGCCGACAGCGGGCCGCGCCGGCGCCGTCTGGGCGCTGGCGGCAGGCGGCAGCGCGAGACCGGCGGCAGCGGCCGCGCCGCCGCCGAGCAAGGCGCGGCGATGAAGGGACAATCTGTGGGGCTGAGTTTCGAACATGGCGTCACCTCTTGATGTGGGGCCACGGCCGCAACCCGTGCAGCGACCGCATGACCCAGACGCTATGGCGATGACGGACGGCCGGGCGCGCGCGATCCCGATGCGAGGGCCGCGATGCTGACCAAAAGCGAAGGCCTGGCCGATCAGGACCGCGCGCCTTGTGTCAGGATCGCGCGCGCCGGCATGCTTGAGCCGCGCTACACTGAATGCCATCGGGCGCTCCTCGGCCCTCGCGGCGAAAGGCCATGCATGACGATGTTCCGCCGCACCGCTCTGATGATCCTCCTGCTCACCGCGCCCGGTGTGGTCGCGGCGCAAGATCGCGTCGTCAATGATCGCGTCGTCCTGTCCGGTTTCGCGATCGACCGCACCGAGGTCACGATCGGGCGGTTCCGCGAGTTCGCGCTCGCGACCGGCCTGACGACGCAGGCCGAACGCGCCGGCCATGGCTATGAATACGGCGCCGGCTGGGAGCGCCGGCCGGGCTGGAGCTGGCGGCAACCCTTCGGCGCGGCCGACACGGCGGAGGCCGAGCCCGGCGCGCCGGCCGTCCATCTGAGCTGGTCCGAGGCGCGCGACTTCTGCGCCTGGTCGGGCGGGCGCCTGCCGACGCGGGCGGAATGGCAGGAAGCCGCCTACCGCGAGAGGCGCGAGACGCCGGGCGACGGTTTCGCCACCGGCAAGACCTATCCCTATCCCGTCGGAGCCAGCCCCGACGGCATGAACCTGTCCGGAGCAGACCCGTGGCCGCGTCATGCCGCAGCCGGCGCGACGAAGCGTGGCGTCAACGGCCTGCACGAGATGGGCGGTAATGTCTGGGAATGGCTCGCGGACCGGCAGGGCGACAGCGCGCTCACCGCCGGCGGCTCGTGGTGGTACGGCCCGCAGCAGACGCGCACTGAGGGCATGCAATGGAAGGCGGCGGATTTTTATGCCGTCTATGTCGGCTTCCGCTGTGTCTACGCCGCGCCCCGCTGAGCCGAGTGTCGGCGCGGCTGGTGCGGCGGCAGCCCGCTTGCTAGAATCCGGCATGGTCCTCGCGAGCGACCAGCAGCAACCCACGATCGCGGCGGTGACCTCGCCGCCCGTCGGCTTGCGCGCGCAATCCTGGCATGGCGGCCGCTTCGTCACCGCGAGGCGCGAGCGCACCGCCTTCGTCGAGGGCTCTATTCTGCTCCCGGACCATACCGTCATGGTGACCCTGCGCGGCGGCGCGGCCCGGCACGAGACGATCTGCGCCAGCGGCGAGCGCACGGACGGGCCCGACCGCGCCGGGCTCGCCTCCTTCCTCCCGGCCGGCTGCGAGCGCCGCCTGCGGCTGCACGATGTCGGCTGGCACTGGGCTTCGATCTCGATCGCGCCTTCGCTGTTCGAGCGTCTGCGCCCGGCGCGGACCCGCATCATGCGCCCCTTCGGCAACCGCGAGGACGCTTTCCTGCTCGGCCTGCTCGGCGAATTCGAGCGCCTGCATGCCCAGGACGGGGCGCTCGACGCGACCTATTGCGAGGCGATGACGCTCGCGCTGGTGCATTATCTTTGGCGACGCGAGCCCGGCGCGCCGGAAGCCGCCGAAGGCGGCGGTCTGCCGCGGTGGAAACTCAACCGCGTGCGCGAGCATGTCGAGAGCCACCTTGCCGGCGAGATCAGGATGGCGGCGCTGGCGGAGCTGACCGGACTTTCGGAGGGCCATTTCCACCGCGCCTTCCGTTCGGCTACTGGACTGACGCCGCTGCAATTCGTCAATCGCCGACGGGTCGAGGCCGCCAAGCGAATACTGGCCACATCCGCACCCTCGATCGTCGATCTTGCGCTGCAGGTGGGCTTTACCAGCCCGAGCCATTTCGCCCGGATCTTCCGGCACGAAACCGGCCGCAATCCGGCGCAGTTCCGGCGCGAGCTCGGCCAGGGCTGAAACCGCCCGCCAGGCCGACGCGTATCGGAACGGCACAGGCGATGTCGGCACGAACCCTGCGACAGGCATCGGCGCTGGCTCAGTCATGTCTTGTCATCGCATGCCGCGTCACGATCTGATGCGCCAGCGCGGTTTCAGTTGCCAAGCGCCCGGCTTCGCGGCAGGACAGTTTCCGAAGAACGTTTCCAAGGTTTCCGGCCGGTGATGGAGTTCAGGAAGCGACGGTGGACGACCCAGGCGAAGCGCTTCGCGCTCGCTTTCGACTCATGGGTCGACGCCGGGCTCTGGGGCGCGGGGCGGGGGCTCGGCGAGCGCTATGAGCGCTTCCGCAGCATCATGGACCGCCTCACAGTCACCGGCGGCAAGCGGCTGGCGGCCGAATTCGCCAGCGAAGGCCTGAATGTCGGCATCGCCGGCGCGTTCATCATGCTGGCGCTGGCCATTCCGGCCTTTCAGGAGGGCCGCGAGGAGGCGCTGAAGCACCAGGTCTTCGCCGTGACCTTCCTCGACCGCTACGGCTCCGAGATCGGCCATCGCGGCGCGCGCCACGACGATTCGCTGAAGCTGGAGGAGATGCCGGACCATTTGATAAAGGCGGTTCTGGCGACCGAGGACCGGCGCTTCTACGACCATTTCGGCATCGACGTGTTCGGCACCTTCCGGGCGCTCAGCGTCAATGCGCGCGCGTCGGGCGTGGTGCAGGGCGGCTCCTCGCTGACGCAGCAGCTTGCCAAGAACCTGTTCCTGACCAATGAGCGCTCGCTCGACCGTAAGATCAAGGAGGCCTTCCTCTCGATCTGGCTCGAATACCGGCTGACCAAGAACGAGATCCTGAAGCTCTATCTCGACCGCGCCTATATGGGCGGCGGCACCTTCGGGGCGGCGGCGGCGGCGGAATACTATTTCGGCAAATCGGTCAAGGACGTCACCGTGGCCGAGGCCGCGATGCTGGCCGGGCTGTTCAAGGCTCCGACGAAGTACGCGCCTCACGTCAACCTGCCCGCCGCCCGCGCGCGCGCCAACGACGTGCTCAACGCCATGGTCGACGCCGGCTTCATGACTGCCGGCCAGGTCGACAGCGCCAAGCGCAATCCGGCGACGCCGATCGACCGCAGGCGCGATTCGAGCCCGGACTATTATCTCGACTGGGCCTTCGACGAGATCAGGAAGCTCGCCGACGACGGCAAGCTCGGCCCCGAGCGCGTGCTGACGGTGAAGACGCCGCACGACCCCGCGATCCAGGAGCGCGCCGACGAGGCGATCGAATCGATCCTGCGCCAGCACGGCCCCGGCTACCGGGCCAAGCAGGCGGCGACCACGATCATGGACGCGGACGGCGCGGTGCGCGCCATGGTGGGCGGCCGCGACTACGGCGCGAGTCAGTTCAACCGCGCGACCTCGAGCCTTCGCCAGCCCGGCTCCTCTTTCAAGCCCTATGTCTACGCGGCGGCAATGTCGGCCGGGCTCTACCGGCCCACGACGATCGTCACCGACCGGCCGGTCTGCATCGGCAACTGGTGCCCGAACAATTACGGCCGCTCTTTTGCCGGCTCGATGCCGCTGACGGTCGCGCTGGCGAAGTCGATCAATACGATCCCGGTTCAGATGTCGATCGCCATCGGCAAGGCTGCGGGCGAGAGCCACGAGGCGCGCGCCGCCCGTATCGGCCGGTTGAAGATCATCGAGACCAGCCGGGCGATGGGGCTCAACACGCCGCTGACCGACACCGTCTCGCTGCCGATCGGCGCGGCCGAGGTCACGGTCATCGATCAGGCCGCCGCCTACGCCGTCTTCGCCAATGGCGGCAAGCGCGCGAAACCCTATGCCGCCACCGAGATCAGGAACTCGCATGGCGAGGTGATCTACCGGCACGACCGCGACGAGCCCGCGCCTGCCCAGGTTTTGAGCACGCAGGTCGCCAACGACATCAACTTCATGCTCTCCAAGGTGCCGACCGAGGGAACCGGCCGGCGCGCGGCGCTGGAAGGCGTCGTCACCGCCGGCAAGACCGGCACGACCAACGGCTACAAGGACGCCTGGTATGTCGGCTATTCCGGCAACCTCGTCGGCGCGGTCTGGTACGGGAACGACGATTCGTCGGAGACCAACAACATGACCGGCGGCTCGCTGCCGGCCATGACATGGAAGGAGATCATGCAGTTCGCCCACCAGGGGCTGGAACTGAAGCCGATCCCCGGCGTCGCGCCGCCCGTGGTCGATCCGAAGGCTGCGGCCATCGCGAAGGCCGCGACGCCGACACCCGCGCAGGCCGGCGCTCCGGCCGGCCCCGGCGCCGGTCACATGCCGCGCCAGTCCTTCGAGGCGCTCACGGCGGTCGGCTCGATGTTCAAGGCGGTCGAGCCGGCGCGCGTCGCGGGCGCGTCGGTGCAGGCGGGGATCAGGGAACTGAGCGGGGCAGGGACGCGGTTGCGGTGACGACCATTTCGTGCGGTTGACGCCGCCGCCCCGTCCGTTTCAACTCCCGCCATCGCCGCATCGCCGGCCAGAAACGGACTGCTCCGCCCGTGCGCGTCGCCCATCTCTCCTATGTCGTGCTGCTGGGCGCCGGGCTCGGGCTCGTCTCCGCGCATCTGGCGATCGCCGGGCGGCCCGTGGTCGGGCGGGTCCAGATCGGGCCGTGGGACGCCTGGCCGAAGGGCGGCGGGCGCGACATCGACCCCTACCTGCGGGCGCATCTCGCGCGCGGCGTGCATCTGCCGCTGGGCGCGGGCGAAGGGCTCGAACTGATCGCCGATCGCGACAGCGAGGGCCGGGGCCTCGACGGGCGCTGCCGCTATCTCGTCAGGGGTGCGACGCCTACGACACGCGGCTGGACGCTCGGCGTCACCGACGGGGCGGGCGAGCCCTTCCGGCTGCCGCTCGACCGCACCGGCTTCAGCCATGCCGAGATCCTGCGCGACGAAAGCGGCGCGATGGCCATCCTGGCATCGGTGACGGCGGAGCCCGGCAACTGGCTACCCTTGCCGGCGAGCGGCGGCTTCCAGTTCCGGCTCCGGCTCTACGACACGCCGATCTCCAGCCAGGCCGGCGAGCTTAGGCCCGACGTGCTCCCGGCGGTCAGACGGCTCGACTGCCGATGAGCGCGATCCACGACAGCGCTGCGCCCGAGTCCGGCGCCCCGCCCGTGCCGGAGCCGGCGCGATGGCGGCCGCTGCGGAAAACGGGGTTTGGAGCCGGCCTGGCCCGGCTGGTTCTGCTGACGCTGGCCGGGCTCGTGCTCGCCGGCATCGTCCACATCGTCGCCGTGCTGATGATCCCGGTCCTGTCGGAGCGCGACGCGACCAGCGCCTATCTCGGCCTCGGGGTCGGCGGCAAGGCCGAACTCGTCTCCGGCCCCAAGGCCGCGCCGGGCCTGCCGGCGCCGCTGGAGGCGGACAACTCCGCCGTCATGGCCGTCTGCGGCTATGATCTCACCGCGGGGCCGATGCGCGTTGTTGCGCGCGCCGGCGCGCTGCCGCTGGGCCTGACGCTGCACCGGCGCGGCGGCGGCGTGATCTACGCGATCACCGACCGGGCGGCGATCCGGGGCGTCGTCGAATTCCTGGTGATGACGGAGGCGCAGCTCGACGAGCGCGTCGCGCGCGACGAGGAGGGCCAGACCAGCCGCGAGCTGCGCATCGTCTCCGATACCGCGCAGGGGCTGATCGTCGCGCGGGTGCTTGCGCCCCTGCCCTCGGATCGCGGCGACGCAGAAGCGCTGGCGACCGGCGTCGCCTGCGGCCTGGCGGACTGATCAGCCCTTGTAGACGACCGCGTCGTCGCGCCCGCGATCGGCGGGAACCGGCGTGCCACGCCCCCCGCCGAACACGCCGATCAGCGGCAGCTTGCAGAGCGGGCCGGATTCGGCCTCCAGCGCCATGATGGCGCGCTCGGCCCTGATCGCCTCGCGCGAGGGCGTCTCGACCACGAGATTGGCGAGCGCGTAGCGATAGCTCTCGATCCGGTAGCCAACGCGCTCGCAGACCCAGAGGA
This sequence comes from Rhizobiales bacterium CCH3-A5, assembly GCA_001556025.1. GTDB lineage: Bacteria > Pseudomonadota > Alphaproteobacteria > Rhizobiales > Beijerinckiaceae > Allobosea. The sequence goes on from LSIB01000159.1 coordinate 20,711, forward strand.
TCAGCCCCTCGTTTTCGACGACGCGGGCGAAAGCGGGATCCTGCTTCTCCGGCGGCACATAGGGCGAGCCCTCGGCGGCCTTCAGGCGCACGCGATCAGCCGCGACGACACGGCCGGCATTGGCGCGGAAGGGGGCGAGCAGCAGTCTGTCGGCATTGGCGTCCTCCGACAGGCGGTTGTAGCGCGAGGCCTGCGAGGCGTACGAACCGCCCGTCAGCGCACGGTGATAATCGGCGATGGCGGAGGATTGGGCCTCGACCGGCAGGATGCGGGCATGGGCAAGGTCCGAGACCTGGCGCGAAAAATAGCTGCGTTCATGGGCCGGCATGACCAGCCGCCAGGCGCGGTCGCGCAACTGGTTCTCGTCGTCGGTCATGCGGAACCAGGAGGCGGCCTCGCCGCGAAACGTCGCCGACCAGAAGCCGAGTTCAGGCGCGATCACGTCGCTCAGGATGCCGGGACGCGGGCGGCCGAGATCGCCGGTGCAGGCGCACAGGACGAGTCCGGCCAGAACCGCGCCCGCGAGGCCGCGCGGCGAGGCGGCGGTTGGCGTTGGCGCGGCCGGGATCACACCGTCTGACCGGCGACGGCCTTGCGGGCCAGGCGCTTGGCGCCGGCGCTGCGCTTACGCGGCGCGGCGTCGATGGCGGGTTCGGGCTGCCGCTCATAGCGAACGCCGGTGAAGAACAGGATCGCGGCGGTCTCGCGCGGCGCGCCGGATTCGGCCTGAGCGGATTTGCGCCGCAGCGTGGCGGAGGTCGGCGCGAAGGGAATGACGATGGTCATGACGCGCCTCCTTGTCGGGCGCTGGGGGTTGTAGCGATGCAGCACCAAAGCGGTCGTCTCGAAAGCGAGCATGCCGGCATGGGAACACCGCGCGCGGAGATGCTTTTTAGGCCCGTCTGACCGCATCAGGCCGCGACATGGTTAACGCCCCATTAATGCCTCGCGATTACCCTGCCGGAAGACGCAAGAATCTCGAAAAGAGCTGCTTTCATGACACCCCGCATCACCGCCGAACTCGCGCAGCTCGCCCATCTTGCGCGAGATGGCGGGCTCGATCTCAGCCAGGTTTCGCTGCGGGTGAAGGCCGACCTGCTGATGTCGATGCCGCAGCCTCCGGAGACCGACCTCGCCGCCTTCAGCGAGATCGCGACCGCGCTTTCGCCCCAGATCAACGAGGAAACCGCGATCATCCTTGCCCGCAAGCTCGCCGGCTGGCGTCACGCGCCGCGTCCGGTGCTGGCTGCGCTGCAGGCGCGCGGTGGTCGCGTGCTGGCGGCGCTGCTGCGCCACGGGATGACGCTGCCCGCAGCCGAACTCGAGGATCTGGCCGAACACGGCGCGATCGAGACCGCGCACGCCATGGCGGAGCGGAGCGACCTCACGAGCACCGCGACCCTTCTGTTGGTCGACCGGGCCGACCGCGCGCTCGATCTCGCCCTGATCGCGAATGCGTCGGCGCCGCTGCCGCGCGCCGCGCTCGATCTGCTGCTCACGCGCGCCCGGACCGAGCCCGCCTATGCCCAGGGCCTGCTGGCGCGCGGCGATCTGTCGAATGCCGATCTGGCGCCGCTGTTCCTGCTGGCGGGCACGGAGCGGCGCACCGCGATCCTCGATTCGCTCGCCGCGATCGATTCGCTGAACCCGAGCGAGCGCCGCGCGAGCGTCTCAGCCGAGCTGTTCTCAGGCTGGCTCGCCACCGCCGGCGACGACCATCGCGGCGCGTTCGGCGCGATCGCCGACCATCTGCGAGGCGGTCAGGCTCTGGCCGACGCTTTGCATGACGACCGCTCGCGCGATCTGGCGGCGCTGGCGCTGGTCGCCTCGGGGGCCAGCGTCGAGGATGCGACGCGCTTCCTGATCCGCTTAGGCGATGCGACCGCCCATTCCGTGCCGCGCATCTTCGCGCTGGTCGGACTGATGCGGGAGGTCAGGCCAAGCGTGGCGTTGCGTATCGTGATGCAGGTCGCTGGCGGCGGCATGCAGCCCGCCGGGCGCAAGGGCCAGCACCAGCCGGCGATGGCGCCCGGCGGCACGCCCTCGCGCGCCGGGGCCGCGCGTCAGGACAGCCCGCAGCTCGTCAGCGAGATCATGCGGAAATTCGGGCTCAGGCGCTGAGCGCCTACGGCTCCACCAATGGCAGGCGCGGGTTGCCGCTGCGATCCTCGACCTCGACCAGCCAGAGATCGGGATCGAAGCGGCGCTCTCGCTCTACCTTCTCCTCGATGGTTGCGGGATCGCCGTCGAACACGAGCTGGAAGCGCCGCTCGCCGCCCGTCTCCGCGAGCGCCTGCGGGGCCGGGCCGTAGAGCGCCGCCGTGCCGTTGAGCCGGTCGAGCTTGACGAAGATCGCTCCGGCCTCGGCCGCGCCTCGGCGGCGCAGCACAGCGACCAGCCCGTCATGGGCCATCTGGCGCAGATAGGCCGAGACCCAGAAATCGCTGGTCAGGCGCGCCATGGCGCGAAACCCTTCCGAAAGGCTCAGTTTTCGACCGCGCGGCGCGGCGCGGCGGGCCTGGCAGCCCCGCCGCGGATCTCCGCTGGTGGACGGAAATCCTGTCCGTTGATCAGATCGGCGATCGGATCGCGGGCAGCCGCGCTGCGGGTCGGCGCGGGAGCCGGCGCAGGCGCGGCGGCGACGGGGGTTGTGCGCGGGATGCTGGTCACCGGAGCCGGCGGACGCGGCGCGGAGGCCTCCCGCGCGCCCTGCAGATCGTTCGGACGCGAGGGCGGCAGCGGAGCCGAGGTCGGGCTCACCGTGGCGGTGGCGGCCGGCTGCGCCACCGACGGAGTCGCGGCCGGGCTTTCCTGCCGGTGCCCGGTCTGGCGTTGCGAGACAGTCGAGGACGGGGCGGAAATGATCGGGGCCGGGTGCCGCGCCTTCTGGAACAGCATGGCGTTCACCAGAATGGCAACCGCGACTGCCGAAAACAGCAGCAGAAGCAGGGTCCGGCCGGGCCTGCGCCCGACGATGCGACCGATCCGCTGCAGCAGCGAGGCCGGGGCACGGCGCGGCTGCGCCGGCCGCCTGACGGGCGCGGCCAGTGTGGCGTGGGAATGGGCGCGTGCGGCGATGGTGGACATGGGCTTTTCGCTCGTGCTCAGAGGATGATGCCGAAAAATGCGAAGCGGTTTTCGGACGACATCATGCTCTCCCTCTTGGTTGTAGAGACGGATTCAGATTTCAGGTCGGCTCGACCTGAAATCATCCGGCTCTATGCGGTCAGACGGACGGGTTCTTTGGTCTCGAAGCCGCGCTTCGGCGCGCGGGCGAAGGTGGCGATCCTGACCGGCTGCGAGGCGCAAGCGACGCCGCCGATCGGCAGACGGACGCTGACGCGCGTGCCAGTGCCCGGCGCGCTCTCGATCGTCAGGCGGCCGCCATGCAGGCCGACCAGGCCGCGCACGACCGAGAGGCCGAGGCCGGTGCCCTCATAGGCGCGGTCATAGGAGCCCTTGGCCTGAAAGAAGGGGTCGCCGAGGCGCGGCAGGTCGCTGGCGGCGATGCCGATGCCGGTATCGGAGACCGACAGGTCGATGACGTCGCCGTCGCGCACCAGCGCGAGCACGACGCGCCCGCCCGGCGGCGTGAACTTCACCGCATTCGACAGCAGGTTGAGCATCACCTGCTTCAGCGCGCGCCGGTCGCCGAGGATCGGCGGCAGCTCCGGACCGATCACCCGCTCCAGCGCGACCTGCCCGGTTTCGGCGCGCAGCGCAACCAGCGTGCAGCAGTCGCGGGAGAGATCGTCGAGATCGAGCTGATCCTGCTCGATCGTCATCGCGCCGCTTTCGATCTTCGAGATGTCGAGCAGCGTATTGACCACGTCGAGCAGGTGATGGCCGGAATCATGGATGATCCTGGCGTATTCCTGCCGGCGCTCGGCGTCGAGAACGCCATGGGCATCCGTGCTCAGCATCTCCGAGAAGCCGATGATGGCGTTGAGCGGGGTGCGCAGTTCGTGACTGACCGTCGCCAGGAACTGACCCTTGACGTCGCTCGCCTGCAGCGCCTCGGCATGGCCGCGGGCGCGCTCCTCGTCGAGCGCGCGGCGCGCCGTGATGTCGCGCGTCACGCAGACCACGGCTGCGCCGTCGCTTGGGCCGGCATTGGCGATGCGGTGGGCATGCATTTCCAGCCAAAGCGCGACCGGAGCCTCGCCTTCGCCCGGCACGAAAAGAGTGCGGAAGCAGGCGGTGGTGTGGCCCGCGCCATGGGCGGCGTCGCTCAGCGCCTTCAGGAACAGCGGCCGGTCGGCGATGTGGACGCGGTCGAACAGGCCCCGGCCATGCAGTTCGGCCGGCTCGGCCCCGGCGAGCGCTTTCGCCGCCGCATTGGCGAAGACCACCGCGCCGCTGGCGTCATGCCAGGTGACGAGATCGCCGACATGGTCGAGCAGGAGCTGGGCGCGGGCGTCGGAGGCGCGGTGCTCGCGCAACTCGTCGTCGCGGCGGCGCAGGAAGCCGACCGCGATCGCCATGGAATGCAGGATCGCGATGGTGACGAAAGCCGGCATCATGCCCGACGTCCAGGGCGCGGGCGCGGCGAAGGCGCCGAATTGGTGCAGCGTCATGACGCTCGCCAGCGCGAGGGCGGCGATCGCGCTGGCCCTCGCGACGAAGGGACGCGAGCCGAAGAACGTTGCCTCGGCCGGTATGGCGGCGAGCCAGAGCAAGAGCGGCGAGGCCGCACCCCCGGTCATGCCGGCCATGGCGCAGATGAAGATCGCGAGTGCGGCGGCCGAGATGCAATGGGCGATATCGAGGCGGCCCGTGCGCGACAGGACGACGACCGCCAGAAGCGGCAGCGAGTTGGCGGCGACGACGAGCGCCTCGAACCCGCCGAGCGCGCCGCGCCAGGCGAGATAGGCGGGAGCCAGACCCAGGCCGAGCGCGCCGACGCCGAGCCGCGTCAGCATGAAGCGCTCATGCCGCATCCGCTCCAGCGAATTCGACAGCACCGATGGATGCACCATCGCCGCCACCTGTGTCCTGATCGCCCTGATGGCCATGAATATCCGCAACGCCTTGACCTGTGCAGGCCTTGACGCCTGCGTTGAAGCGATCCTCGCCAGCGCCGGTTTAAGCCGGACTTAAAGGGCAGGCTGCGCAGGCGTGGCAAAGCTGTGGCGGAACGCCGCCTGGCCCAATGATCGCAATGACTTGCTGCCAGAATGAGCGCGCCGGCGAGCGCGGCCGAGTTTGCAAGCAGGGTGAACGGAAGCTGAAGACGGAGCGCGGCATTCGATTCAAATGCAAGCTCACACGCTGACGCGATCTTCGGCCCTACATGCCTATGGTCGCAACGGGATCGGGACCGGCTGCGGCCGCCCGCCGGAATGGGGATACGGAGATGGCCTATATCCTGCGCAGCCTCGCGGTGATCGGCGTGATCGCGCTGAACTCGCCCGTGAATGGCGGCCGCTCGGACAGCGGGGGCGCTGTCGAGACCGTGCGGGCGGCGGCCAGGGTGGCAGGCCAGATCGATGCGCGCGGCGCGATGAGCGGCGTCGCGGCGGCCCGCGAAGCGGCCGAGATCCTCGCCGGGCTGGACCCCGATACGCGTAAGCGGTTGCTCGACATGACCCTGCAGGCGGCCGCCGCGCGCCATGGCGCCAACGCGCGCGAGACCACGGCCAGCATCCGCTGAGGAGCCGGCTGCGGCTCCGGGAGCGCTTGACGGCGGCGACGGACGCGCCGAAGAGGCGTGCTGCACAAGCCTCGCGAGCCAACGGCCCCTAACCGAACCATGAGCGCAAGCCTCGACGAGATCATCGCCAATTTCGACCTGCTCGAGGAGTGGGACGACCGCTACCGCTATCTGATCGAACTCGGCAAGGATCTCGAACCTCTGTCAGAAGAGGCCCATAACGACGTCAACAAGGTGCGCGGCTGCGCCAGCCAGGTCTGGCTCGAGGTGCGCCGCGAGGGCGGGCCGGGGCCGGCGACGCGGCTGCATTTTCGCGGCGACAGCGACGCCCATATCGTGCGCGGGCTGGTGGCGCTGGCGCTGGCGATCTATTCGGGCCGGGAGGCGCGCGAGATCGCGGCCACGGATGCGTTTGCGACCTATGAGCGGCTTGGCCTTGCCGCCCATCTGACGCCGCAGCGCTCCAACGGCGTGCGCGCCATGATCGACCGGATCAAGACCGACGCACGCGCCGCCGCCGAGGCCTGATCGTCAGGCCACGGCCCCCGGCATCAGATGCGGCTTCGCATCGTCGGCCTGCCAGACCGAACGGCGCGGACGCGCCGCCCGCTCGCCCAGCCCGTAATGCGAGACGAGCCCCGCCAGCGCCAGCCGCAGCACGATCTTGGCCGAGCGCGCCGGCCAGCCGCGCTCGCGCTCGACCAGATCGAGCCCCTTCAGGAAGCCGCAGACGTCGATCGCCAGCCCCGAGAGGTCGGGGCCGAGCCGGTCACAGGCCTGCCGCACGCGCTGACGCGCCGCCATCGATGCGTCCGAGGCGCTGGCGGGGTCGCGCCCGCCCGGCCCGCGATCATCGGGCGAGAATGCCGCGTCCCAGTTCATCGTGACGCGCGGCAGCATCTGGGCCAGCGTCAGATCGGCCCGGAACCGCTCGCCGGCGGCAAATTCGGCCGCCGAGATCTGCGGCTTGCCGTCCTTGCCCATGCGGCGGTGGAGCCAGAGCAGCGGGCTCTCGCGCTCGTCGATCAGCACCATCCGCTGCTCGCCATCGACGCCCACGAGACGGCTGGACAGAGCGCGGTCAGGGGCCGTGCCGCCACCTGACAAGACGAGGCGGCGGACCCGCCCTGTCCCGCTCCAGCACGCCAGCCCGTCCGCGACCAGCGCCTCGGCGGCGGTCATCGGCGCATAGCCCGCGCCGAGCGTCGTGCCGTTGAGCGTGCGGTTCAGCGACAGCCGGCCGCAACCCAAGGCCGAGACGAGGCCGAACGCGCCCGGCTGACCCAGATGCCGCAGCAGCCGGGTGCGGGCGCCCTGATCCTGATGGTCGGCGCTCATCGCACGGCCTCCGTCCGGATCGCGGGCAACAGCGCAGCCGACATGGCCAGCAGGCCGAGTTCGATCGCCGCGAGCCCGAATTCGCAACGCGCGTCGTCGCGCCCGTCCTCCACCCGCCGGCAGGCATGGCGCACCGTCGTGCGATCGCGCCCGAAGCAGATGCCGACCCGGCTGAACGACAGCCCGAACACGACATGGGCGAGATACATCGCCACCTGACGCGCCTGCGTCACGGAACGTCCGCCGCGCGCCGGGCCGCGCAAACTCTGCACCGGCAGCCCCGCCATCGCCGCTGCGGCGGCTTCGGTCAGGCGCGCCAGCGCCGTTAGATGCGCTGGCTCGCCGCGATATCGATACGTCATGTTCATGATATGTTCCGTCACTGGTTCCGCGAGGGCCGGCCTGCAACCGGGAGAATATATGAATATAATCCTATTTCTGGTTTGGCAAGGGCCTTGTCGTGGGGCTCGGCAGGTCTCAGCCAAGCACGCTCCCTGACATGGCGATGGCAGGAGCCGAGAGAGCACCGGCCAAAACAAAAGCCGCTGGCGGACCAGCGGCTTTCAAGAACAGGCGGCCGGCAGGATCGCCGCGGCCGGTCCGAGGTCAGCGGCGCTTGCGGCGCTGCTGGCCCAGGCCCATCTTCTTGGCGAGCTGCGAGCGCGCCTCGGCATAGTTGGGCGCAACCATCGGATAGTCGGGCGGCAGACCCCACTTCTCGCGATACTGCTCGGGGGACATGTTGTACTGCGTGCGCAGATGCCGCTTCAGCGATTTGAACTTCTTGCCGTCCTCGAGGCAGATCAGATAATCGGCCGTGATCGACTTCTTCACCGGAATGGCAGGCTTGGGGGCCTCGGTTGGGACGACCGGCGCGACGCCGCCAATAACGCGGTTCAGCGCGGCATGCACATCGCCGATCAGACCAGGCAATTCGGACGCTGGCACAGAATTGTTCGAGACGTAGGCGGAGACTATGTCCGCGGTGAGCTCGATGAAATCCGAGCCGTCATTGTCAGCCATGTGGCCTCACTCCTTTATGTGATTTTTGGACCGCTTCTCGGCATGGATGCTCGCCCTTCTGGGCCATTTTCGGCTGCGACGGTCATGCAAAGCGGTCGGTCAAGAACCGCCAGACATGGAATCATCCCAAGAGGAACAACCAAAACCGATGTAGTCCAAAGTTAACAGTCCCGCAAGTCAAAGCCTGCGGCGCGAATACGGTCGATCCTTGGAAATGTTTCAACAACTGGAACGTGTTTAGGGTGACTGAAATATCAATTCGGTCACCTCCCCCATGCGGCCCGGTTGTCTTGTCAACCTAGACTGCCACCTCTACCTGACAGGCTTCTGCATAATTTGGGATGGCGGTCATGGTTTCGGTAGCAAGCGCTGTCAGGGATGGATCGGCCAAGACGGCTTTGCCAAGGCCGCCCAGAGCCGAGATCAGGACGCAGACCAAGATCGTCCACGGCACGAGGCTGCAGGACGATTACGCATGGCTGCGGGCAGAGAACTGGAAGGAGGTCCTGCGCGAGCCGGAGCGCCTGCCGGCCGACATCAAGCGCCATCTCGACGTGGAAAACGCCTATTGCCGCAAGGCGATGGCCTCGACGAAAGCCCTGCAGAAGGACCTCGTCGCCGAGATGCGCGGGCGCATCAAGGAAGACGATTCCAGCGTGCCGCAGCCCGACGGGCCGTTTCTCTACTATTCGCGCTATCGCAAGGGCGGCGAGCACCCGCTGATCTGCCGCAGGCCCCGCAGCGGCCTGCCAGGCAAAGGCAAAGGTCGCGAGCAGGTGATGCTGGACGCGTCCGCGCTCGCGAAAGGCAAGGATTTCTTCGACCTCGGCGACGCCGAGCACAGCCCGGACCACAGGTTGCTCGCCTGGAGCGCCGACGAGGCCGGATCGGAACTGCATGTGATCAGGATCCGCGATCTCGCAACCGGCGCCGACCTGCCGGACCGGATCGAGGACACGACCGGCGACATCGTCTGGGCGCGGGACAGCGCCTCTTTCGTCTATGTCGGGCTCGACGCCGATCATCGCCCCTCGAAAGTCCTGCGCCACCGCATCGGCACGCCGGCGGCGGAGGACGAGCTGCTGCATGAGGAGGTCGACGCCGGCATGTTCGTCGATATCGGCGCGACGCAGTCGGGCCGCTTCCTGCTGATCGAGATCGGCGATCACGACACCTCCGAGACGATGATCCTCGATCTGACAGAAGACGCGGCCAGGCCGGTGATGATCGCGCCGCGCCAGGCCGGGCGGCGCTACGATGTCGAGCACCATGGCGATGATCTGCTGATCCGGACCAATGCCGACGGAGCAGAGGATTTCAGGATCGTTACCGCCCCGATCGCCGATCCCGCACCCGCCAACTGGCATGATCTGGTGCCGCACAAGGCCGGCCGGCTGATCCTCGACCATGTCTGCCTGCGCGGCCGACTGATCCGGCTGGAACGTGAGGACGGCCTGCCGCGCATCGTCGTCCACGACCTCGCCAGCGGCGCGGAGAGCAGCATCGCCTTCGACGAGGAAGCCTATGGGCTTGGCCTCGATGCCGGCTACGAGTTCGACACCGACACGATCCGCTTCATCTACGCCTCGATGGCGCGACCGGCCGAGACTTACGACTACGACATGGCGAGCGGCGAACGCACGCTGCTGAAGCGGCAGGAGATTCCGTCGGGCCACGATCCGGCGGCCTATCGGGTGCGGCGCGTCTTCGCCAAAGCCAGGGACGGCGCGCTGGTGCCGGTCTCGCTGCTGCACCGGGCCGATCTCGTGCTCGACGGCAGCGCGCCCTGCCTCCTCTACGGCTATGGCTCCTATGGCTCGGCGATGTCGGCGTCGTTCCGGACGCGCCCGCTCAGCCTCGTCGATCGCGGCTTCGTCTATGCCATCGCCCATGTCAGGGGCGGCACCGAAAAAGGCTGGGGCTGGTATCTCGACGGCAAGCGCCAGAACAAGACCAACACCTTCACCGACTTCATCGCAGCGGCCGAGATGCTGGCCGATGAGGGCTTCACCGCGCGCGGCCGCATCGTCGCGGAGGGCGGCAGCGCCGGCGGCATGCTGATGGGCGCGGTCGCCAACATGGCGCCCGAGCTCTTCGCCGGCATCGTCGCCGAGGTGCCTTTCGTCGACGTGCTGAACACGATCCTTGACGAAACCCTGCCGCTGACGCCGCCGGAGTGGCCCGAATGGGGCGATCCGATCCGCGACGAGGCCGCCTTCAAGATGATCGCGAGCTATTCGCCCTATGACAACGTCAGGGCGCAGGCCTATCCGCCGATCCTGGCGATGGGCGGGCTGACCGATCCGCGGGTGACCTATTGGGAGCCGGCGAAGTGGGTGGCGCGACTGCGCGCGACCATGACCGGCGGCGGGCCGGTGCTGCTTCACACCAATATGGACGCCGGCCATGGCGGCTCGGCGGGCCGCTTCGACTCGCTCAAGGAGACCGCGCTCGCCTATGCCTTCGCAATCGAGGCGGCAGGCGGGCGCTGGGCTGGAACGGAGACGGCAGGTGCCTGATCCGGCAACCGCCTGATCAGGCACCCAGCCGGTTCTTCTCGCTGGCGAGGTAGGTCTTGAGTTCGTCCATCGAGGCGAAGCTGTAGTCGCCCTCGGGCGTGCGCGCCTGGATCGAGCCGTCGGCATAGATCGTGAAATGCGCGGTGCCGACCTGATAGGCGCCGACCACGCCCTCCTCGGAGGCCGCCGGGGCCGGCGGTACGACGGATTCCGGCTCGGCTTCGGGTTCGGCGGCCGGTTCCGGCTCGACTGAATCGTTTGGCGCCAGCGGTTCGGCGGTTTGGGGTTGGAATTCGGGCTCGGGCGAGAGCGTGACGGTCGGCAGAGGCTGCAGTTCCCGCTCGTCCGCGACATCCGGAAGCGGCGGCTTCGCCATCGCGGGCTCATGCGTCTCGGCCTCGCCGGGCGCGATTTCGTCTGTGACGAACGGTGCGGCCTCGCGCGTTTGCGGCGGCCAAACCGGCGGCTCGACGGCGGAGGGCGGCGCAGGCGCGGGCTCAGCCTCGATCTCCGGCTCCGGCTCCGACGAGGCTGCAGGCGAGGCCCCAAACCAGCGGTCCTGACCCGGCCTGATCGCCGTCATCCAGTCCTCGGCCGCGTCGATGTCGCTCTCCGGCACGTCGCGGCGTTCACCTGCGAGCCTCGGCGCGGCAATGTCGTCCCAGACCGGGTCGTCCTTGGCCGCGTCGGCGCTGGCGGCATCATCCTTGGCCGCATCATCACTTGCCGACCTTGCGCCGCCGAGCGCCAACCTATCGCGAAGACGGTCGAAATCCTCGTCGATCGCATACCCGTCGATCGCGTTTGCCGGCATGGTCCCGGGCATCGGCTCGGACATGCCGAAAGGCTCTTCCGCCACAAGACCGGGCTCCGCCGCGCCTGTCGCCTCGGCCAGCGCGGCCTCGAACTCGTCGGGCGTCGCCACGGGGAGGTGCCCGGTTCCGGGCTCGACCTGCGCGGCGCGTTCGGCATCGGCGGCGCGTTCGTGCGAGAGCATCGCCATCAATGGGTCGGTCGCGCCAGCGACGGGGGTCTCGCTCGTCCCGGCAGCAGCGAACAGGTCGGGGTCGTCGTCGCGAGCCATGTCGCCGGTTTCGCCCGCCCTGGTCGCGTCGATCGCGTCGGGTGTCTCCTGAGCTTCGCCAGTCTCTCGGGACGCTGCCGCGGCTGCTCCGGCTGCGAGGACGCCGCCTGCCGCGAGCGCGCCGCCCAGGACAGCCGGACGAGCGCGGAGCCCGCCCTGATCGGCCGCATCATTCGGCGGGACCGACACGGTCGGCTCAGGCTCACGCGCCTCGCGGCCGTTTGCCATCGACGCGACGGAGACCGCCATCACCGCATTGGACAATTGTCCGCGCACGCGACGCAGTTCGGCCATGACGCGCGACAAGGCGAGCATCACGACGCCCGCCGTCGCCAACACCGTGCCGACGATGACCAGCGTAAAACCGCGCTCGATCAGGATATAGGGCCAGCCCTCGACGATCGCGTAAGCGCCGCCAGCGAGAAATCCGAGACCCAGGACGGTAAAGAGAATGCTCAATGCGATATCCTTGACCATATTCGTGAGGCAGCGCCCTGCGGAGCCGGCCACATGCCCGACGACGGCGATCATCTAACGTATTGAATAAGAGAGAGTTTCAAAATTCATGTCCCGATAGTGCTATGAATGGGGCGTCAGTGAGGCGAAGCGAGGCCGGGCGGCCCTGCCCGCGCAGCCGGTTGCCGCAACGACGGCGGAGGCTTAACTAGGGCGTGAATGGTGGGAGGTTCCGCCGGTCCTCGCGTGACGTCTCGCGCGGGGAACAGTGGCGGGAGCCATCCGTTTCATCACCAAGCCATTCGCGGAATTGCCGAATTGCCAGCTTCAGGAGAGGCCCGATGACCTTCACATTGCCCGATCTGCCCTACGCCCATGACGCGCTGCAGCCCTTCATGTCGAAGGAAACGCTGGAGTATCACCACGACAAGCACCACCTCGCCTATGTCAACAACGGCAACAACGCGATCAAGGGCACCGAATTCGAGGGCAAGTCGCTCGAGGAGATCGTCAAGGCCTCGCACGGCAAGAATCCGGCCGTCTTCAACAATGCGGGCCAGCACTACAACCATCTCCACTTCTGGAAGTGGATGAAGCCCAATGGCGGCGGCAAGATGCCCGGCGCGCTCGAGAAGGCGATCGCCGAGTCCTTCGGCTCGGTCGAGAAAATGAAGGAAGATTTCGTCGCCGCCGGCGTCGGCCAGTTCGGCTCGGGCTGGGCCTGGCTTGAGGTCAAGGGCGGCAAGATCGCCGTCAGCAAGACCCCTAACGGCGAGAGCCCGCTGGTCAACGGCGCCTCCCCGATCCTCGGCTGCGACGTCTGGGAGCATTCCTATTACATCGACTACCGCAACCGCCGCCCCGACTATCTCAAGGCCTTCCTGGAGAGCCTGGTGAACTGGGAGTATGTCGCGGAGATGTATGAGGGCGCGGCGAAAGCCTGAGCCTTTCGGAAAGCAGAGACCGAAACGGGGCCTCGCGGCCCCGTTTTTGTGCCGGATTAAGCCAGGAACGGCTAAGCCGCGACGCTGCGCAGGAACTGGTCCACCGTGGTGCGCAGCCGCAGCGCCTGGGTGGCGACTTCGCCGGCCGCGCCCCGGACTTCCTCGGCCGAGCGCCCTGTCTCCTCGACGGAATCGGCCAGCACGCTGAGATCGCTCGAGACCGACAGCGCCGAGGACGAGGCCATGGCGACGCCGCTGGCGATCTCGCCGGTGGCGATGGCCTGCTGCTCGATCGAGGTCGCGACGGAGTTGGCGAAATTCTCGATCGCGCCCATGCGCTCGGCGATGTTGCCGATCGCGCCGACGACCTCGCCGGTGGCGCTCTGGATCGCGCCGACCTGGGCGACGATGCGGTCGGTGGCGTCTGCGGTCTGGGAAGCGAGGTTCTTCACCTCCGAGGCGACGACCGCGAAGCCGCGCCCGGCTTCGCCGGCGCGCGCGGCCTCGATCGTGGCGTTGAGCGCCAGAAGGTTGGTCTGGGCGGCGATGTCGCGGATCAGGTTGACGCCCTCGCCGATGGCGCGCGCCGTCTCGTCGAGCGCCCGCACGGAGCCCGCCGTGTCGCGCGAGACCGAAGCCGCCTCGACGATCTCGGTGCGGACGCGGCGGACCTGGAACTCGACCTCCCGGATGGCCGCGCCCATCTCCTCGGCGGCTTGCGCCGCGTTTTCGACATTGGCCGACGCGCCATGCGAGTTCTGCGCGGCGCGCGCGGCGCGGCCAGACGATTCGGCTGCGACCCGGGCGAGCCCGTCGGAGGCTTCGCTCATCCGGTCGGCATTGCTCTTGAAGGCTTCCAGCGCGACGCCGACCTCGGCGCGGAACAGCGCGATCGACTGGTCGACCCGGCTCTGGTGCTCGCGGCGCTCGGCTGCGGAGACATGCTGCTTCTCCTGCAGGGTCGCGCGCTCGGCCAGGCTGACCTTCAGCACGCCGAGCGCATGCGCGATGGCGCCGATCTCGTCGCGCCGGCCCATGGCGTCGATCTGCGTGTCGAGCTTGCCGTCGGAGATGCTGACGATCGCCTTCGTCATGCTCTTCAGCGGCTTCATGGTGCGCGAGAGCGAGAACCAAAGCAGCGGCCCGAGCACGAGCAGGATCAGGATGCCGATGCCGATGGTGACGAATTGCTCCAGCGCGGCGCGGGCGACGAGGCGGGTCTTGTCGAAACGGATGGCGATGTAGCCGATCTGGCGCTTGTGACCACCGACCCTCACAACGTGCAGCTTGGTGACATAGGTCTTGTCCTCGATCTCGGCCGAGGTCATCTCCATCAGCGCATCCCAGGGAGCGCGGCCGAGCGCGGCGGTGAGCGCGCGCGGCGTAAGGCCGAGCCGCGCCTCCTCGGTCCGGCCGGCGCTCGCCAGGCTGGACACGTCGTCGGCGACGATGCCGGCGTCGAAATCCGGGTCTCCGCGCAGCGATTCGAGAATGTAGCCAAGGGTGTTGGTGTCGCGGGCCAGGATCAGCGAGGGCGAGGCGTTGACCACCATCAGGGTCAGCGCGGTCATCTTCTGCTCGAGATCGGCACGGGTCTTGCCGTCATTGTAGCGTGCGACCGCGATCACGACGAAGACGATGGCGATGGCGACGATGGCGACGGCGGCGCCGGCGATCTGCGTGCTGAGCGAGCCGGCACGTGCGGGCTTGGAGGACGCGCCAGCGGTCGAAGAATCCGCTCGCCTGAACCAGTTCATTGTGTCGATGCCCTTGCCGCCAGCCTTGAAGACAGGTCCGGACGGTTACCGCACCCCACCGCCCACTCTGGTCCGACACGGTAAATTTTCGATTGCGAAATTCATGACCGTTGCAGCGCGGCAAACCGCCGGATCGCCAGACCCGGCGGCGGCTCGAAGACCGCGAGTGCGGCATGCTCGAGCGGCCGCGTCGCGATCACGGGGTCGAGCATCGCCAGTTCGTCGTCGATGAAGCCGGGATGGCACATGACGAGATGGGCCGGGCCGGGCTGGATCAGGAAGCGCGCGAGATCATCCGCGAAATCACGGGCCGGATCGAAGGGGGAGGCGCCGGAAAAGCCGCGATTGACCGGAATGCCGCGCCGCGCCGCCGCGCGACGCATACCCAAGCCGAGGCCTGAAATGACCAGCGCCTTGCCGACCGCGACGCCGCGCGCCCGGATTGCGGCCGCCCGGTCGGACGGGTCGCGCAGATAGACGCTGCCGGGCGGATAGCGCCGCGCAATCGAGGAGAGCACCGCGCCGCGAATGCCTGGCAGGACATGGACATGCTGATGGCCATCGACGAAATCAGGTGCGCGGCCCAGCGCCTGCTCGAAGGCGTCGAGCTGGCGGTCGATCTCCAGCGCGATCTCGGAACGGATCTCAGCGGAGGCGACGGCCGCCCGCGCCAGCTCGCCCAGCTTCGGCAGTTCGCCGCCCGGCGCGAGGCGTGGCATCAGGCTGAGCGGCGCGGCGCAGGTCAGGTTGAGATGCAGGCCGAGATCGGCATGGCCGGCATGGGCGGCGAGGTCGCCCGCCAATCGCGGCCAATGCGGGCGGTTCGTCATCGCGCCGGTCGCCGAGAGCCTGCCATCCTCCAACAACGCCAGGATAGAGCGGCTGACTCCCTCAGTCATGGCGAAGTCGTCGGCGCAGAGCACGAAACCGGTCGTCATCGTCGGCTGTTGTCCCCGGTTCATCGACAATCGTGTAGGAAACGCACCATCCATCCGCCTGTCGGCTTGCGGGCCGGTGCGCATACGGTCTTTGTGCGGATCGCGTCGCGCTGTCGAGCCCCCGGCTTGGTCTGGCCGGCTTCTGCCGGAGTTGAGAGGTCTGTTTTCCGTGTCCGAACCCTTGCCCGCCTCCCCTGCGACGCGCGACCTAGCGACGCGCGACAGCGTCGGCGCAGACCGGCCGCAGCTCTCGATCGTCGTGCCCGTCCACAACGAGGCCGACAACCTGCCGCTGCTGGTCGAGCGGCTCGACGCCGTGCTGGCGAAGGAGGTCAAGTCCTGGGAGCTGGTCTGCGTCGATGACGGAAGCCGTGACGGCACGCTCTCGGTGCTACGATTGCTGAATGCGCGCGATCCGCGCATCGTCGCAGTCTCGTTCAGCCGCAATTTCGGCAAGGAAATCGCGATCGCAGCCGGGCTCGACCATGCGCGCGGCGACGCCATCGTGATCATGGACGCCGATCTGCAGCATCCGCCCGAGACGATTCCGATCTTTCTGGCGAAATGGCGCGAGGGCTATCTCAACGTCTACGGCCAGCGCTCGGACCGGGACGGCGAGAGCCCGCTAAAGCGCAACTTCGCGAGGATGTTCTACCGGCTCTTCGCCAGCTTCGGCGAGACGCAGTTGCCCGAAGGCGCGGGCGATTTCCGCCTGCTCGACCGCAAGGTGGTCGATGCGCTGCGCGCCCTGCCCGAGCGTGCCCGCTTCTCGAAGGGCTTGTACGCCTGGGTCGGCTTCCGCTCGACCGGCGTCACCTTCGATGTCGCCGAGCGCGAGCATGGCGAGACAAAATTCCGCTTCGGCAAGCTGTTCTCCTTCGCCTTCGACGGGCTGTCGTCCTTCTCGACCATTCCGCTCAAGATCGCGACCTGGGCCGGCGTCGTCATCGCCATTGTCGCGACCTGCGCGGCGGCCTTCTACCTGCTGCGGACGCTGTTCTTCGGCACCGACCTGCCGGGCTTTCCATCGCTGATCGTCTCGATCATGTTCTTCTCCGGCATCCAGCTCATCTCGCTGGGTATGATCGGCGAATATGTCGGGCGCATCTTCGCCGAGGTGAAGCGCCGGCCGCTCTATCTGATCGGCGAGCGAGTCGGTTTCGACGCCCGCACCGTCGACCACCCGCGCGGCGATGCGCTCCCGCCGCTGATCCGGTAGAACGCCTACGCGTCTTTGCGGTGAAGCGGGAGGCGCACTGGACCATCCTTCGAGACGACGCTATGCGGCTCCTCAGGATGAGGGCTGAGAGTTTCAGCCCGCTCCAAGGCGCGCGATGCTCAAAAAAATCCTCTCCGTCGGCGGGTTCACGCTGCTCTCGCGCCTGAGCGGGTTTTTGCGCGACATCGTGCTGGCCGCCGTGCTGGGCGCGGGCGCGCTGATGGACGCGTTTTCAGTCGCGCTGCGGCTGCCCAACCATTTCCGGGCGATCTTCGGCGAAGGCGCGTTCAATCAGGCCTATATCCCGAGCTTCACCCGCATCCGCCAGCAGGCCGGCGCGGCGGCGGCCGGCCTGTTCTCGAACCGCGTCTATACGCTGATCGTCATCGCGCAGATCGCGCTGCTCGCGGTCGCGATCCCGTTCATGCCGCAGGTGGTCAGGCTGCTCGCGCCGGGTTTCGCCAACGATCCGCAGCGCTTCGAGCTCGCAGTCGCGCTGACGCGGATCACCTTTCCCTATCTCACCTTCATCACGCTGGTGACGCTGCTCTCGGCCAATCTCAACGCGGTCGACAGGTTTGCGGCGGCGGCCGCAGCGCCGATCCTGCTCAATGTCAGCCTGATCGCGGCGCTGGCCGTCGCCTTCCTGTTCCCCAACGCGGCCTATGCCGCGGCCTGGGGTGTTGCGGCGGCCGGCCTGCTCGAATGGGTGCTACTGGCTTTCGCCGCGCGCCGGGCCGGGGTCGCGGCCGCACTGACCCGCCCGCGCCTCGACGCCGACATGAAAGCGTTCCTGAAGGCGTTCGGGCCAGCGGTGATCGGCTCGGCCGGCGTCCAGATCGCGCTCTTTGCCGACACGATCATCGCGTCGCTCCTGCCGGCCGGGGCCTATGCCGCGCTCTACTATGCCGAGCGGCTCTACCAGTTGCCGATCGGCGTGATTGCGATCGGGGTGGGCACCGTGCTGTTGCCGACGATGAGCCGCTGCATCGCGGCAGGCGACGCCGCCGCATCCGACAGGGCGCAGAACCGGGCCGTGGCGCTGACACTGGTCGCAGCCGCGCCGTTTGCGGCCGCCTTCCTTGCGATCCCCGAGCTGATCGTTTCGGCGCTGTTCGAGCGCGGCCGGTTCGATGCGGCAGCCAGCCAGGCGGCGGGCGCGGTGCTGTTCGCCTATGCGGTGGGTCTGCCGGCGATCGTGCTGATCCGCACGCAGGTCTCGAGCTTTCAGGCGCGCGGCGACACCACGACGCCGATGTGGGTTTCGCTGACCGCCATCGCCTGCAACATCGCGCTCAAGCTCCTGCTCTGGCGGAACTGGGGTGCGCCGGGGCTGGCACTCGCGACGGCGGCGGGGGCCTGGATCAATGTCGGGCTGCTGTTTGCGCTGGGTGTCCGGCGCGGCTGGACGCGGCCGGCCCAGGGATTGGTGGGGCTGGCGGCGATCGTTGTCGTGGCGGCCGTTCTCGCAGGGCTGACGGCGCGGTTCGTTGCGCCGCCGCTTCTGGTTCTGGCGCAGGGTGTGCCTTGGGAGCCCAGGCTGGCCGCGCTCGCCGCGATCGGATTTGCGGCGATCGTGGTCTATGGCGCAGTCGTCGCTCTGGGGCTCAAGGCGGCCGGGCTGGTCAGGCTGCTGCGCTGAGGCTCAAGCCGCCGACTTGGCGAAGTCCATGTAGAGTTCGCGCGCCTTGCGGTAGAGCGGGCCGGGCTGCAGCGTGACGTTGTCGATGCGCGTCACCGGCATCACCTTGGAGTAGTTGCCCGAGGTGAAGATTTCGTCGGCCTGCTCGAAATCCGAATAGCGCAGGCTGCACTCCTCCACCGTGATCCCGGCTCCCCGCATCAGCCCGATGACGCGTTGGCGGGTGATGCCGTTCAGGAAGGTGCCGTTGGGCGCCGGCGTCCTGACGACGCCGTCCTTGGCCATGAAGATGTTGGAGGTCGCGGTTTCGGCGACATTGCCGAGCATGTCGAGAACCAGCGCGTTGTCGAAGCCGGCCGCCTTCGCGGCGCGCAGGATGCGGGCGTTGTTGGGATAGAGGCAGCCGGCCTTCGAGTCGGTCGGCATTGTCTCCGTGGTCGGGCGGCGATAGATCCCTTGGGTCATAGAAAAACCGGCGGCGTTGGCCGGCGGCATCGCCGCCTCGAACAGGCATAGGCAGAACTGCGTCGATTCCGAATCGGCGATGATGGTTGATGGGCCGTCGGCCTCGGCCCAGTACATCGGCTTGACGTAGAGCGCCGTGCCGGGAGCGAATTTCTTCGCGCCCTCCAGCGTCTTTTCGACGATGAACTCCGGCGTCACCGTGGGCTTGAGGCCGAGCGCCAGCGCCGAGCGGTTGACGCGGGCGGCGTGCCTGTCGAGATCAGGCGCGACGCCGTCGAAATAGCGCGCGCCATCGAACACGGCCGAGGCCTGCCAGAGCGCGTGGCTGCGTGGTCCCACCAGGCCGGGGTTGCCCTCATGCCACTCGCCCTCGAACCAGCTCCAGGTCTGGGAATACCATGCCATCGCGGCGCTCCGATTTGGTCAGTTATGCTGACCGGCACCGTCTGCCCGTGACAGACCGCCGTCAACATGGCGGCGATGATCTGATGTGATGGAAGCGATCGTAAGGGGTGATGGATCGCCGCTCAGAGCCCCAGCGCCCGTGCGCCGGAGACGACCGCCATCCCCACCACCAGCGCCAGCAATTCGCTGCGCCTTATCACCATGCTGCCGACCGCGGCCAGCAGCGCGAGGCCCGCCGACCAGCCGAGCCGCTCGACCAGCGGCAACACGGTCGCGACCACGATCGAGCCCGGCAGGGCCGCGAGCCCGCGCCTGACGCGCGGCGTCAGCGGGATGAACGCCATCAGCGCTACACCCGAGATGCGGCAGAGATAGGTCGCCAGCGCCATGGCGAGGATGGCGAGGATCGCGCCCCAGGCGCCGGGCTCAGGCAGCGTCATCGCGAAACGCTCCCACCAGCGCGCCCGACAGCGAGCCGACGATGATGAAGGCGTAGCCCTCGATCAGCCTTGCCGTGACCAGCGCCACGAGACCGGCCACGACCCAGGGCACGGCGGCACGCCTTCCGCGCCAAAGCGGCACGATCATCGCCGCGAAGAAGATCGGCATGACGAGGTCGATGCCGTAGGTGCGCGGATCGGCGACGAGCGCGCCGAGCAGATAGCCCGGCACGGTGGCGGCGACCCAGACCAGCCAGAGCGCCACGCCCGCGCCGACGAGCACGCCGAGATCGCGCCCGCCCTCACCGTGATAGCGCGTGCCGATCATCCAGTTTGCGTCGGTGAACAGGAACAGGTGCAGGCCGTTGACCGCTCCGGGATAATGCCTGAACCAGGGTTGCAGCGACGCGCCCTGCAGCACCATGCGGGCGTTTACAGTGGCCGTGACGACCGCGAGACCCGCAATCGCGCCCCAGCTCCATTCCGGCCGCCACAGCTCCATCGCCACGAGTTGCGCCACGCCGGCATAGACCGCAGCGCTCATCAGCACGGCCTCGAACAGGCTCAGCCCCTTGGCAGAGGCCGCCGCACCGAACGCCACCGCGAAGACGACGACGCCGGGCATCAGCACCGAGACCCTGCGCAGGCCCAGCGTCGCTCCTGCGAGGGTGAGCGTGAAGTCAGGCTTGGGCTCGGGTTGCGGCGGTTCCAGCGACATGCCCTTTCCAAGAGCCAAGCGCCGCCCCGGTCAACCGGGGCAGGCGATGCCGGCGCATGACCGCAGCGCAGGACTGACGACAGCAGCGGCGGCGCGCGATAGGTTGGCGAGCATGACCTGGCTCCATGCCCTGGACGAGACCGCGACCGCCCTGCCCGCAGTCTGGCTGATTGCCTCCCGGCGCAGCCCGGCCAATCTGCCCGAGCGCTCGGCGCTGCGGCGCGGCATCGCGCTTGACCTCATCGCCCGGCAGTTCTCGCTGCCGCCCGAGGCCGTGACCATCGAGCACGACGAGGCCGGACGGCCCGTGCTGGCGCGCCCGGCGGGCACGGGGCTGCACCTCTCGCTCGCGACCCGCGCCGGGTTGGTCGCGGTAGCGCTGGCGCGCGCGCCGGTCGGCGTCGATGTCGAGCGGATCGAGCCCGCCGTCGCGCCGCCGCTGGAAAGCCTGCATTCGGACGAGCGCGAGATGCTCGCCATGCTGCCGGAGACCGCGCGACCGCTCGCCTTCGCCCAGTTATGGACCGCCAAGGAGGCCTATGTGAAGGCGCTCGGCACGGGCTTTCTGCGTCCGCCCGAGAGTTTCGCTGTGACGCTTCTGGCCGGCGGCCGCTTCAAGATCGACGACCCCGAAAGACCGACTCAGGCGCTGGGCCATGGCCTGATCGACAAAAACGGCGGCCAGGGGAGCCTGGCCGCCGCGATGATCGTGCTCGACTGAGCGCGGGGCTCAGCCCGGCTGGTCGGCCGGCTTCTTCTTGAGCATGTAGGCGACCCCGACGACGAACAGCGCACCGATCGTTGCGGCACTGTAAAAGGGAACCTTGGCCGCCGCGAGCCCGGCCGGGGCGGTGTCGCTGACCGGCACGACCTGCACCCAGCTCGGGATGGCGGTCTGGAGCCACTGGAGCACGGCGATGTCGGTGAGCAGCATTTCGCCGGCAATCCAGCCGAGCAAAGCCGCGCCGAGCCAGACCAGGATGGGGTAGCGCTCCAGCACGTCGGAGAGCAGCCGCGCGCCATAAACGATGAGCGGGATTGTCAGCAGCAGGCCGAAGATGAACAGCTCGAAATGGCCGCGCGCCGCGGCCGCGATCGCCAGCACATTGTCGAGGCTCATCACCGCATCGGCGATGGCGATGGTGCGCACCGCCTTCCAGAGATTGTCCGAGGCCTCGATGTCACCATGAGCCTCGTCCTCGCCCTTGGCAAGCTTGATCGCGATCCAGAACAGCAGCAGCGCGCCGACGACCTTCAGGAACGGGATGTTCAGCAGGTAGGTGACGATGATCGCGAAGAAGATGCGCAGGCCGACGGCCGCGCCAGCGCCGAGCAGGATGCCGACCTTGCGCTGCTTCTCCGGCAGCGAGCGCACCGCGAGCGCGATGACGATGGCGTTGTCGCCAGAGAGCAGGAGGTCGATCCAGATGATCTGGAGCAGCGACGTCCAGAATGCCGAGGATGAAAAATCCATGATGCGGTCAATCCCTCAAATAGCGGGTCGTTTCGACCCCTGCTGTGCCCCGATCGGGGGATGAATGGCAAGTGTTTAGGCAGCGTTCCGGCCGGAAAACCGAAGCGGACGGTGATGGTTCCTGCCGGGCGGATCAGCCCAGCGCCTGTTCGATCGCCTTGCCGGCGGCTTCCGTTCCCAGCGTGCCGCCGAGATCGCGCGTACGGGTACGGGCATCGCCCAGCGCCCGCTCGATCGCGGCCTCGATGCCTTTCGCTGCCTCATGCTCGCCGAGATGGTCGAGCATCATCGCGCCCGACCAGATCTGGCCGACCGGGTTGGCGATGCCCTGCCCCGCAATGTCCGGAGCCGAGCCATGAACCGGCTCGAACAGCGAGGGATGCTCGCCCGTCGGATTGATGTTGCCGCTTGGGGCGATGCCGATCGTGCCAGTGCAGGCCGGGCCGAGATCCGACAGGATGTCGCCGAACAGGTTGGACGCCACGACAACGTCGAAGCGGTCGGGATTCAGCACGAAATGCGCGGTCAGGATGTCGATATGGTACTGATCGACGGCGACGTCGGGATAGCTTGTCGCCATTTCCTTCACCCGCTCGTCCCAGTAGGGCATGGTGATCGAGATGCCGTTCGACTTGGTCGCCGAGGTCAGCTTTTTCCGCGGACGGCGCTGGGCCAGTTCGAAGGCATATTTCAGCACGCGGTCGACGCCGACGCGGCTCATGATCGTCTCCTGGATGACGATCTCGCGCGCGGTGCCGGCGTACATCCGCCCGCCGACGGAGGAATACTCGCCCTCGGTGTTCTCGCGCACGACGAAGAAGTCGATGTCGCCGGGCTTGCGGCCGACCAGCGGGCCGGGCACGCCGGGCATCAGCCGCACCGGGCGCAGATTCACATATTGGTCGAATTCGCGCCGGAACAGCAGGAGCGAACCCCAGAGCGAGATGTGGTCCGGTACCTGGGCGGGCATGCCGACCGCGCCGAAGAAGATCGCGTCATGGCCGCCGATCTGGTCCTTCCAGTCGTCGGGCAGCATCTTGCCGTGCTTCGCGTAATAGTCGCAGGAGGAGAAATCGAACTGGTCGAGCCGCATTTCGAAGCCGTATTTCTTCGACGCCGCCTCCAGCACGCGCAGGCCCTCCGGCATGACCTCCTTGCCGATGCCGTCGCCGGCGATGACGGCGATGCGGTAGACGCGATTGGTCCGGCTCATGCGTGCTCTCCAAAGAAACCGGCGAACTCCGCCGCCACGAGATCGGGAACTTCCTCGGCCAGATAGTGCCCACCCGGCAAGGCATGCCCGCGCACATCCGCGGCGCGCTGACGCCATAGCGTCAAAGGATCGAAGCAACGCCCGATGACGCCGTGCTCGCCCCAGAGCGCCAGCAGCGGCTGCGTCAGCTTGCGGCTGCCATCGGCGTCGTCATGGGCGATGTCGATGGTGGCGGCGGCGCGATAATCCTCGCAACTGCCATGGATCGCGGCGGGATCGGCGAAGCAGCGCAGATAGTGTTCAAGCGCCTCGGGGGCGAATGGGGTCAGCCCGGCCGAACCCGAGCCGCATTTCTTCAGCCAGTAGGCCTTCGGATCGGCCCCGATCATCCGCTCGGGGAAGGGCGCGGGCTGGATCAGGAAGAACCAGTGCCAGTAGGCGCGGGCGAAGGCGTCGGTCGTGCCGGCATACATCTCGCGGGTCGGGGCGATGTCGAGCGTGGCGAGCCTGCCGACGCGGGCGGCATGGTCGAGCGCGAGACGATGGCCGACGCGCGCGCCGCGATCATGCGCGCCGACGAAGAAGCGCTCATGGCCGAGCGCGCTCATGATTTCGGCCATGTCCTGCGCCATCGCGCGCTTGGAATAGGGCGAGTGCTCCGCATCCGTCGCGGGCTTGTCGCTGTCGCCATAGCCGCGCAGATCGGCGCAGACGAGCGTGAAGCGGTCGCGCAGCCGCGCGGCGACCTTGTGCCAGAGCGCATGTGTCTGCGGATAGCCGTGCAGCAGGAGCAGCGGCGGCCCCTCCCCGCCGGTGCGGACGCGGATGCGCGCGCCGGATGTGGCGACGTCGAGCAGGCGGAAGCCGGGGAAGAGGCTGTCCCGCACGGGCAGGTCGGTGAGGGTCAT
This sequence comes from Rhizobiales bacterium CCH3-A5, assembly GCA_001556025.1. Classification (GTDB taxonomy): domain Bacteria; phylum Pseudomonadota; class Alphaproteobacteria; order Rhizobiales; family Beijerinckiaceae; genus Allobosea. The sequence continues at coordinate 44,907 of LSIB01000159.1, forward strand.
CAGGCCTTGAGACGCTTGCAACAATAACAGGCGAGTTAGCCCGTATCGTCAGGGATTGCGCCTGCGGATTATTTCATAATCCTGATCAATAGCGAGGGCCTGCACCACCGCCGTCATCGCGAGCAGCGAAGCAATCCAGCGTCTCGCGCTACGACCTCCCCGGTCGCTTCGCACGCCATGGCGCTACCCGAGATACTTCGTCAAAATCGCAGCCAGCCGCTCCGCTCCCGAATTATGCGGCAGCAGCGTGACGAAGCGGCCTTCCCTGCCCATGAGATAAGTCAGCGAGCCGTGGTCGACGGCGTATTCACCCTTGCCATGGTGATGTTGCGTCAGCTTGCGGCGATGCACCTTGTAGGCCTTGGCGACGGCGGCGATCTCGGCCTCGCTGCCGGTCAGACCAATGAGCTTCGGGTGAAACGCCGCGACATATTCAGCCATCACGGCGACCGTGTCGTTGGCGGGATCGACCGTGACGAAGAGCGGAGCGACCTTGTCGGCCAGCGGCCCGACCTTGTCGAGCGCCTGTGCGATGATCGGCAGATCGACCGGGCAGGTGTCGGTGCAGCGGGTGAAGCCGAAATAGACCAGCATGAAGCGGCCGCGATAATCGGCGTCGGTGACGCGCCTGCCGCTGTGGTCGGTCAGGCTGAAAGGGCCGCCGAACTGCGTCGCCAGCCGGTCATGCGAGGTGCTGGCGGGCGCGGCCGGGCCGTGATGGCCGTGATGCCCCTGCGCGAGCGCCGACCCGGCCATGCCGGCGCCGAGGATGGCGAGCAGCGCCCGGCGGCTGGGCCTCCCGCTCATTTCGGCCACTTCAGATCCTTCCGTCCCAGGATCCCGTTCTCGGCGAGCACGCCCTTGATCGTCGGGTCGGCGCGCCACCATTCGTCGGCCTTGCCGTTGGCGGCGGTCCAATCCTTCTCGAACTGGTCGGTCGGCGCGAAATCGCCCACGCCGGCCTTCTCGCGGATGCCCTGCACCATCAGGATCGGCATGGCCGGATTCTCGACCAGCAGGCCGTCAATCTCGATCGTCTTGCCGCACCAGGGCAGCAGATCCTTCGTCGCGCCGGCAAAGAGCGTGTTGCTCTTGGCGGCGGTGTAGAGTTTGCCCTCCGAGACGAGGCCGAGCTGGCGCTTGCCGCCGCCGCAGGCGGCCGGGCAATCGCCCTTCAGCGTGCAGAGGACATCGACGACCTGACCAGTGAAGGAAACGAGCTTTTCGTCCTTCAAACCCCAGGCCTCGGCGGCGAATGCGGGCGCGGCGAACAGCGCAGCGGGAACGGCTAACGACAGAAGCAGGCGGCGCATGGCGTTCACTCCCCGAACGGCACGACGCCGTGCTCGTCATGAGTCAGGTTCACGATGCCCTTGTCGTCGGCGACCTTGTCGACGAGCAGGTATTTGACTCCGTCGCGCTCGAACAGCTCGCCATCGACCGTGACCTCATGGGTCTGGATCTTCACGATCTTCGGCGAGGCGACGCTGACATCCTCGTTCTCGATGCGCAGCACCATATAGAACTGGCCATCCTTGTCCCGGATCGCGACCGGGATGCCGCCGACCGCGCACCAGACCGCGCATTGATGATGCGCCGTGCCGAGCCCGAACATGATGCCGGTGACGGCGCACCAGGTGTCGACGATCTCGCCAGAGACCTGCACGCGCTTGCCGGTGGCTGGGCTCTGCGCGGCGGCGGGCCAGGCCAGCGCCAGAAGCGCTGCGGCGATCAGGGTGCGTCTCACGGGCGTCCTCCAGACTTTTTCGGGAAGAATGCTAGCACGCAGCCCGCGCGCGTCGTCTCACCAGCGCGTGAGGCGAGATTGCAGTGTCGTGAGCCGTCCGTGAACGTCGGGACTCAGGCTCAGGGCTTGGGTTTTGGCGCGAGGCCCTTGATCCCGAGCGGCCCGTCTTCCGCGATCAGCCGGTTCGCCTCGGGGTCCGCCCGCCACCATTCCTGCGCCTTGCCATGCCGCGCCTCCCATTCCGTTTTGAAACGCTCGGCGGGCGTGAAGGGCGCAGAGGCATCGGTGCGGATGCCCTGTACGAAGAACAGCGTCACGGCCGGATTTTCGATCAGCAGGCCGTCGGCCTCGATCTCGCGGCCGCAAAAGCCGATCAGGTCATGGATGGCGCCGGCAAAATCGACATTCGACTTGGCGACCAGACGGAAGGTTCCGTCACTCAGAACGAGACCGAGCTGACGCTTGCCCCCACCGCAGCCGGGCGCGCAGCGGCCCTTGAGATGGCACAGCGCATCGGTGACTCGCCCCTTCAGCACGACCTGCTTCTCGTGCGGGATGTTCCAGGGTTCGGCGGCGGTGGCGGGGACCGGGATTGCCGAAAGCCCGGTCAGCGCCAGCGCGGCGAGCAGGAGCGCTTTGCCCATCGCCTCAGTTCCCGAACGGCTGGATGCCATGCTCATCATGGGTCATCAGAATGACGCCCTTGTCGTCGGCGATACGGTCGACCAGCAGATATTTCACACCGTCGCGTTCGAGCAGTTCGCCCTCGACCACGACCTCATGCGTCGCCATCTTCGCGACGCGGGGGTTGGCGGCGCTGTCCTCGTCGTCGCCGATCTTCAGGACCAGATAGAGCGCGCCGCTCGCATCCCGGATGCTGACCGGGATGCCGCCGAGCGCGCACCAGATCGCGCATTGGTGGTGCGCCGTGCCCCTGGCGAACATCAGCCCGCTGATCGAGCACCAGGTATCGCTGATCTCGCCGGTGACGGTGACGCGGCGGCCTTCCTGCGCGAGGCCGTGATTCGGAGCGAGCGCGGCCGCCGCGAGAACGGTCACAAGCCAGAGGACGCCGCGCTGCAACAACTTTGTCATACCTGGAGCGTCCACCCCTCGTCGGACCGCCGGATTCATCATCCGCGCAATGCTTTGCCAACACGATGCCTCTAGCATCGCCGTTGGCGACACCATAGAAGATGCCTCGCAAACGGACCAGAGCAGGCATGAACGAGATCGACACCCTGGGCGGAACGCTCCTCGCCGACATCGCGGCGGCGTCGGACGAGGCGACGCTGGAGCAGATCCGGATCGCGGCGCTCGGCAAGGCCGGCTCGATCTCGGCGCTGCTTAAGACGCTGGGCGCGATGACGCCCGACGAGCGCAAGGAAAAGGGGCCGCTGATCAACGGACTGCGCGACGCGGTGCAGAGCGCGCTCGCCAGCCGCAAGGACGCGCTCGGCAATGCGGCGCTGGACGCGAGACTTGCGGCCGAGACCATCGACGTCTCGCTGCCGGTGCGCGAGGGCCCGGAGCAGCGCGGGCGCATCCACCCGATCAGCCAGGTCATCGACGAGATCACCGCGATCTTCGGCGATATGGGCTTCTCGGTGGCCGAAGGTCCCGATGTCGAGACCGACGACCTCAACTTCACCAGGCTGAACTTCCCCATCGGCCACCCGGCCCGCGAGATGCACGACACCTTCTTCTTCGCGCCCGACGCCAATGGCGAGCGCAAGCTGCTGCGCACCCACACCTCGCCGGTGCAGGTCCGCACCATGATTTCGCAGCAGCCGCCGATCCGCGTGATCTGCCCGGGCCGTACCTACCGGATGGATTCGGACCAGACCCATACGCCGATGTTCCATCAGGTCGAGGGGCTGGTGATCGACAAGCAGGCGCATATGGGCCACCTGAAATGGATTTTGGAGGAGTTCTGCAAAGCGTTCTTCGAGATCGACGAGGTCAAGATGCGCTTCCGTCCGTCCTTCTTCCCCTTCACCGAGCCCTCTGTCGAGGTCGATATCCAGTGCTCGCGCAAGGGCGGCGAGATCCGCTTCGGCGAGGGTGAGGACTGGCTCGAGATCCTCGGCTGCGGCATGGTCCACCCCAATGTGCTGAGGAATTGCGGGCTCGATCCGGAGGTCTATCAGGGCTTCGCCTGGGGCATGGGCATCGATCGCATCGCCATGCTGAAATACGGCATGCCCGATCTGCGCCCCTTCTTCGAGGCGGATGTGCGCTGGCTTCAGCATTACGGCTTCCGCCCGCTCGACCTGCCCACGCTGACGGGCGGGCTGTCGTCTTGAGGAGGGCACCCTGATGAGCGCAGCCGTCTGGGCCGGCCTGATCGCGGCGCTGCTCGTCGCGACGAACCTGCTCTGCCAGGCGATCGCGTTCGTGCGTCTTCGCCGCCAGGACAAGAGCTCGGCCGTGCTCGCGGCGCTGCCGGCTGTGACGATCGTGCGGCCGGTGCGCGGCATCGAGGCCTTCAGCCGCGAGACGCTGACGTCCGGCCTGACGCTGGACTATCCGCGCTACCGGACGCTGATCTGCGTCGCCGACGCCGACGATCCGATCGTGCCGCTGGTCGAGGAACTGATCGGCCGCTTCGGGGCCGAGCATGTCGCGCTGATCACCGGGGACGTTCCCGTCAGCGCCAATCCCAAGCTCAACAACTGCGTCAAGGGCTGGGAGGCGGCGACGACCGAATGGGTCATCCTCGCCGATTCCAACGTGCTGATGCCGAAGGACTATATCCAGCGCATGCTCGCCGCATGGCGGCCCGACAGCGGGCTCGTCTGCTCGACGCCGGCAGGGTCGCGGCCGCAGAATTTTGGCGCCGAGGTCGAATGCGCCTTCCTCAACACCTTCCAGGCGCGCTGGCAATATGCCGGCGAGGCGCTGGGCTTCGGCTTCGCGCAGGGCAAGTCGATGCTCTGGAACAAGCCGTTTCTCGACGCCAATGGCGGAATCGCAGCGCTCGCCGACGAGATCGCCGAGGACGCTGCCGCGACCAAGCTGGTCCGCCGCGCCGGCAAGCACGTCCATCTCGTCGGGCAGCCCTTCGAGCAGCCGCTCGGCGCGCGCTCCTTGCGTGACGTGGCGCAGCGCCAGTTCCGCTGGGCGCGGCTCAGGCGGGTGACGTTCCTGCCCTTCTTCGCGCCGGAAATCCTGGCCGGGCCGCTCGTGCCGGCGCTGCTGGCCGCCTTCGCTGCTCCAGCTTTCGGGCTGTCCGCCTGGCTCGGCCCGCTGCTCGTGCTCCTGCCCTGGTACGCCGCCGAGATGGCGCTGGCGGCCGGCGTCGGCTGGTATTCGTCCTGGCGGATGCCGGCGGCGCTGCTCGTGCGCGACATCGTCTTCCCGGGCATCTGGGCCTACGCCTTCATCGCCCGCGAGGTGAGCTGGCGCGGGAATTCGATGAAGATCAGGACGGATGGCGCCGATGAGCTGAATGCGGTGGCGCCGACCTTGTCCCATGCGAATCTGAGTAGCGACAGACAACAATGAAATTCACGCACTCCTGGCTCAAGAGCCATCTCGACACCACCGCCACACTCGATACGATCGTCGAAACCCTGACGCGCGTCGGGCTCGAGGTCGAGGGCGTCGAGGACAAGGCGAAGGCCCTGTCGGCCTTCACCATCGCCTATGTCATCGAGGCGAAGCCGCATCCCAATGCCGACCGGCTGCGCGTCTGCATGGTCGATACGGGCTCTGGCGACCCCGTGCAGGTCGTCTGCGGCGCGCCGAACGCCCGCACCGGCATGAAGAGTGTCTTCTCGCCTACGGGCACCTACATCCCCGGCAAGGACATCACGCTCGGCAAGGGCGTGATCCGCGGCGTCGAGTCCAACGGCATGCTGTGCTCGGCGGCGGAACTCGAGATTTCCGAAGACCATGACGGCATCATCGACCTGCCGGACGACGCGCCGGTCGGCCAGCCTTACGCCGCCTATGCCGGCCTCGACGACGCGGTGATCGAGATCGCGGTGACGCCCAACCGCGCCGATGCGCTCGGAGTCGCCGGCGTCGCACGAGACCTCGCCGCCGCCGGCCTCGGCGCGCTGAAGACGCCCTCGGTCGCGCCGACCCGGGGCTCCTTCCCCTGCCCCGTCTCGGTGACGCTGGATTTCACGCCCGAAGACAAGGCGCTCTGCCCGGCCTTCGCCCTGCGGCTCGTGCGCGGCGTCAGGAACGGCCCCTCGCCGGAGTGGCTGCAGGCAAGGCTGCGCGCGATAGGCTTGCGCCCCATCAACGCGCTGGTCGACATCACCAACTTCATGACCTTCGACCGCAACCGGCCGCTGCACGTCTTCGACGCGGCCAAGGTCGCCGGAAACCTCGTCGTCCGCCGCGCCAAGGCCGGCGAAACCATTCTGGCGCTGGATGGCAAGTCCTATGCGCTGAGCAACGAGCAGGTCGTCATCGCTGACGATCACGGCGTCGAGTCGCTCGCCGGCATCATGGGTGGCGAGGCGTCGGGCTGCGACGAGACCACGACCGACGTGCTGGTCGAGAGCGCGCTCTGGAACCCGCTCAACATTGCCCGTTCGGGCCGCGCGCTCGGCATCAACTCGGATGCGCGCTACCGTTTCGAGCGCGGCGTCGATCCCGCCTTCTGCAAGCCCGGACTCGATCTCGCCACCGCGATGATCGTCGAACTCTGCGGCGGCGAGGCCTCCGAGATGGTCTTCGCCGGCGAACCGCCCGACGACGCCCTCGCGATCGATTTTCCCTGGTCGGAGGTCAAGCGCCTGACCGGGCTCGATCTGCCGCAGAGCGAGATGCAGGCCGCGCTGACCGCGCTTGGTTTTCAGGTTTCCGGCGCGGGCGAGCGCGTCACGGTCGTGGCCCCGCCCTGGCGCGGCGATGTCGGGGGCAAGGCCGATCTCGTCGAGGAGATCCTGCGCATCGCCGGGCTCGACCGTGTCGTCTCGACGCCGCTGCCGCGCATCAAGGATGAAGTGATCAAGCCGGTCCTGACCGCGCTGCAGAAACGGACGCGCCTCGCCAAGCGCCTGCTCGCCAGTCGCGGCCTGGTCGAAGCCGTGACCTGGTCTTTCATCGCGAAGGACGCTGCAAAACTGTTCGGCGGCGGCTCGCCCACACTGGCGCTGGCCAATCCGATCGCTGCCGATCTCTCCGACATGCGGCCCTCGCTGCTGCCGGGCCTGATCAGGGCGGCGCAAGTCAATGCCGACCGGGGACTTGGCGACATCGCGCTGTTCGAGGTCGGGCAGGTGTTCCAGAGCGACGAGCCCGAGGGCCAGGTGATCGCCGCGAGCGGCCTGAGGCGCGGCACGGCGCGGCTGGACGGCGTCGGCCGGCATTGGGACGGCGCAGGCAAGCCCACCGATGCGCTCGACGCAAAGGCCGACGTCATGGGCCTGCTCGCCGGGCTAGGCGTGCCCGTGGGCGGCCTGCAGATCGTGGCGGGTGGCCCCGACTGGGCCCACCCCGGCCGCTCTGCGACCTTGCGCTTTGGCCCCAAGGTGGTGATCGGCGCGTTCGGCGAGGTCCATCCGCGCATCCTCAAGACGCTCGACGTCAAGGGACCGCTGGTCGCCTTCGAGATCCATCTCGATGCGCTGCCCCTGCCGAAGGCCAAACCGACCAAGGTCAAGCCGAAGCTGGTGCTCTCAGGTTTCCAGCCGGTGACGCGTGATTTCGCCTTCATCGTCGAGAAATCCGTCGCGGCCGGCGAGATGATGAAGAGCGCGCAGAATGCCGACCGCGCGCTGATCGCCGACGTGTCGGTGTTCGACCTCTATGAGGGGCCGGGCGTCGAGGCGGGCAAAAAATCGGTCGCGCTGGCGGTGACGCTGCAGCCGCAGGAGAAGACGCTGACAGAGGCCGAAATCGAGGCGATCGGCGCCAGGATCGTCGCCGAGATGGCCAAGCGCTACGGGGCCACGCTGCGGGGGTAAGGTGCGGCCGTCATTGCGAGCGCAGCGAAGCAATCCACCGTTTCGCGCAACCCTTTGGATTGCTTCGCTGCGCTCGCGATGACGGAGACTGACCAACAAAAAAGGCCGGCGTCACCGCCGGCCTTTTTCCGTTCGTCAGAGGCGAAAACCGCTCAAGCCGCCTTCTGCTCGGCGGCGGCGAGCGCCGCCTTGACCGTCTCGACAACCGCGGCGAACGAGGCCGCATCGTCAATCGCCATGGCCGAGAGGGTCTTGCGGTCGAGCTCGATACCGGCCTTGGTCAGGCCGTTGATGAAGGCCGAGTAGACCAGGCCGTGCTCGCGCACCGCGCCGTTGAGGCGCTGGATCCAGAGCGCGCGGAACGAGCGCTTCCGGTTCTTGCGGTCGCGATAGGCATACTGCATCGAGCGATCGACGGCCGCCTTGGCGGCGCGGATCGTATTCTTGCGGCGGCCATAGAAACCCTTGGCGGCCTTGAGTGTCTTCTTGTGCTTGGCGTGGGACGTTACGCCCCGTTTCACGCGAGCCATGTGTGATCTCCGGAAAGGTTAGGGGGCGTCAGCCGTTGGGGAGGAAATACTTCTTCACGTTGGCCGCATCGCCCTCGAAAAGGACGTTGGTGCCGCGGTGATTGCGGAGCTGCTTGTTGGTCCGCTTGATCATCCCGTGACGCTTGCCGGCCTGTGCGTAGAGCACTTTCCCGGTTCCGGTGATCTTGAAGCGCTTCTTGGCGCTCGACTTCGTCTTGATCTTGGGCATTTCGGCTCCTCATAGGTCGCGAGCGCGCGAATTGCGCCGCTTCAATTTTGCTTGCTGGAAGCAAAGAACGATCGCCACGGCAGCCCTTATCAGCCGGGCGATCGAAGGACGCGCATATGACAGAAAAGGTGGGGGGTGGCAAGGGCGCGCCCGGAGCCGCGCCGACCGATCAGGCGAGTTGCCCGCCAGTGACGTCGAGGTCCATCCCCGTCACGCTCGTCGCCTCCTCGGACGCCAGGAACATCACAGTGCGCGCGATCTCGTCCGCGGTCATGATGCGGGGCGTTACGAAGGTCGGCGCGGCCTGTTCGTAGGTCACCTTCTGGTAAGCGAAGCTCTCGCGCAGTTGCGGCGTGTCGACGGCGAGAGGGCTGATCGAATTGACGCGGATATTGTGCTTCGCGTTCGCGACCGCCACGGCCTTCGTCATGCCGATGACGGCATGCTTTGAGGCGTTGTAGGCTGCGGTGTTCGGCCAGGCCTTGTGACCCGCAACGGACGCCATGTTGACGATCACGCCGCCGCCGCGCGCGCGCATCACCGGAACCTCGTATTTCATCGCATAGAAGACGCCTGCGGCGTTGGTCAGCATGATGTCGAGGAAATTGTCGACCGCCATGTCCTGGATTTCGGCCGGCGTCATGAAGATGCCGGCGTTGTTGAAGGCAATGTCGATATGGCCGAAGGCGGCGACCGCGCCATCGACGAGCGCCTTCATCTCGTCATGCTTGCGCACGTCGGCGGGAATGTAGAGCCCCTTGCCGCCTATCGCGCCAATGCCGGCCTCGACCTCGCGTCCCAGCGTCTGACGCCGGCCGCAGAAAGCGACGCGCGCGCCCTCGCGGGCGAAGGCCTCGGCGGTCGTCCTGCCGATGCCGGAGGTCGCCCCCGTGACGAGCACGACTTTTCCGGCAAACCGTCCGGCTGCGTTGGCGGGGCCGGTGAGACTGGCCGGCGTCAGCGTGTTGGCTACGGCAGCTCCGCTGGCGGAAACCGCGGCACCCAACGCCAGCGCGCCAACAACGGTTCGCCGGGCGAGATCAAGCTCCTGGTTCATAATGGTCCTCCGATGTTGTGAACTCTCGCCCAAGCTAGCGCGTGTGCCCGGCCGCGCCCGTGCGCCCTTGTCGTCAGTCGAGACGCGTTGTTGTATTTTCAGCGTGCGGCCCGGCTTTCCAGGGGTGGCCGAGTGCTGAAGGCGGAGGAGCCAATGTCTGGGAGCAGTGCAGCGCCATGCCCCCGCGACACGGTGCGAAGGCTGAAGCCGGGCGCGCGCGTCAGCGGATGCCGATCAAGAGCGCCGCTCAGACGCTCGACGTGCAAACGGCGGGAGCGACTGTGATGAGCCTCGTCTCTCATGCAGATTGGTACAGCACGGGCAGGCTTGCGCCGTATATCGTCAGCCGCCGCGGTCTTGGAGACGCCATCTCGATGATCGAGGCCAAACAGCCCGCCGGCGACATGTCTGATCCTGCCACTGGCGATCTGGTGCTGGTCATGGCTGTTCAGGCCGGCATCCGTCACACCTCGAACCTCGGCGCCGGTCGGTTCGCCGACCGGACCCCGAAAGGCGGTCTTCTCCTGATCCCGCCGGACGTCGCCACCGACATCAGGGTCGAGAACCAGCACGTCACCAGGTGCTTCTCGTTTAGCGCAGAACGGTATCGCGACGCTGCCGCCCAGTTTCGAAACGGCCGCGCGGTCTATGATTTCGGCCGCCTTCATCAACGGCATTTTTTCCTGCCTGCGATCCAGCCCGTGCTCGATCGCGCATGGTTGCTGGCCGCAGCGGCGCAGGCGGGGCCGCGCCTCTACGCCGAAGCGTTGGCAAACTTCATCCTTGCGGAACTCAGCCTCGCCGCCGATTCCAGTCCCGCGATGGCAACTGGCGGACTCACGCCGAGGCAGCTCAAGCGTGTCAGCGATCACCTGCTTGATCACCTTGCCGACGACGTTTCGTTGGCCGAACTTGCGGCGCTGGTTGACCTGGCTGCCTACCATCTCTGTCGCGCGTTCAAGGTGTCGACGGGGTTGCCACCACACCGTTGGAGGCTCGCGCGTCGCATCGAGCGGGCGAGAGAACTGCTCGAAGACAGCGAGATGTCGATCACGGATATTGCCGCCACCGTCGGCTATGACGATCCCAGTCAGCTCGCTGCCGTGTTCCGCAAAACGCTAGGCCTCAGTCCGACCCGCTATCGGAGAGAGCGGCGGTCGTGAACCGGACCGCGGCTCAGCCTCCTCTTGTTCCTGCGACGCCGACCGGGCCTTAATCAGGTCGTATCAAATCGTCACTGAAAGCGGCCAAGCTCCCATGAACCCCTGCATCATCACCGTCGCCATCACCGGCTCGCTGCCGACCAAGCGCGACAACCCGGCCGTGCCGATCTCGATTTCCGAGCAGATCGAATCGACGCATGAGGCCTTCGAGGCGGGTGCGACGCTCGCCCATTGCCATGTCCGCACCGACGAGGGCGCGCCGACCTCCGACCCCGAGCGCTTCGGCCGTTTGCTTGAGGGCCTGCGCAAGCACTGCCCGGGCATCATCGTGCAGCTCTCCACCGGCGGACGCTCGGGCGCAGGCCGCGAGCGTGGCGGCATGATCCCCCTCAGGCCCGACATGTGCTCGCTCTCAACCGGCTCCTGCAATTTCCCCACCCGCGTCTACGAGAACAGCCCCGACCTCGTCGACTGGCTGGCGGCCGAAATGCTCAGTCATGGCGTCAAGCCGGAGATCGAGGCCTTCGACCTGTCGATGCTGTTCAAGGCGGTCGAGATGGGGATCGCCGGCGCGATCAAAGGGGCGCTTCACGTGCAATTCGTCATGGGCGTGAAGAACGCCATGCCGGTGGATCGTCCCTCGCTGGAGTTCTACATCGCGACGCTGAAGCGGCTGGCCCCGGACGCGACCTGGACGGGAGCGGGCATCGGGCGCGACCAGATCACGCTGAACCGCTGGTCGCTCGAGCTCGGCGGCCATTGCCGCACGGGGCTGGAGGACAATGTCCGGCTTGACCGCGACACGCTCGCGCCCTCCAACGCCGCTCTGGTCAAGCGCATCGTCGATCTCTGCCCGGAATATGGCCGCAGGCCCGCAACCGTCGCCGAGGCGCGGGCGCTGCTGGGCCTCGCAGCCTAAGTCGCATCGCGCCGCTCGGCGCTACCGCCCGCGATAGACCAGCGGGAACTGCTCGGGCTTCACCGTCTTGCCGTCGCAGGCCTCTTTCTCGCGATATTCGACGAGGACGAATTCGCCCGCCTCGTTGACGCGGTGTCGCTCATAGACGCCGCAATCACCCGCGCTGCGGCCAAGCGCGATCCCCGTGACGGTGCGGGTCTTCACGTCCCAGCTTGGCGACATCAGTTCGGCGGGCTCGCTGGTGCGCTTCTTCCCCGGCGGGGCCTTGAATGTCAGGAAGCTCAGATTCTGGGCCGGGTCGGGCAGGTAAACCAGCGCGAAGACGGAATTGCCCTGGATGTTGAAGATCTGGCAGCGGATTTCCCAGATCGCCGATTCCTCCGACATCTGGAAGCCGGTGACGCCGGCCTTCATGATCTCGGGGTTGCAGCCGAAGCGCTTCTCGGCCTGCGTCAGCACGGCGCGCGGCACCTGGGCCGGCCTGACCTGATAGCGGGTGAACTGCGCCGGCACGCCGCCTGCGGGCGTCGCGGTCTGGGCGGGCGGAGCCGGAGGCGGCGGCGCGGCGGCGCTCATGCAGCCGGCGCCGCCCTTGACCGAGGCCTTGAACTGCTGCTTGCCCGGCAGGCTCAGCACCAGCGAGCCGCTCTCGATCTCGACCGCCTCGCCCTCGATCTCGCCGAGCTTCAGCTCCAGCACGGCGAAACCCTCGCCCTGCGAGAGCTTGTAGAGCTGGTAGGGATAAAGCCCGTAGCCGCCGGCCTTGCCGCCGACAGCGACGCGGGTCAGCGTCAGCACCTGCTCGCCGATCTTGATGCGGGCCGGCTGGCGGGCATTGTTCTGGCCGGTCAGCGCCTCGGTGAAGACGAAGGCGTAGCGGTCCTTCTCCGGATCGCGATTGGCCTGCCAGAGGGCGACCGAACAGCCCTTCGAGCGATCCACCTCGGCCTTGTCGAACAGCTTGAGATCAATCTTGCTGTCATCGGGTTTGGCCTGCGCCATGACGAGCGAGGGCAGCAGCGTGAACGCCAGCAGAAGCGCCAGACGGCTGCCGAAATGCGTGATGATCATGGTCCACTCCCCCGAGCCCGAAGCTCGGGAGCCTAGCCGAGGCGGCGAGCCTGGCAACCTGCAATCATGACGCTAAGTCAGATGCCGGCCATCCGCCGCAGCGCCTCGAAGTGCTTCTCGGACTGGTAGACCAGCACCTGCCGCCATTCGCGCGCCGTGGCCTCGATCTCCTGCTGCGGGATCAGCCTGAGCGGCCTGCCGGTCGACATCGCCAGCACCTGCTGCCTGCAGGCGCGCTCGAGAAAATACAGATCGTCGAAGGCGACCGCGACGGATGGGCCGCCGATGGTGACGCCGTGATGGGCGAGGAAGGTGATGTCTGCCCCCGCATCGGCCTTGTTGGCAGCGACGATCGCCTCGCCCTCGTCGGCGTCGAGCGCCAGCCCGCCGAAATGATCGACATAGAGCGTGCGGCCATGGAACCGGCAGGAGGTCTGGTGCGCCATCTCCAGCCGGCCGCCCTCGACCATGGTCAGCGCGGTCGCGTAGGGCATGTGGACATGCAGCACCGCGACATGGCGCGGATTGGCCTTGTGGGCGGCGACATGGATGTTGAGCGCGGTCGCCTCGACCTCGCCCTCGCCTTCCAGGATGACGCCCTTGTCGTCGATCAGCAACAGGTCGGAGGGCTTCATCTCGGCCCAGTGGACGCCATAGGGGTTGATGAGGTAGCGCGCGCCGCCATCGGCGGCGTCCGGCAGCGCGACCGAGAAATGGTTGCAGATGCCCTCGTTCAGCTCGAACTTCGCGGCGAGACGGAGCGCGGCGGCGAGGTCGCGGCGCTGATGGGTGAGGCTGGGCTGGGGCATGGGCGGGGCTTTCACGACGATCCGAACCATCGGATCGAAGCATCGCCGCCCCCGACATGACAAGGCCCGGCGCAGGGGCCGGGCCTGGTTGAAATCGCATGGCGCGAGTGGCGTCACGTCGACCGCCGTTACGCCCTATTTCGGCGCGAGCACCATTACCATCTGGCGGCCCTCGAGCTGCCAGTCGCTCTCGACCTTGGCGACGTCGACGAGATCGCCCTTGACCCGCTCAAGCACCTTCACGCCGAGATCCTGGTGGGCCATTTCGCGGCCGCGGAAGCGCAGGGTCACCTTGACCTTGTCGCCCTCCTCGAAGAAGCCATGCATCGCCTTCATCTTCACGTCGTAATCGTGCTTGTCGATGCCCGGCCGGAGCTTGATCTCCTTGATTTCGATGGTGCGCTGCTTTTTGCGCGCCTCGGCCGCCTTCTTCTGCTCCAGGAAGCGGAAGCGGCCATAGTCGAGAATCTTGCAGACGGGAGGCACGGAATTGGGGGCGATCTCGACCAGATCGAGACCGGCATCCTCGGCAATCTTCAGGGCCTCGAAGAACGAGACCACGCCACGGTTGGCGCCGGTATCGTCGATGAGCTGGACATCGCGGACGCCACGAATATCGCGGTTGGAGCGCGGGCCGTCTTTGGTCGGGGTCGGGGCAGCACGGAACGGACGACGAATGGTGGTATTCTCCTGTGATTGGCGTTTGCAGCGCCTCTGCGCAGACACATTGCACAAAGAGGCGCGATGTCAATGGAAAGCGGCAATCGGCGACGATCGGAAGGCCATCGGGATGGCTCTTTCGGCGTCCCGGCTGCCGACAACCCTATCTCTCCAGCAGCGCGCAGTAGACATCGAGCGTCTGCGCCACCATCGTTTCCAGCGAGAAATGCCGTTCGACATGCAGGCGGGCCCGGCGCGCCAGCGCGTCGCGGGCCGAGGGCCGCAGGGCCAGCGCCTCACCCAGCGCCGCCGCCAGCGCCGCGGCGTCTCCGGCCGGCACGCGCCAGCCGGTTCGTTCGGAGGGCAGCGTCTGCGGCGGGGCCAGAACTGTTTCCGGCACCGCACCGAGATCCGAGACGATGACGGGCGCGCCCATCGCCTGCGCCTCGACCGCGACGCGTCCGAAGGCCTCGGGCTCCGTCGAGGGAACCGTCACGACGGCGGCGCAGAGCAGTGCGGCCGGCATGTCGGCACAATGGCCGACGCGCTTGACCCGGTCCTTCAGGTTCGCAGCCGCGATCTGCTGGTCGAGTTCCTTGACGTAGCCGTCGCGCCCCTGCGGATCGCCCGCGAGAATGAAGGCGGTGTCGCCGTCGCCGCCGTCACGCAGCAGGCGCGCGGCCTCGATCAGCACGCGCTGACCCTTCCAGCCGGTCAGCCGGCCGGGCAGCAGCACGACCCGCTGATGCGGCTCGACGCCCCAGGTCTTGCGCAGCGCCTGCACCCGCTCGGGCGTCACGGCGGCGGGCGCGAAGGCGGAAAAATTGGTGCCGCGATGGACGATGCGGATGCGCTCGCGGGCGAAGCCGTGCCGGGCCAGAATCAGCTCCGCCGTATAGCCCGAGTTGGCGATGACGACGTCGCCGCGCGCCATTACCGAATTGTAGAGCGCCTTCACGGTCGAGCGGCTGGCATAGGAGCCATGATAGGTCGTGACGAAGGGCAGGCCGAGCCGCCGCGTCGCCGCCAGCGCCACCCAGGCCGGCGCGCGCGAGCGGGCATGGACGAGCTCGACACCCTCGTCGCGGCAGAGCCGCGCCAGACGGCCGACATTCAGGGCCATGGCGACCGGGTTCTTGGTGGCGGCCGGGAAAGGCAGCCAGACGCCGCCCTTGGCCTGCAGCTCGGCCACCAACCGCCCGCCCTCGGTCGCGACCAGCGCCCGCGCGCCGGCCTCGGTCAGGCCCTTGGCGATGTCGACCGCCGTGCGTTCGGCCCCGCCTGCATCGAGATCGGGGATGATCTGCAGGATGGTGCGGCCGCCGAGCGGATGCATATCGGTCGAGGGCAGCGTCAGATGCGCGCCGGGCTGCATGGAGAAGGTCACCGGGTCAGGATGCTCGCTCTGGTATTCCGCAGTATGACCACTCGCGGCGCGCTGCCGCAGCCTATATTCGCCTTGTTGGACAGATTCGTCACAGGAGATTTGGCGTGGCCGGACATCCGAGCGCTCATGACGAGCCGCCGCAATGGCTGGAGATCGGCGACGGCGACAGGCGGCGCAGGCTCGCCTGCCTCGTTCAGCCCGGCGAAGGCTCGCCCGTCATCTGGCTCGGCGGCTTCCGCTCCGACATGCGCGCGACCAAGGCGGAAGCGCTGGCCGACTGGGCGCTCAGCCACGGGCGCGGCTTTGTTCGCTTCGACTATGCCGGCCATGGCGAGAGCGGTTCCGACTTCGCGCGCTGGACGCTTTCGGACTGGCGCGACGACGCGCTGGCCGTGATCGCCGCGCATTGCCGGCAGCCGCCGGTGCTGGTCGGTTCCTCGATGGGCGGCTGGATCGCGCTGCTCGCCGCGCGCCAGTTGCTCGGAACCGCGCTCGCACCGGCCGGCATGGTGCTGATCGCGCCCGCCGTCGATTTTTCCGAGGAGCTGATGTGGGCGCAGATGCCCGCCAGCATCCGCGAGACGATCATGCGCGACGGGGTGTGGATGCGCCCATCGGCCTATTCGCGCGAGCCGACGCCGATCACGCGCGCGCTCATCGAGGACGGACGCAGAAACCTGATGTTCGGGGCCGAGATCCGGACGGGCTGCCCGGTCCATATCCTGCAGGGCATGGCCGACCCCGATGTACCGTGGCGGCAGGCGCTCAAGCTGGTCGAGCACCTGACCGGCGATCCGGTGGTGCTGACGCTGGTCAGGGACGGCGATCACCGCCTGTCCGGTCCGGCCGACCTGGCGCGGTTGCAGGACGCGGTCGGCAGGATCACGGACGCCGCCTGAGCGCAGCGTCAATGGACGCTGACCATCCTGAGATCGTGTTCCCAGGCGTTGGCGGTCGCGGCTTCGCGCGAATCGGTCACCAGGATCGGCGCTCCATCGGCCGAGAGCAGCGCGAAGAGCTGCAGGCCAGGCTTGATCTGGGGAGCCTGCGGAAAGATTCGCACCAACTCTTCCGAGCTCATCGGCTTGAGATAGGCGACCTCGCCCGTGCCCAGCGCGGCGAATTCGGCCGGGCTCAGCGGGTTGGTCTGGATCATGTCTCTGTCTTCGTTCATCGCGCCCTCCTTCAGAGCAGTGCGAATGGCGATCTTCGATTGTACGACGGCACTGATGAACGGATGCAAAATCCGCGCTCACGCCGCCGGTCTGCGCTCAATCCCGGCTCACGATATCGATACGCCGGACGAGCCGTTCCGGTTCCGGCCGCACGAGATCGATCGCGAGCAGGCCGTTCGACAGATCGGCCCCCAGCACCTGCATGCCGTCTGCCAGCAGGAACGCCCGCTGGAACTGGCGCGCGGCGATGCCGCGATGCAGGAACTGCCGGTTTTTGTCGTCGCTCTGCCGGCCCCGAATACAGAGCTGGTTCTCTTCCAGCGTGATCTCGAGCTGGTCTCGCGCGAACCCTGCGACGGCGAGGGTAATTCTCAAACGGTCAGGTTCGTCCTGCGTCCTGACCAGCCGCTCGATGTTGTAGGGCGGATAGCCTTCGCTGCCGCCTTTGGCGACCCGCTCCAGCGCGCGCTCGATATCGTCGAAGCCGAGCAGGAACGGATGGGACAGGCTTGGCGTACGTGTCATCTTGGCGTGCGCGTCACGTCGGAAGCCCCCGAAAGGCGCCTCGTTGATCGTCCGGAACCCGCTGGCCGCAGCACCCCGGAGCGAAAGGCGAACCCTTCCGCATGGCAATCAAATGGCGACGGAACCTGCCGGCTTCAAGAGCGCGGGCCTCGCGTTGCGCGGACGGCTCGCGATGTTCAGGGTGGTACAGCCACCCCGGCTTGAACGGGGGACCTCTAGATCCACAATCTAGCGCTCTAACCAACTGAGCTATGGCTGCATGCAGCACCCTGGCGACCGCACCATCCAAGGCACGATCAGCGGCGGCGCGGAACCTAGAACCGACGCCGCGCGATTGCAACCGCGTAATGCGGCGATTTTCCTGGCCTCATGTCGGGCTCGGAAATCTCAGACCCGCAGGGACGAACCGGCGATCTGCGCGATCTCCTTGAGATGGGCCGCATGCGCCTCGTAGCCGCGACGGACCGCCTTGGCCTGCAGCGCGACCGCGTCGGCCGCGCTCTGGGTGCGCGCCAGCGTCTCGGCCTCGCCGAGCTTGGCCTTCAGTTCGGCGCAGGCATGGTCGAGCATGCTGGCCTGCAAAGCGCCGAAGGTCTTCGTCAGCACCAGCGTGCGGCTCAGCATTGCGCCGACGAAATCGGGCATCTCGGGTAGCGCCGGCACGGCAAGCGGCGCAGCCTTGACAAGCGGGGAAGCCTTGGCGACGGGGGCGACCTTGGCGACCGCCGCCGCGTCCTTGACCATGGCGACCTGCCTGGCGACGACGGTTTCAGCGACCTTGCGCGTCGCGGCGACGCTTGCGGCAACCACCGGCTTTGCGGCCTCGACAGCCTTGGCGGGAGCGGAGGCAACGGCCTTGGCCACGGAATCGGACGCTTTCGCGCCCTTGGCGGCAGCAGCCCGCGCGGCGGCCGGGACCTTCTGGATGCGTGCCTTGGCGGGCGCGACGCGCTTGGCGGATTTCGCTTTGGCAGGCGCAGCGGCCTTAACCGGGGCAGCGCTCTCCTTGGCTTTTGCGACCGCAGGCTTGGCCGGAGCGGCTTCAGCCTTCGCCACTGGAGCGGCGGTCGGGGTTGCGGGCGCAGCCGCCACGGGCTTGGGAGCCGACGTGACGACTGGCGCAGACTTCGGAGCGGCGGCGACGGGCGTCGGCGCAGGCTTGCTGTCCGTCGGCTTCGTCTCCGCCGGCCTGGTCTCGACGCTGGCCGAGCGCGTCATGGCTGTCACCGGGGCAAGGCTGATCGGGGCCTTGGCGGGAGCCTTGCTGGCGGCGGGCTGGCTCGGAGCGGGCTTGGTGTCGGCGGGATCGGCCATCACGGGTCTCCTTCTGCGATCGAAATGCTGGTTGCGATCGAAATGCTGGCAGCCGGGCAGAATGCCCGGCCTGTGTCATGGTCACTCTCGGTAGCCGGGTCGCGGCGCTGACGCGCCGCGGCGGCTCACTTCATCTTGGTCGCCTTGGCTGCCGTTTCGGCCGCCTTGGCCGCGACGTCCTGCGCCACGGCGCCCATTTCCTTGAGCTGGGTCTGCAGCGAGGCCATCTGCGCCTTCATGAAGTCGGACTGGTGCTGCATGATCTCGGTCATGTCCTTGGACTTGACCAGCTTCTGGGCGAGGTCGAACGCGGCCGCGACATTGGTCTCGGCATAGCTCATCGCCTTGCGGGTCACGTCCTGCGCGTTGATGCGGGCCGACTCGGCCGAACCATGGGCTGTGTCGACGGCCTTCTGGGCCGCGCCGATGAAGCCGTCGAAAGCTTTCCGGGCCTGATCGACGCTCTTTTCGGCGAAATCGCGCATCTCGGCCGGCACTTCGTAGGGGATCTTGCCGTTCATCAGGGTCATCCTCCGGTTGAATTATGTCCATCGCTCAGCGGCGATTGTGCAGTGCAATATCATTGTTGCGCTGCGATGACAATGGCGCGCGCAAAGGCCGCACCCGCACGTTAACGCTGTTTCGATGAGACGCGGGAGGGCGGGTGAGGTTCCATGGATTTGCAATCCGCCCGGGGTTATTAAACAGTTGTTAGCCATATCGGCTGAATCGAACGAACGGACGGGCGACGGGCAGCCATGAGCGGAGCGCGACAGGACTGGGCGCGGATCGGCGTCGCCGCGGCGCAGGACGCCGGGCTTGCCGGGTTCGCAGCCGGCGGCGCGCTGCTGGTCTGGGACGCTGACAGCCAGAGGGCCGCTTATGCCAACGCCGCCGGCCTCGCCTTGCTCGGCCGCGACGGGCTCGACGCCGAACTCCCGCCCGCGACCCGACAGCGCTTCGGCGCGCTCGCCGGCGGCCTCGCCTCTCGCGAAGGCGTGCGGCTTGAACGGCTCAGACTAACGTCCGGATTCACCGCGACGCCCGTGACCTGCGGCTGCCGGCTGTTCGACGGCGATGATGGTCAGGCGGTGCTGGCGATCGCGGTGCCCGCCGCCGAGATGCGCCGACTGGGCGTGGCCGTGCCCGCTCCCGAGACAGCCGAGCCCGAATTCGCGGCTCAGACCAGCGTCGCCGGGCCCGAGATCGTCGAGACGCCGGCGGCCGAGCCTGTCCCTGCCGCGCCTGCCCGCGCGCTGGTGCGCTTCCTCTGGCAGAGCGACGCCGCAGGGCATCTGACCAGCGTCTCGCCCGATGTCGCCGCCCTGACGGGGCGCGATGCCGCCGCCGCGCTGCCGGGCCGAAGCTGGCGCGACCTGCTCGAAACCGACGTCGTCGATCGCGATGGCGGGCTGCTCGATCGCCTTGCCGGCACCGCGACATGGAGCGGCCATGGCCTGCTCTGGCGCACCGGCGCCGGCGCGGAGGGCGCGCGCGTCGAACTGTCGGGCGTGCCGGTGCTCGACGCCGCGCGGCAGGTTTCCGGCTTTCGCGGCTTC
This sequence comes from Rhizobiales bacterium CCH3-A5, assembly GCA_001556025.1. Classification (GTDB taxonomy): domain Bacteria; phylum Pseudomonadota; class Alphaproteobacteria; order Rhizobiales; family Beijerinckiaceae; genus Allobosea. The sequence continues at coordinate 64,979 of LSIB01000159.1, forward strand.
GGACTCGCCCGTCTGACGGAACGCGAGCCTTTCCCGGCGCATCAGCCGGCGGTGCCGCAGGCCGATCCTGCCGATCACGACGCCGTCCCCGAGATCGCGGAGGAAGACCTCGCCGCGCTGGATGTGTCGCTGCCAGCCGTCGCGGAGCCGGTCGACACCGTGCAGGCCGACGAGATGCAAGCGCCCGCCGAGGCGGAGACTGGCGAGCAGGCGGAGACCGAGGAGGTCGTTACCGCAACCGCCCAGCCGGCCATCGAAGCCGAAACGCCTGACGAAACCGAACTCGCAGACATCCACTCGGACATCGCCGAGGTGACGGCTGCGGCAACGGACGAGACCGTTTCGGATGCAGCCGACCAGCCGGTTCCTGGCGATGAGGCCACGGCATCGGAGGCGCAGGAGCCCGTCCCCGTCATCGACGAGCCCGCTGCAACCGAGGCCGAGGCCGCCGCGGAGGAGCCCGCGCCGCCGGTCGCGGAGGCCCCTCCCCGCCCGGACGTCACCAACATCGTGCCGCTGCGCAACGGCCATCTCACCGCCGTCCGGCCCGTGCTTGAACCGTCGAAACCCAATCTCAGCTCGGCCGAGCGCAATGCCTTCCGCGAGATCGCCAAGGCGCTGGGCGCGCGCATCGCCGGCGACGACGAGCCGGGCCCGCGCCTGCCGCAGGCTGCGCCGCTGCGGCTGAAGGACAGCGAGCCTCTCACGGCGGCGCCGGTCCCGGCCGAATCCGCGCCGGCTCCTGCCGTCGAAACGCCCGCCGTCGCGCCGGCCAGCGCCGCCCCGGCGCTGGAAGCGCTTGGCGACGACGCCATGGCGCTGGACGCCACCGCCTCTTCGGCGCTTCAGCCCGCTCGCCAGCGCCTGCCCAATTCGCACGCCGACGTGCTCGACCGGCTGCCCATCGCGGTGCTGGTCAATCGCGGCGACGAGGCGCTCTACGCCAACCGCACGCTGCTCGACCTGCTCGACTACGCCGATCTCGCCGATCTCGCTTCCGGGGGCAGCGTCAGTCGCCTGATCAAGGAAGCCTCCCGCACCGATGGCGGCGCGATGATTCTGATCGACCGGCTCGGCCATCTCGTCAGCGTCGATGCGGTGCTCTCCAGCGTGTCCTGGCTCGGCGAGCCCGCGACCCTGATGGCCTTCCGCCATCCCGATGGCGGCGGCGAGGTCAAGGTCCAGACGCCGCAGGAAGCCGAAGAGGCGGAACTCGCCGCCGAATTCGAGGCTGAGGAGGCCGAGAGCGCCGCGCGCGTCCAGGCGCTGCGGCTCGATGTCGACCAGCGCGAATCCCGCATCGACGAACTCGTCGCGATGCTCGACACCGCGACCGACGGCGTCGTCACCGTCGACGAGCGTGGCCGCATGCTCTCGCTCAACAAGACCGCCGAGGCGCTGTTCGGCTACGACCAGCGCGAGGTCACGGGCGAGCTTTTCACGCTGCTGTTCGCGCCGGAAAGCCATGCACCGGCGCTCGACTATCTCGAAGGGCTCAAGGGCGGCGGCGTCGCCTCGGTGATGAATGACGGGCGCGAGGTCATCGGCCGCGTGCGCCAGGGCGGGCGCATCCCGCTGTTCATGACGATGGGCCAGATCGCCCATGGCGCGGAGCGCCGCTTCTGCGCCGTGCTGCGCGACATCACCGCCTGGAAGAAGACCGAGAGCGACCTCGTCGAGGCGCGCAAGAGCGCCGAGAAGGCCAGCGCCCAGAAGTCCGACGTGCTCGCCAAGATCAGTCACGAGATCAGGACGCCTCTGAACGCGATCATCGGCTTCGCCGAGGTGATGGCGGAGGAGCGCTTCGGGCCGATCGCTAATGAGCGCTACAAGGAATATCTGCGCGACATCCACAGCTCCGGGGGCTACGTCATCAGTCTCGTCAACGACCTGCTGGATCTGGCAAAGATCGAGGCCGGCAAGCTCGATCTCGACTTCGAGAGCGTCAACCTCAACGAGATCGCGCTTTCGACGGTGAGCCTGCTGCAGACCGAGGCCAATCGCGGCCGGGTCGTGCTGCGCTCGGGGCTGTCGCCAAAACTGCCGCCGGTCGTCGCCGACCAGCGCTCGATCAAGCAGATCGTCATCAACCTGCTATCGAATGCGGTGAAGTTCACCGATGCGGGCGGGCAGGTCATCGTCTCGACCGCGCTCGGCGACCAGGGCGAGGCGATCCTGCGGGTGCGCGACACCGGCATCGGCATGGACGACCACGAGATCGCCCTCGCTTTGGAGCCGTTCCGCCAGGTCCCGACGACGCGGCGCAAGGGCGGCACGGGCTTGGGCCTCCCGCTGACCAAGGCGCTGGTCGAGGCCAACCGCGCCGCGATGACGATCACCAGCGTCAAGAAAGAAGGCACGCTGGTCGAGATCACCTTCCCGCCGCAGCGCGTGCTGGCGGGGTAAAGGCTCTTCGTCGCTCCAACACCACTCCGTCATCCCCGACGCAGCGAAGCGCAGCTCCGGGATGCCGGGGGAGGGTGTGGAGAGCGGACAAGAAAAGGGCGCGCGTCCCGCGACGCGCGCCCTTTCCTATTCGATGAGCGGTCAGTTCACTTCGGCGCGGCAGCCAGCACCGGGGTCAACTTGTCGGCGTCGCGCTTGATCAACGCCTGGAAGCCGGCGGGCGTGCGCTCCTCGGCGCTCGGGATCACGGCGCCGAGATCGAGCAGGCGCTTCTTGGTGGGCTCGTCGTTCAGCGCCTTGTTCAGCGCGTCGACCAGCTTGTCCACCGCCTCCTTCGGCATTCCCTTGGGGCCGGCGATGCCGTTCCAAGCCTCGATCTGGTAGTCCGGCAGGCCGGCTTCCTTGGTGGTCGGCACGTTGGGCAGCGCCGGCGAACGCTCGGCGGAGGCCACGGCGTAGGCCTTGATGGTGTCGGCCTTGATCTGCTCGGAAACCGAGACGATCTGGTCGCACATGAAGTCGATCTGGCCCGAGACGAGATCGTTCAGCGCCGGGCCAGTGCCGCGATAGGCGACGGCGTTGAGCTTGGGCACGCCGAGCACGCCCTTGAGCAGGGTGCAGGTCGTCCAGGAAACGGAGCCGACGCCGGCATGGGCCTCGTTGAACTTGTCGGGCGCGGCCTTCACGGCGGCGACGAACTCCTTCAGGTCCTTGGCCGGAAAGTTCTTCTTGGCGACGATCAGGATCGGCGTGCCGCCGGCCAGGCCGATGGTCTGCATGCCGTTGAGCGGGTCGTATTTCAGGCCGGGATAGGTCGCCGGCGCTGCCGAGAAGGTGCCCAGATGCCCCATCGCGATGGTATAGCCGTCGGGCGTCGCGGTCATCGCGCGGGTGATGCCGGTGGTGCCGCCGGCGCCGGCGACGTTCTCGATCACGATCTGCTGGCCGAGCGTCTTGGACATGTGGTCGCCGACGATGCGGGCGATGATGTCCGTCGGGCCGCCGGCCGCGAACGGCACGATCATGGTGACGGGCCGCGCCGGATAGGCCTGCGCCATGGCGCCGCTGGTCAGAGCCAGCGTGATGGCCACGCCAAGGCCGAGTGTGAGCTTTTTCATGGATGATCCTCCCTGAGATCGGTTGGTGGGGAAACTGGGGTCGGAACCGCGTTCCGGCAACCCCGTCATTCGGTGAAGACCTCGTCGCGCTTCTTCGACATCGACGGCAGCAGCGCGATGACGAGCACGATGACGGCGACGGCGAGCAAGCCGGCCGAGATCGGCCGCTCGAGGAAGGTCATGAACGAGCCGCGCGAGATGATCAGCGCCTGACGCAGTTTCTCCTCCATCAGGCGGCCGAGCACGAAGCCCAGCAGCATCGGCGCGGGCTCGAAGCCGAGCTTGATCAGGATGTAGCCGAACAGGCCGAAGAGGGCCGTGAAGGCGACGTCGACCGGCTGGTTGTTCACCGAGTAGATGCCGATGCAGCAGAAGATCAGGATCGCCGGGAACATCAGGCGGTAGGGCACCTGCAGCAGCTTCACCCACAGGCCGACCAGCGGCAGGTTGATGACGAGCAGCATCAGATTGCCGATCCACATCGAGGCGATCATGCCCCAGAACAGGTCGGGGTTCTTGGTCATGACCTGCGGGCCGGGGATGATGCCGTGGATCGTCATCGCGCCGACCATCAGCGCCATCACCGCGTTGGGCGGAATGCCGAGCGTCAGCAGCGGGATGAAGGCGGTCTGCGCGCCGGCGTTGTTGGCCGATTCCGGCCCCGCCACGCCCTCGATCGCGCCCTTGCCGAAGCGGGACGGATCCTTGGCGAGCTTCTTCTCCACGGTGTAGCTGGCGAAGGGGCCCAGCACCGCGCCATTGCCGGGCAGGATGCCGAGGGTTCCGCCGATCGCGGTGCCGCGCAGCACTGGCTTGATCGACTGCTTGATATCGTCCCAGTTCGGCAGGAGCCGGCCGATCTTGGCGCGCACCACATCGCGTGTCTCGGGATTTTCGAGATTGCGCAGCACCTCGGCAAAGCCGAACACGCCCATGGCCAGCACGGCGAAGTCGATGCCGTCGGCGAGCGGCGGGAATCCGAAGGTCATGCGCTCCTGCCCGGTCTCGAGATCGGTGCCGACGGTGGAGAGCAGCAGGCCGAGCATGATCATGCAGAAGGCCTTGAGAATCGAGCCGCGCGCCAGCACGACCGCGAAGCACAGGCCCATCACCATCAGCGAGAAATACTCCGCCGGGCCGAAGAGCAGGGCGAGCTTGGTCAGGGGGGCGCCGAGCGCGGCGATGATCACCGTCGCGACGCAGCCGGCGAAGAAGGAGCCGAGCGCAGCGGTGCCGAGCGCGATGCCGGCGCGGCCCTGCTTGGCCATCTGGTGGCCGTCCAGCGTGGTGACGACGGCGGTCGCCTCGCCGGGGATGTTGACCAGGATCGCCGTGGTCGAGCCGCCATATTGCGCGCCGTAATAGATGCCCGCCAGCATGATCAGGGCGCCGACCGGATCAAGCCCGAAGGTGATCGGCAGCAGCATGGCGATGGTGGCGATCGGGCCGACGCCCGGCAGCACGCCGATCAGCGTGCCGACGAGGCAACCGACGAAGCACAGAGCGATGTTCTTGAGGGTCAGCGCGACGCCGAAGCCGAGCGCGAGGTTGGTGAAGACATCCATCGGCTCAGACCCCCAGCAGCCACGGCGCAAGCGGGATCGGCAGTCCCAGCGCATATTTGAACAGAAGCGCGCAGAAGGTCGTCATCGCGGCGGCGAAGATCAGCAGTTCTTTCCAGCTTCGGTCATCCGCCGCAAGGCCGGCGACGAAGACGACGAGCGGACCGGAGACCAGCATGCCGAGCTGCGGCACCTTGAGCGGCCCGATGTCGAAGCCGCGGATGGTCAGACCGAACAGCACCGCCCCGCCCAGCACGAAGATAACGCCGCGCCAGGAGAAGCCCTGCAGTTGCTCGCCCTTGTAGACCAGCGACGTCAGCGCCAGCATGACGCCGAGCCCCGCACAGATCACCGCGAAGGATTTCGGCAGCATGCCGGGGCCGATCTGGCGCAGCGTGCCGAGCGGCAGGTCGCGGGCGAGGAACAGCGCCAGCGCGGCGAGCAGGATCATGAAGATGCCGGCGGCCAGATCCTGCGGCGAGCGGACTGTCAGACCGCGCGCCTGTTCTATCTTGTTCAGACTCATAGAGATCCTCCGGGCTGCAATCCGGCGATCCGGACGGCGCGTTTGGGCGATGGCACTGGTTTGGGCAGGGATTTGCGCGCAGCCTTGGGCGGCGGCGGCGCGAACGGCAGAACCTGCCGCTCATCCATCAGGGTGACACTCTCGCGCAGGATGGCGAGGAAGTCGTCGCGGGCGCCGAGCTTCTGCTGCGGACGCCAGGCGATGCCGACCAGCGCGCCCGGCGGCGGCGGATCGAGCAGCGCGCCGCGCAGCCGGCGCATGGTGACGCCGGGAAAGCTGAGACGCGAGACCCAGTCCGGGGCCAGCGCCATGCCGAGACCGGCGGCGACCGCCGACATCATCGCCGGCTTCTCGGTCGCCTCGATGGTGACGTTGGGCACGGAGCCGACGCTCTCGAAATAGGCCATGACCAGGTCGTAGGCGAAGGGCCGGATGCGCTTGGAGGGCACCACGAAAGGCTCGCCCACCAGATCGAGCATGGTCAGGTGCTCGCGAGCGGCCAGCGGATGGGTCTCGTTCAGCACGACGATCGGCCGCTCGACGCGCAGCACCTCGAAGGCGCAATCGGTCGGCTTGCGCGGCGGGCGCGTCAAGGCGAGGTCGAGCTTGCCAGCCTCCAGCATCTGCACGAGCGCGGCCGTCATGGCCTCGACGAACTTGATCTCGATCGCCGGGAAGCGCTGGCGGAATTTTGCGAGCGCCTCGGGCACGAAACTGGACGAGGCGGCGTCGATCGCGCCGATGCGCAGCACCTTGCCCGAGGAGAGCGAAGCCTGCCGCACGGCCCGCGAGGCATGCTCCATGCGCAGCAGGATCGCCTTGGCTTCCTCCAGCATGATCAGCCCGGCGCGCGTCAGCGCGACCTGCCGCGTCGTGCGGGTGAATAGGGCGACGCCGAGCTCGTCCTCGAGCGCGCTGATCTGGCGGGACAGGGCTGGCGGCGCGAGGCCCAGCCGTTCGGCCGCGTGGCCGAAATGCAGTTCCTCCGCCACCGCGATGAAACATCGCAGTTGCCGAACATCCATGGGTTTCGCGTCGCTCCCCTTCTGGCGTATCGTTTTTTCCGATATCTTCCAGTCTTCGCGGTTATGCCTCTAACGGCTACCGCCGCTGAATCGACCCTAGAGCAATTCATAATTTATTGGCAATAAACCAAGTGGCCGAGCCGCTGCCCAAATTGTCGGCTCAGGCCGGAGCCGGAACCTTGCGGAACAGCCGCCCGTCGATCAGCGCTAGGCCTGTGAAAATCGCGGCCATGCCGGCGAAATGACGCGGCAGCAGCGCCTCGCCGAGCAGACCGACGCCGAGCATGATGGCGCTGACCGGGATCAGGAACGTCACCAGCATGACATTGCTGGGCCCCGCCGAGCGCATGATCCTGAAGAAGATGACATAAGCGAGCGCGGTCGAGATCAGCGCGAGGCCGGCGAGCGCCAGGATCGTCTGCCCCGTCGGGACCGGCAGGGTCCAGGGCGGATTGAGCAGAAGCACGATCGGCAGCGTCATCAGTGTCGAGGCGCTGAGCTGACCCGCGGCCGTGACCAACGGCGGCAATTCGCGGAAGCGCCGGCCGTAGAGGCCCGAAAACGCGTAGGACACCGTCGCCGCTATGCAGGCGAGTTGCGCCAGCAGGTTGAGCCCGAGGCCTGAGAGCGCGTCAGGCCCGATCAGGATCGCGACGCCGGCGAAGCCCGCGACGACACCGGCGATCTTGGCGCTCGTGGCGCGCTCGCCGCCGAAGGCATGCATCACCATGACGGCGAAGATCGGCGTCATCGCGTTGAGGATAGAGGCGAGGCCGCTCGCGATCTGCTGCTGGCCCCACAGGAACAGGCTGAACGGGATCAGGTTGTTGAGCACGCCCATGCCGAAGAAGGCGAGCCAGGCGCGCCTGCCGACCGCCATGGAGAGCCCGGCGAGCCGCACCACCAGCAGCAGCGCCAGCGCGGCAAGCCCGACGCGCACCAGCAGCACCGGCAGCGGCGGCCATTGGGCCAGCGCTAGCTTGTTGAAGAAGAACGAGCCGCCCCACAGCACCGAGAGGGCAGCCAGCATGAGCCAGTCGATGGCGGACATGCGTGGCGGAGAGGCAGGCGTCGGCATGGTCATTAGGGATGGTGCCCTCGCTGGAACGTCAGCCTGCGTCAGTAGAGGCCGGGCGCTGTCGGCCACCACCCGATTCCCGCGAGGTTCGACAACTGTCAGCCCTCATCATGAGGAGCCGCGAAGCGGCGTCTCGAAGGATGCTCCGGAAGGTTCCCGTGCGAGCTGGAGCATCCTTCGGGACGCAAGCCTGCGGCCTGTTCCTCAGGATGAGGGCTGTGGGTTACGCGGAGTGCTCAGGCCGGCTCGGCCTCGCGCGCTTGCCACATCGCCTGGAAGGCCGGTCGCGCATGGCACGCATCGAGCCAGGCCTTGACGCGCGGCGCGGCGTCGAAGAGCTGCGTTGCCGGCTTGGCGTAACGGACGACCTCCGCGACGTTGATGTCGGCGACGGTGAAGCGCCCTCCCATGACGAATCCGCCGCCCTCGGCCAGCGCCGCATCGAGCGCGGCGAACTGGGCCGGCAGCGCCGCCAGCGCCGCCTCGACCAGCGCCGGATCGCGCTTCTCGGGCGGATAGGCCGCCATGTGATAGAGCAGGTTCAGCGCATGGCTCTCGACGCTCGTCGCGGCCCAGAGCGACCACATCGCCGCCAGCCCCTCCTCCTGCACATTGGCCGGGGCGAGCGAGCCGCCATGCTTGCGGGCGAGATAGAGGTTGATCGCCAGCGATTCCTGCATCTTGAAGCCGTCATCGTCGATCGCCGGGATCTGGCCCTTGGCGTTGACCGCAAGGAATTCCGGCGATTGCGTGTGGAGCGGCGCGTCGGCCGCGTCCGGGTCCGGCAGGCGGTAGACCTGGATCACCGGGACGTGGGCAAAGGCCAGCCCCATCTCGTTGGCGAGCCAGATGTTGCGCGAGGCGCGCGAGCGGTAGCAGCCATAGATCGTCAGGGACATCGGGCGTGGCTTTCGGGACTGGCGGGATGGACAGGACCGCCCGCGAATGCGAGCGACGCGACCTTAGGCACATCGCCGCGCGCCGCCAACGGCGCGTCCCTCAAAGGTTCTTGATGAAAGCCATCAAGAGCGCGAGATGATCACCGCGTGCCGAACATCCGGTCGCCTGCGTCGCCAAGGCCCGGCACGATATAGCCGTGGTCGTTGAGGCATTCGTCGATCGCCGCCGTCCAGATGCGGACATCGGGGTGCGCGCCGCGCAGGCGGGCGATGCCCTCGGGCGCCGCGAGCAGGCAGACGAAGCGCAGATCCTTGGCGCCGCGCTCCTTCAGCCGGTCGATCGCGGCGACCGCGGAATTGGCGGTCGCCAGCATCGGGTCCATCACCACGATCATGCGGTCCGCGACATCCGACGGAGCCTTGAAATAGTATTCCACCGCCTGCAGCGTCTGCGGGTCGCGGTAAAGCCCGATATGGGCGACGCGGGCGGCCGGCACCAGTTCCAGCATGCCGTCGAGAAAGCCGACGCCGGCGCGCAGGATCGGCGCGAAGACCATCTTCTTGCCGGCGATGATCGGCTGCATCGTCGTCGTCAGCGGCGTCTCGATCTCGACCATCTCGATCGGCAGGTCGCGCGTCACCTCGTAGCAGAGCAGCATGCCGATCTCGTTGAGGAGCTGGCGGAAGCTCTTGGTCGAGCGGTCCTTCTCGCGCATCAGCGTCAGCTTGTGCCGGACGAGCGGGTGATCGACGACGGTGACGCCGTCAGCTTGCGTGGTCATGCGGTTCGCCCTTGTTGTGTCGTCCCAATCCGTCATTGCGAGCCAAGCGAAGCAATCCAAGGGTCTCGCTCAACCGTCTTGGATTGCTTCGCTTCGCTCGCAATGACGGCTCACGTCTCAAAATACCGTGCCGTCGCTGACGATCGTCAAGGGCGGGCCGCCGCCGGGACGCTTTTCGGCGGCGATCCGCCGGCCAGCCGCCCAGGTGCCGCCCTCCAGCACCTTCGCCAGCGGCAGTTCCTCGCGGCTTCGGCCGAGACGCTTGCGCACCAGCGCCCCGATCTCGTCGAGCAGCGCCACCGTCAGCGCCCGCCATTCCACCACCAGCGTCGAGCTGGGCTCATGGGCGCGCGCGGCCTCCGCCTCGTCCTTCAGCGTCAGCACGCCCATGTCGATAAACAGCCCGCCATTGCGGTACTCGGGCAGGCCGGTGAGGTCGTCGATATCGACCACAGCGATGCCGGCCCATTGCAGCGGCTCGATCAGCGAATAGGAGAGCCATTGCGAGAGCTTGTGAAAGGGGACGAGCCCGGCTGTCGGTTCGCCGGCGGCTATCAGAGGATGCCGCCAGGTGTCGCCGAGCGCGATGCCGGCCAATGTCAGCCGCGACGGCCAGATGCCGCCGAAGGTCGTCAGAACCTCGCCGAGGATATGGGCGGCGCGGATCGAGCCATGGTCGGCCACGGCTGCGAGCCTGTCGAACAGATCGCCCGGCCGGTTCAGACCCTGCCGCTCCAGTTCCTCGCCGAGCCGGTTGAGCAGCGCGGCGCGGCCCTCCACCGCCAGCAGCGGGTTGTCCGGCCCTGCCTGAAAGCCCGCCGCCAGCACATCGGCATCGAGATGGCGCAGCGCGTTGGCGTCGGCCCGCAGAGGAGCGCTCTTGTCGCTGGAAAAGAGCCCGGCGGCGAACATGTCGAGCGAGGCCAGCGCCAGCCCTTCCGAGCGGCCGACGAGCGCACCCGTCTCCGCATCGCGATAGCGCCAATCCGGCCCCGCCCCGGCGTCGAGCAGCACGCTGACGATGGCCAGATCATAGGCCGCCCGGCCGCGCGCCCGGGCGTCGGCGAAGTTCGCCTTCGCATCGAGCGCCTGCCAACGATCGACGCCGGCGACGCTGAAGTGGCGCCAGCGGGCATGGAAGGGTATGTCCAGCGCCGGGTAGTTCGCGCGGATCGTGTTGAGCACGTAGTCGGCGCAAGCCTCCAGCCTGCCGGAATCGACGCTGAAATGCAGCAGCTTGCCGGCATGGCCAAGCGCCAGCATTTCCTGCGCGCGGGCGCGGACGGCGGCTGGCTTGAGCAGGGGCCGGAAAGTCTCGGGATCGCGGTCAGACATGGCTTCGGCGACCGCTCTCAGAACTTGTCGAGGTCGCGGCCGATCGTGGCCTTGAGCGCGTTGTCGCCGGGCGCGCCATCGGGCGCGTAATAGCCCGCCGCCTTCTTGGCCTCCATCTCGACCGAGGCGTCGGGCGGGATCAGCTCGGGCGGGATCGCGACGCGCTCGCCGATCTCGATGCCGCTCTCGACCATGGCGTCGTACTTCATGTTCGACATCGACATCAGCCGGTCGATCCGGGTGACGCCGAGCCAGTGCAGCACGTCCGGCATCAACTGCTGGAAACGCGCGTCCTGCACGCCGGCGACGCATTCGGTGCGCTCGAAATAGGTCGCGGCCGAATCGCCGCCCTCCTGGCGCTTGCGGGCGTTGTAGACGAGGAACTTCGTCACCTCTCCCAGCGCCCTGCCCTCCTTGCGGTTGTAGACGATGAGCCCGACGCCGCCGCCTTGGGCCTCCTTCACCGCCTCCTCGATGCCGTGGACGAGATAGGGCCGGCAGGTGCAGATGTCGGAGCCGAACACGTCGGACCCGTTGCACTCGTCATGGACGCGGCAGGCGATCCGGCTTTTGCGGTCCGCGAGCTTGCCGACCTCGCCGATGACATAGGCCGTGATCGAGCCGATCGGCGGCAGGAAGACGCGCAGGTCCGGCCGCGTCACCAGTTCGGGATACATGCCCCCGGTCTGCTCGAACAGGGTTCGGCGCAACTCGTTCTCGCTCGTGCCGAAGCGCGCGGCGATGCCGGGCAGATGCCAGACCGGGTCGACCGCGATCTTGGTGACGGAGATGTCGCCTGAGGCATGAAGGATGTGCTCGTCGGGTGCGAGGCGATGCGCCGCCATCGCGGCCAGTATTTCCGGCAGGTTCAACCGCGCCTTAGTGACCGCGATCGTCGGCCGGATGTCGATGCCCTCCGCGATCAGCCCGCCGAAATCCTGCGCGACGCGGTGGCCGAACGGATCGAGCGAGACGATCTTGCCCGGCTCGAACCACGACGGCTGCGGCGCGATCTCGGCCGTCGGATGGGTATTGTGCAGGTCGGGACGCTGCGAGGGGTTCATGGCGCGGGCCGAGATCGCGAGCGCGCGATAGACCGAATAGGAGCCGCCATGCGCGCCGATGACGTTGCGGTCTCCCGGCGCGGTGGTGGAGGCGATGATCGGGCCGCGCTCGGCTGCGCTGCCTGCGCCCCAGCGGATCGGGAAACGGGAGGCGGCGCTGCCGGGCTCCGGGTACGAGGTCAGGCGCGTATGCGTGGTGCGGTTCTGCGAGTTCATCGCTTGGTCCGGTCGCTGCAATGGAAAAAGGCCCCGGACTGGCGCGTCCGGGACCCTTCGCTCAGGAAGAGAGTGTGAACGCGCGCCGCGCCGCCGTCAATTCGCTCGAGCCGGCGCTGTTCCGCAGGGAACAATTGCGCGGAGATAACTCCGCGTAATACTGTCGAACGCTACGGCAACGAGCGGGAAAACCGCGCGGGGGAGAGGGCAGGACATGGCGACGACCCCGAAGGCCTACACCGCCACGCCGACGCTCGCGCAATGGCAGAAGGACAGCAGCGTCTCGCTCGCGCGCCGCGGCGACGACACGATCCTGACCCGGATCGACGAGCTGATCGGCGCCTACGAGACATGTGGCTCCGGCTACGCCCGGCTGCAGTTGAAATCGGACCTGTTCTTCACGCTGGACTATTGGCTCAAAGTCTACAAAAGTAAACCCGGCATGAGCAAAGGCCGGCAGCCCGCGATCTACGAACTCTACAAGTTCACCGCTCATTCGCTCGCGACGATGCTCTCCTGCACGATCAACACCCTGCCGGAGTATCTGGAGCGGCATTTCGGGCGGAAGATGTCCTATCACGGCGAACATTTAGATATCGTCGGGAACCTCGCGACCTATCTGAGCCGGGCCGAAGTCGACAAATACCGGCTCACCTTCCGCAAGGGGAAGGCCTACATGTTCGACTGGGCCGGCAAGGGCAGCGAGATCACGGCCCGCAACAAGAAAGGCGCGCTGGTCAGCGGCGAGAAGAAGCAGATCGACAGCCTGAGGCTCGTTCCGGCCGAATCGGCGAGCGCGGCGAATGCCGGCGTATTCGGGCGGGGGATATGGGGCGGCTTCGCCATGAGCATGGGCCGGGACCTCTACATGGCCCGCCACCATTGCGGCGAGGGCGCCGCCAGCCCCGGCAACGGCGCCAATTTCTATCACTCGTCCTATCTCGCTGGCGACGCGGTGCTCTGCGCCGGGACGATCCTGATCGAGAACGGCGACATCCGCGGGGTCCGCAACGACAGCGGCCATTACCGGCCCGACGCCAAGAATCTGGTCAGCTTCCTGCAGGCGCTGATGATGCAGGGCGTCAACGTCCAGACCGTGCTGGTCTACGATTTCATCGGCAAGCACTGCGCCAACGGCAATGAATTCCTCGCCAACGGCGGCGTCTGGATCAAGTCCCTGCTGGGGAGCCAGCCGACTGCCTACGCGGCCAACGATGCCGCAGCCCGCCAGTACATCAGCGAAAAAGCCGAGCACAGGAAGCAGGTGGCGCACCTCTGGCAGCAGGCGGTGAGCGGGGGGATCGTCGGCAACACCGAAGAGGGCCGGTTCTTCTTCGCGCAGAGGCTGCTGCGCAACTACAGGACGCCCAACAACCCGCAGGATCCCAAGCCGTTTCGGTACGACGTGAATACAACCTGGATTCTCGAGGTCATTCACATGGCCTATGGGCCCGTTCCGGGCGCGCCACCGCCGAAAAACCCGCTGCCATCGGCGTTGCAGAACCATGGGAAACTGCCGCCGCGCCCGCCGGCGCGAGGCCTGCCGCCCGGCCAGAAGCACGGCGCGCTGCCGCCGCGGCGACCCTGAACGAACGACGCGGGTCCGAATGGACCCGCGTCGGCGTTTTCAAGGCGATCAGAACACGGCGAGGTAGCGCAGCAGCGAGATGATGCCGATGACGATGACGATGATCTGGACGACGTTCTTGATCTGAGCGTCGAGCGGCAGCATACGCACCAGATACAGCACCAGGCCGATGACGAGGACGGTGATCAGAAGCGAAATCAGAATGGACATGAAATAAATCCTTTGCTCGGCCGGAAGCCGGCCCCCCGAAGCCCAAGCGCCGCGACGCATTCGCGGCGCGCTGGCTGTGCGGTGAAAACGCCGCAGGGTGGGAATAGGTTCCGGGTGGGGGTGGATGCGTTGCCGGCAAAGGCGCGGGAGGCGCTGGAAGAACCCCTCTCCCGGAGGGAGAGGGGCAGGGGTGAGGGGTCGGCC
>LSIB01000016.1 GCA_001556025.1 Rhizobiales bacterium CCH3-A5
CCGTTCCAGCGAGCTCCTCGCACAGGGGCCATAGTACCCCCAGGGCGGTGCCCCGAAGCCTCCCGGGACCGGGGTGCAAACCCGGCCGCAGGCGCCGCCCCCATCCCGGTCACCAGCATGCCTCCGGACGGCCGCCCCTCGGGGATGAGGTGGAGGGATTATAGGGGTGGTGATGAAGGGTGGGGATAAAGATGTTTTGCATCCCCGTTTCGCGGTGAGGCGCGGGGAACCCCTCTCCTGTAAGGAGAGGGGCAGGGGTGAGGTGTCGGCCCCTCGACCAGCGAGGCACGATGGCGACGGAGCGACAGGATTTCGCGAGGAAGCTGCGCCTGCACTCGACGAAGCCGGAGGACATCCTGTGGGAGTTGCTTCGCGCCGGCCGTCTCGACGGGCTGAAGTTCCGCCGGCAGGTCCCGCTGCTCGCCTACACGGCTGATTTCTTCTGCTTCCAGCACAAGCTCGTCGTCGAACTCGACGGCCGCCAGCATGATGGCGAGCGGGAGTACGATGCGGCGCGGACGCAGGAGATCGAGCGCCACGGCTTCGTGGTGATCCGCTTCCGCAACGAGATGGTGCTGAACGATCGCGACGCCGTCATCGCCGCCATCCGCGAGGCGGCGGGAACCGCGCTCAACTCCCCTCTCCTGTAAGGAGAGGGGCCGGGGGTGAGGTGTCGGCCACATCCGAATGTGGCACTGACAGCCACCGGTGAGGTTCGCGTTCCGCTGGTCCAGCGTCCGTCACCTCACCCCTGCCCCTCTCCTTACAGGAGAGGGGT
>LSIB01000160.1 GCA_001556025.1 Rhizobiales bacterium CCH3-A5
CGGAATCCACTTAGAGACAGCCCGCAAACTGCTCAGACAAACCGAGCCGGCTCTGTTTACTCGCCGAAAGGGACTGCGGTGTCTCCCGTTCCGAGCGGCCGCGTTAGACTATGAGGGTCGCCCGTTGGCGATCGCTAGGTCGCGTCTTCGAGCCGGACGGTCGGCGAGAATGGATGGTCAGCCACGCGTCGGTCCCGTTCGGCGAACCGCTTGCGAACGGATGCGTGCGCATCTGGTTCAGCCCGCGCGACCGGAGCAACAGGTCAACCATCGCGAGCCTGATCATCGACCCAAGGCACCCGAGCCAGATCTTGGATTTGGCCGACGACCCCGCTCTCTCCTTGGGTGAACCCGGCACCTTTGATGATTCGGGAACCATGATGTCTTGGCTCCTGAGCGACGGAGATCACCGGCACCTTTATTACATTGGCTGGAACCTGCGCGTTTCCGTTCCCTTCCATGTTTCCATCGGGCTGGCGACCGGCCGTCAGGACGCGCCTCTCGCCTTCACCAAGCAGCCGGGACCGATATTGGATCGCTCCACGACCGATGCGATGTTTTGCTCTAATCCATGCGTCATCAAACACGCAGGACGATATCACATGTGGTATCTCTCGGGCCGCAGGTGGGCCGCTGGCGCGTCCGGCATGTCGGCTTCCTATCACATCGCCTACGCGCACTCGACGGACGGCGTCGAATGGAGCCGAACAGGTCGCGCCGTCTTGGCGCTTGAAGGCGACGAATTCGCCATGGCCAGACCCAGCGTGATGCGCGATGGTGATGTGTGGCGGATGTGGTTCTCTGTGCGAGGGCGCGAGTCGCTTTACCGCCTCGGCTCTGCCTCGTCCCATGACGGATGCTCTTGGGTGCGGGATGATGCATCGATCCTGCCGCAGCCCGGGATCCACAACTGGGCTTCCGAGATGGTGGCCTACCCGCACGTCTTCGCCTTGAGCGGTCGGCATTACATGCTCTTTTGCGGCAACGGCTTCGGACGAACCGGCTTTGGCCTCGCCGTGTTCGAATGATCCTCCGTTGATGCGAGCAGAAAGACATCCCGTGCAGAAAGCGATCCTGATTTTTCCAGCGACAACGATCGAGGCTCAGCGATTCGCCTCGCTGCGCCGTCGGGCTGGCTGGCGCGTCGTGGGCGCTGCATCGGTGCCGCCGGAGGGGGCGCGCGCGGTCTACGACGACTGGTTGGACCTGCCCTTCGTCCATGACGATGGATTTGCGGCTGCCCTGTCCACGGCCATAGCGACGTTCGACGTCGAGGCAATCTACTCGTCTCACGAGGTCGTGACGGAGCATCTTCGGCGGGTTTTGCCGGCACTGGCGCCGGACCTCGCATTGGAAACGAAGCAATCTCACGCTGGCGACCCCGTTCTCGACCGGCTCGTCGCAGAAGCCTACGCCGCCTATCTCGAACTTGTAGCTCATATAGACCCTAGGCTGCGGATCAGCGCCGATATCCACCGCAGCGTGCTCGGGCGTGCGGTCGAAATGCGTGGAGAGAGTGGGCTGAACAAACTGAGTGCGATCATGGCCCTCATGGCCGACTGCCCCAAGGGCGACATCATCGAGATCGGCGCCTTCGCCGGCCGTTCAGCATTCGTTCTCGGCTGGTCGGCGCGTCGGTATGGCGTCGGGCAGACCCTCTGCATCGATCCCTGGAATGTGCAGGACGCGCTCCAGACGGACACCTCCTCAGTCCTGCAGGACGTGACGCGGTCGCTCGACTTCGAAGCAGTCCGGCAGGAGTTTTTGGCCAATCTCGTGCCGATATTCTTCGAGACGCTTAACTATCGGCAAGAACGCGCTGACATCGTAAGCGGCGAGTATGGCTTGGAGTACACCGTCGGACCGACCGCGTTTGGTACCACTTGCTTTGCAGGCCAAGTGGCGTTCTTGCATGTCGACGGAAACCACGACCACGCGGCCGCAACCCTGGATCTGGCCGCGTGGGGGCCCAAGGTCGCGCATCGCGGGATCGTCGTCGTCGATGACTATGAGTGGTCCTTCGGCACTGGTCCGAAAAGGGCGGCGGATGAGTTGTTGAAACGGAACGGGGAGTTCGAGACGATCGGCTTGGTGGACGGCGCCCTGTTTCTTAGACGCCTCGGCAACGCGCGCTGACGAACGCAGGGCGGCCTGAGCGTGGGCTCGCATGCACGCCGGAACAGCCGGTCAGGCGGGATTGGCGCGGTCGATGTCAGTCCAACTGACTGTAGATCTCGGCCCGTATGCTCGCTGGATCTTCGGTCAGAAGGCGTTCGAGAATAGACTGCTTGGGGCCTGCATAAGTGTCCAGAAAACGAAGCTCGATGCCATTGTCGCGAAAATTGTCCCGGTCGTAGAGTTCCACTCCGCCAGGCGCGTTCAGGTAGGTGGTTGCATTCTGTTTTTCAGCGATGGCCAGGATGCGGGCCTCGCCGCGTTTGGCCGGGTCGATGTCCAATGTGCTGGACCGCAACACGGTCCAGGGAATATCGAGCCTGACGGCGGCCCACCGAAGCAGTCTGACGATGTAGTCCACCGGTGGCACGGTCATATCGAACAAAAGACTGGCGATCTCGCTTTCGTCAGCGGACACAACCCTGTTCAGAGCCGGAAATTTTCGCGCCTCAGCCAGGAGCTCCTGCCTCGCGCTGTCGCGGAATTCGAGGTCCTTGATCAGGATATCCTGCGGCGCCTTTTTCAGCGGCAGCGTCATCCACTCCAGATTGCCTGCTGCGCTGTGCATCTTGTTGCGATGAAGCCAGCCCCGTCGCGAGAACTGGACGCAATCGTAGATCACGAACACATCCGTCGCGGCAAGAAGCCGAAAATAACCAGCGTAAGGGATGAAATAGGGCTGCATCACCGCTATGGTCCGCCGCTGGCTGGCTTTTATCACAGTACCCATCGCCGCTACAGGAGCGCCCCGTTGTTAACGCCTTCCCCGGATCCGATCAGCGAATCCGCCGCCGCCCTCCGGGTCATGGTCCCAAAGCTGCCCAGCCGAACCTTTCTGGAGCCATATCTCGATCGCATCGACAGGGTCCAGCACTATACGAATTTCGGGCCTCTCAACGGCGAACTCGAGGCGCGTTACGCGGCGAGGCTGGGGTTGCCGGACAACTGCGTGGCGACAGTCGGCAACGCCACCCTGGGCTTGACGCTGGCCCTCGCGGCGGTCGGGGCGCCCCGGGGTTCGCTGTGCATCATGCCCGCCTGGACCTTCATCGCGACGCCCCTGGCGGCAATGGCGGCCGGACTTGTTCCGTATTTCGTTGACGTCGATCAGGAGTCCTGGGGGCTCGATCCCGATACGATGCGCGCAGCGATCGCCGCCGCTCCCGGCCGGGTCGGCGCGATCATGCCCGTCCTTCCCTTTGGCCGGCCGCTACCTGTCGGCGCTTGGGACGAAGTCAGTGAGCGCGAAGGGATCCCGGTCATCATCGATGCCGCCGCCGCAGTCGATTCGCTGACGCCCATCCGTTCCATCAGCGTCGTCAGCCTTCATGCAACCAAGCTGCTTGGGGCCGGCGAAGGAGGGTTCGTGGCAAGCACCGACGCTGCTCTGGTCTCCCGATTTCGCTGTTTGAGCGCCTATGGATTTCAGGGCACACGCATGTCCCAGCTACCGGGCACGAACGCGAAGATGAGCGAGTATCATGCCGCTGTCGGGCTCGCCTCTCTCGATCGGTGGCGCGATATGCGCCAGGACTACATGAATCTCGCGCTCGCCTACTCAGAGGCTTTGTCGGCGAGCAATTGCGCCCGGCTTCAGCCCGGATTCGGTGACGCATGGCTCGCCGGGACGTGCATCGCTCAGCTCGACGACGAGCAGGTCGATGAGGTGGCCGCCAGACTGACGGCAGCCAATATCGAGACACGCCAATAGTGGGAGCGCGGCGCTCATTCTCATCCTGCGACCAGCCACCTGCCGCGCGGCAACCTCGCAACCACCGACCGATTGTCGCGAAGCACGATCGGCCTCCCCTTCCATCTCAATCTCAAACGGGCAGACATCGAACGTGTCGTGGACGTCATGCGAATGGCGGTCTCATGACGTCATGATTCAGCCGCTCGCTGGCCGGTCATCGGTAGGCGACCAGAGGCTGAGCGCATCGCGGGCCGCGCGGCGTCGCGGACCGCGCATCCGCCGCCTGATCTCACTCCGGTTCGCTCCGCCACGCAACATGCGGGCGCTCAACGCGTCGGGCCGCCTGGCGTCGCCGGTGCGCCGGCCGGCGGCTTTGTCGGGTCTGGCTGGATCAGGTCCGTGCGCGCCTTGTGCTGCAGCGCCGGATCGTCGGCGGTGAATACGGCGGCCGCCAGCGGCGACAGCATCATGACGGCGATCAGTGCGAGGGCGACGAATTCCTTGGCCTGCATGGCAGCCTCCTGTCGATCGGTCGCGTCGCAGGGCGCGACGCCTCGAGGAGTCAACGAGGGTGTGCGCGGAGATGTTCCCCTCCGGCGTCACCTTGCCGGGATGGATGCGAGGCGGCATTGTCGGTGTCGAATAGCGATCTGAGGACAAGCCGATGCGTATCGTCATCGCGGCATTGGCGTCGTTGCTTGCGATGCCAGCCTATTCCGCCGGCCCCTATGGCCGGATCGTCGTCGGCAACTGGTCGGGCGGAGCCTATACCAGCGACCGGACCGGCGCGTTCTCGCATTGCGCCGTCAATGCGGGCTATCGCAACGGCACGCGGATGCTGACCTCCGTGACCTCCGATTTCAAATGGCTGCTCGGCTTTTCCCACCCGGACTGGAAGCTGACGCCGGGCAACACCGTCCCGCTCGAACTCGTCTTCGATCGATCGACGCGCCTCACCGTCACCGCAGAAGTGCGGACGCCCGTCCTCATCACCATCGCCATGCCCGCGGAATCGGAGCTGATCAGAGCTTTCCGGCAGGGGCAGTATCTCGAACTCATCGCCAGCGACCGGCGGCTGACCTTCGCCCTGACCTCGACCTCGGAGATGCTTCCGGCGCTGATCGATTGCGTGAAGCAGAGCGGCAACATCCGCGGGCCGATCGCGTCAGTGCCCGCGACGCCGCCTGCGCCCTCGCCGGCCGAGGCCGCGGCCAAAGCCGAGAAAAAGGCGGTGCTGGAAAAATCCCGCGACCTGATCCGCACGAAGATGCTCGGCTGCATCGGCAAGGAGGGCACGCCGATGCTGCTCACCGACGAGAAGGCCGAGGTCGTCGCCAAATCCGCGATGATCTTCTGTCGCGCCGATGTCGATGCGCTGGTCCAGGCGACGATCGAACTGGTCGAGCTGGAAAGCGGCCGCCCGGCAAACCGGCAGGCCGTGAAGCAGGCCGCCGAAAGCCGCGTGCAGGAGCTGGTCGTCGCCCATGTCGTGCGCTCGCGCGGCGAGATGCTGAACCGCCGCAATCAGGGCGCGCCGGCCCCGCAGCAGAGCGCGCCGGGGCCCGCCATCTCGCCGACGCTGTAAGCCGGGGCCGCGGCTGGCCTTAGGAGGCAACCGCCTCCGCCATCGCCTCCTGCAGGGCGTCGATATGCAGCATCGCCGCCTTCATCGCCTTGCTTTCGAGCGCGCGATAGTGGCCGACGACGGCGCGGCCCATCGGCGTCAGATGCGCTCCACCGCCTTTCGCGCCGCCCGGCGCGGCCGCGACCAGCGGCTCGCGAAACATCCGGTTGAGATCGTCCACCAGCAGCCAGGCCCGGCGATAGGACATCGTCATGGCGCGGCCCGCAGCCGAGATCGAGCCCGTCGCCTCGATCGCCTCCAGCAGCGCGACCTTGCCCGGCCCGAGCCGGCTCTCGGGCGAAAGCTGGAGCCGCAGGCTGAAGCCGACCGGCCGTCTGTTGTGTCCCGGCTGCGCCATGGCGGCGTTCTCCTTCATGCGGCTACCCTTCAAGACCCGTCGATCGAGACGCTCTTGATGACGGCGAACACCGCGCTGCCCGGCTGCAGGCCAAGCTGCGCCGCCGACTTCGCGGTGACCCGCGCCAGCAGCGTCTCACCCTGGCAGTCGAGCCGCAATTCGACGGCCGCCCCCTCGCCGCGCGGGCCGATCTCGACGATCGTTCCCGGCAGAACGTTCAGCGCGCTGACCTCGACAGGCTCGCGCAGGCTGATCAGCACGTCGCTGGCGAGAATGCGCACACGCAGGTGCGCGCCGATCGCGACGCGGCTGCGGGCGATCTGCAGCATGCCGGCTTGTGTCGAAAGCCGCGTCAGGCCGAACGCGTCGTCATGCCCGGCGACCTCGCCCTCGATGATCGAGCCGGCCTCGGCTGCGCCCGCGAGCCCGACCACGCCGAGCCGCGACATCACCTGCGCCGTCGGGCCGCAGGCGGTGACGACGCCACGGTCGAGCGTCACCAGCGTGGTGGCCAGCCGCGCGACCTCGGCCATCGCGTGCGAGACATAGATGATCGGCACGCCGGCCTCGTCGCGCAGGCGCTCGATATAGGGCAGGATCTCGGCCTTGCGCGCCTCGTCGAGCGAAGCCAGCGGCTCGTCCATCAGCAAGAGGCGCGGCCGCGCGAGCAGCGCACGGCCGATCGCGACGCGCTGTTTCTCGCCGCCCGAAAGGGCGGCCGGGCCGCGCTCGAGCAGATGGCCGATGCCGAGCAGATCGAGCACGCTGTCGAGATCGCTTGCCAAGCTATCGGTTCCGGCCGCTCGCCGGCCCGAGAACCAGCGGCCATAGAGCAGGTTCTGCCGCACTGTCAGGTGCGGGAAGAGGCGCGCCTCCTGGAAGACATAGCCGATGCGCCGCCGGTGCTTGGGCAGGAAAAGGCCGCGCTCGGTATCGAGCAGAACCTGCCCGTCCACCACGACGCGGCCGCGCCGGGGACGGACCAGCCCGCTGACGACGTTGACCAGCGAGGTCTTTCCGGAGCCGGAGCGCCCGAACAGCGCCGTGAGACGCCCTTCCGAGGCGAAGCTGGCGTTCAGATCGAACCGGCCGAGCCGATGCTCGACGCAAACCTCGACGACCGGGCTCATACTGCGGCGATCCGCCGGCTGACGGCGCGCGCCAGCGCCTCCGAGACGAGCAATGCCGCGACCGACAGCGCGACCGAGATTAGCGTCAGGCGCATCGCGCCGGCGTCGCCGCCCGGCACCTGCATGAAGCTATGGATCGCCGAGGGCAGCGTCTGGGTCTCGCCGGGAATGTTGGAGACGAAGGTGATGGTCGCGCCGAACTCGCCCATCGCCTTGGCGAAGCACAGGATCATGCCCGCCAGGATGCCGGGCAGGCACAGCGGCAGCGTTACCGTCGCGAACACCCAGGCCGGGCTTGCGCCGAGCGTTCCCGCCGCATCCTCGAGCTTGCGGTCCACCGCTTCGATCGAGAGCCTGATCGCCCGGACCATCAGCGGAAAGCCCATCACCGCGCAGGCTAGGACCGCGCCGGTCCAGCGGAAAGAGAGCACGATGCCGAACCAATCATACAGAAGCTGGCCGACCGGACCGCGCCGGCCGAACCAGATCAAGAGCAGATAACCGGTGACGACCGGCGGCAGGATCAGCGGCAGATGGACCAGCGCATCGAGGATCGACTTGCCCCAGAACTCGCGCCGCGCCAGCAGCCAGCCAACCGCCACGCCGAGAGGCAGGCTCGCCATCATCGCCGTCGTCGCGACGACGAGACTGAGGCGAACCGCCGTCCATTCCTCGGGAGAAAGCCAGTCGCCCACCGCGTCAGGGTCTCACGTCGCGTTGGCAGGCTTGTTGAGCACGGTGAAGCCCTGCTTCTCGAACGCCGCGCGCGACCCTGCGCCTCTCAGATAGGCAAGGAAACCCGCCGCGTCGGGATGGCTCGAATCCTTCGTCACCGCGACGGGATAGAGGATCGGCGGATGCGACTCCTCGGGAAAGATCGCCAGCACCTTGACCTTGGGGTCGGCCGCGGCATCCGTGGTGTAAACGATGCCGAGCGGAGCCTCGGCCCGCGAGACCAGCAGCAGCGCGGCGCGCACATTGTCGGCCTGCGCCACATTGTCCTTCACCTTGTCCCAGCCGCCGAGCTTTTCCAGCGCGGACTTGCCGTATTTGCCGGCCGGCACCGCGTCGACATTGGCCATGGCGAGCCGACCCTGCCCGAGCGCGGCCGTCAGATCGACGCCGGGGGCGAGCACGACCTGCGCGGTCGAATCGGAGGGGGCGATCAGCGCGATGCGGTTCGCCAGCAGGGTGACGCGGCTGTCGGGCCTGATCAGGCCCTTGCCCGCGGCATGGTCCATCCAGTCGAGATCGGCGGAGAAGAAGAGATCGGCCGGCGCGCCCTGTTCGAGCTGTTTGGCCAGCGCGCTGCTGGCGGCGTAGGAGATTTTCGGGGCCGGCCTGCCCGTTTCCTTCGCCCAGGCTGCTGCGGTTTCGTCCAGCGCGTTCTTCAGGCTGGCGGCGGCGAAGATCACCAAATCCTTCGGCTGAGCATGGGCCGGAGCGGTCGGGGTCAGGACGCCCGCGAGGAGGCCCGCGGCCATGCCCAACAGATGCCGACGTTCGATCATGGACCTGCTCCCTCACTGACTATCGTTGATCATGAGTGGATATAACGTAGCGCGTCAAGGTCGGCGCTTGCCGCCAGGAGCGACCTGATGAAGATCAGCGCCCGCAACCAGCTCAGAGGCAAGTTCGTCGAGATCGTCAAGGGCGCGACGATCGCTCATGTCCGGCTCGATATCGGCGGCGCGATCGTGACCTCGGCGATCACCAATGCGGCGGTCGAGGAGCTTGGGCTGGTCGTCGGACAGACGGCCTATGCGGTCGTTAAGGCCTCCGACGTGATGATCGCCGTCGACTAATCCAGAGCAGGCCGATTTAACACGGAAACACCGCGTCATCCCGCACAGGCGAAGCGCAACTCCGGGATCCATCAGAGAGCGCCGCGTTGCCCTATAATGGATCCCGGAGCTGCGCCGCTTCGCGGCTTGTCGGGGATGACGTCGTGTTTCCAAGAAGAAACAGCAGGGTCTGGTCGACGCAGCAGCGTCGAATTATTCCCATGAGAATATAGCGGCAGCGGATACCGTCCCGCTCCACCGGGAGCGGGATAGTCGTCAGGCGTCCAGCCAGCTACGCGCAAGGTTCGCATCCGCCTGAGACAGGCCATGCCCCGTCGGCAAGGTTTTGTGCTCCACCTCCGCGCCCGCTTGCGCCAGCGTATCGGCGAGACGCGCGGCGTTTTCGGCGGGGATGATCGGATCGAGCGCGCCCGACAGGATCAGCACCCGCTTGCCCGCAAGGTCGGCCTTCGGCGGCGTCGCGAAAGGCGACATTGCCCGCAGCAGGACGGCGCCGGCCAGCACCTCGGGACGCAGCAGCAGCAGGCTCGCCGCGATGTTGGCGCCGTTCGAGAAGCCGAGCGCGACCGGAGCCGGCAGGTCGTAGCGCCGCCGCGCCGCCGCGATGAAATCGGCCAGTTCATGCGTGCGCCTGGTCAGGTCGGCCTCGTCGAACACGCCCTCGGCGAGCCGGCGGAAGAAGCGCGGCATCGCGCCTTCCAGCACGCGGCCGCGCGGCGACAACAGGCTTGCGCCGGGGGCGACCATGCGGCCGAGCGGCAGCAGGTCGCGCTCGTCCCCGCCCGTGCCGTGAAGCAGCAGGAGCGGCGCGCGGGCTGGATCAGCTCCTGGCTCGAAGACATGGATGAAGTCGGTGGTCGCGGTCGCGTCCATCTGAGGTCTCCTTACGAGTGCGATATGGCCTCCCGCCGGCGCTGGCCAGCGGGAGGGATGCAGATTCCGACGCGACCGGCCGGGTAATCCAATAATTAACCGGCCACTGTTCC
>LSIB01000161.1 GCA_001556025.1 Rhizobiales bacterium CCH3-A5
CGCTGACGCTGTTTTGCGAGCGCGAGGTCGCACGCCGCGACCAGCGCCGGATCGAAATGTCCTTCGGCCTGGCGCGATTCCCGTTTGTGCGCGACCTCAGCGGCTTCGACTTCGGGGCCCAGCCTTCCCTCGACAAGGCGCAGATCCGCGAGATCGCGACGGGGCGCTTCATCGCCAATGGCGAGGCGGTGCTGCTCCTAGGCCCGCCGGGCGTGGGCAAGACCCATCTGGCTGTCGCGCTCGGGCGCGAAGCCATTGTCACCGGCTACTCGGTCCTGTTCACGCCGGCGACGACGCTGGTCGCGCAATTGGCCAAGGCCCATGGCGAGGGGCGGCTCGAGGAGAAGCTGACCCACTACGCCAAGCCCAAGCTGCTGATCGTCGACGAGCTCGGCTATCTGCCGTTCGAGCCCGACGCCGCGCATCTGTTCTTCCAGCTCGTCAGCCGCCGCTATGAGCGCGGCGCCATGCTCGTGACCTCCAACCGCGCCGTCGGAGAATGGGGCTCGGTCTTCGGCGATCCCGTCGTCGCCACGGCGATCCTCGATCGGCTGCTCCACCACAGCCACGTCATCACCATCCGCGGAGACAGCTATCGGCTCCGCGAAAAGCGTCGCAGCGGCCTTTTGCAAAAGGCCGCTGCGACGCCGCAACCCGCAAACGCCTGAAGGGCAATCGGCATGGGGGTCAGTTCTTCATGACGAAAAGGGGTCAGTTCCGAATGTCGCTGGACACCGATTCTGGTGCTTCCAATCCTTTTGATGCTTCGTTGCGGACCGTGGTCGCAAACAATCTGCTGCCGCATAGCATTCCTCCCCTTCCGGACCACGCAAAAGGGGAGTTTTGGCTGGTGGAGGAGAACGCGGAACTGGTCAGAACCGGCCGCGCCGCGGTCGCGTCGGGCAGCCTCGTGCAGTACCCATTCGCGCTGCTCGCCGAATGCTTCGGTTCGCCGGATAAGGACGCCAAGGTTCGCTTGATGTTTCGCTCCCGGAATCTCACAGCCGCAGCATCCTGAACGGAGCGGCCCTGCGGCGACAGCAAGGCCGGAGCACGGATGGACCAGCGATCACCTGTCGGGGCAGACGGTGCGGGCTATCGCGCACGCCTTCCCGCCGCCGTCGCCGCATTGCTTGAGCGCGCGCGCCTCGGCATTGGCGCGGGGATCTCCCCACGCCGCGCCGAAGAATCCGCCTGTGGCGGTGGCGAGAGCCGCGCACGCATTGCGCGACCACATGACAACACGGCAATCGTTGCCGTCCGCGGAAGTCCCACGGCGGCAATAATCCATGGCCGCCGCTTCCGCTTCGGCGCGCGAAGCCCTCGAATAGGCGTAGCCATGATGATCCGTCCGCGGCGAATAGGCGATGGCCTGATAGGCTTCGGAACGACAGGACATGTAGCAAATGGTCTGCTGGGTCGAGCAACCACGCTCGTCGACGCCAGATCCCTGCATGCAGAAATAGTAGCGGCTGTCGCAGTTCGAGTGGCAGGAA
>LSIB01000162.1 GCA_001556025.1 Rhizobiales bacterium CCH3-A5
GGCGGTTGTGGTGACCTCGTTGTTTCGGCTGACGTCCACTGGAACGTCGTTGCACGGGACTGTCAGGATTTCCGTGTGCGGGCGGCCATAATGGACCCGATGGAGGTTCCCGATGGCACGACGCAAAGCCCCCCGTATTCCTGACGCGCTTCTGGACCAGCTGCTGGCCGGCGCCGACCCCAAGACGGCTTTCGACCCCAATGGCCTGCTCGACGATCTGAAGAAGGCCTTCGCCGAGCGGGCCCTGAACGCCGAGATGGATCATCATCTGGCAGGTGACGAAGCCGGTAACAGCCGCAACGGCTACGGCCGCAAGACGGTGACGACCGAGACCGGCCGGATCGAGCTGGAGATTCCGCGCGATCGACAGGCGACGTTCGATCCGCAACTGATCGCCAAGTATCAGCGCCGCTTTCCCGGCTTCGACGACAAGATCGTCTCGATGTATGCCCGGGGCATGAGCGCCCGCGAGATCGTCGGGCATCTGCGCGAGCTCTACGGCATCGAGGTCTCCCCCGACCTCATCAGCGCCGTCACCGATGCCGTGCTCGATGAGATCGCGGCTTGGCAGAGCCGGCCGCTGGAGCCGGTCTATCCGCTGGTCTTCTTCGATGCCCTGCGCGTCAAGAT
>LSIB01000163.1 GCA_001556025.1 Rhizobiales bacterium CCH3-A5
TGTCCGCCCCCCACCCCCAACCCCTCCCCACGAGGGGGAGGGGAGCGCGGCAGTCCCCTCCTCCAAATTAATCCATCGTCTCTTTGAACCTCTCCCGGACCCGCCGCGACCAAAGGTCATGGAGGGCGAATGGTTCGCTCCCGAACGGACCTCAAGGAGACTGAGATCATGACCGCTTCGTTCCGCAAGATCGCGCTGTCCACGCTTGCCGCCCTCACCCTGGCCACCACGCTGGCCGCCACCGCCGCCGAAGCCCGTCCGCGCCATCGCGGCATGCACTGGGGCGTCGGCGCCGGCATCGCCGCGCTCGCCGTCGGCGGCCTGATCGCTGCCGGCTCCCACGCTTACGCCGCCCCCGCCTATGGCTACGAGCCCGAGCGCCGCTGCGATCTGGTCGAGCGCGTCAACCGCTATGGCGAGGTCGTCGGCTACCGCCGGGTCTGCTCGCTCTACTGAGCAGAATCGTCCTCAAGTCCGCACCGGCCTTGCGGTCCTTCCGCATGGCCGGTCGGCGTTTGAGATCATGCCTATCGGGGCAGGCTGTCTCGCGCAGACGCGAGCGTGAGGAACAGGCGGCCGTTCGTCAGCTCGATGAAGCCAAATCTGCGGTAGAACGCGGCTGCTGCCGGATCGATGGGATCGGCAATGACGGCGTAGGCTGCAACCGACGCGGTATCGGCCTTTCGGATGGCGTCGAACAACAAAAGTTCGCCGACGCCCTGCCCGCGAAAAGCGAGGTCGCGGCCGAACCAGCCGAGTAGGATAGCGGGCACGGTGGGATAACGCGGCAGCTTCTTCGTCAGGCTCGATGGCAGATCGCCAAGGCCGACTGAATGCGCGGACAGTGTATGAAAACCCGCCAATCTCCCGGTCGTCGCTTCGACCAGAACGTCACATGTCACATAGCGACGCCGGATGTCCTGCGTCACGCCCGTCTGGAAATAGCGATCTATGCGATCGTTTCCGCTCCGAAAAGCGCTGCGGTCATGCCGATCCAGCGGCTCGGACAGGAACTGCGTCACCGCGCCTCGACATCTTTCGCCCAGCGCTGAGCGGCGCGACGCAGCGCATCATTGGGCGGCGGCGGGTCGATCAGCGCCTTGGCGAAGGCGATCTGGTCCTCGATCGACAGCTTGATGACATGCGCGTCCTCGATGGCGCGCTGGGCCGCCTCGCGCGCCGCGCTGACGACGAAGTCGGTCAGCGTGCGGCCCTGCAATTCGGCCGCATGCTTCAGCATGGCATGGAGCTCGGCCGGCAGGCGCGCTTCGAGCCGCGCGATCGTATCGGTCTTCATGGCGATCACCTCCCCGCGATCCATACGGCAAATTGCCGTATGGATCAAGTCCGGCGATATGCGTCTCAGCCCTTCGCGACCGCGACCTTGCGCAGGTAGTCGGTGACGATCCGCGTGATGCCGCGTCCGAGCAGGTCGTCGAAGGCGTCGATGAAGCGGTCGCAATCCTCGCGCGTCGCGATCAGCGGCGGTTCCAGCCGGATGACGTTGCGGTTGTACTCGGTAAAGGCGACGAGCACGTCGTAGTCCTTCAGGAGCAGCGCGCCGACAAAGCCGCAAAGCGAGCCCTTCAGCTTGTCGTCGAGCAGCGCGACCATGTGCTTGAGGCCGAACGGCATCGTCTCGCTGATGTCGTTGAACTCGATGCCGATCATCAGGCCGCGCCCGCGGATTTCCTTGAGCAGGCTCGGATATTTCGCGCGCAGGCCGTTCAGCCGCTCGATCAGGTAGTCGCCCTGGCGCTGCGCGTTGCCCATGAGGTCTTCCTCATAGAGCACGTTCAGCCCCTCGATCGCCGAGATGCAGGCCTCGCCCATGCCGCCGAAGGTGGCCTGGGCGTGGATCAGCGCCGTCTTGGGCTTGCCATAGGCCTTCATGTAGATTTCGCGGCGCGCGATCATCGCGCCGACAGCGGCCTTGGAGCCGCCGAGCGCCTTGGCCAGCGCGGTCACGTCCGGCACGACATTGTCACGCTCGAAGGCGAAGAACTGGCCGGTCCGGCCGAGCCCGCACTGCACCTCGTCGGCGACCCAGAGCACGCCGTGCTTGTCGCAAAGCGCGCGCAGGTCGCGCCAGAAGCCGGGCGGCGCCTCGACGATGCCGCCGCCGCCCTGCACGGTCTCCATCACGACGATACCGATCGATTTGTCGGCTTCCAGCGCGGCGCGAACCGCGTTGATGTCGCCGAACGGCACCTTGACCCGGTTCTCGACCAGCTTGAACTGTGACTGGTAGAGGATCGAATCCGTGACCGAGAGCACGCCCTTGGTCTTGCCGTGGAACGAGTTCGCCGCGTGCAGGATTTTCGAGCGCTCCGGCCCCTGCGCCTGTTCGGCGACCTTCAGCGCCGCTTCCATCGCCTCAGAACCGGTCGAGCCCAGGAACACCATGTCGAGGTCGCCGGGCGCGATCGCGGCCAGGTTCGCCGCCAGCGCCGAGGCGTATTGCGACATGAACGCCATGCAGATCTCGTGGCGGCTCTCGTCCTGGAATTTTTTGCGCGCCGCGACGATGCGCGGATGGTTGTGGCCGAAGGCGACCGAGCAGAAGCCGCCGAAGAAATCGAGGATCTTGCGGCCGTCCTTGGTGATGTAGTGCATGCCCTCGGCGCGATCGACGAGGATCTTGTCGAAGCCGAGCAGCTTCAGGAAATGCACCTGGCCGGGGTTGATGTGGTTGGTGAAGAGCTCCTTCACCGTTCCGACGTCGAGGTTCTTGGCGTCCTCGACGCTGTAGAGCTTCGGGCGGGCCGGCAGGTCGCTGGCGGCGTCTTCGGTCTTGAATGCGGGCATGCTCATGCTGCGAGCCTCCTCGGGGCCTGGTTTTTGGCGTCTTTGCTCTTGCGGTATTCGGTGTAGGCGGCGAGCAGCATGTCCTCGTCGCGGTGCAGCGGCTTCCAGCCGAGTTCGCGCTTGGCTTTGCTCGTGTCGAGAATGCAGATCTCGTCGGCAATCATGTACTGCTCGGGGTCCATGATCGGCAGGTTGATCGCGTCGAGCGTGTTCAGCGTCAGCTTGACCAGCGAGGCCGGCGTCGGCAGCAGGATCGACTTCGAGCCGGCATGGCGGATGAGGTCGCCGAGCAGCTTCTTGACCGGCGGCGGATCGTCCGAACCGAGATTATAGGCGCTGTTGGGGAAGCCCGCCTTCCAGGCCGCCACGCAGGCGCTGGCGCAGTCGAACACCGAGATGAACTGATAGGGGTTCTTGCCCGAGCCGATCATCGGCACCGGCAGGTTCATGTCGATCAGCGTGAACAGCTTGACCAAGATGCCGAGCCGGCCCGGCCCGATGATCAGGCGCGGCCGGAAGATCGGAATCTGGAAACCCTTGTCGCGATAGGTCTGGGCCAGCGTCTCGGTGGCGAGCTTGCTCTCGCCATACTCGCCGAGCGGATGGGCCGGGTGGGTCTCGTCCTGCGGAACGGTGACCGAATGGCCGTAGATCATGTCCGTGGTGAAGTGGACCAGTTTGTTGGCGCCGGCCTTCTCCATCCAGCTCAGGATATTCTGCGTGCCGTGATAGTTCACCGGCCAGAAGAAGTCGTGGCGTTCCTTCCGCGTCACGATCGGCGACAGCATCTTGGCCGAGAGATTGTAGACGAGATCGTCCTGGTGCAGCGGAATGGCCGCGACGCTTTCGGCGTTGGTCACGTCGATGCGCTGGAACGGCACATGCGCGTAATGCGCGTGGTCGCTCTTGACGATGTCGGCGACCAGCACCTCCTCGCCCATGGCGAGAAGATCAGCCGCCAGATGCGAGCCGACGAAACCGTCGCCGCCGATGATGATGTGCTTCATGGGTGTCGATACCGCTGGGTTCGAGGGCAGGGTCAGCGCGGAGCGCCGGGGTGATGGGGATGCCGGCGCGTCGGGACCGGAACGGGCTTGAGCGCGGGGGGCTGGAGCAGCACGCCCAGACGCAGGAAAAGGCGGACGATGAGGTCCATGGGATGTCCTCTTTCAGCTTTGCGCGATGAAGATGGTGCCCAGCATGATCAGCCCGATGCCGGCGATGCGGGCGGGGCTCAGATCTTCCTGGAAGACGAAATAGGCGTAGACCGCGACCACGACGTAGGCGAGGCTCAGGAACGGGTAGGCGTAGCTGATCTGCACCTTCGACAGCACGATCAGATGCGACGCCATGCTGACGACGAAGGTGCAGAGCCCCGCGAAGACGAACGGATTGAAGACGACGCGGAACACCGTCCAGATCAGCCCATCGCCGCCGACATCGAGATTGCCGACGCCGGTCATGCCGCGCTTCAGCATGAGCTGGGCGGCCGCGTTGGTCAGCACCGTGAAGAGGATCAGCGGTATATAGGCGTTCATCGCGAGGTCTTGGTCCAGGTTGCAGCGGGACCTTGAATGACTCGGGAATTGCTTCGATTGCCTTACGCTGCGTCCGTTATCGCCGCGTAACCTTAAGGCTCTCCTGCGATGATCGCGGAGCCGCAGGCCCTTCTCGCGGGCTTGAACCACCGCGCCCGTTCCGCAGCCGGCCGCAATCGGAACGTGCATTGCCTCCTCCAGCCATGTTGCGGTCGGATGCTCTCTGGTCTCGCGCGACGCGAGGCTTCGCCGACTGCTGTGATCTATCGCGCCGCCCGCATTGCCGCCCCGGCGCGCTTCGCTTAAAGCTAACGAATGTTTAACGCCTGCACCCAAAAGCCGTGATGGCGGAGCCGTTCCCGACGGCAGGGCCGCTCACTGCCGCGCTGCTGCGCCTGAACCCATGGGCGAGGTCGCAGCCGCACGCGCTCGGGCCCGCCCGACGCGCCGCCGCGCTGGCGCGCATGGCTGCCGGGACGTCCGGCTGGAACGCCTGGGCCGAAGCGATGCTGCGCCTTCACGCGCGTCTCGATGACGACCCTTCGGCTCTCGCAGTCTGGCGCGTCCTCGCCGAGGTCGATTTCACCGACGAAGCCTTTCCCGATGTCGTCGACATGGCGGGCTGCATCTTCCCCGGCGATGCCCGCTTCGACGGCGCGGCCTTCTCCGGCGATGTCTGGTTCAACATGGCGCAGTTTCGCGGCAAGGCGAGCTTCCGTCAGGCGCGCTTTGGCGGCGACGCCAGTTTCGACCGCTGCCGCTTGATGGGCGACGCCGATTTCGGCGAGGCGCATTTTGCGCGCGGCGCGGAGTTCAGGGCGCTCGAGACGTGCGGCGCGCTGGATTTCGTCGAGGCCGATTTCGACGGCGACGCCTGGTTTCGCGGCTCCCGTTTCGGCGGAGCGGTGCGGTTTTCCGGCGCATGCTTCTCGGGCGAAGCCGGTTTTGGAGCCTGCTCCTATGCCGGACCGGCCGATTTCGAGGGCGCGCGCTTCGAGGACAATGCCGGCTTCGACGGCGCCGACTTCACGCAGGCGGCGCGCTTCAGCGATGCGCGCTTTGCCCGCAGCGCCTGGTTCAGCGGCGCGCGGTTCCGTGACGGCGCGGCCTTCGAGCGCGCGCGCTTCATCGGCCGGCGGCATTTCGACGACATCGCCCTGACAGGCCAGCCGCTGCCGCTCTCGCAGCAGCTTGCGGCGCGGCTTGGCGTGACTTTGCGGGACGCCGTTTCCGCCTGATCAGCCGCCGGCAAAGCGCACGATATCGTCCAGCGCCGGCGCATTGCCACGAAAGCTCTTGCCCAGCGCAAGCAGGATGCCGGGGTGGCCGACGCCGGCATAGGTCTTGACCTCGACCGTCGCGCCGGCGGCCTTCAGCTTGCGCCCGAGCGCGTAGGTGTTGCGCGGAAAGACGGTGGTGTCGGCGTCGCCGGTCGCTATGAAGACGCGCGGCGCGCCGGCGCGGGCGAAATTGACCGGTTGGGTCTCGGAGAGTTTTGGCGTCTGGCCGAAGGCCGCCTTCGTGCGGTCGTCGTCGAGCGGCAGGAAGTCATAAGGGCCGGCCAGCCCCGAAACGCTCTTTACCAACCCCGCCCTGACGCCGGCGCGCGCGCCGTAGCGCCGGTCGAGCGCGATCATCATGGCGTTGTAGGCTCCCGCCGAATGGCCGCTGAGATGGACGCGTCCGACGTCGCCGCCCTGCCTGGCGATGTTGTCCTGCACCCAGCGCAGCGCCTGCGCGCAGTCGTGCAGGAAATCGGGGAAACGCACCTGCGGCACCAGCCGGTAGTCCGGCACCACCGTGACGAAGCCGCGCGAGGCGAAGGCATGGCCGACGAATGAGTAATCGCTCTTCGAGCCGTCGTTCCAACCGCCGCCATAGATGAACATCATCACCGGCGAGGAGGCGGTCGCACCGTCTGGCACATAGATGTCGAGCTTCTGGCGCGGATCGTCGCCATAGGCGATGTCGTGGGCCGCCTGCCGCGAACCGCCGTCGCTCGGCAGCAGCGTGTTGATCGCCGAGAGCGGCGAACAGGCGGCAAGCGCCGTCGCGGACGCGGCTCCGACGAGGAGCGAGCGGCGGCTGACGGACGGCAGACAGGCTTGAGGGGGCATAGGGCTCCGGGCTCGGCGCGGGGCTAAACAGTGTCGCGCCGGTACGACTACGCAGATGAGCGGCGAAAGGTTGCAAACGCAAATGACGGAAACGGCGTTCGTCAGCGCGCCTCTCTCGCCCTGATCCGCTCGCGATGGGCGGTGTAGAGCCCCGACCCCGCGATGATCACCGCGCCGACCAGCGTCCAGAGGTCAGGCAGGGCGGCGAACAGGAAGAAGCCGAAGACCGAGACCCAGAGCAGTTGGGCATAGGAGAAGGGCGCGAGCAGCGAGGCGTCGGCATGGCGGAAGGCCAGGATCACCAACCAGTGGCCGATCGTCGAAGCGACGCCGATGAAGATTCCGAGCAGCACGCTCTGAAAGGTCAGCGGCTGCCAGGCGAAGGGCAGCAGCAGGCTGACCACGCCGAGCCCGATCATCGCCGACCAGGCGAGCGTCGTCAGCGGGCTCTCGGTCGTGCTCATCTGGCGGGTGACGATCAGTGCGAACGCCCAGGTCAGCGCCGAGGCGACCGGCAGCAGCGAGGCGAGCTGGAACCCCGATCCGCCGGGACGCACCACGATCAGTACGCCGACGAGCCCGACGGTCGTCGCCGTCCAGCGCCGCCAGCCGACCTTTTCGCCCAAAAGCGGGATCGACAGCGCGGTGACGAAGAGCGGCGTGACGAAGCTCGTCGCGGTCGCATCCGCGATCGGCAGGTATTTCAGCGAGAGCACGAAGACGATCGAGGACGCCGCGACCGCAAAGCCGCGCAGAAGCTGCAGCTTGGGCCGCTGCGTGCGCAGCCGTACCCGCCCGCCGCCGCGCCAGGCGAGACTGAGCATAATGACGGTGAAGGCGCAGTAGCGCAGCCAGGTGATCTGCAGCGCCGGCAGGCTGGCGGCGAGGTATTTCGAGACGACGTCCGCGCCCGACAGAAAAATGGTGGAGAGCAGGATCAGCCCGATGCCGCGCAGGCCGGCGTCGCGCCGCAGCGGCGCGGCCTCATTGCGCGCGGCCACGATCGGCGGTTCGGGGAGAGGGGCGTTTGGCAAGGGCTCGCTGCGCTGGATGTCGCGCGAGACTAATCGATTTGAACGGCAAAGCGTCGCGCAAAGATGGCACGGCGTCCATGCGGAGCCGACCCTACGAAAAAGGCGGGCCTTTCGCCCGCCTCGTGTCGTCTGCTCCGAATGCCGGCGTTACGCCGCCTTCTGCCGCGGCTGGATCAGCTTGCGGTTCACCAGCACTTCCGCGATCTGGACGGCGTTCAGCGCCGCGCCCTTGCGGAGGTTGTCGGAGACGCACCAGAAGGCCAGCCCGTTCTCGACCGTATTGTCCTCGCGAATGCGCGAGATGTAAGTCGCGTCCTCGCCGGCCGCCTCATGGGGCGTGATGTAGCCGCCGGGCTCGTGCTTGTCGATCACGAGGATGCCCGGCGCAACACGCAGCACCTCGCGCGCCTCGTCGGCCGTGATCGGCTTCTCGCACTCGATGTTGACGCTCTCGGAATGGCCGATGAAGACCGGCACGCGCACGCAGGTCGCGGTCAGCTTGATGGTCTTGTCGAGGATCTTCTTGGTCTCCGCCATCATCTTCCACTCTTCCTTGGTGAAGCCGTCCTCCATGAAGACGTCGATCTGCGGGATGAGGTTGAAGGAGATGCGCTTGGGGAACTTCTTGGTGACGACCTCGCCGGCCGAGAACACGGCGCGCGTCTGGTTGAAGAGCTCGTCCATGCCCTCCTTGCCGGCGCCGGAGACCGACTGGTAGGTCGAGACGACGACGCGCTTGATGCCGAAACGGTCATGCAGCGGCTTCAGCGCCACGACGAGCTGCGCGGTCGAGCAGTTCGGATTGGCGATGATGTTCATCTTCGAGAAACCCGCCGCCGCCGCCGCGTTCACCTCGGGCACGATCAGCGGCACGTCGGGGTGCATGCGCCAGGCCGAGGAGTTGTCGATGACGACGCAGCCCTTGGCCCCGATCTTCGGGGACCATTCCTTCGAGACCTCGCCGCCGGCGGACATCAGGCAGATATCGGTGTCGGAAAAGTCGTAATGCTCCAGCGCCTTGCACTTCAGCGTCCTGTCGCCGAAGGAGACTTCCGTGCCGATCGAGCGCGAGGAGGCGAGCGCCACCACCTCCGAGACCGGAAAGGCGCGCTCGGCTAGGATGTCGAACATCTCGCGGCCCACATTGCCCGTGGCGCCGACGACAGCGACCTTGAAGCTCATTGTCTTGATCCTTTTTGGAAAAGTCTTGTCAGGCCCGTCTCCCGGAGCGCCGGACGCCTGCCTTCGCGGCGGAGTCCGGCTTCATGTCCCCGCCGGGGGGAGATGACCCGGAGACGAGGCGACGCGTCAGAACGGCCGGCGGGTCGTGCCAGTCGCCGTTTTGGTCGTGCGTTTCGTCGTCGAGCGGAGGGTCAAGAGGGCCGTTTCCACCGGGCTGGTGACGCAGGGCGTCGATCGACGCTCTCAAAACACGCTAAGGGCCGAAAAGTCAATCGCCGCCCCGTCGCGATGGCGGCTTTGCGATCCGTTAACCGCGCCTCTTGACCCGCCATTCACGCTGATCGCAGATCGCCCGCCGGCGGTAACGCGGCTGTGAGGACCGCGACCCGATCCTGCCGCCCGGGTGAGGTCCGCCGCGCAGCCTTCTGGCTTCGTCGGCCAGTCGGGTTGGCGTCGTGCCGGGTCAGTTGTCTTCCATCATTCCCGACAGCCTGCGCCGGCGGGCCAGTCAGTGGTCACTGCCGTCATGGGCCGAGTTGCGGCGGATTGCCCTGCCCGGCCTGCAGCCGAGATCGGCCATTGATACGGCATCGGCTCCGGCGCGGCCCCGGCTCGCCATGGTCGCCGGCGGGCTGATCGCCTTCGCGGACGCGGTCGAGGCCGGAACCCGGTTTCTCATCCGACTGTCGCGCCCGCTCATCCGCCATCGCGGCCTCGGGCTCACCGGCGGCCTGCTCTGGCGCGGGCTCGCCGCCGTCACCGGCATCGGCCTCGCCACCGCATTGGTCAGCGGCCTCTCGGCGACGACCGACCAGCCGAGCCTGTCCAGCCTGACGTTGGCGCAGCCCCAGGCGCAGGATGGCCGCCAGATCCGCGACCAGGTGCGCGACGTCCGGCAGGATCCGCGCGGCTTCAGGATCGCCAGCGAGGACTGGGTCAGGATCGCCCGGCCGATCGCGATGTTCGGGCTGGAATCGCCCGAGCTCGACCGCCAGACGCCGGCCTATGAATCGCGCCGCACGCAGGACGGCGCGCGCCGCGAGGATACGCTGGTCTATGGCGTCTTCGCCGAGCCGCGCGCCCATCTCCTGCTGCGCCTCTCGCTCGACCAGAACCAGGACCAGCTCTCGCAGCCCTTCGTCATCGCGATGGTGCGCGACGCCGCCGCGCGCGGCATGTCGGTCCAGCGCAGCGGCGCAGCCGTGCCGCTGCAGACCCGCTTCGGCCGCGTCGAGACCGCCGATGTGACGCTGAGCGACGGCGAGACCAGCCGGGCCTGCATCGCCTTCCGCCGCGAGGCCGGCGACCTGCCGCTCGGCTTCGGCGGCTGGTGGTGCGGCGGCGCCGGCCGACCCGCCGACCGGCAGCAGCTCGCCTGCATGCTCGACCGGCTCGACCTGCTCTCGGCCGCCGACGACAGGGCGTTGCGGGCCGCCTTCGCCCGCACGGAACTGGCGCGCCAGCCGGCTTGCGTCCCGCCCCGGCTTTCGGCATCGGGCCGCAAGGCCTCCTGGCTCGACGCCGACGGGCACGCGCCGGTGCTGAAGACCGCGGCGAAGCGCTGAGCCGCGAAACGTGCCGATACTCACTTTACCGTGCATTGCCTCTGGCGGGTTCGAACAAAACCGTTAACTACGGCGTAGTAGATTGCACCATCGCCGCTCGCGTCTTTCGCCTCGCCGTTCATCAGGAGACCTCGTCATGCGTTCGTTCCCGCGTTTCGCCGCCGCCCTCGGCCTTTCGCTCGTGGCGCTGACAGTGGCGACCTCGATCGCGGAGGCGCAGAATCGCCGTGGTCCGCTGCGCGTCACCGTGCAGAAGCGCAGCTATTTCGACGCCGGCAACGTCGTCGCCGTTGGCTCGATGGACTCTTATGCCCGCCAGCATATGACGACCTCTTCGCCGGTCTACAGCAGCACGGCGTCCTGGTATGGCGAAGGCACGCTGCCCTCCGCCATCGGCTCGGGCCGCAACCCCTTCGCCAACACGTTCTCGACGCCGCGCTTCTGAGGCGCATGCCACTGCCGTCATGCTCGCCCTTGTGGCGAGCATCCACGTCTTGGACGTGGAGCGCGACGGGGCAAGACCTAGATGGTCGGGACAAGCCCGACCATAACGGGCAACTCAGGGCAACGCCTTGAGGTAGCGCACCGGCCTCCCCGGCCCTGCCGCCTGCGCCGCATGCGCGATCGCATTCGCGTCGATGCCGAAATGGCGGTAGAGATCGGCCGTCGTGCCGGTCTGGCCGAAATGCTCGACGCCGAGCGCCTTCTGCTTCTGGCCATGGACGCTGCCGAGCCAGGCCAGCGTCGCCGGGTGCCCATCCAGCACCGAGACGATGCCGCAATCGCGCGACAGCCCGCCGAGCAGCCGCTCGACATGGCTGGTCGCCGCATGGTGGCCGCGCTGGCGCGCCCGCTCGGCCGCCTGCCAGCCGGCGTTGAGCCGATCGGCCGAGGTGATCGCCAGCAGCCCGACATCGCGCCGGTCCTCGGCCAGCAGGCCGACGGCCTTGATCGCCTCGGCCGCGACCGCGCCCGTATAGGCGACGACGACCGAGGCGTTGGGGCCGGGCTTCCTGAGCCAGTAGGCCCCGTCGATGATGTCGCGTTCAAGCTCCGGCGTCATCGCCCGCTGCGGCTGTTCGAGCTGCAGCGTCGAGAGCCTGAGATAGACCGAGCCGCCGGTCTCGTCGCGCAGCCAGGTCCGCTCGTCGGGATCGCCCTCGCCGTCTTTCTGAAGGTAGTCGAAGGACCAGCGCATCATCGCCGCGAGTTCGTCGACGAAAGCCGGCTCGAAGGCGCAAAGCCCGTCCTGCGACATGCCGATCAGCGGCGTCGCTATCGACTGATGCGCGCCACCCTCGGGCGCGAGCGTGACGCCCGACGGTGTCGCCACCACCATGAAGCGGGCGTCCTGATAACAGGCATAGTTCAGCGCGTCCAAGCCCCGCGAGATGAAGGGGTCGTAGAGCGTGCCGATCGGGATCAGCCGCTCGGCGAAGATCGAATGGGAGAGGCCGAGCGCCGAGAGATTGATGAACAGGTTCATCTCTGCGATGCCGAGTTCGATGTGCTGGCCCTTGGGCGAGAACTCCCATTTCTGCATCGAGGGAATGCGCTCGTCCTTGAAGGTGTCGGCCATCGACGCCTTGGCGAACAGCCCGCGCCGGTTAACCCACGGCCCGAGATTGGTCGAGACGGTGACGTCCGGAGCCGTGGTGACGATGCGGTCGGCGAGCGGCCCGCCCTTCTTCGCCAGTTCGTCGAGCACCTTGCCGAAACCCATCTGCGTCGACATCACAGGCTGGATGCCAGCCTCCAGCGTCTCGGGCACCGGCAGTTTCGGGGCGCGTCTGCGACGGCGACCCTCGGCGAAGAACGGCACGGCCTTCAGGAAGTCCCGGATTTCGCCCTCGGGCAGCGACAGCCCTTCGAACAGGTCCCATTCATGGCCGGGCCTGACGCCGTTGGCGCTCCGGAAGCCCGCCATCTGCTCCTTCGTCATCAGCCCGGCATGGTTGTCCTTGTGGCCGGCGAGCGGCAGGCCGAAACCCTTGACGGTGTAGGCGAGGAAGCAGACGGGCCGGTCGTGGTCGATGGCCTCGAAGGCCTCCAGGATCGAGGGCAGATCATGCCCGCCGAGATTGCACATCAGCTTGGAGAGCTCGGCGTCGGAGCGGGCCTCGATCAGCTTCGTCACCGGGCCCTGATCGCCGAGATCGTCCATCAGGCGCTTGCGCCAGGCCGCCCCGCCCTGGAAGGTCAGCGCCGAATAGAGCTGGTTCGGGCAGGAATCGATCCAGGCCTTCAGACGTTCGCCGCCCTTTTCCTTGAAGGCGGCCTGCTGCAGCGAGCCGTATTTCAGCGTGACGACGTCCCAGCCGAAATTCCGGAACATCTGCTCGAAACGGTCGTAGAGCCCCTCGCGGATCACCGCGTCGAGCGACTGGCGGTTGTAGTCGATGATCCACCAGGTGTTGCGCAGGCCGTGCTTCCAGCCCTCCATCAGGGCCTCGAAGATGTTGCCCTCGTCGAGCTCGGCGTCGCCGATCAGCGCGACCATCCGACCCTCGGGCCGGTCCGTTCCCCAGCCATGGCCGCGAAGATAATCCTGCGTCAGCGATGAGAACAGCGTCTGCGCGACGCCCAGGCCCACGGAGCCGGTCGAGAAATCGACGTCGTCGATGTCCTTGGTGCGGGAAGGGTAGCTCTGCGCGCCCTTGTAGCCCCGGAAATTCTCCAGCTTCTCGCGCGTCTGCAGCCCCATCAGATAGTTGATGGCATGAAAAATCGGCGAGGCGTGCGGCTTCACCGCCACGCGGTCCTCGGGTTTGAGCACCGCCATGTAGAGTGCCGTCATGATCGTCGCGAGCGAGGCCGAGGAGGCCTGATGCCCGCCGACCTTCATGCCGTCCTCGCTCTCGCGCAGATGATTGGCGTTGTGGATCGTCCAGGAGGCGAGCCAGAGGATCTTCTTCTCGAGTTCGGCGAGGATGGGCAGGCGGGGGTCTGACATGGAGGCGCTCCGGCAAGAGCGGCGATCATGCACGGTTCCGGCGGCGATGGCAGCCAATCTCATGGCGCATCGCTTCCCAGATTGGCGGTTTCCGCTAATCTGACGACCGAAAGCGAGCAGAGATGCCAGAACATAGACTCGACGAGATCGACCGGCGCATCCTGCAGACCCTGCAGGCGGACGGGCGCATCAGCAACCAGGACCTCGCCGACAGGGTGGGCTTGTCGCCCAGCCCCTGTGCGCGCCGGGTCCGGCTGCTGGAGGAGGCCGGCGTGATCAAGGGCTATGTGGCGGTGATCGACCAGGACAAAATCGGTCTGCCGGTCAGCGTCTTCGCCTCGATCAAGCTGGAGCGCCAGCGCGAGGAGGAACTCGACCGTTTCGCGGCGGCCGTGATGCGCTGGCCCGAGGTCGCTGACTGCCATTTGATGACCGGCCCGCGCGACTACCTGCTGCGGATCATCGTCAGCGATCTCGCCGCCTATGAGCGCTTCCTCAAGGACAAGCTGACGCGGCTCGACAACGTGGCGTCGATCGAATCGAGCTTTGCGCTCGGGCAGGTGAAGCGCTCGGTGTCGGTTCCGGTCGACAGCGGACGCGGATAGGCGGGCGGGCCCGCCGCAAAGAACTTAGGACCCGACGCGGGTCGCGCTCCAG
This sequence comes from Rhizobiales bacterium CCH3-A5, assembly GCA_001556025.1. GTDB lineage: Bacteria > Pseudomonadota > Alphaproteobacteria > Rhizobiales > Beijerinckiaceae > Allobosea. The sequence goes on from LSIB01000163.1 coordinate 13,855, forward strand.
GGCTGCTCGCTCCCGCCCGCCGCGCTGCGTCCTTCGATCCGCGCGCCGTCGACGCGGCCGGTATAGCGCCTGTCGCCGGCCGTGAAGCCGATCTCGGCCCCCGTCATCCTGGCGTCCGTGATCGGCAGGGCCTTTCCGCCAACCGTCAGGCTGCCCGAGAGCATCTGGAAGCTCTGCTTCAGCGTCAGATCGCCGTCGCGCAGACGCCAGACGCCCTCGACCTTGGCCGGGACGATCCAGCTATGCGCGCGGCAGAAGTTTACGCAGGAGCCGCCGGCGTCGATCGTCTGGTCAGGGGTCCAGTCCTCCATCGTGAACGAGTTCGACACGATGCGCGTGCCGGGCTTCATGTTCAGGATGGTGGGGCGAAGCCTCATGTTGAGTTCGGGGAGCAGGAACAGCGTCAGCACCGTCGCATCCGAGAAATCGCTCTCGAAGATGTCCGCCTTGACGAATTTAGCCTTGTCGCTGACGCCCTCCCGCTCAGCCGCGCGCTGCGACAAGGCGACGAGATCGGCGTTGTATTCGATGCCGAGCGAACGAGCCCCGCGCTTGGCTGCGGTGATGACGGTGCGCCCGTCACCGGAGCCGAGATCGATATGGTAGTCCTGCGCGGTCAGGCCCGCCATGTCGAGCATGCGGTCGACGAGGGCCTGCTGCGTCGGAACCCAGACGACATCCTTGCCGGCCTGGCCGGATTTTGGCTCGTAGACGGTCGCGGCCGGCGCGCTTTGGGCCGGGGCGGCGGCGGGCTGCGCGGCAGCGGCGGTCAGGCAGATGATCGATGCGGCGCAACTCAGCGCGAAGGTGCGAACAAGGCTCATGGCGTCTTTCCTCTCTGGAATGGTGTCAGGCAGGGAATGGCGGGATAAAGCCACCGCCGGAGCGGTCATTCCGCCGGCAGCGGGCCGGCCGGCAGGGCGCCGACAACCGGCGGCGTCAACACGGGCTCGCGCCGGATGAAGAGCAGGAGGGGCACGCCGGCGGCCACAACAGCCAGCCCGACGAGCGCGCCGACGCCGGTATAGGCGAGGCTCGAATAGAGCATGTAGACGCAGGTGGCGCAGAACAGGAGCGGCGTGAGCGGATAGAGCGGCACGCGGAACGGCAACGTCCGGCCGGGCTCCCTGCGCCGCAGGATGATCAGCGAGAGACCGACCAACAGCAGGAAGCTCCAGAACACCGGGGCGGTGTAGTCGACCATCGCCTGGAAGCCGTCGCGGCTCGCGGCGCCGAGGCCGACGAGACCCAGTGCGACGACGCCTTGCAGGATCAGCCCGTTGGCCGGAGCCCGGCCGCGATCATTCCATTCGGCGACGCGCGGCAGCAGCGTGAGGTCCCGCGCCATCGCATAATACACGCGCGCGCCTGTGAAGATCGTCGCGTTGAGCGTCGTGATGGCGGCGAAGATCACGGCGAGGCTGACGATCGCCGCGCCACGATCGCCGGCCACCGCGCGCATCATGTCGGCGGCGACCGCGTCCGACTCGCGCAGGCCCTCCAGTCCAAGGATAGACAGCATGGCGAGGTTCGCAAACACGTACAGCGCCACCAGGATCGCAGTGCCGATCAGCAGCACCCGCCCGATGTTACGCGGCGCATCCCTGAGTTCGCCGGAGAGATAGGCCGCCTCGTTCCACCCGCCATAGGTCAGCAGGACCATGATCATCGCCAGGCCCAGCGCCGGCGCGGCGGCGCCGGCCGTCGCGCCGGCTGCGGCCGGCTGCGGGTCGGCTCCGCCGATGAGACCAAACACGATGATGCCGCCGATCGCGGTCAATTCGACGAAGGTCATAACGATCTGCAGGTTTTTGCTCTGCGTCGTGCCCAGCACGTTGATAGCGGTCAGCAGGACGATGGCGGACGCGGCATAGATCGCGGTTCCGAAGGGACCCAGCGGGACGAGCTGCGACGCGTAATCCCCGAAGACGAAAGCGACGGCGGCGATCGCCCCGGTCTGGATCACCGAACCGCGCGCCCAGCCGAACAAGACCGCGACCGGCCGGCCATAAGCGCGCGCCAGGAAATGATATTCGCCGCCGGCATGGGGATGCGCCGAGGCGAGTTCGGCGTAGCAAAGCGCGCCGATGAGCGTGACCAGGCCGCCGGCGACCCAGACGGCGATGAAGGTGAATTCGCTCCCGACATTGGCTGCGACCAGCGCCGGCGTCTTGAAGATGCCGATTCCGACAACAATGCCGACCATGATCGCAACAGCGTCGAAGACAGACAGCGTCGCCTTCGGCTCAGCTCGATCGTTAGTCGGCATATGGGCGTCTCCCTGATCAGTGCTATAGTCTAGGAGAACGTCTGAATGCGGCGACAACCTGTCACTCATCGGTCAGGAAGTTGATATCACCTGCTGTGATCTGCCAAAAAAGCAAATTCTACTTCACGGAATCGTGATCCCAATCCGGCGGTCTTTATTGGACTTTCGTCCCCGGCAGGAACGCCGCCCGCCCATCGCCGCCGCGCACCACATCGACCGGCGCGCGATACAGATCCTCAAGCCGTTCCTGCGTGAGCAGCGCCGCGCTCTCCCCTGTCGCGATCGCCATGCCGTCGCGCAGCAGCATCACCCGGTCGGCATGAGCCAGCGCCTGATTGGGGTCATGCGTGGTGAAGAGCACGCCGAGTCCTTCGCCGGCGAGCCGCCTGACCTCGCCCATGACCTTGCCCTGATTGCCGAAATCGAGGCTCGCGGTCGGCTCGTCGAGGATGACGAAGGCGGGTTCCTGCGCGAGCGCCCGGGCGATCAGCGCAAGCTGGCGCTCGCCGCCGGAGATTTCCGTATAGGGCCGCTGCGCCAGCGCGCCGATGCCGAGCCGCTCGATCATGGCGGCCGCCACCTCGTGGTCGCGCCGCGACGGTTTTCCGAACAGCCCGCCATGGCTGGTGCGGCCCATCAGCACCACCTCCAGCACGGTGAAGGCGAAGATGCCGGCATGGGCCTGCGGCACATAGCCGAGTTTTCTGGCGCGCTCGCGCAGCGAAAAGGACGCGAGCGGCCGGCCATCCAGCGTGAGTCGTCCGCCATGCGGCGCCAGCAGGCCGAGAAGCGTCTTCAGCAACGTCGTCTTGCCGTGGCCGTTGGGGCCGAGCAGCGCCAGCACCTCGCCGCTCTTCAGGTCGAGCCCGATCTCGCGTCCGATGGTGCGCTGCGGGTAGCCATAGGCCAGGTCGGACGCATGCAGGCTCACGACCAGCCTCCGCGCGCCGAGGCCAGCAGCCAGATGAAGAAGGGCGTGCCGATCACGGCGGTCAGGATGCCGAGCGGCGTCTCGACCGGGGCTGCCGTGCGCGCCAGCGTGTCGATCAAGAGGAGGTAGCCGCCGCCGAGGATCGCGGCCGTCGGCACGAGCCTGCCGAAATCCGGCCCGACGAGGAAGCGCGCCAGATGCGGCACGACGAGCCCGACCCAGCCGATGATGCCGGCCGCCGCCACGCTCGCCGACGTCACCAGCGTGGCCGCCGCGACGATAGCGACGCGCAGCGGCCCGGTGGCGAGGCCGAGCGCGCGCGCCTCCTCCTCGGGCAGCGACATCGCGTTCATGCGCCAGCGCAAGGCGAGCAGCACGGCTGTGCCACCAAGCACAGGGCCAAGCAGCGGGATCAGGTCCGGCTTGCCCGTGCCCGCCAGGCTGCCCAGCAGCCAGAAGGTCATGGCCGGCAGCTGGTTGTAGGGATCGGCCCAGTATTTCACGAGGCCGATGCCCGCGCCCAGCAACGAGCCGACGACGACGCCGGTCAACACCAGCACCAGCACCGGGTCGCCGCGCCGGATCGTCGAGCCGATGGCGTAGACCGCCCCGACCGCCACGAGCCCGCCGACGAATGCGGAAAACTGGATCGCGAACAGGCCGAGCGAAGAGTAGATGCCGACGACTGCCCCCAGAGCCGCCCCTGACGACGCGCCGAGAATGTCGGGCGAGACCAGCGGGTTGCGGAACAGGCCCTGAAAGGCCGCGCCCGCGACCGCCAGCGCCGCCCCACAGAGCAGCGCCGCGACGATGCGCGGCCCCCTTATGTTCCAGATCACGGCCTCGATCTGCGGCGACAGGCCCGAGGGCTGGAAGGTCAGCGTCGCCCAAAGCAGGCGCGCGAGATCGGATGGGCTGACGGGAAAGCGCCCGAGCCCGAAGGCGAGCAGGATCGCGGCAGCGAGCAGCGCGAGCGCGATGGCGTTGCCGCGCAGGGTAGAGGGCGCCGTCACGGCGAATTCTGCGAGGAAAGGCCTGTCTCGTCATTGCGAGCGCAGCGAAGCAATCGAGGAGCCAGCGCAAGACGCTGGGTTGCTTCGCTGCGCTTGCAATGACGGTGAGCGGTCGTCTGGTCCATCGCGCTCACCCCCGTCCCGACAGCACGGCGTCAAGCTGCGCCTCGCTTGGCTTGACCTGATAGAACAGCGTGTGGAACTCGCGCGCGATCGTGCGGATGTCCTCAGGGAACTGCGCCGGGTAGAGCAGTTTCGCCAGCCACCAGAGCCCGGCCATGCGGTTGACCGAGGGCGGGAAATCGACCCAGCCGAAGGGCAGTTTCGGCGAGAGATGCACCCGCCCCGCCTTCACGGCGCGGATGCCCGCCCAGGCGGGATCGCGGCGCACGCTGTCGGAAAAACTCAGGTCGATGGTGACGATCACTTCGGGGTCCCAGGCCAGAACCTGTTCGAGCGAGACCTGCGCCAGACCGCTGCCGGGCTGCGTCGCCGCGACATTGCGCGCGCCCAGAAAGCTCAGCGTCTCGACATTGATCGAGCCGCCAAGCCCCGTCTCGAGCCCACGCGGCCCACGCGCGTAATAGACCGACGGCCGCTCGCCGGCGGGGATCGCCGCGATGCGCCCTCTGATGGTCGCCGCGGCGGTCTCGCACCAGCGCGCCAGCGTCTCGGCCCGCTCCATGCGCCCGGTCAGACGGCCGAGGATGCGATAGCTCTGCGGAATCGCGTCGAAGCGGCCGTCGAGCAGGGCGTAGGGAATGCCGGTCTGGCCCTGCACGCGCTCGGCAAGCTCGACATAGGTGCGGCCCGTCGAGCCCGCATCGACGATGAGGTCCGGCTTCAGCGTCAGCACGGCTTCGAGATTGGCGCTGTTGCTGCGCCCGGTGATGCGGCCGATCTCCGGCCTGTCGCCGATGCCGGGAAGCAGAAAGGGCAGCTCTTCGGCGCGGTTGGCGCGCGGCCAGCCGAGCAGCAGGTCGGGCGCGAGCGTATAGAGCGTGATCGCGGCCGGCGGCCCGGCGGGGAAGATGCGCTCGACCTTCGCAGGGACGGGCACGTCGCGGCCGGCCCCGTCCTTCACGGTCGCGGCGCGGGCGATATGGGGCGAGGCCAGCGTGGCGAGGCCGGCGAGCACAAGGCGGCGGTCAGGGTGCGGCATGGTGGTCCGCCATTCGCGGCCGGCTTTCACCGCACCGGTTCGGTTTGATGTCGACCAGCGGCGTGCCGTCGAGGCAGTCGAGCCCGCGCACCAGCAGCACGCCGTCCTCGACGCCGATCAGCGCGACCCGCGAGAGCGCGACCGGATTGGGCCGCACCGGCGAGCGCAAGGCAAACGTGCCGAGCGGCTGTCTACCGCGCGGCGTCTGGGTCAGCAGGTCGCGCCGCGCCTCGTGCATCCAGTAGAGCAGGTCGAGATGCGCGAAGCTTTCGATCCCCGCCAGAGCCCCGCGCCAATGCGGATCGACCTCGACGCGGCAGATCGGACCCGCCTCGGCATCGCCCTGACGCGGACAGTCGTCGCGGCTCCGGAACGGCGTGCGCAAGCGGCCGATGAAGACGAGATGCGCATCCTTTCGCTCCGGCAGGGGCGCGGAGGTCTCGCCGGGGCGCGTCGCCTGCCAGTCCATCGTCGCGATGCCTCCATGCCTCAGGGCGCGGCAAATCCGTACCGGCGCAGGATCGCTTGTCCTGCCGGACTTGCGATGAACATGGCGAGCCGCCCGGCATTTGGCGAGGCCCCGTTCACAAGCGTCAGACCGTATTCGGCCCCGACCACGAGCGCGGGCGGCAGCGCGACCTGCCTGAGCGTCGGCTCCTCCGTCGCAATGGGCCCGGCATTGGTGCAATAGGCGAGAAAAATGTCGGCCTGCCCGCTCGCCAGCACATGGCCGTAGAGATTGCGCCCTTCCGGCCCGCGCGGGCTGGTCGGTCCACCGGTGAGCTGCAGCGCCTTGGCTTCGAGCGCGGCCTGCGCGCCCGGCCGCAGCGCCTCGGCCCTGGCGAAGAGGTGCCAGGCATAATCGCCCGAGGGGTCGGCCTTCGGTGTCGAGGTGCCGAGCCTGATCGCCGGATCGAGCATCCTTTCGAGCAGCGTTTCCGTCGTCGCCGCGACCTCCGGCCGGGTGAAGGCGCACAGCGCGTTACGAGCGAAACTCGCCACCGGCCCGGCCCGGCCGGCCTTCGCCAGAGCCTCGGGGTTGCCGCGATCGGCCGAGGCGAAGACCTCGGCCGGCTCGCCTTTCTCGATCCGCTCGCGCAGCAGGCCGGATGCGCCGAAAATCGCGCGCACCGGCACCCTGGTCTCGTCGCTGAAGGCGTTCGCGACGTCGGTGAGCGCGGCGCGCAGGCTGCCGGCCGCATGAAGCAGGACCGGCGGCTGCTGTGCGGAGGCTGTCGAAAGCGAGGCCATCAGCAGGATGGCCCCGGCGATGAGCCGCTTGCGCATAAGATCACGCGCCCGCCTGCGTCGCGTTCGGGAAGAACAGCTGCTGGCCGTCGATCTTGTAGTCGGCGATCGCCTTCTGGCCTTCCGGGCCGGTCAGCCAGGTCACGAAGGCCTGCCCGTCCTCGGTCTTCACATGCGGATGCTTGGCCGGGTTCACCGCCATCACGCCATACTGGTTGAACAGCCTGCGGTCGCCTTCCACCGCGATGCCGAGATCGCCCCGGTTCTTGAACGAGATCCAGGTGCCGCGATCGGCCAGCACATAGGCGGACATCCCGCCGGCCGTGTTGAGCGCGGCGCCCATGCCCTGGCCGATCTCGCGATACCAGCTCCCCTTCTTGGCGTCGAGATCGACGCCCGCGACCTTCCAGAGGTTGAGTTCGGCCGCATGCGTGCCCGACTTGTCGCCCCGCGAGACGAAGGCCGCGCCCTTTTCCTGAATCTTCAGCAACGCGGCGGCGATGTCCTTCGTGCCGGCGATGCCGGCCGGATCGCTCTTGGGGCCGATCAGGACGAAGTCGTTGTACATCACGGCCTTGCGCTCGAGCCCGAACCCGTCGGCCACGAACTTCTCCTCCTGCGCCTTGGCATGGACGAAGACGACATCGGCGTCGCCGCGCCGGCCGGTGTCGAGCGCCTGCCCGGTGCCCTGCGAGACGACGCGGACCTCGATGCCGGTCTTGGCCTTGAACAGCGGCAGGATATGGCCGAACAGGCCGGAATCCTGCGTCGAGGTCGTCGAGGACACGGTGATGAAACGCGTGCCGGCCGCGGCGGGCAAAGTCGCCGCCGGCGGCGTCGCGGTGGTGGTCTGGGCGAGAGCGGAGCCGGCGAAGGCAGCCGCGAAACCGGCGGACAGAAGAAGGCGCTTGCTCAGTGTCATGGTCGTTTCCTTGGTGGGGTTCTTGGGTTGAAGGGGGTCACCAGATCAAGTCTCCGGCGAGGAAGGCGCGGGCCTCGGCCGATGCCGGTCCGGCGAAAAAGCTCTGGGCGTCGGCGTCCTCGACCAGCCGGCCGCGATGCAGGAACAGCACCCGGTCGGCCAGCCGCCTCGCCTGGCCAAGATCATGGGTCGACATCATCACCGTGATGCCCTCGGCGACGAGGCCTGCCAGCAGCTCCTCGATCTGGCGCGTCGCGGCGGGATCGAGCTGCGAGGTCGGCTCGTCGAGGAAGAGCAGTTCGGGCCTGAGCGACCAAGCGCGCGCGATGGCGAGCCGCTGCTGCTCGCCGCCCGAGAGCAGCCGCGCCGGCTGGTCGGCATGTCCGCCTAGCCCGAAGCGGCTCAGCGCCTCGGCCGTGCGCCGGCCGCGCTCGCTGCGCCCGATCCCGGCGGCGGCCAGAGCGTGCGCGACATTGGCGGCGACCGAGCGGCGCAGCATGATTGGCTTCTGAAAGACCATGGCGTGACGCTTGGCAGCACCGGGCTGCGCCGCCCAGCGGATCGCGCCTGCGCTCGGCTTGAGCAGCCCGTGGCAAAGCCGCAGCGTCAGCGATTTTCCGGCGCCGTTGGGGCCGAGCAGCACAGTCAGCCCGCCTGCCGGCACGGTGAAGCGCGCGCCATCGACGAGACGCCGCCCGCCGGCCTCGAAGCTGGCGTCGTCGATCGTCAGCGGCAGGATCGAGGTCACGTCACGCATGGCGTTCACAGGTTTGGGGCTCATCCGGCATAGCGCGCCCCGATGCGGCTCGCGCCGAAGGCGACGGCGTTGATGGCGAGCGTCAGCGTGATCAGGACGAGGCCTAAGCCCAGCGCCAGAGGCAGATCGCCCTTGGATGTCTCCAGCGTGATCGTCGTCGTCATGGTACGGGTGTAGCCCGCGATGTTGCCGCCGACGATCAGCACCGCCCCGACCTCGGCGCTCGCCCGGCCGAAACCGGCGAGCAGCGCGGTCGCCAGCGCGAAGCGGCCGTCGAACAGCAGCGTCGGAATGGCGCGCATCCCCTCCAGCCCGACTGAACGGAGATGGTCGCGATATTCGCCCCAGAGATCCTCGACAGTCTGGCGCGTCAGCGCGATCACGATCGGCAGCACCAGCAGCACCTGCGCCACGATCATCGCGGTGGGCGTGAACAGCAGCCCGAGCGAACCGAGCGGGCCCGAACGCGACAGCATCAGGAACACGATCAGCCCCGCCACTACGGGCGGAAGCCCCATCAGCGCATTGAGGATCACGATGACGACCGAGCGCCCGCGAAACCGCGCCAGCGCAAGCGCCGCCCCGAGCGGAAGGCCGATCAGCCCGGCGATCAGCACCGCCGTCAGCGTCACGCTCAGCGACAGGGAGACGATCGCCAGGAAGGCGGGATCGAGCCCCACCACCAGCGCGAAGGCCGCCTGAAAGATCGCCGTCAAATCCACGATTTGCCCTGTTTGCCGCAGCCTACATCCTGCAAACACTTGCGATTGCTACAGTTCAATTCGACCAATTGCCAATCATGGAGTAAGAACATTCAGGCGCAGACTGATGCAGGATCAAACCTATCTGACCACCGAGGAAGCCGCCGCCTATCTGCGGCTGAAGGAGCGCAAGCTCTATGATCTGGTTGCGAGGAACGCCGTGCCCTGCACCAAAATCAGCGGCAAATGGCTGTTCCCACGCGTCGCGCTGGACCGCTGGCTGGAGGCCGGCCTCGCCTGGCCGGAGGGTCTGAAACCGGCGAGCCCGCCGCCGATCATCGGCGGCAGCCAGGATTCGCTGCTGGAGGTCGCGGTGCGCGATTCCGGCTGCGGGCTGGCGCTGCTGGCGGAAGGCTCCCAAGCCGGGCTCGACCGGCTGCTGCGCGGCGAGGTGGCGATCGCGGCGATCCATCTCCATGCGACGCCCGACGACGACGCGGCCAATCTGGCGGCGGTCAGCGCGCAGGCCTCGCTGCATGATGCGGTGGTCATCGGCTTCGCCCGGCGCGAGCAGGGCCTGCTGGTCGCGCCCGGCAATCCGCTGGGGCTGACCGGCATCGCCTCGGCCGTCGAACGCCGCGCCCGCTTCGCCCGCCGCCAGCAGGGCGCGGGCGCGCAACTGCTGCTGTCTAGCCTGCTGGAGCGCGAGGCCGTCCCGCTCGCCGACATGATCGTCGCCGAGGGCGTCTGCGCCACGGGGCAGGATCTGGCGCTGGCGGTGCGCACCGGCCGGGCCGATTGCGGCATCGCCTCGCGCGCCATCGCGACCGCGTTCGGCCTCGAATTCCTGCCGCTGGTCTGGGAGCATGTCGATCTGGCGATGCGGCGGAGGAGCTATTTCGAGCCCGGCACGCAGGCACTGCTCGATTGGATGCGCGGCCCGCAGATGGCGACGCGGGCGCGCGAGCTCGGCGGCTACGATCTGGCGGCGAGCGGAGCGGTCAGGCTCAATCGGTGATAGAAGTGACTTTGCGCCGGCCAGAGAGCGAACGCCTCCGTCATGTTCGCTCAGGTCAGCGCTCCACGCGCGGCGATCGGCCAGAGCGCCTCGACATGGGCGTCCGCCGTATGCAGCCCGCGCACGCAGACATACCAGTCGTGCAGGTTCACCGTCGGGTCGCAATGGCCGGGCACGAGCAGGATGCGGTCGCCGCGATGGGGCACCGCGATCGGGTCGCCCGTCAGGACGCCGTGCTCGTCGGACGGCTTCGAATAGACCAGTCCCTCGCGCCGGAACGGCACGGGCAGCCCTGAATCGATCGCGGCCGCCTTGTGGCCGGCGTCGACCACCGCGCGGTCGGGCGTAGGCTTGCTCATCACGCCCGCCAGCACGAAGAGCGCGTGTTCGAAATTGCGGAACGGCTCGCCATTGGCCTGCCGGTTGCGGGCGTAGTCGGCGTCCATGAAGATGTAGGAGCCGGCCTGGATCTCGTTCCACAGCCCGGAGCCCGTCTCGATCTCGTAGGTGCCGGTGCCGGCCCCGCCGATGGTGGCGCAGGAAAGGCCTGCCTGCGTCAGCCGCTCGACCGTATTGCGCACCGACACGCCCGCTCGCTCGATTGCCTCGCTGCGCTCGTCGATCGAGCGCATATGCTGGGCCGTGCCGTGATAGGCCTGCAGGCCGCCAAAGCGCAGCGTGTTCGAGCGCGCCACGGCTTCCGCGATGCGCACTGCCGCCTCGCCCGGCGCGACGCCGCAACGCCGCCCGCCGACATCGATCTCGACGAGAATATCGAGCACAACGTCATGGCGCGCCGCCGCGTCGGCCGCCTCGCGCACGCCGTCGAGATGATCGACGCAGAGGCTGATCTTCGCCTGCCTTGCAAGCTGCGCCAGCCGGTCGAGCTTGGCGGCGCCCGCGACCTCATTGGAGACCAGCACGTCATGGACGCCGCCCGCCACCAGGATCTCGGCCTCCGAGACCTTCTGCACGCATTGCCCGACCGCGCCATGGGCGATCTGGCGCAAGGCGATCTCCGGGCTCTTATGCGTCTTGGCGTGCGGGCGCAGGCGCACGCCATGGCCTTGCGTATAGGCGGCCATGGTCACGAGATTGCGCTCGAAGGCATCGAGATCGAGCACGAGGGCGGGCGTATCGATCTCTTTGAAGCTCTGGCCGGCCTGGGCCGGCGGGGGCAATGGCATGCTGTCGCGCTTTCTGGACTGGTCGTGCTGGATTCGGTTTCGCGCGGCATGGGACGCCAGCTTCATGGCCGGGGCAAGACCCTGTTTCACCCGGTAGCGCTCCTCCACGCACCATGATAACCCCCCGCCCATGAAGATCGGCCGCGTCACCGACGATACATTCGCGTTGTTCGCCCGCGTCTGGCGGGAGCAGGCCAGGGCCTATCTGCCGCAGATGGCGATGATCATGGGGCTCGTCGTGGTCATCGCCGCGACGACGAGCTTCTATCCGCTGCTGATCAAGGCGGCGTTCGACGCCTTCGCCGATCCGCTGACGGCCGAGGCGACCGGCTTCGTGCGGCGCATGGAGCGGCTGGTCTCGAAATCGATCGGAATCGAGATCGGTGTGGTCAACGCGGTCGCGGTCGTCGTCGTCATCGTCACGGCGATCAAGGGCTTTTCGCTGCTGACCCAGACCGTGATGACCAACAGCGTCGTCAGCCGGATCGAAGCCGACATGCAGACGCAGCTCTACGCCCATCTGATCGACGCCGACCTCGCCCAGCTCCAGCGCGAGAACCCGGCCTCCCTCACCCAACGCTTCACCACCGATTTTACTTTCGTCAAGGAGGCGCTGACGCGGCTGATCAACATCGCCGTGCGCGACGTGCTCACCGCCATCGCGCTGGTCGGGGCCATGCTCTGGATCGACTGGCAGATGACGCTGGTCGTGCTGCTGATCGCTCCCATCGTCGCCCGCCCGATCGGCAGGATCGGCAAGAAGCTGCGCCGTATGGCGCTGTCGCAGCAGGAGCAGACCGGCGTGATGGCGAGCCTCGTCACCGAGAGCCTGCAGGGCGCACGCGCCGCCAAGACCGATTCGCTCGAGCCCTATCTCAAGGTCCGCGCGGCCAACGCGTTCGAGGGAATCCGCACGCTCAAGATGAAGGCCGCCAATGCACGCGGCCGGCTCGATCCGCTGCTGGAGGTCGCCGGCGGCATGGCGGTCGCCGGCGTGCTGGCAGCCATCGGCGTGCGCATCACGTCCGGCGGTTCGACGGTCGGCGATTTCACCGGCTATGTCTCGGCGCTGCTGCTTGCGGCACAGCCGATGCGCTCGCTCGGCAATCTCAACGCCATCGTCCAGGAGGCCGGCGCGTCGCTGAAGCGCTATTATGCGCTGATCGACGAGAAGCCGCTGGTGACGCAGGCCCCGGACGCGAAGACGCTGGCGGTCGGCGCCGGCGAGGTCGCCTTCCGCTCGCTGCGCTTCCGCTACCGCGACGACCAGCGCGCGCTCGAAGGCATCGATCTCGTGGCGCAGGGCGGCAAGACCACCGCATTGGTCGGCCGCTCGGGCTCCGGCAAGTCGACGCTGCTCGCACTGGTGCCGCGCCTCTACGACCCAAGCGAGGGCCGCGTCGAGATCGACGGACAGGATATCCGCGACGTCACCCTGACCTCGCTGCGCGCCCGGATCGGCGTGGTCAGTCAGGATGTCGTGCTCTTCGACGACACGGTGCGCGCCAACATCGCCTTCGGCCGCCCCGACGCCAGCGAGGACGAGATCGTCGCTGCCGCCGAGGCCGCGGCCGCGCATGATTTCATCATGGCGATGCCCGAGGGCTATGACAGCCAGGTCGGCGAGCGCGGCTCAAAGCTGTCGGGCGGCGAGCGCCAGCGCATCGCCATCGCCCGCGCCATCCTGAAGGACGTCCCGATCCTGCTGCTCGACGAGGCGACGAGCGCGCTCGACACGCAGTCCGAGCGCCTCGTCCAGCAGGCGCTGGCCCGGCTGATGGAGAACCGCACCACGCTGGTCATCGCGCACAGGCTCTCGACCGTGCGCGAGGCCGACCTGATCGTGGTGATGGACGAGGGCAGAATCGTCGAGACCGGCAGCCACGACGCGCTTCTGGCCCGCGACGGGGCCTATGCGCGGCTCTACCGGCTGCAGTTCGTGGAGAGTTGAGGCCGCACTGGCCTATCCGTCATCGCGACGGCCGAGAGAGTCTACGGCTCCCGCGCCAGCGCATCCGCAGCCGCCGGGAAACCCCGGAACGAGAACGGCAGCGCCAAGGGCCGGTTGGCGGCGTCGATGAACCGCAGTTGCCCGCCTTCGCCATGCGCCCGCCAGCGCCGGAGCAGATCCTCGCTCATCGCAATCTCGGCGAAGCAGCCGCCGGGGATGCAGCGCTGATAGGGCGCAAGCACGCCCTCGTCCTTCTCGCCGAGCGCGAGCCGGACGCCGGCATTGGGCCCGAAGGCGATGTTGGGCGCGACCTGCACCACGACCTTCAGCGGTTCGGCCTTGACCGGCCGGCCGAGCGCGATCAGCGCGACCGGGCCCTGCTGACCCTGCACCTGCAGCGTCTGGACGATCTCGCAGATGCGCGTACCGACGCCCTGCTGGCAGCGATGCACCCAGTCGCCATAGCTGGCGGTGGTGTTGTCGGGCTGCGAGACCCCGCCTGCCGGTGCGGCCGGAGGCGCGGCGGGAGCGGCCGGGCGTTGCGGCTGAGCTTGCGCCAGAGCGGAGCCCGCGCCGCTGAGCGCGACGAGAAATGTGAGTGAAACGAGCTTCATGGCGCGTGGCGTCCAGCAGGAGAAATGCGACGCGCACTTGACGCGACGGAAGGGGACGACGCAAGGCCTGCGGCCCGAATGCGAACGGCCATCCATCACTTTGTAATGATTAAGGTTATCACGGCCGCCAGCCGACATCCTCCTGCGGAGCCTCCGCCGCTGCATCATCGGCTCGCGCCTGGCCGACCACGGAGAACAGCGCCCGCAAGGCCTGCTCGACCCCCTCGCCCGAGGCCGAGGACAGCACGATCGGCATGCGCTTGCAGGCCCGCTTCAGCCGCGCCACCTGCTCCTTGAGGAGCTCGGGCGAGAGCGCGTCGACCTTCGACAGCGCCACGATCTCGGGCTTCTCGGCGAGGCCCTCGCCATAGGCGGCAAGCTCGGCGCGCACCGTCTTGTAGGCCTTGCCGGCATGCTCGCTGGTGCCCTCGACCAGATGCAGCAGCACGCGGCAGCGCTCGACATGGCCGAGAAAGCGGTCGCCCAGCCCATGGCCCTCATGCGCGCCCTCGATCAGACCCGGAATATCGGCCAGCACCATCTCCCGCCCGTCGACGCGCACCACGCCCAGGCCGGGATGCAGCGTGGTGAAGGGATAATCGGCGATCTTGGGCTTGGCCGCCGTCACCGTGGCCAGAAAGGTCGACTTGCCGGCGTTGGGCAGGCCGATCAGCCCCGCATCCGCGATCAGCTTGAGCCGCAACCAGATCCAGCGCTCCTCGCCGGGCAGTCCCGGATTGGCATGGCGCGGGGCCTGGTTGGTCGAGGTCTTGAAATAGGCGTTGCCGAAGCCGCCATTGCCGCCCTTGCAGAGCACGAAGCGCTGGCCGGGCTCCGTCATGTCGGCGATCAGCGTCTCGCCATCCTCGTCGAATACCTGTGTGCCCGGCGGGACTTTCAGCACGACCGACGAGCCATTGGCGCCGTGCCGGTCGGCGCCCATGCCATGCCCGCCGATCTTGGCCTTGAAATGCTGCTGGAAGCGGTAATCGATCAGCGTGTTGAGGCCCTGCACGCATTCGATGACGATATCGCCGCCGCGCCCGCCATCGCCGCCATTGGGCCCGCCGAACTCGATGAACTTCTCACGGCGGAAGGAGACGCAGCCCGCGCCGCCATCGCCCGCCTTCACATAGATCTTGGCCTGGTCGAGGAATTTCATCGGGTCTCAGTAGGGGCTTAGGCGAGCAAGGGCAATGCGCGCCTCGTCCTTCCCCCTCCGGCGCGAAGCGAACCTCACGCCGCGAGCCTCGTCCCGGCCATCTCGGCGCGCAGCGCCGCGGCGAAGCGGCGCGCGGCGAGGCCGGGCTGGGGGCCGAGGATCAGCCCGACCGACAGCTCGAACAGCGGCGGCAGGCCGTCGCCCTCGCCGAGCCGGCGCAGCCCGGCGGGGACGGCGCTTTCGGTGATCGCGCTGACGCAAAGTCCTGCTTCCACGGCCGAGAGCACGCCGGCCATATGCGAGGAGGAGAAGACGATGCGATGCGCCCTGGCGGCGCGCTTAAGCGTGGCCAGGATGCGCGGCCGCGCCCGGCAGCCCTCGGCGAAGAGCGCCAGCGGCAGCGTCTCCTGCAGCTCGGGCCGATGTCCGCGCCCGGCCACCCAGACCAGCGGCTCGCGCCGCAGCATTTCGCCGACCGGGCGGTCGGGGTCCTGCGTCACCACCGCGAGGTCGTAGTCGCCGGCTGCGATCATGGGCTCGATGCGCTTCGACAGATCGCAGTTGAGCTCCAGCTCGACCTTGGGATGCTCGGCCGAGAAGCGCGCGATCAGCGGCCGCAGATAGGCGTCGACGTAATCGTCCGGGATGCCGATGCGCAGCCGACCCGTGGCGGCGTCGCCGGCGAGGTCGGCCAGCGCCTCGCGCTCGATCGCGAGCAGCCGGCGCGCATGGGCGATCAGGCGCTCGCCCGCATCGGTCGGCGTCACGCCCCGGCGCGAGCGCTCCAGCAGCCGCCGCCCGACCGCGCTCTCCAGATCCTGGATGCGCACCGAGATCGCCGACTGGGTGCGGCCGAGCCTGACGCCCGCTGCCGTGAAGCCGCCGGTCTCGGCCACCGCGACGAGCATGTCGAGCGCCGCGAGGTCGAAATGGGACATGGCCGCTCCATCGGATTTCAGAATGATTAAATCAGAATAATCCGTTTTTCCGATGGATGGAAGCGACCTAGAAGCAGAGCAGAACCCTCAGCCCTCGTCCTTCGAGACGCCGCGTTACGCGGTTCCCCAGGATGAGGGCTGGAGGGCGCCAGACCCGGAACTCCGCCATGACCACCGCCGCCATCGACCTGCACCGGCCCGCCGCGCCCGCGCTCGCCATGTTCCTCGCTCTGCTCGCGGGCGCGACCTGCATCGGCTTTTCGGGCGTGTTCGTGCGCTTCGCCGATGTCGGCCCGGCGGCGGCCGGCTTCTGGCGCATGGCCTTCGCGCTGCCGCTGCTGGCGGCCTGGACGGCCGCCGAACGCCGCAGACCGTCAGTCGGCGCGGCGCGCGGGACGGCCTTCTGGCCGATCGCGCTCGCCGGCCTCGCCTTCGCCGTCGACGTGGTGCTCTACAACGCGGCGCTCGGCCATACCACGATCGCCAACGCCTCGCTGCTCGGCAATCTCTCGCCGGTCGCCGTCGTGCTCGGCGGCTGGCTGCTGCTGGGCGAACGGCCGAGCCGGCGCGTGCTTGGCGCGCTGGCGCTCGCGCTCGGCGGCGCGCTGATGCTGGTCGCGCCAAAGCTCGCCAGCGCGTCCGGCCCGGCTCTCACGGGCGGGGCGCTCGGCGACATGCTCGCGGTCGGCGCGGCTTTCGCCTACGCCGCCTACATCATCGCCATCCGCCGCGCCCGCAACAGCGCCGAGGCCGGCCGCATCGGCTTGATCTCGAGCGCGCTCTGCGGCGCGTTCTGCCTCGCTGCCGCGCTGGCGCTCGGCGAAACCCTGCTGCCGGCGAGCCCTGCCGGCTGGCTCGCGGTGATCGCGCTCGGGGTGATCTCGCATGCGCTCGGCCAGGGGCTGATCACGCTCTCGCTCGGCAGCTATGGCGCGGGCGCCGCCTCGCTGGTGATGGTCTGGCCGGCGCTGGTCAGCGTGCTCGCCGCCTGGGCGATCTTCGGCGAGCAGCCGGGTCCGGCGCAGGCGTTCGGCGGCGTTGCGATCCTGGCTGCGGTGCTGCTGGTGCGGCGGGGCTGAGCCCAGCACGGCATGGGCGCGTCCACCCTCTCTCGCCCGGAGGCGAGACAGGCTTCAATCCCCATGGGCACAGCCTCGCCCTGGATCCCCGCCTCCCGACACCTATGCCATAACCCTGCCGTTCCACCCGGCCAGGGGCTCTCGCGAGGCGTCGTGCGGGCGGGCGGAATGGCGGTGTCCATGGTCGCGGCCGTTGCGGGCCGCAGCGTCATGGAGGCGTCGATCGTCGGCCGCGCCGAATTCTGGCAGGCGCGGGTCCATGCCGGACTCCCATCGACGGTCGGCTCCTACGAGAGAACCGCGCGCGGAGTCGGCGGCGGCTGGTCACGGCCGCAATCGACATCGACATCGACATCGACATCGGCGCGCGGCCAAAGCCCCGCCGCCACCGGCTCCGCGCACCCCCTGCGGGTTGTGGAAGACGAGACACCCCGCGGCGCGAGCCGACCGGGGCTTTGGTTGCGAGACCTGCGCCAGATGCGCGGCTCGCCTCACTCGGTCCGGTCGAGGATGCGCACCATCTGCTCGAACCCGCGCTGGCGCGCCATCTGGATCGGCGTCACGCCGTTGCGGTCGCCGAGGTCGCGCCGTGCGCCGGCGGCGACCAGATGCCGCGCGGTTCGCTGATGCCTGACGCCGCCATCGCCGAGGATGACGGCCTCGATCAAGGCGGTCCAGGACAGGTTGTTGACATGGTCGAGCGGCGCGCCGGCCTCGATCAGCACCCTGACGACCTCGTCATGGCCGAGATGGGCGGCGGCGATCAGGGCGGTGCCGGCATAGGGGCTCGTGACCGCCTTCGCATCGCCGCCGAGCGCCAGCGCGACCCGCATCGTCTCGACATCGTCGGCGACGGCCGCGATCGTGACAGTGTCATAGCGCTGCGCGTCGAGCGCGCGCGGATCGGCGCCCAGCCTGACCAGCGCGCGCATGGCCTCGCGCTGCCGGGCATGGGCCGCGATATGCAGCGCGGTGCGGCCCTGGCCGTCACGCTCATCCATCGGCGCGCCCGCTGCCGCCAGCCTCTCGATGGCGGCGACGTCGCCGGCATGGGCTGCGGCCTGGAGGCCGCGATAGCCGGCGGTTTCCGTGGGCGATGGCGGGATTTGCGCCGGAGCCGGCGAGGCCCAGAGCGCGGCGGCAAGGCCGATGGCGAGGATGGCGGCAATCATGATGTCCTCTCCTCCGGCATGCCCGGCAGTGCCAGGCGCAACGACATTGCCGACAGGCGCGGCGCTCAAATCTCAAGCTGTTCTACCACCTTATGTCGCCGGCACATCGACAAAGCCGTGGCCGCAGAGCGTCTCCTGCGACACTGCGGACCACAGTTCTAAACCCGTCGTTAACCTCGATCGGGCATGTCCTAGGACCAGTAGCGGCTTCGCGCGGGCTGTGCCTGCTGCGGCCCGAGGGTGACAAATCCATGCGGATGATCGTCGGCACAATCATCGTCTTTCTCTGCGTCTTCGGCGGCTACGCGGCGATGGGTGGCAAACTCGGCGTCCTCTGGCAGCCATGGGAGTACGTCATCATCCTCGGCGCGGCGATTGGCGCCTTCGTCATCGGCAATCCTGCGCCGGTGCTCAAGGCCGTGCCCTCCATGTTCGGCACGATCCTGAAAGGCCCCAAATACACGCAGCAATGCTATGTCGAACTGCTGGGGATGCAGTATTCCCTCTACAAGCTCGCGAAGCAGAAGGGCATGCTCGCGATCGAGCCTCACATCGAAAATCCGAGCGAATCGACGCTGTTCAACGCCTTCCCGACCTTTGCCGCGAACCATCACGCGGTCGAGTTCGTCTGCGACTACATGCGCATGGTGACGCTGGGCGCCAACAACGTCCACGAGATCGACGCTCTCATGGATGAGGAACTGGAGACCCACCATCAGGAGCAGGAGCGTATCGTTTCGGCTATGCAGTCGCTCGCCGACGGCACACCGGCGCTCGGCATCGTCGCCGCCGTGCTCGGCGTGATCAAGACAATGGGAGCGATCAAGGAGCCGCCGGAGGTGCTGGGTCATCTGATCGGCGGCGCGCTCGTCGGCACCTTTTTCGGCGTCTTCGTCGCCTACGGCCTGTTCGGGCCGATGGCGCAGTCGCTCAAGGGCACTTTTGAGGCCGAATCCAAATATTACCTGTCTCTCAAGGCAGGCCTTCTGGCCTTTATCAGCGGCCAGCCGCCGGTGATGGCCGCCGAGTTCGCCCGCAAGGCTCTGATGAGCGACGTCCGCCCGACATTCAGCGAAGTGGAAGCGGCCACCGCCGCCTTGCCCGCCACCGTCTGACCCAATCTCCCGTGGAGACCCGATGACCAAGCCCGTCCAGCCGATCATCATCAAGAAGGTCAAGAAGGCCGGTCATGCGCATCATGGCGGAGCCTGGAAGATCGCCTATGCGGACTTCGTGACCGCCATGATGGCGTTCTTCCTTCTCATGTGGCTGATCAGCATGACGACGCAGGAGCAGAAAATCGGTCTGGCGGAATACTTCGCGCCGGCAGCTCTGAGCCTCAGCAACAGCGGCGCTGGCGGCATCCTGATGGGCACCGCCATCGACAGTTCGGGCAGCAAGTCGTCGGCGCCCCACGATCCGGCGACGAGCACCGCCGGGCCGGAGGGAGGAGAGCGCCGGACCACCCAGGGCCGCGCCAGCGACCTGGAGGCCAGCCGCCCATCCGCCGGCGCGCAGTCCCACCACAGCGCCATCGCCAGCCTCCGGCAGGCGCTCCAGGAAAAGCCTGAAATCGCCGATCTGTCGCGCAACATCGTGTTCGAGCCGACAAAGGATGGGTTGAACGTCTCCCTCGTGGACGAGGACGGCCGCTCCATGTTCGCCGAGGGCTCGGTGCAGCCCCGCGAGCGCACCCGTCTCGTGCTGGAGGCGATCGCGCCGACCCTGCGCCGGCTGCCGAACCGCCTGTCCATCACCGGGCACACGGCCGCGACGCGCCCGGGCTCGGCGCGCACCGTCGATTCCTGGAGCCTCACCGCCGGGCGCTCGCTCGCCGTACGCGAGATCCTGTCGGGCGCCGGCGTTCCCAATGACCGCTTCGCATCGGTGGTGGGACGCGCCGACACCGAGCCGGTCTTCCCCGACAATCCCTACACGGCGCCGAACCGACGGGTGACGATCACGCTGCTCAACGAGGCGCCGCCGCTGCCCCCGAACGTCCTTCGCTGACGGGCAACCCCGCCTCGGCATCCGACTGGGATCGAACGGAGGTCGCTCAAGGCCGGCGGCAGCCTCTCACTCCGCCGCCAGTCTCGGCGGCGGCAGCGGCAGCTTCATCTGCCCCGCCTCGCGCGCAACCTCGGACCGTCCGGGCGTGTGCTCGTCGATGTGCTCCCACAGGCTCTCATCCTCGGGCTTGCTGAAGAAGCGCCCGAACATCCAGCTCACCAGCCGCTGCAGATCGTCCATCACCGTGTAGAAGCTCGGCACGAAGACGAGGCTGAGCACGGTCGAGACGATCAGCCCGCCTATCACCGCGATCGCCATGGGAGAGCGGAACTCGCCGCCGTCGCCGACGCCGTAAGCGGAAGGCGCCATGCCGGCCGCCATGGCGATGGTGGTCATCACGATGGGCCGCGCCCGCTTGCGGCCGGCCTCGATCAGCGCGGTGAAGCGGTCCTTGCCGCGCGCCTCTTCCTCGACCGCGAAATCGACCAGCATGATCGCGTTCTTGGTGACGATGCCCATCAGCATCAGAAGCCCGATATAGACCGGCATCGAGACCGGCTTGTCGGCCGCCAGCAGGGCGATGACGACGCCACCAAAAGAGAGCGGCAGCGAGAGCAGGATCGTGATCGGCTGGAAGACCGATCCGAAGAGCAGGATCAGCACCGCCAGCACCAGCATCAGCCCGGTGCCCATGGCGGTGATGAAGCCCTGCACCACCTCGCCCTGAATCTCCGCGTCACCGGTCGCGGCGATGCGCACGCCCTCGGGCAGGCCGACCTCCTCGACGATCTTGTTGAAGGTCTCCTGCGCCGTGCCGAGTTCGAAGCCGCGCCGCAGATCCGCGCCGATCTGCGCGCGCCTCGTGCGGTCGTAGCGGTCGATCGAGGACGGCCCCTCGCCGAAGCCGATATCGGCCACCGCCGTCAGCGGCACGGAGACGCCGCTCGCGTTGGTGACGCGCAGCGCCGCGACATTGCGGATGTCGGTGCGCGCCGCCTCGTCGAGCTGCACGCGGATCGGCACCAGCCGGTCGCCGGCGTTGAACTTGGCGAGGTTCGCGCCGACATCGCCGATGGTGGCGACACGCACAGCCTCGGAAATCGCCTCGGGCGTGACGCCGAGACTGGCGGCCTCCTCCAGCTTGGGCGTGACGCGCAGTTCCGGCCGCGAGAGCGAGCCCGAGGTCGCGACGTTGAGATAGCCCTCGACCTTGCGCATCCGGCTCTCGATGCGCGCCACCGCCTCGTCCAGCGCGGCCCCGTCCTTGGAGAGGATCGAGAAGGCCATCTCGCGCTCGCCGCGCTCGTTGACATACCAGGCGCGGACATCGGGCACGCTCGCGAGTTTTTGCGCGATCACCGCCTTGAGGTCCTTCTGGCGCTCCTTGCGCTCGCTCTTCGGCAAGAGCTTGATCGTGACCGAGGCGCGGCGGACCTCGCGCGTGCCCGTCGGCGAGGAGCCGCCGAGCACGAAGACCTGCGTCACCTGCGGAATCTCGCGCAGCGCATCGACGATCCTGTCGGTGGTGACGCGCGTGTCCTCCAGCGTCGAACCCGGCGGCAGTTCGATCGAGGCGACGACGCGGCCGGTGTCCTCGTCGGGAATGAAGCCGGTCGGCAGCAGCGCGGTCGCCTGGATCGAGCCGTAGAGAAAGCCGAAGCCGATCAGCAGCGTGACATAGGCCATGTTGAGCGGCAGCTTGCGCCAGCGCCCCGTGCCGTCGAGACGCGGCATGAACGGGATACGCAGGCGTGCCAGCGAACCCTTGAGCAGGCCGACATAAGCGCCCATCACGAACCCGTCCTTGGGGTCCTGGTGCTTCACCGGCTTCATCAGATAGGCCGCCATCATCGGCGTGATCAGGCGCGCCACCAAGAGCGAGAACAGCACCGCGACCGCGACCGTGAGGCCGAACTGGCGGAAATACTGCCCCGCCACGCCGCTCATGAACGAAACCGGCGCGAAGATCGCCACGATCGTCAGCGTGATCGCGATGACGGCGAGCCCGATCTCGTCGGCGGCCTCCATCGCGGCGCGATAGGGCGATTTGCCCATCCGCATGTGCCGGACGATGTTCTCGATTTCGACGATGGCGTCGTCGACGAGGATGCCGGTGACCAGCGTGATGCCGAGCAGGCTGACGAGATTGAGCGAGAAGCCCATCAGTTCCATCGCCCAGAAGGTCGGGATCGCCGAAAGCGGCAGCGCGATCGCGGTGATGAGCGTGGCGCGCCAGTTCTTCAGGAACAGGAAGACGACGAGCACGGCGAGCCCCGCGCCCTCCAGCAGCGTCGTCATCGCCGCCTTGTAGTTGCCGTAGGTATAGGCGACCGCGTCGTCGATCGGCTTGAGCACGACGTCCGGGTAGCGCTTGTTCAGCTCGGAGACGCGGGCGGCGACCACCTCCTTGACCGACAATTCGCTTGAGCCCTTGGAGCGGAACACGGCGAAGGTGACGACGGGCGACTTGTCGAGCCGGCCGAAGGAGCGTGGTTCGGAGTTCGAATCCTCGACGCGGCCGAGCTCCTTCAGGCGGACCTCGCGCCCGCCTGTCAGCGCGATCTTGGTGTCGGCGAGTTCCGCCACCGTGCGAGCGCCGGCCAGCGTCCGGATCGCCTGCTCCTGCCCGCCGATCTCGCCGCGGCCGCCGGCAAGATCGACATTGGTGGCCCGGATCTGGCGGTTGACCTCGCCCGCCGTGATGCCGAGCGCCAGCAGCCGGTCAGGATCGAGCGAGATCCGGATCTCGCGATCGACACCGCCATAGCGGTCGATCCGGCCGACGCCCTTCAGCCCCTGCAATTCGCGCGCGACGATGTCGTCGACATGCCAGGAGAGCTGCTCCAGCGTCATGCCCGGCGACGCCGCGCCATAGGTCATGATCGACTGGCCCTCGACATCGATGCGCTGGATGATCGGCTCGTCGATGGTGCGCGGCAGATCGGCCCTGATCTTGGCGATGGCGTCCTTGACGTCGTTGACGGCGCGGTCGGTGTTGATCTCGAGCCGGAACTCGATGACCGTCTGCGACTGCCCGTCGGTCAGGGTCGAGATCACGTGCTTGACGCCGGTGATGTTGGCGACCGCATCCTCGACGCGCTTTGAGATCTGGCTTTCGAGTTCGGCCGGGGCCGCGCCAGACTGCGTCACCGTGACCGAAACCAGCGGCACGTCGATGTTCGGAAAACGCGTCACTGGCAGCTTCGAGAACGAGAGCAGGCCGAGCACGCAGAGCACGACGAAGAGCAGGATCGCGGGAACGGGCTTCCGGATCGACCAGGCGGAGAAGTTGAAGTTCACGGGCTCGGCTCCGTCACTGCGTCGCGATCGGCGTGATCATGTCGCCGTCGCGCACGAAGGTGCCGGCTCGCGCCACCACGGTCTCGCCGTCGCTGACGCCGGAGACGATTTCGGCCCGGCCGTCGCCGGCCAGCCCAAGCTGCACCTGCTTTGTCGTGACCTTGCCGTCCTTCACGCTCTGCACGGTCGGCCCCGAGCGCGCATAGGTGATCGCCGAGAGCGGCAGCGTCACCGCGCTCTTGCGCCCGGTCTCGATGACGCCGCGCGCAAACGCGCCGACGGAGACAGGCTGGTCGCCCTTCAGCGACACCCGCAGCCGCCCGAGCCGGGAGGCCCTGTCCACCTCGGGAGAAATCAGCCGGATCGACCCTGCGAGCGGCACGGTGCTTCCGGCCTGCAGCACGCTGACGCGCTGGCCGGTCTTCAGCCCCGGCAACTCGACTTCGGCGACCTCGGCTTCCAGCTCGATCGCGCCGTCGGCGATGATCCGGAAGAGCGGCTCGGCGGCGGCCATCGCGGCCGTCGCGCCGAGTTTCGCGTTGCGGCGGCTGATCGTGCCTGCGGCCGGCGCCTTGATCTCGGTCCGCGCGAGCCTGACCGCGATGTCGCGCCCCTGCGCCTGCGCCAAAGCGAGATCGGCATTGGCGATCGCCAGCGCCTGCCGGGAGGAGTTGAGCTTGGCCTCGGCCGCGCGGGCGGCCGCGTCGCGCTGGTCGAAGGTTTCGTTGGAGACGTTGCCGCTGGCGCGAAGCTGCTTGGTGCGGTCGAAATTGTTGTTGGCGGCGACGAGATTGGCCTGCGCCTCGGTGATCTGGGCGTTGGACTGGGCGATCACCGCCTCGGCGCGGGCGATCTGGGCGTCGTTTTGCGCCTTCTGCACGTCGAGCGTGGTGCGCGAGAGCCGCGCCAGCACCTGCCCGGCCGTGACCTTGTCACCCTCCTCGGCCAGAAGCTCGACGATCTGCAGCCCGTCGACCTCCGGCGAGACCAGCACCTCGTCGCGCGCCACCATCGAACCGGAGACCACGACGCTTTGAACGATTTCGGTCGTCTTCGCCGTGGTCACCGTCACGGAGGGGCCGGCCGCGGGGGCGGCCTGGCCCGCAGCAGCAGCAGGGGCGGTCGTCTGCGCCTGAACGCCGGCGGCCGGCAGGAGCGCGGCGGCGAGCAGGGCTGCGCGAAGGATGGCGGGGGGCGTCATGATGGGGACCTGTCGGAGGGAAGCACGAGCACCTGCGCGAGGCCGCGCATCGCCGTGAAGAGCGTTTCCGCCGCCATGGCGGCGTCGAAGGACGGATCGGTGGCACGGCGGCAGAAGAATCCGTCCGCCATCATGAAGACGGCCTGCAGGAAACGGGCGTCGTCGAGATCGGCCGGCAGCTCGCCGCTGGCCTTGGCCCCGGCGATCGCCTGGGCGAGGCCGCCCAGCACCGTGCCGTCGATCGCGGCGCACATTTTCGCCATGGCGGGGTTGCGCGCGGCCTCGGCCCATATTTGCAGGCAGATGACCGCCTTTTCGCGCGGCTCCTCGACGAGGTGGCGACGGCCGAGCGCCTCGAGCTGGTCGAGCACTTTGCCCTGCGCGGGATCGAGACCGGCAAAATCCTCGGCGATCTGGCTGCGGTCGCGCTCGGCCATGCCGGCGATGATGGCGTCCTTGGAGGCGAAGTAGCGGTAGAGGTTTCCCGGGCTCATGCCCGCCTCCGCCGCGACATCGTTCATCGTCGCGACATGGAAGCCGGCGCGCGCGAAGACGCGCTCTGCCGCATCGAGGATGCGGGTCTGGCGCTGCGAGGGCGCGCTGTCTTGCATCGTGGCGAGATGAGGCGACAAATCTGAAATCCAGATGAGAATGAACGTTCATTCTCATGTCGCAAGACTGGCCTCGCGTCAAGCGCGGGATTGTTTCCGGCAATGTCGGACGCCCGAGCGGTCAAGCTCTGAAACCATTCGACCATGCGATTTCGGCACCCGCGCCATGCGTGCGTGGCGCATAAATTGCTTGCGGGAGCCACATGCCGCTCGCATTCTGAAGTCATACGTCTTCCCGACACCGCCGGATGATGTGCCGGCCGGCGGATGAACCCGAAGCCCGTGATGAACGACCAGACCTTTCGCTTCCCCAACGCCCGCAAGATCGGCGCTCGCAGGATCGGCGACCCGCCCCTGACCCGCCCGAAGCCTGCCCCGCTCAAGCCCGTCCTGCTCGTGCTGCATCAGGAGCATTCGACGCCCGGCCGCATCGGTCGGCTGCTCCAGGCGCGCGGCCATGCGCTCGACATCCGAAAGCCGCGCTTCGGCGACCCGTTGCCGGAGACGATGCGGGAGCATGCCGGTGCGGTGATCTTCGGCGGACCGATGGGGGCCAACGACCCCGACGATTTCGTCAGGACCGAGATCGACTGGATCGGCACCTGCCTGAAGGAGGACGCGCCCTTTCTCGGCATCTGCCTCGGCGCGCAGATGATGGCGAAGCATCTTGGCGCGCGCGTCTATACTCATGGCGAGGGCCGCGCCGAGGTCGGCTATTATCGCCTCGACCAGACGGATGCGGGCAGCACCCATGCCGCCGAGGCCGGCTTCGCCTGGCCGGGCACCGTCTATCAATGGCATCGCGACGGCTTCGACTGCCCGTCGGGCGCGGAATGTCTGGCGACGGGCGACGATTTCCCGGTGCAGGCGATCCGGGCCGGCAGCAAGGTCTACGGCATCCAGTTCCATCCCGAGGTGACGCCGGCGATGATGTGCCGCTGGTCGATCCGCGGCCATGAGCGCACTCTGATGCCGGGCGCGCAGTTGCGCCATCTCCATCTCGAAGGCTGGTATCGCTACGACCCCGCCATCCGGATCTGGCTCGACCGATTCCTCGACCACTGGCTGAAAGTCCCTGCCACGGCTGAGCCTGCGTGAGCCGCACGGCGATCGTCCTCGGCGCCGGCATGGTCGGCGTCTCCTGCGCACTCTCGCTCCAGAAGCGCGGCTTCGCAGTCACGCTGATCGACCGCAGGGAGCCAGGCTCCGAGACCTCCTACGGCAATGCCGGCGTGATCAGCCGCGCCTCGATCCTGCCGCTGAACAACCCCTCGCTTTGGAAAAGCTTGCCGGGCTATCTCCGCAACGACCACCCCGCGATTCGCTATCGCTGGGGCCATCTGCTGAAAAATCCGGGCTGGATCCTGCGCTTCCTCGCCGAGGCGCGTCCGTCGCGGCTGCCGCACCGGATCGCGGCGCTCGACAGCCTGACCTCGCAGGCGCTGCCGCTCCACAAGGCGCTGATGAACGAGGCCGGGGTGAGCCACCGCCTGCGCGAGACCGGGTCGCTCAAGCTCTGGCGCAGCGAAGCCGGGCCGGACAAGGCGCTGACGGAAAAGCTCTGGTTCGAGGACCATGGCGTGCGCTGCGAGGTGTTCGACCGGCAGGGCCTGTCGGCGCTGGAGCCGGACCTCAACCCGATCTTTTCAGCCGGCCTCCTGCAGATGGATTCAGGCTCGGTCGACTGGCCGCAGGCGATCGTGCAGGCCTATGCGGCGCTGTTTTCCGCGCGTGGGGGACAGGTGGTGACGGCGGCCATCGAGGCGCTTGCGAAGACGGCCGATGGCTGGAGCGTCAGGACGGATGGCGGCGTCCGGAACGCCGAGATCGCGGTCGTGGCGCTCGGCCCATGGAGCGCCGATGTCCTGAAGCCGCTCGGTCTCGGCGTCCCGCTGAATGCCGAGCGCGGCTATCACCGGCATTACCGCGCGCAGGCCGGGCGAAAGCTCTCGCGTCCGTTCCTCGATGTCGAGGCGGCCTACATGCTGGCCCCAATGGAACAGGGTTTTCGCCTGACCTCGGGCGTCGAGCTTGCCCATCGCGACGCGCCAGACGACCACGCCCAGATCGACGAGGCGCTGCCGCGCGCGAAAGAGGCTTTTGCGCTCACGGAGTCGGCGGAGACCACGACCTGGCGCGGCTCACGCCCGACCCTGCCGGATTCACTGCCGATGATCGGCGAAGCGCCATGCAATCCCGGCCTCTGGCTCGCCTTCGGCAACCAGCATATCGGCTTCTCGACCGGGCCGGTGACTGGGGAGATTCTGGCGGCGCTGGTGGCGGGCGAGGCGCCGATCGCGAACCCGACGCCGTTCAGGCCGGAGCGGTATCTATAGCAATGCCATGCTGCCGTCTGAGCGAGCGCGAATGCGCTGGTGTGAGGCGGCTGGCGTGGCGGTTGAGAACCGGAGCGGAGCGGACATCAGTCCGTGAGCACCGGACGCGCAGACCGTCGCGTCAGACGGCCGCGCCAGTAGCATTCGCGCTGCCTCAAACCTGCCGCGCCACCATCATCTTCTTCACCTCGGCGATGGCCTTGGCCGGATTCAGCCCCTTCGGACAGGCATTGGCGCAGTTCATGATCGTGTGGCAGCGATACAGCCGGAACGGGTCTTCGAGATTGTCGAGCCGCTCGCCCGTCGCCTCGTCGCGCGAATCGATCAGCCAGCGATAGGCCTGCAGTAGCGAGGCCGGGCCGAGATAGCGGTCGCCGTTCCACCAGTAGCTCGGGCAGGAGGTGGTGCAGCAGGCGCACAGGATGCACTCGTAGAGCCCGTCGAGCTTTTCACGGTCCTCTTTCCCCTGCGCCCATTCCTTCTCGGGCGAGGGCGTCGTCGTCTTGAGCCACGGCTCGATCGAGGCGTGCTGCGCGTAGAACTGCGTCAGGTCCGGGACGAGGTCCTTGATCACCGGCATATGCGGCAGCGGGTAGATCGCGACCTTGCCCTTCGACCCGCATTCGTCGATGCCGGTGGTGCAGGCGAGCCCGTTCTTGCCGTCCATGTTCATGGCGCAGGAGCCGCAGATGCCCTCGCGGCAGGAGCGGCGGAAGGTCAGCGTCGGGTCGATCTTGGATTTGATCCAGATCAGCGCGTCGAGAACCATCGGCCCGCAATCCTCGCGGTCGACGAAATAGGTGTCGGTGCGGGGATTGGCGCTGTCGTCGGGGTTCCAGCGATAGACCTTGAACTCGGTCAGCCTGGCCGCCCCGGCGGGCTTGGGCCAGGTCTTGCCCTCGGTCAGGCGGGAGTTCTGGGGGAGATTGAATTCGGCCATGGTCTAGTCGTCGTCCTCGTCGTCGAGAGCGCTCATAAGATCGTTATTTTCCTCAATCCTGAGCATGCGGATGTCGCGGACCGAGGGCGTAAACCAAGAGTATTTCTTTGCCAGTTTCTGAACGACCGTAACGCAGCGCACCGCATCGACCGTATCATCGCCGAAATAGGTGCTACCTTGCTTCCACTCAAAGCCTCGTGACGTCAGATAGCCGCGAACATCGGTATAAGCGTTGCGCCAAGACTGGTTTGGGTAGAGCTGTTCGAGCGTCTGCGTATCGAAATCGAAAACGATCGCGTACATGCGCCCCCCACCTCTTCTGTTGTGACCAATGGTTGCGAGAGGCCGCATAGGCCTGTCTCCCCTCAATACACCCGCGCCTTGGGCTTGATGTACTCGATGTCGTTCGACAGCGTGTAAGTATGGACCGGCCGGTCATCCAGCGTCACCGTGCGCTTCTCGTCGTCGACCCAGGCGAGCGTGTGCTTCATCCAGTTCTTGTCGTCGCGGTCGGGATAGTCCTCGCGGGCATGCGCGCCGCGGCTTTCGGGTCGGTTCAGGCCTGAATCCATGGTGACGACCGCCTGCGTGATCAGGTTGTCGAACTCCAGCGTCTCGATCAAGTCGGAGTTCCAGACCAGCGAACGATCGGTCGTGCCGATGTCCTCGATCCCGGCCCAGACCTGGTGGATCAGCCTGTGGCCCTCTTCCAGAGTCTCGCCGGTGCGGTAGACGGCGCAATTGTCCTGCATCGTCTTCTGCATGCGTCCGCGCAGTTCCGCCGTCGGGGTTGAGCCCGAGGCGTTGCGGAATTTGTCGAGGCGGGTCAGCGCAAGGTCAGCCGAGGTCTTCGGCAACTCGGGCTGCTTCTCACCCGGCGTCACGATCTCGGCGCAGCGCAGGCCGGCCGCGCGGCCGAAGACGACGAGGTCGATCAGCGAGTTCGAGCCCAGCCGGTTCGCGCCATGCACGGAGACGCAGGCCGCCTCGCCGATCGCCATCAGGCCCGGCACCACGGTGTCGGCATTGCCGTCGACCTTGGTCAGCACCTCGCCATGAAAATTCGTCGGGATGCCGCCCATGTTGTAATGCACGGTCGGCAGCACCGGGATCGGCTCGCGGGTCACATCGACGCCTGCAAAAATCTTGGCGCTCTCCGAGATGCCCGGCAGGCGCTCATGCAGGATCTTGGGGTCGAGATGGTCGAGATGCAGGTAGATGTGGTCCTTGTTCTTGCCGACGCCGCGTCCGCCCCGGATTTCCATCGTCATCGAGCGTGAGACGACGTCGCGCGATGCGAGGTCCTTGGCGCTAGGCGCATAGCGCTCCATGAAGCGCTCGCCCTCGGAATTGGTGAGATAGCCGCCCTCGCCGCGCGCACCCTCGGTGATCAGGCAGCCCGCGCCATAGATCCCGGTCGGGTGGAACTGAACGAACTCCATGTCCTGCAAGGGAAGGCCGGCGCGCAGCACCATGGCGTTGCCGTCGCCGGTGCAGGTATGGGCCGAGGTCGCCGAGAAATAGGCGCGGCCATAGCCGCCGGTCGCCATGATCGCCATTTTCGAGCGGAAGCGGTGGATCGTGCCGTCGTCGAGCTTGAGCGCGATCACGCCCCGGCAGGCGCCGTCCTCGTCCATGATCAGGTCGATGGCGAAATACTCGATGAAGAACTCGGTGTTGTAGCGCAGCGCCTGACCGTAGAGCGTGTGCAGCATGGCGTGGCCGGTGCGGTCGGCCGCCGCGCAGGTGCGCTGGGCCGGCGGGCCTTCGCCGAACTCCGTGGTCATGCCACCGAACGGCCGCTGGTAGATTTTTCCCGCTTCCGTGCGCGAAAAGGGCACGCCCCAATGCTCGAGCTCGTAGACGGCGGCCGGAGCGTTGCGCACCAGATACTCGATCGCGTCCTGATCGCCGAGCCAGTCCGACCCCTTGACGGTGTCGTACATGTGCCACTGCCAGGTGTCCTTGCCCATATTGCCGAGCGAGGCGGCCACGCCCCCTTGCGCCGCGACCGTGTGCGAGCGCGTCGGGAACACTTTCGTGATGCAGGCGGTCTTCAGGCCGGCCTGCGAGCAGCCGACGGTGGCGCGCAGCCCAGCGCCGCCCGCGCCCACCACGACGACGTCGAAGGTGTGGTCGGTGATCGGATAGGCCGGGCCGGCATAGGTCGCGGTCGAACGGGCTCTGGTGATCGCCATCGGATCAGCCTCCAAACGAGAGCTTCAGGAGCGCGAAGACGCAGGCCGCGCCAATCGCGATCGCGAAGAAGGTATTGGCCATCACGGCGGCGATCTTGAGGCCCTCGCCATGGACATAGTCCTCGATGATGACCTGCATGCCGAGCCGCATATGGACCACGCCAGATACGGTGAAGAGCAGCATCAGGATCGCCACCAGCGGGTGCGACAGAACAGCCACCGCCGCGGGATATGGCTTGCCGACGAGCGAAATCACCACGCCGAGAAATACGACCGTCAGGATCACGTTGGCGACCGCCGTGACGCGCTGCAGCCAGAAATGGCCGGTGCCGGACTTCGCCGAACCGAGCCCGCGAACGCGCCCGAGCGGGGTGCGCATCGATGAGTTGGAGTGCATCTGTCGGCTCCTCAGCGCAGGGCCAGAGCCACGATCCAGACCAGGATCGTGAGCCCGCCGGAGACGAAGACGCTGTACTTTGCCAGGTTCATCCGGGTCTGCGGATCATAGCCATGGCCCATGTCCCAGACGAAATGGCGCAGACCCCCCACCATGTGGTGAAGCAGCGCGAAGGAATAGCCAAACAGCACGAGCCGCCCGAGGATCGAGCCCGCGACCCACTGCGCCGTCTCGTAGGCGGCAGGGCCGGACGCGGCCGCGACCAGCCAGCCCGCGATCAGGACGGTGCCGACATAAAGCGCAGAGCCGGTGACGCGATGGGCGATCGACATCGCCATGGTCCAGGACCAGCGATAGATCTGCAGATGCGGCGACAGCGGACGCGCCGCCTGTTTGACCTCGGCCACTCTGATCGTCTCCGGCAGCAGGTTCGCAAAGCGAACGGAAGAACCCCTCAAGGACCCTCAGAACCCTTTGGGATCATTCTAGGGTGCTTGGCTCTGTAGCGAAACCGCCCCCATGCCGCAATGCGACACGATATTGGCGAGTTACAGACTATCAGATCTGTCATCGCATCGCGCCATTGTCCAGACGCCGACGGGATAGCCCTTATCACTTTGCCTTATTCGCATTGCCGAAGCGTTCCCGCTAGCGTCGGCCCCACAAGATGCCGCGACAGGAACGTGGCCGCATGGGAGGATAACCGATGAAGACGATGACAAAGCTCGCCGTTGCGGGTATCGCGGCACTGGCGATCGCCGCTGCGGAAACCACGGCGGCGCTGGCACAGGCCTTCCCGACCAAGCCTGTGACCATGCTGATCCCGTTCGCGGCGGGCGGGCCGACCGATGTCGTCGGGCGGCTCGTCGGCGAGCACATGGCCCGCACGCTGGGCCAGCCCGTCATCATCGAGAACGCGGTCGGCGCGGCGGGCACGCTCGCGGGCCAGCGGCTGATGGGCGCGGCGCCCGACGGGCACACGATCCTGATCGGCCATACCGGCACGCATGCGGCGGCCGTCTCGCTCAATCCCAACCTGAAATACAAGCCGGTCGAGGACTTTGCGCCGGTCGGGTTGGTCAACACCAACCCGATCTTCCTGACGGTGAAGAAGACCCATCCGAGCCAGACGCTCGCCGAGTTCGTGACCTGGCTCAAGGCCAACGAGAAGACCGCGACCAACGCCCATGCCGGCATCGGCTCGGTCAGCCATACCACCTGCCTGCTCTTCAACACCGTGCTCGGCGTCAAGCCCAACGGCGTGCCCTATCGCGGCACCGGCCCGGCCATGACCGACCTCGTTGCCGGCCAGATCGACTATCTCTGCGACCAGGCGGTCAATGTCGCGCCGCAGGAGCGCGCCGGCACGATCCGGACGCTCGCGGTCGCTTCGGATGCGCGCGCGAGCTTTCTGCCGAACGTGCCGACCAGCACCGAGGGCGGCGTGCCGGGCTTCAAGGTCGAGGTCTGGAACGCGATGTTCGCGCCCAAGGACACGCCGCCCGCCGTGGTGGCGAAGCTGAACGGGGCGCTGAAGGCCGCTCTGGCGGATGCCGGCGTCAAGGGCAAGCTGCAGGAACTCGGGGCCGACGTGCCCGTGCCGGCGCTGCTGGAGCCGGCCGGCCTGCGCGGCTTCATCGGATCCGAGATCGAGAAATGGGCCCCGATCATCAAGGCGAGCGGGGTCAGGATCGAGTAGGCGGGCGCCAAAGCCTTGGGCTGAAAGGCGCTGAGAACCCGCTCCAGCCCAGGTCGGATGTTTCCGGCCTGAGCCACTTTAGCTGCCAATCTCGGGCAAGCCCGAGATTGGTGGGACAGGGCAGGGTTAAGGGGTCGGCCCCTTAACGCCGCTGCCGTGACCTGATCGGTGTGGCGGTTAGGGTTTCGGCTCGCTGATCAAAGGGCCGACCCCTCACCCCTGCCCCTCTCCCTCCGGGAGAGGGGTTCCCCGCGTGAAATTCCCAGCGCCTTGATCCGTGACGCCAGCGTCGTCGGCCTCACGCCCAGAATCTCCGCAGCACCGCCCGGCCCGCTGACCTTGCCGGCGGCCGCCGCGAGCGCCGCCTCGATGCTGGCCCTGTCGCGCTCGCGCCTCGCCGCTTCCGTCAGAATGCCGGCACGGACAGGCTCCTCGCGGGCCTGCAAGGACGGCCTCGCGCGCGCGCTCTCCGGCAGGTCGATGAACAGCCTGCCCTGCCGCGCCAGGATCGCGGCGCGTTCGATGACGTTCTGCAGCTCGCGGACGTTTCCGGGCCAGTCATAGGCGGTGAGCCGTGCCATGTCGCCCTCGCTCAGCGTCAGCCCCTCGACCTTGAGTTTACGCTGCGCGCCTTTCAGAAAATGCAGCGCCAGAGCGGGGATGTCGTCGCGCCGTTCGCGCAGCGGCACGGACAGGATCGGGAAGACGTCGAGCCGGAAATAGAGGTCCTCGCGGAAGCGGCCCTCGCGCACCTCGCGGCGCAGATCGCGGTTGGTGGCTGCGATGAGGCGGACATCGACCTTGCGGGTGCGTTCCTCGCCGACACGCTGGAACTCGCCCTCCTGCAGCACCCGCAGCAGCTTGCCTTGCAGTTCGAGCGGAATCTCGCCGACCTCGTCGAGGAAGAGCGTGCCGCCATCGGCGAGCTCGAAGCGGCCGATCCGGTCGCGGAGCGCGCCGGTGAACGCGCCCCGGACATGGCCGAAGAACTCGCTCTCGAAAAGTTCGCGCGGGATCGCGGCGCAATTGACCCGGATCAGCGGCCGCGCCCGGCGTTCGCTCGCCTCGTGGATCGCGCCCGCGATAAGCTCCTTGCCGGTGCCGGATTCGCCGGTGACGAGCACGGCGGCGTCGGTCCTGGCGACCAGCTCGACCTGGCTGAGGATTTTCCGGATCGCGGCTGAGTCGCCGATCACGCCGCGATGGTTGCGCTCGATCGCCATCTCTTCCTGGAGATAGGCGTTCTCGAGCTGGAGACGCTGGCGCAGACTGTCGACCTCGGCCAGCGCCGCACGCAGCCTCTCGTCGGCCTCATGGCGCTGGCTCACGTCGCGGAAGACGATGACGGCTCCCGCCAGCCGGCCGCGATCGCGGATCGGCGTCGAGGTGTATTCTACCCAGAAGCCCGAGCCGTCCTTGCGGAAGAATTTCTCGTTTTCGACATGGTGGACCGCGCCATCGCGGAAGGCGGCATAGATCGGGCATTCCTGCTGAGGATAGGCGCTGCCGTCCGGGCGGTGGTGATGGACGCTCGCATGCATGTCGCTGCCGACCAGTTCACCCGCCGCCCAGCCCAGCATCGCCTCGGCGGCGGGGTTGACGAAGGTGGTCTTGCCCTCGGCGTTGACGCCGAAGATGCCCTCGCCGGCGGCGCGCAGGATGAGCTGGTTGCCGCGTTCGATATCCTGGAAAAGCCGCTCGCTGCGCAGCCATTCGGTCAGGCCGCCGCGCTGATAGGCTTGCGCCTCGGCATCGAGCTCGCGCTTGTGGCGGGCGTCGAGATCGTAGAGCGTCAGCAGCATCAGGAGCGCGGGCTCGCGCGAGAGCACGACGCCGGCGCATTCCAGATGCAGGGCGCGGCCCGATGGATGGGCCGGCGTCAGCCCCCGCGTCCACCATGCCCCTTTGGCTAGCACCGCGTCGGTGAAGACGGTGAGTTCCGCCATCTGGTCTGGAAACAACGCAAACACGCCCGAGCCGCAGAGCGCCGGCAGTTCGGCCTCCAGCAGCGCGCCTGCCGCATGATTGGCTCCCAGCACCGCGCCGGTGCGGATGTCGATCACCAGCATCGCGTCGGGCGCGGCGGCGAAGACCGGGTCGGGCGAGGTGGCGAGCAGGGCTGAAGTCCTACGAAATTTCGTCAACGAACTACGATTTTTCGTGATTTACGAGATTTCGTCAATCGGCGATCGCTCACAAGCCTTTGATTCTTCGCAGATGCGAGACTGCGACGGTTTGGCCCGGGGCTTGCTACCGACGAATCGAGTTTCCGCCGCCCGATCGATCAGCCCGGAGGACAAAAGCCCATGGCCCTGTTCAAGAACCCCTTCGACGCCAATCGCCGCATGACCCGCGGCTGCGACTGCGGACGGCACGAAAGCCAGAGCGAGCACGAGCGCGCCATTCATGCCGAGGCCGTGAACGCCGCGGCTTCCGACGAGGGTCGTTACCGCCGCGTGGTCGAGAACGCCGTGATGCGGGCGCTGTTCCCGCAAGACGAGGCGCGCCGCCTCTTCCTGAAGAGCGCCGGCGCCGCGACCGCGCTCGCCGCGATCTCCTCGCTCTTCCCGATCGGGCTCGCGACCGAGGTCTTCGCCCAGGCGGTTCCCGAGAAGAAGGACCTTAAGGTCGGCTTCATCCCGATCACCTGCGCGACGCCGATCATCATGGCCGCGCCGCTCGGCTTCTATTCCAAGCACGGCCTCAACGTCGAGGTGATCAAGACCGCCGGCTGGGCCGTGGTTCGCGACAAGACGATCAACAAGGAATACGACGCCGCCCACATGCTCTCGCCGATGCCGCTGGCCATTTCGATGGGCGTCGGCTCGAACCCGATTCCGTATACGATGCCGGCGGTCGAGAACATCAACGGCCAGGCGATCACCCTGGCGACAAAGCACAAGGACCGGCGCGATCCGAAGTCGTGGAAGGGCTTCAAATTCGCCGTTCCCTTCGACTATTCGATGCACAACTACCTGCTGCGCTACTATCTCGCGGAAAACGGCATCGACCCCGATAGCGACGTGCAGATCCGCTCGGTGCCGCCTCCGGAGATGGTCGCCAATCTGCGTGCCGACAACATCGACGGCTTTCTCGCGCCCGATCCGGTCAACCAGCGCGCAGTCTTCGACGGTGTCGGCTTCATCCACATCCTGTCGAAGGAAATCTGGGACGGACACCCGTGCTGCGCCTTCGCGGCATCGCGCGAATTCGTGACGCAAACGCCCAACACCTACGCCGCTCTGCTCAAGGCGATCATCGACGCGACCGCCTTCGCCACGAAGGCGGAGAACCGCAAGCAGATCGCGGAGGCGATCGCGCCGGCGAACTACCTCAACCAGCCGGTGACCGTGGTCGAGCAGGTGCTGACCGGCACCTATGCCGACGGTCTCGGCAACATCAAGCGCGACCCCAAGCGCATCGATTTCGACCCCTTCCCCTGGGAGGCTTTTGCGATCTGGATCCTGACGCAGATGAAGCGCTGGGGTCAGGTCAAGGGCGACATCGACTACAAGACCGTCGCCAATCAGGTCTTTCTCGAGACCGACACGGCGCGGCTGATGAAGGAGGTTGGCCTCACTCCGCCAACCAGCGGCTCCAAGACCATCGTCGTCATGGGCAAGACCTTCGATTCGACGAAGCCCGAAGATTACATCAAGAGCTTCGCGATCAAGCGGACCTGACGCCGGTGACCGCCTCGCTCAACCTCCGCGCGATCGTCCTGTCGCTCGCCATCCTGTTCGTTTTCCTGTCTGGCTGGCACATCGCCGTCCAGTCAGGGGGCGGGGGGCCGGCCGCCAACATCGACCCGGAATACGCCAAGCTGCTTGGCCAGCAGGTCACGCAGGGCAAATCGGCGATGCCCGGCCCGCTCGATGTCGGCAAGACGCTATGGGGTCACCTCGCCAACCCGTTCTACGACAAGGGCCCCAACGACAAGGGGCTCGGGGTCCAGCTCGCCTATTCGCTCGGCCGCGTGCTGCTCGGCTATCTCCTCGCCGTACTGGTCGCGATCCCGCTCGGCTTCCTGATCGGCATGTCGCCGCTGATCTCGAAGGCGCTCGATCCGTTCATCCAGGTGCTCAAGCCGATCTCGCCCTTGGCGTGGATGCCGCTGGCGCTCTACACGATCAAGGACTCGGGCATCTCGGCGATCTTCGTGATCTTCATCTGCTCGGTCTGGCCGATGCTGCTGAACACCGCCTTCGGCGTCTCTGCCGTCCGAAAGGAATGGCTCAACGTCGCTCGCACGCTGGAGGTCGGCCCGATCAGGCGCGCCTTCACCATCATCCTGCCCGCCGCAGCCCCGACGATCCTGACCGGCATGCGGATTTCCATCGGCATTGCCTGGCTCGTCATCGTCGCGGCCGAAATGCTCGTGGGCGGCACAGGCATCGGCTACTTCGTCTGGAACGAGTGGAACAACCTCTCGATCACCAATGTCATCGTCGCGATCTTCGTGATCGGCGTGATGGGGATGATTCTCGACCAGACGCTGGCGCGCTTCCAGCGCGCCGTCACCTATCCGGATTGAGCACGATGACGACCCAAAGCGACAAATTCGTCTCGATTGAGGGCATCGCGCGGCGCTATCCGAAAGCCGGCGGCGGCACGACGACGGTGTTCGAAGACCTCTGGTTCTCGATGAGGAAGGGCGAGTTCGCCTGCATCATCGGCCATTCCGGCTGCGGCAAGACGACCGTGCTGAACATCCTGAACGGGTTGGATGCGCCGGATAATGGCGCGGCCATCGTCGACGGCCGCGCGATCGAGGGCCCCTCGCTCGACCGCGCCGTGATCTTCCAAGGCCACTCCCTGCTGCCCTGGCGCACCGTGCTCGGCAACGTCTCCTATGCCGTCGCCGCCCGGCATCGCGACTGGCCGAAGGCGAAGGTCACCGCTCATGCCATGGCATTCATCGAGAAGGTCGGGCTGAAGGGCTCGGAGCTGAAGAAGCCTTCGGAGTTGTCGGGCGGCATGAAGCAGCGCGTCGGCATCGCGCGCGCGCTCTCGATCGAGCCGAAAATGATGCTGATGGACGAGCCCTTTTCGGCGCTCGACGCGCTGACGCGCGGCACGCTGCAGGACGAGGTCCGCCGCATCTGCCTGGAGACCGGCCAGACCGCCTTCATGATCACCCATGATGTCGACGAGGCGATCTATCTCGCCGACCGCATCGTGCTGATGACCAACGGACCGCAGGCGATGATCGCCGAGATCGTCGAGAACCCGCTGCCGCGCGACCGCAAGCGCACCGAGGTGCACCACCACCCGGATTACTACGCGATCCGCAACCACCTGATCGACTTTCTCGTGGTCCGCTCCAAGACCTTCAAGGACGCTGTGCCCGACGGCTACGACCGCCGCCATCCGCCGGTGGTGCGGCCGGGCGCGGATGATTCCGGGCCCAATGCCGGCCGCCAGGCTGCGTGACCACTCGTCATCTCGAACTGCAGAAAATCCGTCTCAAGGAGGACGACCATGAAGCGCGAAGAACTCACCGAGAAGATCCTCGACATCAAGCGCGAGAAGGACTGGAGCTGGAAGCACATCACCTCTGAGATCGGTGGCATGTCCGAGGTGCTGATCGTCGGCGCGCTGCTGGGCCAGATGAAGCTGCCCAAGCCCTTGGCTAAGGCCGCCGCCGAGCTCTTTGGCCTGAGCCCGGTCGAGGAGCGCATGCTCAACGAGGTGCCCTATCGCGGCACGGGTACGCCGATGCCGCCGACCGACCCGCTGATCTACCGCTTCTACGAGATGGTGATGGTCAACGGCCCCGCGTGGAAGGCGCTGATCGAGGAGGAGTTCGGCGATGGCATCATGTCGGCGATCGACTTCAACGTCGCCTTCGAGCGCGAGCCCAACCCGAAGGGCGACCGGGTGCGCGTCTCGATGTCGGGCAAGTTCCTGCCCTACAAGTATTACGGCAACGAGCAGGGCATCCCGGACTATGGCTTCAAGGAGGCGTGAGGTTCAATCCTCCCGGCCATTGCCCCGCCTGATGCGCCTGACGGCCGCCCAGACGCCGAGCAGCGCCACCGGCACGAACAGCGCGGTCGCGACGCCGGGTTCCAGCTTGAGCCAGCCCCAGTCCTTCGCGCCCTTGGCGATGTAGCCGAACAGGCTGACGACATAGTAGCCGATTGCCGCGACCGAGAGGCCCTCGACGGTCTGCTGCAGGCGCAGTTGCAGGCGCGTGCGGTCGTTCATCGCCGCCAGCAGGTCGCGATTCTGCTGTTCGAGCGCGACGTCGACGCGGGTGCGCAGCAGGTTCGCCGCGCGCGCCAGCTTGGTCGAGAGATCGGCCTGCCGCTCCTGCAGCATCTGGCAGGTGCGCATCGCCGGGGCCATCCGCCGGCCGAGAAAAGCCGCGATGGTCGGCCAGCCGTCATGCGCCTGCTCGCCGATCGCAAGCAGGCGCTGCTGCACGATGGTGTCATAGGCGCGGCTCGCCCCGAAGCGGTAATTGGAGGAAGCGGCCTCGGATTCGAGCCTGGCGGCGAGCGCGGTCATCTCGTCGAGCAGGGCATGGTCGGCCGCCAGCCCGTTGGTCGCGGTCATGGTGCCCGCAATCCGGACCAGCGTCTCCTCGGTGCGGCGCACCGAGGGCGCGATGCGCTGCGATTCCGGCAGGCCGAGCAGCGCCAGCGTCCGGTAGGTCTCGATCTCGAGGAGGCGCTGCACCAGAGCGCCGGCGCGAGGCGGCGTCAACGCGCGGTCGAGAACGAGAATGCGCACGAAGCCGTCGGTGCCGGCCCGGAAATCCGTGGCAGCGATCGCAGCCCCGCCATCGACCAGCGCGGCGGCGAGGCTCGAGGCGTCGAAGATCGCGTCGAGCGCGCCGATGCCGGCCTCGGGCATGAGATGCAGATCGACCGAGACCAGATGCGGGCCGGGCTGCGGCAGCGCGCGCATGCCATGCGGCAATAGGCCGGTCGCGGGCAGGAACGGCGTGGGCTGGCTGGCCGGCAACTCCCAGCTATAGGTGGTGAACTCGCTATGCTGCTCCCAGCGCAGGCTGGCCTCGGCGAAGCGCGCGCGGTGATGCTTGGCGCCCTCCTGCGGGGCCGGCACGCCGCGCTCGCTGCAGAACCGCATCAGCGCGGCGCGGTCCGCCACCGCCTGGGCCGAATCGGTCAGGAAGGCGAAATGCAGCAGCCGTCGCGGCGTCTCGACCGGGGCGAAGGGGCGGGCATGGACCTCGCTGAGGATCATGCCGCGCTCGGGATGGGGAACGAGCCCCGCCGCCTCGGCCTCGCCGTTCTGGATCATGCCGCTGCCCACCCCGTCCCCGCCGGTCTTCGAGCCGGTGCCTGGCGAACAATGACGGAAACCTGTTTCGACGGCCAGAGACCCGCAATGTCGCATGGCGTCGGTCATATCGCAGCCCCCGCATTAGCCCCTTGGGGCGCTCACGAAAGGACACGATCCGGACACAACATTGGCAAGCGCGGCCCCATTCGCGCCACAGGGCGGACAGATCGACGTCCCATCTCGCCGCTGTGATCGGGAACGCGGCGGTTCCTAACGCTTCGTTAACTACGCTGGAGCAACCTTCATTTCACGGAACCGCATCCGGATCTCGGCATCCCGATATGCGCGCGGCGCCGTGAGATCGCAGCGA
The DNA here is from genome assembly GCA_001556025.1 of Rhizobiales bacterium CCH3-A5. Taxonomy (GTDB): domain Bacteria; phylum Pseudomonadota; class Alphaproteobacteria; order Rhizobiales; family Beijerinckiaceae; genus Allobosea. The sequence goes on from LSIB01000163.1 coordinate 54,295, forward strand.
TCCTCGGGAGATCCGCAGCGACTTCTCGTGAGCCATCCCGAACTGGACCCGGATATGACGGCGCAACTCACTCTCTCACGGGCGGCCTTCGGGGCCGGCGCGCCTGCCGCGCTACCGCCTGTCGAGAAGGCCGGCGCGGACAGGTCCGGCGCTCCGGCGCATGCAGCCGAGGACATCCCCGCCGAGCCATCGCCGGCCGCCCGCGCCGGGCTCACGGCTGGGCTGATGCTGGCCCTGCGCTTCGTCCAGGCGCGTTTCCTGTCGGTCTGGGGCTTGCTCGCCGCCGCCGCCTTGTGCCCGGCGCAGGTCTTCGCCGATTTCGCGCTGTTCTCGGCCCTCGCCAATTTCGTCGCGATCGCGGCGCTTTTGCGTTTTGAGGCCGTGTTCTTCCAGAACAGCGACCGTGAACGGCTCGGGCGGGCATTCAGGCTCGCGCTCGCCTCCGGCTTTGCCTTCATCTGCGTGCTGACGCTCGTCGTCTTCGCCGCCGTGACGGCGAACTGGATCGTCGCGGCTTTCGGCGCACTCTTTTTGGTCTCGCTGACCGGCCGGGCCGTGATCCGGCTGCTGACGTCGGAGGCGACGGCCGAAGGCGACTTTGCCACGATCGGCAACAGCAACATCGTCCAGGCGCTGGTGCAGCCTGGCATGATGATCGCGCTGATCTGGCCGCTCGGCGCGACCTCGCTGGCGCTCTTTGCGGCCGACGCCATCGGCCATGTCGTCGCCGCCGCCTATCTGGTCTGGCGCCGGCGCGAGGCGCTCGTCCGGCTGGTGCGCCCCGCCGCATGGTCGCGCCCGGAGCTGCGCGAATCGGCCGCCCGCTGGCGCGCCGCGCCGCGCTTCCTGTTGCCCTCGGCGCTGCTTTCCTTCGGTTTCATGATCATCCCGCTGCTGGCCTTGCCGATGACCAGCAACGCCTTGCTCGCCGCCCATGTCGCGCTCGCCATGCGCCTGCTCGAAGTGCCGACGCAGATGTTCGCCGCCGTCTCGGTGCCGCTGGTGCTCTCGAGCCTGCGGGCCCGCGCGGGCCATGGCCGGCAGCAATGGGCCCGCTTCGTGACTTTGTGCCTGTTTGTTGCCGCCGCCGGACTGTTCGCTGCCATCGCCTTCGTCGCGATGGGCGCGGACGTCATGCTCGACGGCACGCAATGGGAGGGCATCGGCCAGGTCGTCGCGATCATGGCGCTGTTCTATGGCGGCATCGCTCTCGTCGCGCCGCTGCACGAAATGGCTGCGCTCTCGCGCCATCCGCGCCGCCAGGTCGCGACCAATGCGCTGGCGCTGATTGCGGCCGGCAGCGTCATGCTCTGGTTCGGCACGCTCTCGCTGGCGCTACTCTGCGCCATCGGCGTCGTCTCGCTCGGCCGGATGGTCGCCCATGTGCAGTTCGCCTGGACGCGGCTCGGCATCGACGCGATCGGACCCGCGCCAGCGCTGCGGAGCTGAGCCCTATTCGCGCGCGATGATCCTGTCCGCGAGCAGCGAGGACAGGAAACCCGGCTTGAACTCGCGCTCCAGCCGTTCGGGATCATAATCGGTCGCGACCCAGTCGAGAAACGGCTTGCCGTTCCCTTCGCGGCGATAGGCCTCGAAGAAGGCGTCGAGGATGCCGGTCTTGGCGAAGCGGAAATGGCCGTAGCGCAGCGAAAGCTGCCTCATAGCCTCGTCGAGCGGCCGGTTCTCATGGATCAGCAGATAGAGCGCGGCGAAAAAGCCGGCCCGATCCGCGCCCGATTTGCAGTGAACCAGCGCGGGCTCCTGCAACGAGGCGAAGAACGCCTTGGCCCCGAGAATGGTCTCGCGCTCGGGCGCGCCGCGCGAGCGCAGCACGAACTCGACCAGCATGATCCCATGGCGTTCACAGGCCTCGCGCTGGAGCGGCCAGGCGCCATGCTCGCGCCCGCCGCGCAGGTTGACGATGGTCTTGACGCCCCGGCGCGCGAAGGCCGCGATCTGGTTCGGGGCGGGCTGCGCCGCCCGCCACAGGGCAGGGGTGACGCGATGGGCGTTGAGATAGACCATGCGGAAGACGCCATGGTCGACCAGCAGCATGTTGGCCCAGGCGCGCAGGCGGTCGAGACCGCCATCGAGCGGCCGGTCCCAGCGCGCGATGCGGGCCATGCGCCTTGCATAGCGTTCCTCGTCGGGGCGCAGGCGGTTCAGCACGGGCCAAATCCGCGGGCAGGACGGGCGAAGCGGTTCATGGTGAGCGCGATAGCAGCGCGCGCGGCGGCGCGCAAATTCGGGGCCGGTCAGGCAGAAGGTCGGGCTTGGCCTTTTGCCGGCCATCGCGCATAAGGCGCGCCGGAATTCCGCAATTTTCGACAGGTCTTAACCCATGCGCCTCGACGCCATCTCCATCGGCAAGAACCCGCCCGACGAAGTCAATGTCGTGATCGAAGTCGCCATCGGCGGCGAACCGATCAAATACGAGATGGACAAGGAGGCCGGCACGCTCTTCGTCGACCGCTTCCTCTACACGCCGATGCGCTATCCGGGGAATTACGGCTTCATCCCGCACACGCTCTCGGAAGACGGCGACCCCTGCGACGTGCTCGTCGCCAACACGCGCCCGCTGATTCCGGGATCCTATATCGCGGTCAGGCCGATCGGCGTGATGATGATGCAGGACGAGGGCGGCGGCGACGAGAAGATCATCGCCGTGCCGGTGCCCAAGCTGACCAAGCGCTATGAGAACGTCCACAACTACACCGACCTGCCGAAGATCACGCTCGACCAGATCCAGCACTTCTTCGAGCACTACAAGGATCTGGAACCCGGCAAATGGGTCAAGCTGCTGGGCTGGGGCGACGCAGCCAAGGCGAGGCAGCTCATCGTCGAGGCGATGGACCGGGCCAAGGCCGCCAAGGGCTGACGCCCCCGTGGCCGGCCGGGGGGAGAGGCATCAGAGCCTCGCCCCTCCCGCCGGACAGGTCTCACGCCTTCGCGGCGCTGGCGGCAGCGTCGATATTGGCGACCAACTCCGTATCGAGCCCGAGCGAGGCCGACAGTCCGGCCAGGAAATCCTTCTCGGCCGGCGTGTCCGGATTGATGGCGATGCGCGCCGCCGTATAGATCTGCGCCGCCAGTTCCGGCGTCGCCGCCGCCTCGACCAGCACATCGACCGTGGCCGGGTTCGCCATCTCGTTGCCGAGCCATTCATTGGCCTCGGGATCGAAACCCGCCTCGCGCAGGCCGCCGAGAATGGCCAAGCGCTCCGCGTCGTCGATCGACCCGTCGGCCGCCGCCGCCGCGATCATCGCGCGGATGAAGACCAGCGCCGAGGCTTCGCTGGCGGCTTCAGGCTCGAAGCCGCTGCCGGCGGGCGCGGGCAGCACAGGGTCCTGCGGCGCATCGAGCAGCGGCTTGCCGGCCTGGTGGTTCTGATAGGCCTTGTAGGCCAGCCCGCCGATCAGCGCGAGGCCGCCCATCTGCACGGCGGACCCTGCGAGGCTGCGCCCGGCCTTGGTGCCGAAGACGAGCGCGCCCAGCCCGCCGAGCACGGCGGTCGCCATGGCCGGGTTCTTGTCGAACATGCCCTTCGCCTGGGCGAGCACATCCTGCACATTGCGCCCGCCGGTGACCTGGCCCAGCGCATCGCCCGCCTTCTGCTGCACGCCGGTCTGGCGCGCCGCGTCGCCGACGCCCTGCGTCGCCTGGCCGAGGATCTGCCCGGCCATGCCGACGAGCCCGCCGGCGCCGCCGCCGCGCTGGAACTGCTCGGCCAGGCCGCCCAACGTGCCGGCGAGCCCGCCGGCCTTGCCCGGCGCTGCCCCACCTTGTCCCGCCTGGCTGCCGGCGCTGATCAGCGCGTCGAGAAGCGACTTGGCGTTGAACATCGAAAAACTCCTCCAGAGGCACATTTTATCGGTCGGAGCCTGCACCTAAGCACCGTCTGGCGCAATCGCTAGCCGTCTCGTGCAAAGGACCTGTGACTTTCAGCCCATCGCCAGCGGCAGCAGCCCCGGCTCCTTCAGCGTCTCCAGCGCGATCTCGGACCGGACGCGGGCGACGCTCTCATGCGGCATCAGGATTTCGTTGACGAAGCGCGAGAGATCCTTGAGGTCGCCGACCGCGACCTTGAGCAGATAATCGGCTTCGCCCGTGAGCGCATGCGCCTCGAGGATGGCCGGCGTCAGCCGCACGAGATCGCGGAACCGGCGGGCATTGTCGCGCGAATGCGTATCGAGCGCGACATGGATGAAGACCGTGACGCCAAGGCCGACGGCCGACGGCTCGATCAGCGCGCGATAGCCGCGGATCACGCCGTCCTGCTCCAGACGCTGCCGCCGCCGCGAGATCTGGCTCGCCGACAGGCCAACCTTGTCTGCCAGCGCGCCATTGGTCAGCGAGGCGTCCTGCTGCAGCGCATCGAGCAGACGCCAGTCGAAGCTGTCGAGATTGGCATGATTCTGCACGAAACCAACTCTTGATGCACGTTCCGTGCGGATTTACCGGCAAGAGCCCCGATTTTGCAAGCTCCGTGTCCTGCCGATGCGCGACCATGACGTCGACAGAACGATATTCGCGAGGAGCACGCCATGGGTCCGTTTCCGTTCGACGCCGCGCCGCCCGCCATCTCCGACGCCAACCCAATGGGGACCGACGGCTTCGAATTCGTGGAATACGCTCACCCAGAGCCCGAAAAACTCGGCGCGCTGTTCGAGCAGATGGGCTTTGCCCGCGTCGCGAAACACCGCTCAAAGAACGTGACGCTTTATCGCCAGGGCGACGTCAATTTTGTCGTCAACGCCGAGCCCGATTCCTTCGCGCAGGCCTTCGCCGCCGAGCACGGACCCTGCGCCTGCGCGATGGCGTTTCGCGTCGTCGATGCGCAGCACGCCTTCGAACGGGCGGTCTCACTCGGCGCCGAGCCCTATGAGAGCAAGGTCGGGCCCGGCGAGTTGTCGATTCCTGCGGTGAAGGGCATCGGCGGCTCGCTTCTCTATTTCGTCGACCGCTACGGAGCGAAGGGTTCGATCTGGGACGTCGATTTCGAGTGGCTGGGCGAGCGCGACCCCCATCCCGAGCAGGCCGGCATGCATTACCTCGACCACCTGACCCATAATGTCATGCGCGGGCGGATGGACCATTGGGCCGACTGGTACGGCAAGCTGTTCAACTTCCGCGAAATCCGCTTCTTCAACATCGAGGGCAAGCTGACCGGGCTGATCTCGCGGGCGCTGACCTCGCCCTGCGGCAAGATCCGCATCCCGATCAACGAGTCGCTCGACGACAAGAGCCAGATCGAGGAGTACCTGCGCCAGTACAAGGGCGAGGGCATCCAGCATGTCGCGCTGGGCGCGCGCGACATCTACGCCTCGGTCGAACGCCTGCGCGCCAACGGCCTGCCCTTCATGCCCGCCCCGCCTGCGACCTACTACGAAAAGGTCGATGCGCGCGTGCCGGGCCATGGCGAGCCGGTCGAACGCCTCAAGGCCAACGGAATCCTGATCGACGGCGAGGGCGCGGTCGCACTCGGCGCGAAGGAAGGCCGCATGAGCAAGGTGCTGCTGCAGATCTTCTCCGGCACCGTGCTGGGGCCGATCTTCTTCGAGTTCATCCAGCGCAAGGGCGATGACGGCTTCGGCGAGGGCAATTTCAGGGCGCTGTTTGAATCGATCGAGGAGGATCAGATCAGGCGCGGGGTGTTGACGGCGGCTGAGTAAGGCGAACGGCCGCGGCGGGGTCGCCATCTATCGGCTCGGCCGGCTTTGCGCTCCGCGCGAAGTTGTCGTACCGTTAGATCGCGATGGAGGCGGGCCATGCCGAAGCTCAAGCTCATCGACAGCGCAAGTTCCATGCTGCCGATCATCTATCTGATCGACGAATCTGTCGGACGCGGCGGCGCAAACCGCCGAAAGGACGTTCTGCTCGTCCAGTTCTTCATCCGGTTGCTTCAGGATCAGCCGCAGAAGCTCGACGGCGAGCAGTACAACTTCATCCCCGGCGGAGGCCGGCAGCTCCGGATCGATGGAATCTGCGGCGAGCAGACCATCCGACATATCGCCTATTTCAAGAAGGAACACGACAAGACCAACGCCGCCGGTCAACGCATGCACCACGACGCCCGCGTCGACGCAATGAAGACGGGAAATCCCTATGGCGCGCGCACCGGAAGCGTGCTGTCGATCCTGCGGCTGAACCAGGACGTGATCGCGTCGATCGGCGTCGAGCGCTTCCGCAGGCTTCACGCCGAGCGGCTGTTCCCGGCCGAACTCAGGGACGAGTTCTACATCTGATCGATTGGCGAAGCTTCACGGCAGCTTGCGCAACATCAGCGGGGCGCCAACCGCCGGGTCCTTGCGCCATTGCCCGTTCTCGAAGACCAGTTCGACATTATGGCCCTTGCGCGCGATCAGCGAGAGCCGGCCTGCCGCATAGCGCCAGCCGGCAGGATCGAAGATCGTCAGGCCGGTGTCGCCGCAATTGCCCTCGAAGGCGGCCGGCAGCCGTCCGGTCGAGGCCGGCGGGCCGGCGTTCAGCACGATCCGGCAGGCCTCGCGACCCGCCTGACGCATCATGCTGTAGCGGCCGGGCAGGCTTTCGGCCGATGGCGCGGAGGCCGGATCGACGGCGGTCGGGCGCTGGGCGGCCGTGGCCGCGAGTTCCGACGCGCTTGGCTGCGGTCTGGCGGCGGTGCGCGGATAACCCTTGGGGTCGATCCGGTAGCGCTCGCCATCGGCCGACCTGCCATCGAAACCGCCCCCGGCTCCGGTCTCGCCGAAGACGAGCACGGGCTTGCCTTGCGCATCGTTGAGGCGCGGCTTGCCCTCGGCCGTGACGGCCCAGGACGCGACCGTGCTCAGGATCGGCAAGGCCCGCCGGCATGTCGCCGGAAAGCGCAACTGCCGGCCATGCGCCGCCTCCTCGACGCTGAGCGTGATCGTGCATCTGCGCGACGCGCCGACCTTCTCGACATCCCATGCCCCGAGCAGGGGCGCGATTGCAGCGGGAGCCCTGTCGGCCCCGCGCGGCGGCAGCTGGGTTTGCGCGGCGGCTCCCGACGCGACGAGCGCGCCGGCGAGCACTGCAATGGTTTTCAAGCCTTGTTCCATGGCGTTTCCGGCACAGGGGTCAGCGGGCCCTTGCCATCGAACCACGACGCCAGATTGTCGACCAGCAACTGGCCCATCTGCTCGCGGGTATGGACCGAGGCCGAGCCGACATGGGGCAGGAGCACGGCGTGTTCGATCGCGATCAGTTCGGCCGGCACGCGCGGCTCGTCCTCGAACACGTCGAGCCCGGCCGAGAGGATGGTCTTGTCCTGGAGCGCCTTGATCAGCGCCTGCTCGTCGATAACCGTGCCGCGCCCGACATTGACGACGATGCCGTTGGGCCCGAGCGCCTTCAGCACTTCGGCATTGATCATGTGATGGGTCGAGGCGCCGCCGGGCGCGACCGAGACCAGCGTATCGACATCGGCCGCCATCTCGACCAGCGAGGGGTAGTAGCGATAAGCCACGTCCGCCTGGCGCGAGCGGCCGTGATAGGCGATCGGCACGCCGAAGGCCTCCAGACGATGCGCCACGGCCTTGCCGATGCGGCCGAGGCCCACGATGCCGATCGAGCGCTTGCGCAGCGAGGTCGTCAGCGGATAGGCGGCCTTCAGCCACTTGCCCTCGCGCAGATAGCGGTCGACCTGCGGCAATTGCCGGATCGTCGAGATCAGCAGGCCGATGGCGAGATCGGCGACCTCGTCGGAGAGCACGTCTGGCGTGTTCGAGACGACGATGCCGCGCCGGCCGGCTTCCGCCGCGTCGACATTGTCGTAGCCGACGCCGAAATTGGCGACCATTTCGAGATTCGGCAGCGCGTCGAACAGCGCCCCGTCGATGCGGACGTGGCTGCCGCCGCCGGCGACGCCGCGCACGCGCGGGCCGACCTCGGCCAGCATCGCGGCTCGGTCCTCCGCCTTCCAGAGTTCGTGGACGGTGAAGCGCGCCTTCAACTGGTCGGCGGCATAGGCCATCAGCGGGCCGGTCATGATGATCTCAGTGGCGTTGGGCCGGGTCATGGCATGCGCTTCCATTGTCTGGGGCTGGGTCTTCCGGGAGATGCACCGCGGACGGACGGTCCGCGGGGGAACGGGCCGGACCTTGATTCCGGAAATCTGAATGGATTAAGTGACGGGGTCGAGACGCGGCGCAACCCCCAGGGCAGGTCGGCACCCGGTCTCATCTCTGCATATCGGATCGTCCTGGAGAAGGGCGCATCCGCGCATAAGTAGTATGACTTAATCATGCGATTTTGTGTGCTTGCGCGCCTGATACAGGCTCGATGAAGGTCAGCGTCGAGTTCAGGGCGTCGATGACCAGCGCCGTCATCCGCGACGCCGCGAGGTCGCCGTCGCGCTGGATGATCGCTTCCAGAACCCGCTCGTGATCGACCAGCGATTCGACGAAGTAATTGCGGTCGTCGGCGGCCTTCAGCAGCAGCGTCCACTGGATCGCTGCGGTCACCACGCTCGACAGGCATTGCAGGGCCGAGTTCTGGGCTGCCGCGAAGATCGCCTCGTGGAAAGCGAGATCCGCGCGGATCGTCGGCTCCGCGTAAGGCGCGGTCGCGGTCATGCCGCGAAAGGCCGCCTCGATGCGCGCGAGATCGGCCGGCGTGCGCCGGATCGCGGCCAGCCTCGCCGCGCTCGGCTCGACGAAGCGGCGCAACTCGAACAGATCGCGCAGAAATTTCTCGTTGGGATCGGCCTGGAAATGCCAGGAGAGGACATCGGGATCGAGCAGGTTCCAGCGCTCGCGGACCGCGACCCTGGTTCCGCTCTTGGGCCGCGACTCGACCAGCCCCTTGGCGGTGAGCACCTTGACCGCCTCGCGATAGGCGGTGCGCGAGACCGAGATCTCAGAGCGCAGCGCATCCTCGTTCGGCAATAATTCGCCGGCGCGGTAGGTGCCGGAGATGATCGCGACCGCGAGCTTGCGCGCCACCTGCCCGAACAGGCGGTCAGGATTCAGCGTCGTCGGCCGCGAGAAATCGCGCACCCGCATCCTTTTGGGCCCCTTCCTCCATCGCGCAGACCCACTGGGCGACGCCCCGTGAAACATGCCGGCCGGCGCTTGACACGCCTGTCGCTATGGTATGACTTTATCGCAGATGGAGCCGGACGCAACAGGCCACGCCTTGCCTTGAGGCGAAGCCCTGGCCTTGCGCCCGCTTGCATCGATCGGTCACAAGAAACCGGTAAGGCCGCGATGCGGAGGGTTCTCCCGGAGAGCCGTTACCGCATCCTCGAGGAAGCGAAGACCAAAGGAAGGCTCCCATGGCCTCAGTCCAGATTGCCGACGTTCGCAAGGCCTATGGCACGACGCAGGTCATCCACGGCGTCGACATCGATATTTCGGACGGCGAGTTCGTCATTCTGGTCGGCCCGTCGGGCTGCGGAAAATCGACCCTGCTGCGCATGATCGCGGGGCTGGAGAACATCTCCGGCGGCGAGATCCGGATCGGCCCGCGCGTCGTCAACGACGTGCCGCCGAAAGAGCGCGACATCGCGATGGTGTTCCAGAACTACGCGCTCTATCCGCACATGACGGTGGCCGACAACATGGCCTTCTCGATGAAGCTGCGGAAAGCGCCGAAGGCCGAGATCGACGAGCGCGTCAGCAAGGCGGCCGGCATCCTCGGCCTCAACAACCTGCTCGACCGCTATCCGCGCCAGCTTTCGGGCGGCCAGCGCCAGCGCGTCGCCATGGGCCGCGCCATCGTGCGCGATCCGCAGGTCTTCCTGTTCGACGAGCCGCTCTCCAACCTCGACGCCAAGCTGCGCGTGCAGATGCGCACCGAGATCAAGGAACTGCACCAGCGCCTCAAGACCACGACGGTCTACGTCACCCACGACCAGATCGAGGCCATGACCATGGCCGACAAGATCGTGGTGATGCATGACGGCATCGTCGAGCAGATGGGCGCGCCGCTCGAACTCTACGACAACCCCGCCAACCTCTTCGTGGCCGCCTTCATCGGCTCGCCCTCGATGAACCTGCTCAAGGGCACGATCATGCCCGAAGGTTTCGCCACCGAGGGTGGGGTCACCTGGCCGATCGGCAAGCACCCGGCCGATTCCAACGGCAAGGCGGCCGTCTATGGCATCCGGCCCGAGCACTTCCGGCTCGACCCCCACGGCCTGAAGGCCGAGGTGGTGGTGATCGAGCCCACCGGCTCCGAGACCCAGGTCGTGGTGCGCTGCGGCGGACAGGAGATGACCTGCGTCTTCCGCGAGCGCATCGACGCCAAGCCCGGCGAGCATATCGGCATCACACCCGACACCAACGTCACCCATCTGTTCGACGCCGCCACCGGCAAGCGCATCATCTGAGATCGGCCGGGCCTCGCTCGCCCTGTCATCGCAACGACGGAATCGGAGAAACACCAGAAGAACAGCAAGCCGGCCATGACCCGAATGCGGGCGCGGCCGGGCTGAAACGGAAAACCGGATGACCCGGTCAAACGGCCACATAAAGAGCCGGCATAACCATATCCAGGGAGGATATCCATGAACTTCGATCGCAGATCGCTGATCAAGGGCGGTGCGGCTCTCGGCCTCGGCGCCGGGACTGGCTTGCTCGATTTCGCCAAGGCCTGGGCGCAGACCGCGCCGTGGAAGCCCGAGGCCGGCGCGCAGCTCTCGATGCTGCGCTGGAAATACTTCGTCCAGTCGGAAGACGACGCCTTCGTCAAGATGATCGAGGCCTTCACCGCCGCGACCGGCGTCAAGGTCCAGATCAGCCGCGAATCCTATGAGGATGTGCAGCCCAAGGCTTCCGTCGCCGCCAACACCGGCGCCGGCCCGGACATGTTCTGGGGCCTCTATTCGCTGCCGCATCTCTTCCCGCAGAAATGCGTCGATGTCTCGGACGTCGCCGACTATCTCGGCAAGAAATATGGCGGCTGGGTCGACAGCGCGGTGCAGTACAGCCAGAGCGGCGGCAAGTGGATCGGCATCCCGGTCTGCTATTCCGGCAATCTGATGAATTACCGCGTCTCGGTGATGCAGAAGGCGGGCTTCAAGGAGTTCCCCAAGACCACCGACGAGTTCCTCGAATACGCCAAGGCGACCAAGGCCAACGGCTCGCCCGGCGGCTTCGCGCTCGGCCACGCCTCCGGCGACGGCAATGGCTGGATCTACTGGTGCCTGTGGGCGTTCGGCGGCAACCATGTCGACAAGAACGACAAGGTCACGATCAACAGCCCCGAGACCGAGAAGGCGTTGAACTACGCCAAGGCGCTCTATGATCAGATGGTGCCCGGGACCGTGGCCTGGAACGATTCGTTCAACAACAAGGCCTTCCTCGCCAACGAGATCTCCTGGACCAATAACGGCATCTCGATCTACGTCGCGGCCAATAACGACCCGACGAAGAAGGAGATCGCCGAGGACATGAACCACGCCTACATGCCGGTCGGGCCGGTCGGCAAGCCGACCGAACTGCACCTGATGTACCCGGTGCTGGCGATGAACCACACCAAGTACCCGCAGGCGTGCAAGGCGCTGATGGCGTTCATGCTCGAGGCGGCGAACTTCAATCCCTGGATCGAATCGGCGCGGGGCTACCTCACCCACTGCCTCAACGCCTATGACTCGAACCCGGTCTGGACCGCCGACCCGAAGCGCACCGTCTATCGCGACGTCGCCAAGCGCTCGCTGACGGCGGGCGGCCAGGGCTCTGTCGGCGAGAAGGCTGCGGCCGCGATCGCGGATTTCGTCATCCTCGACATGTTCGCCTCGTTCTGCACCGGCCGCGACGACGCCAAGAGCGCCATGCGCGTCGCCGAGCGCCAACTCACGCGCATCTATCGCTGAGACTGAAACACGGACGGCGCGAACCATCGCGCCGTCCGCATCTTTCCGCGCGAGGACCGCATCATGGCCGATATCGCCGTCGCGCCCGGCCGCAAGGCCGCGCCGCGCGAAACCACCGCCTGGGACCGGCTGAAGGTCAACCGCAACTGGCTCGGCTTCTGGTTCATGGTCCCGGCCATGGCCTTCCTGATCCTGTTCCTGGCCTATCCGCTGGTTCTCGGCGTCTGGCTCTCCTTCACCGACGCACGCATCGGCCGCACCGGCAATTTCGTCGGAATCGAGAACTATGAATGGCTGTCGGAGGACAGCAATTTCTGGCTCGTCGTCTTCAACACGGTCTTCTACACGACCGTCGCCAGCGTCGCGAAATTCGCCATCGGGCTTTATCTGGCGCTGCTGCTGAACGAGCGCATGCCGTTCAAGGCGATGATCCGCGCGCTCGTGCTGATCCCCTTCATCGTGCCGACCGTGCTCTCGGCCATCGCTTTCTGGTGGATCTACGACAGCAATTTCTCGATCGTCTCCTGGGGCCTGCGCGAGATGGGCCTGATCGACGGCAACATCAATTTCCTCGGCGACGTCTGGAATGCGCGCTGGTCGGTGATCTTCGCCAATGTCTGGCGCGGCATTCCCTTCATCGCGATCACGCTCTTGGCCGGCCTGCAGACCGTCTCGCCCTCGCTCTACGAGGCGGCGACGATCGACGGCGCCAACTCATGGCAGCGCTTCCGCTACATCACCTATCCGCTGCTGACGCCGATCATCGCCGTGGTGATGACCTTCTCGGTGCTCTTCACCTTCACCGATTTCCAGTTGATCTGGGTTCTGACGCGCGGCGGGCCGGTCAACGCGACCCATCTGATGGCGACGCTCTCCTACCAGCGCGCCATTCTCGGCGGCAATCTCGGCGAGGGCGCGGCGATCTCGACGGCGATGATCCCCTTCCTGTTCGCCGCGATCATGATCTCATGGTTCGGCCTGCAGCGCCGCACCTGGCAGCAGGGGTGAGGCCATGACCGACCAGACCGCAGGCCGCATCGTCGATCCCGGTGGCAAAACCGGCGGCAAATCCGACGCCAGCGAGGGCATGAGCTACCTCGACTCAGGCATGCGCCGCCTGGTGACGCTGTATCTGCCGCTCGGCATCATCTGCTTCGTGCTGCTGTTTCCGTTCTACTGGATGGCGCTGACCGCGATCAAACCGGACGAACAGCTCCTCGACCTCAACAAATACAACCCGCTCTGGACCTGGAACCCGACCTTCAAGCATTTTTACAAACTGCTTTTCGAGACGCAGTATCCGCGCTGGCTCTGGAACACCATGTTCGTCGCCATGGCGGCGACGACGCTGTCGATCATCTCCAGCGTGCTGGCGGCCTATGCGATCGTGCGGCTGAAATACAAGGGCGCGCAGTATATCGGCGGGCTGATCTTCCTGGCCTATCTGGTGCCGCCCTCGATCCTGTTCATCCCGCTCTCGACGGTCGTGTTCCAGTATGGCCTGTTCGATTCGCCAATGGCGCTGATCCTGACCTATCCGACGATCCTGATCCCGTTCTCGACCTGGCTTCTGATGGGTTATTTCAAGACCATCCCCTTCGAGCTGGAGGAATGCGCGCTGATCGACGGGGCGAGCCGCTGGCAGATCCTGACCAAGATCATCCTGCCGCTGGCGATCCCGGGGCTGATCTCGGCCTTCATCTTCTGCTTCACCTTGTGCTGGAACGAATTCATCTACGCGCTGACCTTCCTGTCCTCGACGCAGCACAAGACGGTGCCGGTGGCGATCGTCAACGAATTCGTCGACGGCGACATCTATCGCTGGGGCTCGCTGATGGCGGGCGCGCTGGCGGGCTCGCTGCCGCTGGTCATCCTCTACGCCTTCTTCGTCGAGCACTATGTGTCGGCGATGACCGGGGCGGTGAAGGAGTGACATCTTACGTCATTGCGAGCAAAGCGAAGCAATCCAGAACTCGCGCACGACGCCCTCATGGATTGCTTCGCTACGCTCGCAATGACGACCTTCCTCCCAGAGAAGCCTGACATGCCCACTTCCATCGCCTTCGTTGGCCTCGGCGCCATGGGCGCGCCGATGGCCGAAAACCTGGTCAAGCGGCAGTTCCGCGTCACCGGCTTCGATATGCGCGAGAGCGCGCGCGATGCGCTCGCTGCCGCCGGCGGCCATGGCGCAGACAGCGCGGCCGCCGCCTGCACAGGGGCCGACGCGCTGGTGCTGATGGTCGTCAACGCCGCGCAGGCGCGCTCGGTGCTGTTCGAGGCCGGCGCGCTCGATGCGCTGAATCCCGGCGCGGTCGTGATGCTGATGGCGACCTGCCCGCCCGGCGAGGTCGAGGCGATCGCGGAGAAGGTCACCGCGAGCGGCCGGCATTTCGTCGATTCGCCCGTTTCGGGCGGCGTCGTCGGCGCGAAGGCCGCCACGCTCTCGATCATGGTCGGTGCGCCTTCGGACGCGTTCGCGCTGGCGAAGCCCGTGCTCGACGCCATGGGCGACAAGGTTTTCCATGTCGGCGACAAGCCCGGTCAGGGCGCGACGGTGAAGACCGTCAACCAGCTCCTCTGCGGCGTCCATATCGCGGCCGCCGCAGAAGCCCTGTCGCTCGCCGAAAAGGCCGGCATCGACGGGCGGGTGCTGTTCTCCATCATGGAGGGCTCGGCCGCCTCCTCCTGGATGCTGAAGGATCGCGGTCCGCGCATGCACGAACCCGATCCGGCGGTGACCAGCGCGGTCGACATCTTCGTCAAGGACCTCGGCATCGTGCTCGACGCCGGCCGGGCGGCGAAGACAGCCCTGCCGCTGGCGGCGGCCGCCCACCAGATGTTTCTGGCGACCTCGGGGCTGGGCCATGGCGCGCGCGACGATTCGCAGGTCGTGCGGGCCTATCGCGCGCTCAACGCCAAGCCGGCGAATGATGCCTGAGGTAGGTCTCATCCGTCATGGTCGGCCTTGTGCCGACCATCCACGTCTTCGTCTGGCGATGACCGTGGTGAAGACGTCGATGCTCGGGACAAGCCTGAGCATGACGACGAGGACTGCAAAAGGCTGTCTACCCGCGAGGCGGCGCGGTCGTGCCTCTGACGACAAGCTCCGGCGTCAGCGTGAGGCGGCGTGGCGGCGCGCTCGGATCAGCGATGCGCTGGATCAGGAACTCGGCCGATTTACGCCCCATCTCCTCCTGGAAATTCTTGATCGTGGTCAGCGCCGGAAACCACTGCGCCGCCTCCTGCACGTCGTCGCAGCCGACGATCGAAAAATCGACGCCGGCCTCCCGGCCGCGATGGCGCAGGCCGAGCATCGCCCCGAACGCGGTCAAATCGTTGAAGCAGACGGCCGCTGTCGGAGGATCGGCGGCGTCCAGCACCTTCTGGATGCCCTTCAGCCCGTTCTCGCGCGTGCCGTAAGCCGAGTGGACGATGGCGGGATCGAGGGAAAGCCCGTGCTTCGCAAGGCTCTCGCGATAACCGGAGTAGCGGTTGCGCCCGGTCGAGATCGCCTGGCTCTCGCCGAGAAAGGCGATGCGCCGGTGGCCGAGCGAGATCAGATGCTCCATCGCGAGATGGGTGCCATGCCTGTCGTCGGAGCCGACGAAATCGAGATCGAGCCCAGGCAGTTCGCGCGAGAGCTGCACGATCGGCACGCCGGCCGCGATCAGATGCTGGAAGGTCTGCGCCTCGCTGCCGCCGGCCGCGCAGATGATCATGCCATCGGGCCGGTATTCCTTCAGCGTGTTGAGCACCCGGTCCTGCCGCTCCAGATTCTCGGCATAGGTGCCGAGCAGGATCGAGCGGCCATGCACGGCGGCCGTTTCCTCGATCGCCGCCAGAAGCTCGGCGAAGTACGGGTTGGTGATGTCGTGGAAGCCGACGCCGAGGATGTTGGTGCGGTCGGTGCGCAGCGAGGCGGCCGAGCGGTTGTAGCTGTAGCCCATCTCGCGGGCGATCTGCTGGACGCGGGCGCGCGTCGCTTCCGCCACCAGCGGCGAGCCACGCAGCGCCAGCGAGACCGTCGCGGTCGAGACCGTCAGATGCTCGGCGATGATCTGCAGCGTGACGCGGCCGCGCCCGCCTCCCCCCGCGACCGACCCGGCGGGAGAGAGGCTTTCCAATTCAATTTCGCTTCCGGTTGCCGGAGGCTGGCCGTTGCCGGTCATGTCGCTTTTCCTGACGCGGAAACAGGACCATCTGAGCCGCTCCGGCCCGGTCAATCCGTCACACACCTCACCGTTTATTCTCACAGAACGCGGAGACAGAGAAGATGAGCGCTAGCAAAGAAACGATCGGCTTCATCGGCGTCGGGCTGATGGGCCAGGGCATGGCCCAGAGCCTGATCAACAAGGGCTTCGCTCTGACCGTGATGGGCCACCGCAACCGCAAGCCGGTCGAGGAACTCGTCGCGGCGGGCGCGAAGGAGGCGAAGACCCCGCGCGAGTTGGCGCAGAACGCCACGATCATTTTCCTCTGCGTCACCGGCTCGGCGCAGGTCGAGGCCGTGGTGAACGGCCCCGACGGCATCGTTGCCGGAGCCAAGCCCGGCACGGTCGTGGTCGACTGCTCGACTTCCGACCCCGGCTCGACGGTGAAGATCGCAGCCGAGCTGGAGGGCAAGGGTCTGCACCTGGCCGACGCGCCGCTGGGCGGCACCCCGGCGCAGGCCGCGCTCGGCCAGCTTTCCGCCATGGTCGGCGCTTCGCCTGATGTCTTCGCCCGGATCAGGCCGGCTTGCGAGGCCTGGGCCCAGAAGGTCGTGCATCTCGGCCCGGTCGGCGACGGTCACAAGATGAAGCTGCTGAACAACTTCGTCTCGATGGGCTATGCCGCGATCTATGCCGAGGCGCTGACGCTCGCCGACAAGATCGGCATCACGCCGCAGACCTTCGACAGCGTGCTGCGCGGCAGCCGGATGGATTGCGGCTTCTACCAGACCTATTTCCAGTATGTGCTCCAGCGCGACCGCGATGCCCACAAGTTCACGCTGGTCAACGCGCTGAAGGACGTGCGCTATCTCGAAAGCGTCGCGAATGCGGCCGGCGTGCCCAACCCGATCGGCAATGCGGTGAAGAACTCCTTCGCCTCGGCGGTCGCAGCCGGCAAGGGCGAGGACTACGTGCCGATGCTCTCGGATTTCATCGCCTCGCGCAGCGGGGTGTCGCTCGACAAGAAGGGCTGAAACGTCAGCTCTTCGCCAGAAGCGCGGCAAGCCGCGCCGAAAGTCCGGTGCTTCCGACCGGCGGCGGCAGCGCAAGATCGCCAGCCGCCGGCTTGGACGGCGGCTGGCGCAAGGCCGCCAGAACGGCTTTCGCCCCGGCCTCGACCGAACAGATCACCGGGATATCGACATGAGGCTGGACCCGCGCCGCCAGCCCCGCCAGCCCTGCCCCACCGAGGATGACGGCCCTCGCGCCATCGCGTTCGGCGGTGCGGCGGCAGGCGTCGGCGAGCAGCGCGATCGCGCCGTCGGGATCGGCCGCAATGGCCGCGCCATTGGGTGCGACGGTCTCCACGGCGGCGAGGCTGTCGCCAAGCCCGAGCATCGCGACGAATTCATGCAGCATCGGCCCCCAGCGCTCGCCGCCGGTGACGATCGAGAAGCGCCCGGCCTCGACGGCTGCGGCCTTGCAACTCGCCTCCGCCATGCCGATCACCGGCACGCCGGCCAGTTCCTTGAGCGGAAACAGGCCGGGATCGCCGAAACAGGCGAGATAGACGGCGTCGCAACCCCCGCCATGTTCGGCGAAAGCATCGAGCGCAGCATGGCCGGCGATCGCGGCTGCCGTCCGGCTGGCGATGTATTGCGCGCCGAAGCGGCCGGTGACGGGCACGAGTGTTGCCTCGGGCGGCAGATGCGGCGTGACGACCGCGACGACCAGATCGGTCATCGTCGGCATGGTGTTGGGATTGATCAGCAGGATGCGCAAGGTTCGAGGCCGATCCTCTAGCGTGGTTCCGGGCAGCACCGGCGATGCGAAGCATGGTCCGCGCCGACTTGGCCAGCGTTGGCAAAGCCGGCGACGGCGCGCAAGCATCTTGTGGCCACCCGCGAACGGAACGGCTTCTGGCGCGTTATGTCCAGCGGGGGACAGCCGAGATGAGCGACGGACGACAGGAACTGCGGCAGGCGTTTCGCCGCTTCGAGCAGGAAATTCCGCCCTGGCTCGCATCGGGCCTGCGCTGGCTGCGTCACCCGCGCTCGCGGCTGGTCAGGATTCCCGTCGGCGTCCTTCTGATGATCGGCGGCATCTTCGCGATCCTGCCCGGCCTCGGGGTCTGGATGATCCCGCTCGGCCTGTTGCTGCTCGCCGCCGACATCCCATTCCTGCGCCGCCCGGTGGCCCGCTTCACGGTCTGGAGCGCGGAGCAATGGGCGCGGTTTCGGGGCTGGCTGGCGCGCAGGCGCTGATGAGCTGAGAATGGTGCGCCTTCCCGGTGGGATCGCAAACCAAATCCTCGACGAATTGGCTCAATGGGAACACGTCCTCAAGGACACATCGCTGGCGCGGCTCAAGCCGCCCTCTCCGTGAGGGTGGCCCGCGATGTCCCAGCAAACCCACACTTCTGGAAACGCATCCGGTAAGCGCCCGCCGCCGTTCAGCCTCCGTCTGAGCGAGCAAGAGCGCGCGTATCTCGTCGACCGCGCCAATGGCGCGCCGCTCTCGTCCTTCATCAAGGCGAAGCTGTTCGACAAACAGCCGCTTCGCACGCGGCGCACCGGCTCAATCATCGAAGACCGCGAAGCCTTCGCGCATGCGCTGGCCTTGCTCGGCAAGTCGGAACTGGCGCGCAACGTCGCCAGCCTCGCCCGCGCGGCGGAAGTCGGCGCGCTCGCCGTCGACCCCGATACCGAGGCGACGCTCCTGATCGCCTCCCAGCAGATTCAGCACATCCGCACGATGATGATGATCGCGCTCGGCCTGTTCTCGGAGCGCTTCGATGATCCTTAAAGGCTCACAGCGCAAATCCGGGCAAGAGCTGGCCGCTCATCTGATGAACGTCGGCGCGAATGAGCATGTCGAGCTTCATGAGTTGCGCGGCTTCGCCTGCGACAATCTGAAAGGCGCATTCAAGGAAGCCGAGGCGATCAGCCGGGGCACCAAATGCAAGCAATACCTTTTCTCGCTGTCGCTGAGCCCGCCTGAGCAAGAGCGCGTCCCTCCCGCGATCTTCGAACGCGCGATCGACACGATCGAACAGCGGCTCGGGCTTGGGGGCCAGCCTCGTGCGATCGTCTTTCATGAAAAGGAAGGCCGTCGACACGCGCATTGCGTCTGGTCGCGCATCGACGCCGAGACGATGACGGCGCGGCCCATGTCGTTCTTCAAGAATCGCCTGACGGAGTTATCGCGTGGCCTCTACGTCGAGCACGGCTGGAAGATGCCGGACGGCATTCGCGATTCCGCTAAGCGCGATCCCACCAACTTCACGCATGCCGAATGGCAACAGGCCAAGCGCCAGGGGAACGATCCGCGCTGGCTCAAGCAGTCGGTGCAAGAATGCTGGGCGATCTCCGACAATCGCAAGGCACTGAGCCGGGCGCTCGAAGAGCGCGGCTTCTTCCTCGCCAAGGGCGATAAGCGCGGCCTGGTCGTGCTCGATCATCAAGGCGAGGTCTATTCACTTCCCAAGATGCTCGGCCTCAAGACAAAGGATGTGCGCCAGCGCCTCGGCGGCAAGGACGGTGACGACGATTTGCCTGGCGTCGACGCCACGCAAAAGATCATCGGCGAGCGGATGACGCCCGCAATCCGCCGTCATGTCGAGGAATCGCGCACGCGCTTCCTCAAGCGCTCGGCAACGCTCGGCCATTGCAAAATGGAGATGACGCATCGCCATCGCGATGAGCGCAGGCAACTCGATGCCCGCCAGCGCCTCCAATGGGAAGAAGAGAACCGCGCGCGGGCCGCGCGTCTGCCGAAGGGCCTGCGCGGTCTGTGGACGCGCCTGACAGGCGATTACCAGAAGGCGCGCGCCGAGAATGAAGCCGAGGCCGCGCGTTCGCGCGAGCGCCTGAGCCGTGAACGCGAAGCGCTGACGGACAAACAGCGCGATCAACGCGCCGCGCTCCAGGCGCAGTTCAAGGAATTGCGGCGCGAGCAAGCGGTGCAACTGCGCGAGCTACGCCGGGAGGTCGGGCGCTTCCTCGCCTTCAAGCGTGGCCAAAGCCACACCCCGGAACGATCGCATGGCGCGGGCCTTGGCCTGCGCCTTGAGCGCTGAGCCTGCAACCATCACAGGAGCAATCGTCATGTCGTCCAACAACAATGACAATTCCGGCGTCGGGATGGCCGTCATCCTCGTCGTCGTCGTGATCTACGTCATGGCGATCATGATGTATTTCGCGCTGATTTTCCTGGCTTTCATGGTGACGATCGCCTGCGCGTTCGCCTGGAACAACCCTTTGACAGTCGGTCGCTGGACGCTGTGGCCCGATGAAGCGCGAAGCTTCGTTTATCGCGGTTTGGGCGGCGCGGTGTTGCTCCCGGCCTTCTTCGTCTTCCTCGCGGTGTTCTTCAAAATCCAGATCAACGATCAGTACGCTATCCACATCATCCTCGGCGGTTATGCGCTGGGCTCCGTCGGCCTCGAAATCCTCTGGGCGCAGGAAGGCCAGACGGCGCCGCCGCGCCAGACCGTCATCCCGCCGCATCAACAGCTCGCGCCGCCGCAGGACGACACGCCGCCGCGTGTGCCCTTCCGCTTCGCGAGTTGGGACGATGAGGACGGGCGATGAGGCTCGGGAAGCTGGTCGAGATTTATCAGTTTTTCTGGATGCTCGAATCCCACGGCCAGCAACGGCTGGCCTGGCAAGATGCCGAAGCGATGCGCCTTGCGCGCGACCGCGCCGAAGCGCAGGCGGCGGCGCAGTTGCAAGCGATGCTGATTGCCAACCCGAGCGGATCGCTCGGGCACGCCAAGCTTGACGACGAGCAAGCCCTGAGAGATGCGGGGCTTCTATGAACGCGCTGATCCCGACCTCGACGCCCCGCGATCTGCGCCTCGGCATTGAACTTGGCTTCTTCCGGGGCCGCCCCGTGATTTATAGCGGGACGGAACCCGTCGCGATCGACGCGCAGGCGGGTAAGGGAAAGCTCGCCCGCTTTCTCGGCGTCAATCTCGTATCGCCGCGCACGGCGCACCTGACGAAGATCATCACCGATCCCAAGGATGCCGAGTTGGCCTGGGTTTGCTGGAAGACGCTGGAGCGGCAAGGCTACCGCGTGCGCTTCATCAACCCTGACCGCCTCTATGGCTATCCGTCCGAGAGCTTCAACTTCAACACGCGGTTGCTTGAAGTCGCGGCCCGGCCCGAGCTACGCGGGATCGTCGGCGATGTGGCCTATGACTGCGCCAGCTATCTCGTGCCCGTCGACCCCAACCCGAACCACCGCTGGATCGGGCAAGGCGTCCGCACGGCATTCGCCACCTACAACAAGATCACGGCGCTTAATCCCACAGACCGCTGGCCTTCAACAGCGGGCGGGCTGTGGGATTTCTTCGCGCGTAGCCGCGAAGATATTCGTGACGACTTCCTGCTCTGGGCGTGCGATCGCCGGATGGAGAATGACTGGGGCATGTGCCAACAGCTTGCGGGCCTGACAGGCTCGCAGGATCAATGGAACGCCTACAACAGCGTCATCATCGAGCGCCTGCGCGCCTATCAGCCCGGCAACGCCGCGCGCGCGGCAACGGATCGCAACACGTTCGATCCTGCCGACATGAAGCGCGAGCGCACGGCGCTCTTCATCATCGGGTCGGCGCGTAGTGAGACGAGCCGTACCTTCGTCGGCGCGATGACGGCGGCGATCGTCGAGCGCTTCGCCGACGCGCATGGGCCTTTGCGCGCGCTCCTGGTCGGCGAGGAATGGGGCCAGCTTTACGTCTCCAATTTCTATGAAATCCTGACCCTCTATCGCCAGGGCGGAATCAACTTTTTGGGCGTGTTTCAGAACGCCACGGCGCAGATCGAAGCCAAGTACGGCAAGGAGACGGCCCGCATCTGGAAGAAGGCCGTCGCGCACACGCTTTATCGCGGCCTGCCAGACAATGAGACGCTACGCGATATCGAGCATCGCTCGGGCAAAACGAGCGTCATGGTGCGCGGCTTCAACGTGAACCAGAACCAGGTGAATGGCTCCGGCGACAACCTATCGGAGCAAGCGCGCCCGCTGTTACAGGTTGAGGACATTCGCGCGGCCACTGGTGGGGAGCATGCATTACTCGAGGCGCGGGATGAAGGATATTTCGTCGTTGACATGCCGAATTTCTGGGACCGGTCGGAATTGTCCGATATGCTCAGAGATGTGAGCATAAAATAAAAGCAATATTTTTATGAAATCAAACGCCTCGACTTCAACAACATTTACGATCCCCAAGCATTCCAAAAACTAATGGTTTGATTGAGATATTTTTGAAGCGACTCGGATCGCCATGTAACTGGCGATGTGGGATGACAAAGATAATACTGTTCATTAGCGCATACCAAGTCGCCCCTGTTGCAGTTCTTTATATAATTTAATGAACTTGAAATCGTATTTACATACGAACTGCCAAATTCACTTAAAGGAACATTATAAAGCATACCTTCGAGAAAATATGACGGAGCGAGCCCTTCTGGAAGGAGATTATTTGATATCATACTATTTCTCATATTCTTCAATATTCTTACAGACGGCTTAAACCACTTATTAGTGTCTTGATGTTTTGTGGTGCAATTCTCTGAATGAAGCTTTGGATAATTGACAATTCTAGTGCCGTCTGGAGTCCAAAAACAAATTCCTTCGACATAGTTATTCACTGACCATGAAGTGAATCTAGTATATTTTCTAAACTGTGCCGCCACTAAGACGTCCGTATCACGACGCGTCCCATTGCCCTTGATAAAAATAGCCTTCTTGCCCGCAGTAACAGAGCCCGGAAAACTGCGTTGAAGATGAACCAATACATCTTTCTTGAAGTCATTATAGCTGTAGCTTGCTGAAGAAAAGGCACTCTTATACGCGGCAAGCTCGCCCGGTTCCAAATCGTCGGTATCATCATAATAAACAGAATCAATACGTATTACGATATCAACGTCACTATCAGAGAAAATATTTGTATCATTGCCATACGATCCTTGAAGGAATACTTCAAAAGATTTATCCTTGTACGGAGCATCCGTCGATAACAGAACTGACCTCACAGTGGCGTAAGTCGATTGCGACTGCGTGATCGATCCTTGTTTTGCCCAGGTATCAAGCTGATTTTCGGAAACGGTCATGTGCTACCCATAAGTAAGTTATAAATTTCGTTTTCTCGGGATGCAAAAGATTCAGATCCCCGCTGTCTTATCAAATTAAGCTTTTTCAGATCATGTTCAAATAAGTCGGTAGCCATATCAGGTTTCTCGAAAGTGTCGCTGATACGAATTGTGGGAATATGTTTATACAATATCGATCTTAATTGATCCATTGATTGTGTATTGATTTCCAGTGTCTTCTGAAGCAATTGTACGCTTTGGAGATATTTTGCCCATCGCATTAAAGCGAATATAGAAGGCTTTGGCTCCGGATAATTTCCGACGCCAACGCTAACAACCCGTAACTTCTCTGGCACTATATTCATAGCACTTGTAGCGTCAGCAATAGCATATAAGGTCGGGTTATTCGCACAATAGCCACCGTCCACGAGCTCGATTTCATCACGATTATGAGTAGTAACTATTTTCCTATTGAAAAATGGATAGGCGGAACAAGAGGCCTGAACGGCGTCTGATATTCTTACTCCGAACCCAGGCACGAAAGTTGCCGTTCTGCCATGCGCCTGATCGATGTTGCCTTTAAAAATCATCGGACGTTCAATCGCCCACTTTGTAGTAACTATGCCGACGTTGGTCTTTATATCTGTAAACATTGCGTCACCAAATACGTCGTCGGCAAGCTTCTCCAAAGCTGCAGATTTCTCAAATGGAGTTTTACGTTGCATAATTTCAGGAACGTATTTGGTATAAAGTTCGTGAATTTCATCAATTGAACGCCCTTGTGCAATCAGGGCCGCAATTATAGCTCCGGTGCTGGTTCCAAATACTAAGTCAAAATGACCAGCAAGATTTTTTCCAACCAGGCCCTCTATTTCGCGTAAAACACCGAGAGTATAAAATCCCTTGGCTCCGCCGCCATCGAGACTCAGAATGCGAAAAGGCCGTGCTCCGTGAGCGTCGACATCACTCATGTCGCGACACAGAAGGGCTGCATAAGGAGCTGACAAGACCGAGCATGGGAACAAAAGTAGAATATCAACCTGAGGTAGATCAACTAGTTTTTTCGCTTGCCCCCAAAAATTGGGCCTATTGCCCTGCGCCGCTCACCCCATTCGTCCCTTTGCGCACTCCCATGCGGTTTAATGTGGGATTTTTTGAGCGCATCGGCTAACATGCGGTCTATGAACTCGAAGACGAAAATGACAAAATCGACGCTATCTGATGTAGATCTAACAGTATCAAAAGTCGCAGATAAGTTATCTGGTTTCACGGGGATTTTGTGTTTTTATACATCCGCTTCTTTTCCTGAATTTTCGGAGCCTATGTTGAGAATTCCTGAGCCTGAGATTGGCAGTTTGTTTAATGAAGAATTCGCAGACATTATGAAAGAGGCTATATCGATAAACGAAGCCGTTCATGACGGCGCAGTTATGCTGGGTCGTGCGGATGTTAGCGCGCCGTATCAGATTAGGGGATGGTCTTACAGGTTAATTGCGCCATTTTCATCATCTGAAACTGTTGAGAATCGTGGTTCTGCATTTAATAGCTGTATGGCGATGTCTGATGTATCTGATGTTGATTGTCTTTACCTATGGTCTTCTGGTCAGATTTGGCGCTTTTGTGAGGGTCGTTTTGAGTTCATTTCGGAGTTCCCGCACAAGCGCTCAATAGCCATTTCAACGCTGGATGACAGCGATGCGTAAGGAACTTACGATTCTTGTCATCGGAGTGACCGCGCTCACTTGGTTCGCCGTCGCCTATTTGAATGGGTTGCCAACGACATGGTGGTCGGCGGCCAAGCCATTTTTAACAGCTATTACCGTCGCGGGCGTAGCGCTTTGGGCATACGAGCGACATTTATGGGACTGGACATTGTTTCGTGGTTGGCTAACGCGCCGCCCATGTCTGAAGGGTGTTTGGCAGGTTGAAATTCACGCGGTTTATATGGACGCTTCCGGAAACGAGGAAACCAAGTTAGTTCATGGTTACGCACAGATCGATCAAACAGCATCGACGTTTTGCTTGCGGATGTTCACTCAAGAATCTCGGTCGGTTACAGTCGCTCATTCATTTAATATCGATCAAAATGTATTTAGCTTAGCTATAGTTTATGAGAATAAACCGGATATTAGTTTAAGACAGAAAAAAAGCGCTTTCCATCAGGGTAGTGCTGTTTTTATTATACGTGGCCACCACCCCGAAAGTTTCTCTGGTGAATACTGGACTGAACGCAAGAGCGTCGGGAGTCTGATTCTGTCCAATAGAAAGCTGGGCGAGATTTCATCTTTTAATGAAGGTGGAAAAATTTATCACGGCAACTAAGATTTTGAAACCTATCTAGCCGTCTCGTTAGCGATATCAGTGGCCGAAACGCTCCTTCGTCTCCATGCACGAAAGCATGGTGCAGGGTCCAGGGCGGCATACGCCCCCGGTTGCGCTCCATCGGCAATCACGGTGGCCTGGGCGGGGTCTTGGGGAGGGGCACGGAGGCCTTTCCCTAAGCGCGATGAAACGGCGGACGTATCGCTTGGCGCATGGAGGCTCGACGCCGGAATGCGCCATTGGCTTGGGGGTGCACGGGGGCGCGCTAGCGGCCCCCTGCCAAGATTGCGGTACTACACCGCACATCTTGCCTTCTCCCTTATCGCTTTGCTGGTCTCAAAATCAGGGATGATGCACGGCTGGTCATGCCAGCTCTCTTACACGGCCAGGCGCTTCACATTGCTCTTATGGACGATTGCCAGAACGGTGATGCCGCTCGGTGCTTCTTCATACAGGATGATGTGCGATCCGTGTTCGTGACGTCTCACACCGGGGCGGATGCTATCGGCCTTGCGGCCCATGTGTGGCGTGTCGGCGATCAACTGGAAAATGTGCTCCAGCCCTGCGGCATAGGCTTCGGCCTGCCGCGATCCGAATTGCTTCATGCCGTAGAGCGTCAGCTCGAACAGGTCGGCGTCGGCGCGTTCGGTGAGGTTGTAGCTACTCACTCACGAACCCGTCGGCCTTGGCCTGCTTCTTGGCGCGGGCGACGATGTCGGACACGGAATTTTTGC
Source organism: Rhizobiales bacterium CCH3-A5 (assembly GCA_001556025.1). Lineage (GTDB taxonomy): Bacteria > Pseudomonadota > Alphaproteobacteria > Rhizobiales > Beijerinckiaceae > Allobosea. The sequence continues at coordinate 80,417 of LSIB01000163.1, forward strand.
TGATGCCGCTCGCGCGGGAGTCGTCGACGATGCGGCGAAGGTCGTCGAGCGAAAGCTCGGGATGGGCGCGGCGCTCACGATCGCGGCGGACGAGGTCGCGCACGTAATCGCTCGTGCTGGCGTACTCGCCTTCCTTGATCTGCGCCTCGATCCAGTCCTTCATCGGATCTGGCAGGGAAATTGTCATGGTCGCCATGGGGCACCTCCTATTTCCACCATCATATCAAAAATAAGCAAAAATCACAAATATTCTTATTCAGGCGTTCGAATCCCGCGGCTAAAGTGTCGTTTTGGTTGTCGGGTGCCCAATTTCCCGCGAAAAGGCGGTGTCGGCGGCAAGGGCGCGCGCCTTCTCTCGACGAAGCCAAAATCGATTAGCGACTCCTCGCTTCTCCATAGTTACGGGCCGGTTCAATGGGCCTGACATTGCGATGAAGGCCAGGATTTCATCGTAATGCGCCTTTGCAAAGCGATCGCCGAGTTCGGCGGTCTTATCGAAACGATAGATCAGCTCAGCTTCATGAAAGGGCCGCGTTTTCAGAGTGATCCCTGAACGGCGGCTCAATTCCTTCTCGATGTAACGGAATAAGACGCTGTCATCCCAATTGCCCTGTTCTTGATACTCTTTCACTTTCAGGTACGGACTCATCTTCATGTAGAGGAGCAAGTCGTTCATCCTGACCCGGATGAGGTGGTAAATATTGCGGATCGTCACGTAGCTGATCGGCAACTGCCGCGCGGCTTCCGAAGGTTGCACGCCCTCGGCATAGAACCGGATGATGCGCTTGATGTGATAGTCGGACAGCTTGGTCGAGGCGAGGTAGCGGCTCTTACGCTTTTGCATTCGACGCTCCAGTGACGAAAGCCGTAAGACGCTGAAATACGGTCAGTTTTTCAACCCGTCGTTTCAGAGACGACGGCGTTTGCTTATCAACTCCATTTGCCAAACGGCGGCTCAATCCCAACACTGAATACTAACGCCAGAGTTATGTCTAGGATAAAAAACCTAGACAGGAATGAATTCTTATTATAGTCTGTTCGATCATCTTGGCATGCAGACAGAAAGGAGGCCGCCGATGAACATCGTCGACAAAGCCTCCGCGCAAAGCGAGGTGGGAGCCGTCACAATGTCTGACGACATGAACCGATACCGCCACCACGTCGATCATCTCGATCTTCCGGACGAGCGCAAGGTCGAGCTCCTGCGCTCGGTCTGGCAAATCATGCGCTCGTTCGTCGACCGCGCTTTTGGCGAGGACGCTTCGCAACTTGCGCGCAAGGATGGGGATGAAATTCAGGTTGCGCGTGAAACGCGATTCCCGGCTGTGGTATCTTCGGGTCATCACATCAACCCAGGAGAACGAGTTCTCAAGGCCGCCTTCCAGAAGGGCGTTGGCCGAGGACGCCGGAAGGAGAAGCGCTAGCCCATGAATGCCGCGAAACTGCAAAAGGCGGTCATTTACTGCCGCGTGTCTGGTTCCAAACAGGTGCGCGAGGGAGATGGTTTGCGCGGTCAGGAAACGCGGTGCCGCGAGTTCGCAGCGTATAAGGGCTATGATGTCGTCGACGTTTTCCGCGATGACATTTCGGGTAGTAGCACGGCGCGCCCGGCGATGACGGCGATGCTTCAGCTTTTGAAAAAGAGCCGCGCCAAGGGTTGTGTCGTCATCATCGACGACATCAGCCGCTTCGCCCGTGATGTGCGTGGTCATTGGGAATTGCGCGATCTGCTCCGCGCCGCTGGCGGCAAGCTCGAAAGCCCATCGATCGAGTTCGGTGAGGATTCGGATTCGATCCTTGTCGAAAACCTGCTGGCGTCTGTGTCTCAGCATCAGCGTCAAAAGAACGCGGAACAAACGACCAACCGTATGCGCGCCCGCGCCATGAATGGCTATTGGGTGACGAAAGCGCCGATTGGTTATCGCTATGAGCGCGTTGCCGGGCACGGCAAGCTTCTGGTGCGCAATGAGCCGCTGGCCACGATCGTCGCCGATGCGCTCGAAGGATACGCCAGCGGTCGCCTTCAATCGATGACGGAGGTGAAGCGCTTCCTCGAAAGCCAGCCTGCCTATCCGCGCAACAGCAATAACGAGGTGCATATCGGGCGCGTCGAGGAAATGTTCGACCGCGCCGTTTATGCGGGTCACATCACGCATAAGGATTGGGGTTTGCACCTCGTCCCTGGAAAGCACGAGCCGCTCATTCCGCTTGCGACGTGGCAGGCGATCCAGGAGCGCCGCTACGGCAAGCCCAAGGTGCCTTCGCGTGTCGACCTGTCCGAAGACTTCCCCCTGCGCGGGTTCGTTCGCTGTGCGTCGTGCTCGGAGCCTCTAACCGCGTGCTGGTCGAAAGGCCGGAGCGCGCGCTACCCGTATTACCTCTGCGACACGCGCGGCTGTTCCGAGTCTCGCAAGTCCATCCGCCGTGAGAAGATCGAAGGCGAGTTCGAGACCCTGCTTCGCTCGCTCCAGCCGTCCGAGGGCCTGTTCAATCTCGCCTTCGATATGTTCCGAGATCAGTGGGATGCCAAGCTCGTAAGCGCGCGCACGCAAGGGGCATCGCTCGAAAGCGAAATCAAGCTCGTCGAGAAAAAGGTCGATCAGCTCCTTGATCGCATCGTCGACGCGTCGAGCGATTCCGTCGTCCGCGCCTATGAGAAGCGGATCAAGGAACTGGAGATGAAGAAGGCGGTGATGCGCGACAAGATCGCGAATTGCGGCAAGCCGCTCAAGAGCTTTAGCGAGACTTATCGAACCGCCTTCGACTTCCTCGCAAGCCCTTGCAAGCTATGGAATTCTCCGCACATCGAAGATCGCCGCGCGGTGCTCAAACTCGTGTTCGCAGAGCCTCTGCCCTATGCGCGCGGTGAAGGATATCGAACCGCGCAAATCTCCATGCCCTTTAAAGTGTTAGGAGGCATAAAAATGGCTAAAAATGAAGTGGTGCCCCTGGCCGGAATCGAACCAGCACTCCTTGCGGAACTCGATTTTGAGTCGAGCGCGTCTACCAATTCCGCCACAGGGGCCCGTTGCGGGCGGCCGGGACTATAGCGAAGGCGCTGGGCGGGTCAATGACTGCGGGAACGGCTTTGTCTATGCCGGCGCGCGGATCGCGCGCATAGCCTCGCGCGCCGGTCGCGCTATCATTTCGCCGCAACTCCGGTCACAAGGTCGTCTGGAATTCAGATCGCCGAGCACGCCCGTGACAGCCTCCACCTTCATCACCGCAGACGCAGCCTCCAGGCTGACGCCACGGCGCGTCATCCTGCTGGTCGGCCTCGGCTGCCTTGCGCTGATCGCCGGGGCCTGGTTCTTCGAACTGGTCTGGGGTCTGCGGCCGTGCAAGCTCTGCCTCGAACAGCGCCTGCCGCATTATGCCGCGATCGGGCTCGGCGCCGCCGGCTTCGTTCTGGCGCGTTCGACGCGGCTGCAATGGCTGGCGTTGCTGGGGCTCGCCGGCCTGATGGCATGGAGCACGGGGCTCGGGGTCTATCACGCCGGCGTCGAATGGGGCTGGTTCGCCGGGCCCAATGATTGCGGCGGCGCGGCGGCGCCTGCGGCCGGCGGCATGCAGGACTTCATGAAGCAACTCCAGACGACGCGCATCGTCGCCTGCACGGAGGCCGCCTGGCGCTTCCTCGGCTTGTCGCTCGCCGGCTGGAACGCGCTCGCCTCGCTCGGACTGTTCGGGCTCGCGCTGGCGGGACTGTCGAAGACCCGCCGCGCCTGAAGGCTCAGGCGGCTGCGCGCTCCTGCCAGCCCTGCCCAAGTTCCTCGGTGACGAGGCCGACCCAGTAGCGCACACCGTCGGGGATGATCGCGTCGTTGAAATCGTAGCGCGGCGTGTGCAGACCGTCGAACGTGCCGTCGGGCCGCACGCCGTTGCCGATCCGCATGAAGGCGCCGGGCACCGCCTTCATCATCTCGGCGAAATCCTCGCCGCCCGTGCCGGGCTTGATCGCGCCATTGACTTGGTCCGCACCGACCGCGCGCGCGGCGGCGGCCACGGCGACGGCGACCTGGTCAGGCTGGTTGAGCAGGGCGCTGGGCCCGCGGTGGTAGGACGCCCTGGCCGTGCAGCCCCAGGCCTGGGCGGTCGCCGCCGCGAGTTCGGCGATGCGGCGCTCGATCATGTCGCGCACCTTTGGCTCATAGCTGCGGGCCGTGCCGCCGATCGACAGTTCCGACGGCACGACATTGGCGGCCTCGGTCGAACCCGAGTGGATATAGCCGACGCTGATCACGGCGGTGTCGAGCGGGGCGACATTGCGCCCGACGATGCCCTGCAGCCCGAGGACGAAATGCGCCTGAGCATAGGTGATGTCGGTGGAGAGATGCGGCTGCGAGCCGCCATGTCCGCCGACGCCCTTGAAGACCACGCTCCAGCTATCGGCGGCCGCCAGCATCGGACCGACGCAGGTGCCGAACTGGCCCTCCGGCATGCCCGGCGAATTGTGCAGCCCGTAGATCGCATCGCAGGGGAAGCGCTCGAACAGTCCGTCGGCCAGCATGGCGAGCGCGCCGCCGCGCCCCTCCTCCGCCGGCTGGAAGATCAGTGTCACGGTGCCGCCGAAATCGCGGTTCTGCGCGAGATAGCCGGCCGCGCCGAGCAGCATGGTGGTGTGGCCGTCATGGCCGCAGGCATGCATCTTTCCGGGGATCGTCGAGGCATGGGCCAGGCCGGTCTGCTCCTCCAGCGCCAGGCAATCCATGTCGGCGCGCAGGCCTATGGCGCGCTGGCCTGCGCCCTTGCCCCGGATGACGCCGACCACGCCGGTCCCGCCGACGCCTTCCGTGACCTCGACGCCCCATTTCTTCAGTCGGGCGGCGACGAGCGCGGCCGTGCGGTGCTCCTCGAGCCCGAGCTCGGGATGGGCATGGATGTCGCGCCGGATCGCGGTGAGCTCCGCATGGTTCGCGGCAAGCCATTGGTCGAGTGAAGTCATGGTCGGTCCCGAGACGTCACGCCGCGATGCTCGGCGCGTTCAGCCTTCGAAACAAAACCTCTCGGGGGCGGGCGTCAACCCGCCTCACGGCTCCAGCTCGGAATCCCAGTAGAGATAATCGAGCCAGCTCTCGTGCAGATAGTTTGGAGGGAACAGTTTTCCGTTGCGGTGAAGGTCGTTCACCGTCGGCGCGTAGGCCTTCTGCATCGGGAACATGTCGACCACGGCCGGCATCTTGTCGCCCTTGCGCAGGTTGCAGGGCGAGCAGGCGGCGACGACGTTCTCCCAGGTCGTCAGGCCGCCCTTGGAGCGCGGGATGACATGGTCGAAGGTCAGCTCCTCGCGCGAGGAGCAGTACTGGCAGGAGAAGCGGTCGCGCAGGAAAACGTTGAACCTCGTGAAGGCCGGCGTCCGCGAGGGCTTGATGTAGGTCTTCAGCGAGACGACCGAAGGCAGCCGCATGTCGAAGCTTGGGCTGCGCACCACCGTGTCGTATTCGGAGACGATGTTAACGCGGTCCATGAAGACCGCCTTGATCGCGTCCTGCCAGCTCCAGAGCGAAAGGGGGTAATAGCTCAGCGGCCGGAAATCGGCATTGAGCACGAGCGCCGGACACCCATCCGGCGACGCCATCTGATGCATCACATGCGCCGTCAAACCCGCCGCACCTCCGCTGATCGGAGCGGGACTCATCCCGCCACTGAATCAATGTAAGCGCGAGACGACAGGAATGTGAAGGGGATGCGGCGTTTGCGCGTGCGAGGGCGGCATGACGATCGAAGGACGCCGTTCGTAAACGCTCGTCATTCCGGACAAGCCGCGCAGCGACGCAGATCAGGGATCCATCATAGGGATCGACAATGCCTTATGATGAATCCCGGGTCTATGCTTCGCGTGCCCGGGATGACGGCACTTCGATGAATGACGCGTGTTCGTCGGACTCAGCGCGTCGGAACCGGCTTCTCGCCGCGATAATCGTAGAAGCCGCGCTTGGTCTTCCGCCCCAGCCAGCCGGCCTCGACATATTTCACCAGAAGCGGGCAGGGCCGATATTTGGAATCGGCAAGCCCGTCATGCAGCACCTGCATCACCGAGAGGCAGGTGTCGAGGCCGATGAAATCGGCGAGCTGGAGCGGCCCCATCGGGTGGTTTGCGCCGAGCTTCATGGCGGTGTCGATCGCCTCGACCGAGCCGACGCCCTCATAGAGCGTGTAGACCGCCTCATTGATCATCGGCAGCAGGATGCGGTTGACGATGAAGGCCGGGAAATCCTCCGAGACGGAAACCGTCTTGTGCAGCTTGCCAACGAACTCCTTGGCGAGTTCGAAGGTCTGGTCGTCGGTGGCGATGCCGCGGATCAGCTCGACGAGCTGCATCAGCGGCACGGGGTTCATGAAGTGGATGCCGATGAAGCGCTCGGGCCGGTCGGTCGCCGCGGCCAGCCGCGTGATCGAGATCGAGGAGGTGTTCGAGGCCAGCATGGTCTCGGGCTTGATGTGCTGGCAGACGGCGGTGAAGATCTTGCGCTTGGTCTCCTCGCTCTCGGTCGCCGCCTCGATGATGAGGTCGCAATCGCCCAGCGCGGACAGATGCGGCGCGGCCACGATCTTGGCCATGGCGTCGCGGCGAACCTCGTCGGCGATCGCCCCCTTGGCGACCTGCCTGGCCATGTTGCCGTCGATCGTGGCGAGCGCGGTGTTGATGCGCTCCTCGACGAGGTCATGCAGCCGGATGTCGAACCCCGCCACCGCCGCGACATGGGCGATGCCGTTGCCCATCTGGCCTGCGCCGATGATGCCGATCGTCCTGATCGCCTGGTCCGACATGGTCTGATCCGTCTTTTGCGGCATCGCGTCGCTGGTTGACGCGATGCGGGCCGCCTCGCGCGCCAGCCCGGTTGTTGTGTCCTGGCGCAGGCGCCTTACTTGCCGACCTTGGCCAGTTCGGCGGCGAATTCCGGCATGATCGTGAACAGGTCGCCGACGAGGCCGTAATCGGCGATCTGGAAGATCGGCGCTTCCTCGTCCTTGTTGATCGCCACGATGACCTTCGAATCCTTCATGCCGGCCAGATGCTGGATCGCGCCCGAGATGCCGACCGCGACATAGAGGTCCGGCGCCACGACCTTGCCGGTCTGGCCGACCTGCCAGTCATTGGGCGCGTAGCCGGCATCGACCGCCGCGCGCGAGGCGCCCATGGCCGCCCCGAGCTTGTCGGCGACGGGCTCGATCACCTTGGTGAAGTTTTCGCCCGAGCCGAGCGCGCGGCCGCCCGAGACGATGATCTTGGCCGATGCCAGCTCCGGCCGGTCGGACTTCGCGACCTCCTCGCCCTTGAAGCTCGAAAGGCCGGGGTCCTCGCCGGCGGAGACGGTTTCGACGCTGGCCGAGCCGCCCTCGCCCGTCGCCTGGAAGGAGGCGGTGCGGATCGTCATCAGCTTTTTCGCCTCGGCCGACTGCACGGTCTGGATGGCGTTGCCGGCATAAACCGGGCGCTCGAACGTATCGGGCGAAACCACCTTCATCACGTCCGAGATCTGCATCACGTCGAGCAGGGCGGCGACGCGCGGCAGCACGTTCTTGCCGGTCGTGGTCGAGGGCGCAACGACGGCGTCGTAGCCTTCCGCGAGCTTGGCGACCAGCGCCGCCAGCGGCTCGGCCAGGTTGTGGCCGTAGATGGCGGAATCCGCCAGCAGCACCTTCTCGACGCCGTCGAGCTTCGCTGCGTGCTCGGCAGCGCTCTTGGCGCCTTCACCGGCGACGAGGATGTGGACGGGGCCGCCCAGTTCCTTGGCGGCGGTCAGGGCCTTGTTGGTCGCGTCCTTGACGGAGGCGTTGTCATGTTCGGCGATCAGCAGCGTGGCCATGTCAGATCACCCCTGCGGTCTTGAGCTTGGAGACGAGTTCGGCGGGCGAGCCGACCTTGATGCCGGCAGAGCGGCCTGCGGGTTCGGCCGTCTTCAGCACCTTCAGGCGCGGCGACACATCGACGCCCAGCGTCTCGGCGGAGGTTTCGTCGAGCGGCTTTTTCTTGGCCTTCATGATGTTGGGCAGCGAGGCGTAGCGCGGCTCGTTCAGGCGAAGGTCGGTGGTGACGATCGCCGGCAGCTTGAGCGTGACGGTCTGGAGGCCGCCATCGACCTCGCGGGTGACGTCGACGCTGCCCGAATCGAGCGCGACCTTGGAGGCGAAGGTGCCCTGCGGCCAGCCGAGCAGGGCGGCCAGCATCTGGCCGGTCTGGTTGCAGTCGTCGTCGATCGCCTGCTTGCCGAGGATGACGAGGTCGGGCTTTTCCTGCTCGACCAGCTTTTTCAGGAGCTTGGCGACGGCGAGCGGCTCGACCACGCCATCGACCTTCACCAGGATGCCGCGATCGGCGCCCATGGCCAGGCCGGTGCGAATGGTCTCGGCGGCCTGTTGCGGGCCGATCGAGACCACCACGACCTCGGTCGCCTTGCCGGCCTCGCGCAGGCGCAACGCCTCCTCGACCGCGATCTCATCGAACGGATTCATCGACATCTTGACGTTGGCGAGTTCGACGCCGGAGCCGTCCGCCTTGACGCGAATTTTTACGTTGTAGTCGACCACCCGCTTGACGGGCACCAGAATCTTCATCGTCCAATCACCGTTCAGAAGAGGAGCGCTTGCGGCCGGGACGCCCGGATCGGCGCGACGACGGCATCGCGGCTCATCGCTGGAATGCGGAGGGACCGTAGCGACGCCCGTTTGCGCTTGTCAACGCCGCCAAAGTCACAGGCCGGAGGCGTGGTCGCAGGGTCCTGCCGCAGGCTCATCCGCGCGCGACGCGCCCAAACAGCGTGACGCCGCGATGGATCAGGATTGGCGTCAGCGCAGCGCCGGCGGCAAGCCCGCCGAGATGCGCCCACCAGCCGACATTGCCTCTCGGATCGAGGAAGGCCGACAGGATCTGGAACAGGATCCAGGCAGTCAGCGCATACATCGCCGGGATGCGCAGCGGGATCCATTTGAAGGCCAGCCCCCAGATCCGGACCTGCGGATAGAGCATCAGATAGGACGCGATGACCCCCGAAATCGCGCCAGAGGCCCCGATCAGCGGCTGCTCCGAGCCCGGATGCATCAGCGCATGCGCCAGCGAACCGGCAAGCCCGCACAGGAAGAAGAAGGCGAGGAAGCGCCAATGGCCCATCGCGTCCTCGACATTGTCGCCGAAGACCCACAGGAAAAGCATGTTGCCGAGAAGATGCGCGAAGCTCGCATGCAGCAGCACATTGGTGAACAGCGTCGCCCAGGCCGGGGCCTGCACCAGTTCCGGCGGCAGGGCGGCCTGCCCGAACAGCACCGACGGGATCATGCCGAAGCCCGCCGTGATCGCGATCTGGCCCGCCTCGCCCCGCAACGGCACCGTCCAGAGAAACAGCGCGACGCAGAGGCTCGCGAGAGCGTAGGTCACATAGGGCGCGCGCATGAAGCGCAGCGGAACCCCGTCATGCAGCGGCACGAACATGACGATCCTAGCGGTTCTGGCCCGGAACCCAGAGCACGTCGCCCTGCGCTTTGGCGTTGAGTAAGCGTGAGGCGACGAAGAGGAAATCCGACAGGCGGTTGACGTATTTCAGCGCCGGCCGGCTGACGATCTCGCCGTCCGTCTGCGCGAGCTCCACCATCAGCCGCTCGGCCCGTCGGCAGACGGTCCGAGCCAGATGCAGATGCGTCGCCGCCGGGGTGCCGCCCGGCAGGACGAAGGAGCGCAGGGGCGCGAGCGATGCGTTGATCTGGTCGATCTCGGCCTCGATGCGGTCGACCTGCGCCTGGACGATCCGCAGCGGCTCATAGGCTGGCGGTTCGGACGTTTCGGGCGTCGAAAGATCGGCCCCGAGGTCGAACAGGTCGTTGCTGATGCGAAACAGCATGGCGTCGAGAGCCGCATCCTCGGCCACGACATGCAGGCGCGCGATTCCGATGCAGGCATTGGTCTCGTCGACCGTGCCATAGGCCGCGACGCGCAGGTCGAATTTTTGCCGGCGCGGGCCTGTCGCCAGGCCCGTCGTGCCGTCGTCGCCGGTGCGGGTGTAGATCTTGTTGAGCTTGACCATGCCCCGCTTATAGCGCGGCAAAGCCGCAGCGGAAGGGGGCTCAGAAGGTGTAGCCCAGCCGCGCCCCGATATTCGCCGGGCCGCGCGGATTGCCGCGATCGGAGCAGCCTGTCGCGGAAAAATGCTCCAGCGTGGCGACGAGGCTCCAGCGGTCGCTGAGGCGCACGCCGAGCGCAGCGGCCTCGCGCGAGCCGCCGTTGCAGCCGACGTTGAGGCGGTTCTCGGGGACGACCGAGCCGGTCTTGCCGTCGTTGACGGCAGCGCCCAGGCTCGCCTCGACGAAAACCGTCTTCGACAGATCGACTGTCCAGGTCGCGCCGGCATAGGCATAGCGTGTGCCGTTAAAATTGGCGCTGGAGCCGATGTGGAAGCGGGGCACGAAGGCCGTGGCGAGACGATCGTTGAGGGTGATCGCGCGCGGCGTCACGACCTCGCCGCTGAAATTCAGCAGGCCGCTCTCGCGTCCGCCGGGGTTGGCGGCGCCGAGACCGAGCCGTGCCTCCCAGGAGGGGAACGGCGTCTCGCTTGCGGGGGCGTAGCTCGAGGCGCTCGCCGGGACGCCCTGCGACTGCGCCAGCACAGGCGAGGCCATCAGGCATCCGGACAGGAGCAGCAACGCGACGCGAACCATGGGCGGCTTGGTCTTCTTGTTGTTGGCGGAACAGGCGTTAGCAAACGCCACAGACTCGTGACGAGATTATGGCGCGATTGCGGCAGACGCATCTGTCTCGCGCTGCGGCATGGGGATCATCCACGCAATTTCAAAGGCTTACCCATAGTCAACCGGTTCCTGGCGGAACCGTTGCCGAATCAACCGCTGCGCCACCACATCACGCCGAGGATCACCAGGATGGCGACGAACTGCAGAACGACGCGCAACCGCATCAGGTTCTGCGACGTGCTTGCGCTGCCGCCGCGCAGCATGTTGACGAGGCCGAGCAGCAGCACGACGGCAACCGCGCCGACCGCGACGGGAACGAGGGAACCGGAGAAACTCATTCGCTTCACATAGGGCGCGGCGGCGCGCTTGGCCAGCGCCGTGCCGCGTCAACGATAGCGCCGCTGCACCACGAGATGGGCCGCGACGGTGAGCACGATCGTCGCCGTCATCAGGATGAAGGAGATCGCGCCGCCGAAGGGCCAGTTGTTCTGCTGCGCGAACTGGCCGTAGACCAGCGGCCCCATCATCTGGAATTTCGGGCCGCCGAGCAGCACCGGCGTGGCGTAGGCGTTCATCGCCAGAATGAAGGTCAAGATCGTACCGGCCAGGATGCCGGGCAGCGCCAGCGGCCAGAGCACGCGCGTAAACATCGCCGATGGATTGGCCCCCAGGCTGAAGGCGGCCTCCTCGACATGGCGCGGAATGCCCTCGATCACGCTCTGCAGGGTCAGCACCATAAAGGGCAGGTTGACCGCGATGATGCCGATCAGCACGGCGTTCTCGGTGAACATGATCTCGATCGGCCGGTCGATGATCCCCAGTCCCGTCAGCGAGGCGTTGAACGCGCCGCGATTGCCGAAGGCGGTCATCCAGCCGGCGGCTCGCACCGCATTGCCGACGAAAAGCGGCAGCACCACCAGCATGATCAGCAGGTTTTTGAAGCGGCTCTGCATGCGCGCCAGCACATAGGCGAGCGGGAAGCCGAGGATCAGGCAGACCAGTGTGCAGATGACGGCGACGCGCACGGTGCGGACCAGCACGTTGATGTAATAGGCGTCGGTGAAGAACTTGACGTAGTTCTCAATCACGAGCCCGTCGACCATGAACTGGCCGGGGATGAACTTGTTGAGCGAATAGCGGAACAGGATCGCGATCGGGCCGATCAGCCCGATCGCGACGAACAGTGTCGCCGGCACGACGAGCGCGCCGGCAAGCCCGGTGCGCGCGCCTGCGACGGCCTCGGGAGGGGCGGCGCTCATGACAAAGCTCCCTGCCGCGCCGCCCTGGCATGCTTCGGCCGTTCGCCAGTGCGAGCCGCATGGCGCGGCTTTCGAGAACCGGAGCGCAGCGGCCTTACGTCCGCGAGCACCGGAAGCGCAGAAAACCGCGTCGGGCGGCCGCGATGGTCGGACGGACGGGCCATGTCAGGCCTTGAAGACCTTGTCCCACCACTCCTTCATGCCCGCATCGTTCTTGGCGAGGAAGGCGTAGTCGAGGTCCTTCAGGGTCTTCTCTTCCGCCTCCGTGAAGCCAATGCGCTTCTGCAGGTCGGCGGCGACGGTCAGCCCGGTGACGGTGCCGTTATAGCCCATGTCGACCGCGAAGGCCTCCTGCGGGGCCTTGGCGAGCATCGCGTCCATATAGGCGTAGGCGTTCTCCTTGTTGGGCGCGTTCTTGGGGATGACGAAGCCCGAGACATAGGCCGGGATGCCCTCGACCGGCGAGACCGCCTCGCAGGGAATGCCGGCGTTCTGCCACTGCACCACGCGCGCCTTCCAGATCGCGCTGATGCCGATCTCCTCGTTCTTCATCGCCGCAGCGAAGGCCTCGTTGGTCGGGTAGATGCGCGCGCCCGCCGCCTTGACCGCCATCAGCACCTGCTTGGCCTTGTCGAGGTCGTTCATGTCCTTGCCGCCAGTCGCGGCCATGGAGGCGGCGACCATGATCGCCTGATACTGGATGTCGATGAAGCCGATCTTGTTGCCGTGCTTGGGATCGAGCCAGTCCTTGAACCCGGTCGGCGCGGTCGGGATGACCTTGGGATTGTAGATCACCACATTGCCCGAATAGATGTGCCCGACGCCGTAGGGATATTTCATCGTCGGCAGCAGGTTCTTGGCGTTGGGCAGCTTGGCGTAGTCGATCTGCTCCAGCACGCCGGCCTCGTTCATCTCGAACATGTTGGCGGCGGACAGGCCATGGATGTCGACCGTGCCGCGCGGCAGCCGGCGCTCGGCGACCATCTTGGCCCGGCGCGGCGCATCGCCGGCCTGGTCCTGCACGACCTCGATGCCCTTGGCCTTGAGGATCGGGTCCTCGATGTTCTTGGTCAGCAGGCGGGCATAGTCGCCGCCCCAGGTGCCGACCACGACCTTGCCGCCCGATTGCGCCTGCGCTGCGCCTGACAAGGCCGGAGCCAGAGCCGCAGCGCTTGCGCCGAGCGCCAGACCCTTGAGCGCATCGCGCCTGTTGATGACCGTCATGATGGTTCTCCCCTGTTGAACGCCAAAACGCGTATGCAGAAAACGCCTATGATTGCAGCGGGTAGATCAGCCCCGCATCGCCAGCCCAGCCGATCGCGATGGTCTCGCCCGGTCGGGGCTCGACAGAGCCCTGCCGGTTCGGGATCTGCAGCAGCATCCTGTCATGCTCCGACAGGCTGACATGGATGTCGAGGAGCGCGCCGAGATAGGCCGCGTGCTCGACCCGCGCCGAAAAGCGATTGGCCAGACCCTCGGCATCGGAGCCGACCGCGATCCGCTCTGGCCGCAGGGCCAGCGTCGCCGGACCTGCCCCGGTCGCGGCCGAGCAGGCGATGTCGAGCCCGCCCTTGCTACGGAAAAGGCCATCGCCCTCGATGTGCCCGTCGACGAAGGCGCTGCGGCCGATGAAACCGGCGACGAACCGATCGGCCGGCGTCTCGTAGAGCTCGCGCTGCGTGCCGATCTGGCGGACCTTGCCGCCTTCCATCACGACGAGGCGGTCGGCCATGGTCAGCGCCTCCTCCTGGTCATGCGTCACCATGATCGTAGTCAGGCCAAGCTTGCGCTGGAGTTCGCGGATTTCGACGCGGACCTCCTGCCTCAACTTGGCGTCGAGATTGGAGAGCGGTTCGTCGAGCAGGAGCACGTCTGGCTCCATCGCCAGCGCACGGGCCAGCGCGACGCGCTGCTGCTGGCCGCCCGAGAGCTGGCGCGGATAGCGCGTATCGAAGCCTGTAAGCTGCACGAGACGCAGCGCCTCGGCCACGCGCGGACCGCGATCGGCCTTGGGTGTCTTGCGCATTTCCAGCCCGAAGGCGACGTTCTCGGCCACCGTCATATGCGGAAACAGCGCATAGCTCTGGAAGACGAGCCCGCAATTGCGCTTCCACGGCGGAAGACCGGTGACGTCGCGCGGGCCGATCGCGATTTTGCCGGCGCTCGGCGGAACGAAGCCCGCGACCATGCGCAGCGTCGTGGTCTTGCCGCAGCCTGACGGGCCGAGCAGCACGAGGAACTCGCCTTCTGCGATGTCGATGGTGACGTCATCGACGACGGTGACGTCGCCATAGCTCTTGCGCAGATGCTCGATCGCCAGACGCGCCATTGCTCTTCAGACCACCCGGCTCAGTTTGACGTAACGGTCGGTGACGATCATCGCCACCGCGATCAGGCCGATCTGGATGACGGAGGCCGCCGCCACCGTCGGATCGATCTTCCATTCGAGATATTGCAGGATCGCGATCGGCAGGGTCGTGCGGCCCGGTCCGACCAGGAACAGGCTCATCTCGAGATTGCCGAAGGAGGTGACGAAGCCGAACAGGCCGCCCGCGACGAGGCCCGGCCGGATGCTCGGCAGCGTCACGCGCCAGAAGGTGGTGAAGGGGCCAGCGCCGAGATTCTGTGCCGCCTCCTCGATCGTCCGGTCGAAGCCGACGAGGCTCGCCGTGACGAGCCGCACCACCCAGGGCACGACGACCAGCGTATGGGCGGCGACGAGGCCGCCGAGCGAACCCAGGACGGGCAGGCCCGTGGCGATCTCGGTCTCGATCTGGAAGACATAGAGCGCCGTGCCCAGCACGATGCCGGGCATGACCAGCGGCAGCAGCAGCAGCGTGTTGACGGCCGGGCCGAGCACGATGCGGTGCCGCACCAGCGCCAGTGCCGCCGGCACGCCGAGCAGGAGCCCGATCAGCGTAGCCGCGACCCCGACCTGCAGGCTGAGCACAAAACCGCTGACGAAGGCCTTGTTGTTGGCGGCCGCGCCGAACCATTTCAGCGAATAGCCTTCCGGCGGGAAGGACGGGATTTCCTGACGGAAGAAGGCGAGCCAGATCACGAAGATCAGCGGCAGCAGGATATAGAGCAGCCCGACGCCCGCCGCGAAGTTGAGCGCGATGCGACCGAGCGATGGGCGGGCTGCGGCGGTCATGCGGCCGCTCCGTGAGAAGCGGCAGGCTCAACCTGAATCCAGCACGCGCCGTCATCCCGGATGCAGCAAAGCGGATTTCCGGGATCCATCATAGGGCGCCGTCGAGCCTTACGATGGATCCCGGAGCTGCGCGGCTGTGCCGCTTGTCCGGAATGACGGCGCATTTTCATCTTGAACCCGAAGCCCTCACTGCAACGTCGTCTTGTAAACCGCGCCGCCCTTCATGATCAGGCTCAGATGCCGGCCCTGGTCCTGGAACAGGCCGAGATCCTTCAGCGGGTCGCCATCGACCAGAATCATGTCCGCGAACGCTCCAGCACGCAGCGTGCCAAGTTTGCCCTCCATGCGCAGGAGCTGCGCGCCGACCGTCGTCGCCGAGCGGATGATCTCGATCGGCGACAGGACTTCGCGGCGCAGCAGGAACTCGCGCGACTGCTCGACCTGGAGCTGGCCGAGCAGGTCGGAGCCATAAGCGACCGGCACGCCGGCGCGCTTGCAGATTTCCAGCGAGCGCAGGCCGCCGTCGATGACGAGGTCGTTCTTGGCGAGCATATCGCCGGTCATGCCGAACTCCGCCGCGCGCTCCTTCATCGCATAATAGGCGACGAGATTGGCGGTCAGGAACATGGTGTTCTCCGCCATCAGCTTGGCCGAGGCCTCGTCGATCAGATTGCCGTGCTCGATGGCGCGCACGCCGCATTGGGCTGCGCGCGTGATCGCCTCGGGCGTATAGGCGTGGGCGCAGACATAGCGGCCGAAGGCCTTCGCTTCCTCGACGGCCGCCCGCACCTCGTCGACGCTGAACTGCATCGAATCGAGCGGATCGTAAGGCGAGGCGACGCCGCCCGACATCATGATCTTGATGTGGTCGGCCCCTAACCGCATCTGCTCGCGCACCGACTTCTTCACCGAGGAGACGCCATCGGAGACGTTCATGGTGTAGGCCATGGCGTTGCAGCAATGGCAGCGCGCGCCGAAATCGGTGCGCCGGCGCGGGTCGCTGTGGCCCCCCGTCGGGCCGATCGCCTGGCCTGCTATGAACAGGCGCGGGCCCGCGACATCACCCTTCTCGACCGCCTCCTTGATGCCCCAGTCGGCTCCGCCCGTGTCGCGCACCGAGGTGAAGCCTCGGTCGATCATGCCCTTCATCAGGCGCACGGCGCGCGCCGTCATCAGGGTCAGCGGCATGCTCTCCAGCGCCCTGATGTAGACCTCGGAGAGGAAGACATGGACATGGCTGTCGATCAGGCCAGGCATCAGCGTGCGCCCGCCGCAATCGATCACATCGGCTTTCCCCGCCTTGAGCGGCTTGTCCGAGAGCTCGCGGATGGTCTCGCCCTCGACCAGAAGCTCGTAGCCCCGCCGCAACTCGCCGAAATCCGGCTCGAGCAGAGCGAAGTTCTTGAGGTGGAGCATGGTCATCGTGAGCGTCCCGCATCTGTCCGCTTGGATCGCGGACGGTCTCGTTCACGTGATATATTGCGAACTTCGTGCCAGCTTGTCCATGCGCGCCGAGGTTGCGTGGCTCAACTCACCGCCGCCGCGTTCTGCGCCAGCGCCCGGCCGCGGATCGGCATGGAGAGGTCCTCGGCGAGCGCCCGGTTGATCGCGGGCAGGCCGTCGAGGAGGCTGGGCAGGAAGGCCTGCGAAGGCGGCAGCCGCTTGGGCAGGCGGTGCAGGGCCGCGGCCATCACCAGCGGGTCGCGCGCCCCCTCCCCGTTCTGAACGGGATCGTGCAGCACGTCGATCAGCCGGAGTTGGTCGGCGCGCTCGGCCCGGATCGCCTGTTCGAGGCGCGGTTTGACGCGCGGCACGATCAGGGCGGGCTTGTCGAAGGAGAGGATCTCGCAAAAGGTGTTGTAGCCGCCCATGGCGACGACGCAGTGGGCGCGGTTCATCAGCAGTTCGAGCCGGGGCTCGAAGCCGAGGCTTTCGAGCTTGGGCAGGCGCGAGATGCGCTCGGCGAAATCCTTGCGCCGTTCGCGCGACATGAACGGCCCGAACACGATCAGCGCCGGCAGCTCGATCGTCGCATCGGCCTCATAGGCCGAGATCACCCAGTCGATCACGCCGGCGCCGTCGCCGCCGCCGCCCGGCGTCACCAGGATGAACGGTCCCTTGGTGATGCGCGGGTGCCGGCTCGGCGGCATCGGGCTCGGCACGGCGCGCTTGAGATAGCCGGTGTAGCGCACCTTGTCGGCAAAGGACGGCTGGTTCGGCAGGCCGGCCAGCGGCTGGTAGACGCTCTCCAGCCCGTAGACGAGGATGTCGTCATAGACCGAGAGCGCGTCGAGCGCGCCGCTCTGGCGCCATTCCTCATGCAGCTTGCCCGGCTCGTCGAGCACGTCGCGCAGGCCCAGCACGATGCGCGCCCCGCGCCGGCGCAGGATCTCAAGCGCCGGCAGCAATTCGCCGCGCAGCCCGACCGGCTCCTTGTCGACGATGACGACGTCGGGATCGAAGGACAGCACCACCTGCTTGATGATGTCGGTGCGCAGGCGGATCGTGTCGTTCAGATCGAGATTGAGATGGTGCGGACCGTAGCGGCCGTCGCTCTGCTTCTCGACGCCGGGGATGCGGACATAATCGACGCCGTCGCCGAACTGGAAGCTCGAGATCACCGACGAGCCCGAGACGATGATCACTGATATATGAGGAAAGGTCGCGACCAGCGAGTTGGCGATGGCGCGGCAGCGCCTGATGTGCCCAAGTCCGAAGGTGTCGTGGCTGTAGATCAGCACGCGCGGCGCATGCGGGCTGCGGGCCGAACGCTCCGCGCCGACAAGGTCGATGACGTTATGCGGCATGGGCGCGTCGTCCTCAGCAGGATAAGGCCAGACGACCTCATGGGAGGGCGAACGCACCTGGAAACGCCGCAGACCATAGCGCGCCGGGCGCGCTGATCCAAGTCCGGTTCGCCAGATGGCCGACGCTCCCCCAAGCGCCCAAGCTCTATTCTAGCCAGCCTTCTCGCCTGAAAACAACCGGCGCGGATCGATCAGGCGCGCAGCCGGATGCTCGGCGACCAGCCGCAGCAGCGCCTCCAGGCGGCTCCAGGCCGTGTCGTCATGGTCGCGGTGATGCAGCAGCAGGCCGAAGACGGCTCCCTCCCCGTCATCTCCTTCGCGATGGCGCGCCAGATGCCCGGCCATCTCGGCCGCGAGCGCCGAGGCATCGCGGCCGATCCGCCCGCCATGCCAGTCGATCAGGTCGAGATGCGTGTTCGCCAGCCTAGGGCCGCCAGCGGCCGCAAGCCCGAATCCGCGAAAGCAGGACAAGCCGGAAATGCCGAGGCCGGGCAGGCCTGCGGCGATTCCGGGGTCGATCCGGTTCCAGGGCGGCACAAAGACCGGCAGCGCGGCGGGGCCGAACAGCGCCTCCAGCCGCGCTTTGCCCTGCGCGATCTCGGCAAGCGCGGTCGCGATCTCGCGACCAGCCCCGAACTCAGCGTTCTTCTGGCCGGCGGGGCTATGGCTTCGATGCCAGACGCCATGCTGGCAGGGCAGCAGTGACGGCGCAGAACGCTGGAACGCCGCCAGTTCTGGCTCCGCCAGCATGGGAATGACGGCGAGCAGCACCGGCGCGTCGAAGTGCCCGGACAGCCGCGCCAGCCGTTCCAGCGCAGGCGTCGGCGCGACGGCGTCGTCGTCGCGCAGCCAGAATTCTGCGCTGAGCCCGAGCGCCCGCCAGAGATCGAGTTCGGCCATGAGCGGCTGCCAGGCTGAAAGGCCCATCACGGCGCGGCTCCGGTGGCGAGGGCGAGGCCGTGCGCCACGATCTCGCTCGCCCGGTCCATGCCGCGCTCCTGCGCGACGAAGCGGGCGGCTGCCACGCTCATCGCCCGCCGCCGCGCTGGATCGTCGAGCAATCCGGCCAGCGTCTGCGCGAAGGCCGCGACGTCGCCTTCCGGAACGAGCAGACCGGTGACCTCGCGCTTCAGCGTGGCGGGCACGCCGCCGCTGTCGAAGGCGACGACCGGCAGGCCGGCCGCCTGCGCCTCGAGGAAGACCAGCCCGTAAGCCTCGCGCAGGCCGGGCCAGACGAAGAGATCGGCTTGCGCCAGCACCGCTGCGACGTGGCCTCGATCGACAGCGCCGTGAAAGGTCGCCCGGCCGGGCGAAAACCCGGTATAGGCGGCCTCGATATCGGCCCGCATCGCCCCATCGCCGAACAGGCTCAGGGGCCAGGGCCGGTCGCCGAGCAGGGCCAGTGCCTGCGCAAGCGCCAGATAGCTGTCATGCTTGTTGCCGGGCCGCATCATCCCGATCGCGACGAGATGGGGCGGGTCGTTTCGCCGCTCGCCGGTCAACGGACCGCCTGCCGCGTCGATGAAGGGCGGCAGATCGACGAGATGCGTCGCCGGGCCGCGCCAAGGCTCGATGCCCTGCCGGTCGCGCTCCGTGAAGCAGAAATGTACCGCTGCCCTGCCGAAGCTCGCCCGCGCGCAGGCGACCTGCTCCGCCCAGCCGCCCTGCGCGCGGCGCTCGGAATCGCTCGCCTCGGCCACGACATAAGGGATGTCCAGCCGCGCCGCGACGGCTGGACCGAGCAGATCCGGCGCCTTGTAGTAGCTGTGATAGGTGAACCAGAGGTCTGGCGCGCCGCCATGATCGCGCCAGCCCGCAAGCAGGGTCTCGATCCGCGTCTCCGCGGCCGCGCAAAGGGCGGCAAACGCCGCCGCGTCCGGCTCGAGCGCATAGGTCCGCGCCTTCCGGATCGGTTCGACCGCGTGCCCGAGGCCTTCCATGATCGCGATGAACTGGCGCGCCATGCGCCGGTCGCCCGAAATGCGGCCGTCGTCGAATGCGTTCAGCGGCGTGTGGAAGGCGATGCGCAAGAGGATGTGCCGGGTCGAGGCGAGCCGCGCTCAACGATAGGGGTCGGCCGCGTCGCGCAGGCCGTCGCCGAGAAAGTTGAAGGCCAGGATGATCAGGATCACCGGGACGCAAGGGTAGAGCAGCCAGGGGTAGAGCGCGACGACGTTGATGTTCTGCGCCTCGTTGAGCATCACGCCCCAGCTCGTGATCGGCGGGCGCAGGCCGAGTCCCAGGAAGCTCAGCGCCGTCTCGCCCAGGATCGTCTTGGGGATGGTGATTGTCGCCGACGCGATGAGATGGCTCATGAAACCCGGAACCAGATGCAGCCCGATGATGCGGGCGGGCTTGGCCCCCATCAGTTGCGCCGCGACGACATAGTCTTCCTCGCGCAGCGATAGCAGTTTCGAGCGCACGGCGCGCGCGAGCCCGGTCCAGTCCATCAGCCCAAGGATCACGGTGATACCGAAATAGACCAGAAGCGGGCTCCAGGAGGGCGGCATGATCGCGGCGAGCGCCAGCCAGAGCGGGATATGCGGCAGCGACTGCACGATCTCGATGACCCGCTGCACGACGAGATCGACCTTGCCGCCATAGTAGCCGGCGATGCCGCCGATGATGACGCCGAGCACGAAGGAGACGCCGACGCCGAGCAGGCCGATGGAGAGCGAGATGCGACCGCCATAGAGGATGCGCGAGAGCATGTCCCGGCCGAGCCGGTCCGAGCCGAGCAGGAAGAGCGTACCGCCTTCAGGCGCGCAAAACAGATGCAGGTTGCCCGGAACAAGCCCCCAGAAATCATAGGAATCGCCCCGGCAGAAGAAACGCAAGCGTTGCGGCGTGGTGGTGTCGACATCGTATTCGCGCTTCAAATTCTCCATGTTGAGGCGCTGCTTGTAGGGGTAGACGAACGGCCCGATGAAGCTGCCCTGATGGAACAGGTGCAGCTCCTGCCGGGGCGCGCGGATGAAATCGGTGTTGCGCGTGGTGTAGTGATAGGGCGCGAGGAACTCGGCGAGCGCGGCCATGGCGTAGATCACGAGGATGACCACGCCCGAGATCACCGCGAGCCGGTGCTTGCGGAATTTCCACCACATCAGCTGCCACTGCGAGGCGAGGTAGACCCGCTCCTGCGCCGGCGTCATCGCCTCGGCCGCATGAGGCTCGAAGGGCGCGGTCGAGGCGGTGTGCGGCAGCGGGGCGCCGTCGGCGGGGAGCGCGTTCCTCACTTCGTCGCCGCCCCCTGGAGCCGGATGCGCGGATCGAGAATCGCGAGCGCGATGTCGGAGATCAGCACGCCGATCACCGTCATGAAGGATAGAAACATCAGGAATGAGCCGGCGAGATACATGTCCTGCGATTGCAGCGCCCGGATCAGCAGCGGCCCGGTGGTCTGCAGCGAGAGCACGATCGCGACGATTTCCGCCCCCGACACGATCGAGGGAAGAATGTCGCCGATGTCGGAGATGAAGAAGTTCAGCGACATGCGCAGCGGATATTTGCGCAACGCCTTGCCCGGCGGCAGGCCCTTGGCCCGGGCGGTGACGTAGTACTGCTTCTGGAGCTCGTCGAGCAGGTTTGCGCGCACCGCGCGGATCATGCCCGCCGTGCCGCCGGCCCCGATGATGATCACCGGGATCCAGAGATGCTCCAGCACGGACTTGACCTTGTCCCAGCTCATCGGCTGGTTGAGATATTGCGGATCGACCAGCCCGCCGATCGAGGTCCCGAACCAGACATTGGCCGTGTACATGAAGACCAGCGCCAGCAGGAAATGCGGGATCGCCAGGCCCAGCAGGCCGAGGAAGGTCAGCCCGTAATCGCCCCAGCTATACTGGTGCGTCGCCGAATAGATGCCGATCGGGAACGCGACCACCCAGGTGAAGATGATGGTGAAGAACGACACCACCATGGTCAGCAGCAGCCTGTCGCCGACGATTTCGTTGACCGGGCGCTGATACTCGAAAGAGTAGCCCATATCGCCCTTGAGCAGGCCGGCGACCCACCAAACATACCGCTCCAGCGGCGGCTTGTCGAAACCGTACTCCTTTTTCAGGAATTCGATGCGCGAGAGGTCGGCCTTCTCGCCCTGCGCCGCCATCTCTGCGGCGAGCGTCTCGAAATAGTCGCCCTCTGGCAGATTGATCACGGTGAAGATCAGCGCGCTGGTCACCAGCAGCGTCGGGATCATGACCAGGATGCGCTTGAGGATGTATTGCAGCAACATGGTTCAGGTCTTCGCCCCGGGCCGGTCGAACCAGAATGTGTCGGGCATGTAGCGCCCGAAGAACGCGCCGGGTTCGAATGAATAGAGCCCCTTTTCGGGTACGTTCTTCAGAGCGCGCGAGACCACGACAGGTTGCAGCGTGGCGTTGACCACGCCGATCGTGAAGAGCTGTTCGGCGTTGATCTTCAGCATCCGGCGCCAGATGTCCTTGCGCTCCTGATGGGTCGCACTGCGCCGCCAGGCCCGGTGGAGTTCGACCAACTCCTTCACCTCGGGCAGCGCCGGCTCTTCCCCCTCGCGACCGCCGGTCTCGTAGAACTGGCCCCAACGCGGCCACTGGAACTGCGCCGTGGTGGTCGGCGCCAAGGCGTCGGGCTCCATCTCCGAGGCGACGAGCGCGTTGTCCATGCCCGTCGAGGCGACCATGATCGTCTGGCCCGCGGTGATGCGGCGGCGGAAGACGTCGCGCTGCGTCGAGCGCGGATAGATCTTGATGCCGACGCCGATCAGGTCCTGCTTGATCAGGTCGAGGATGTCGGTCTCCTCGGTGCTCTCGCCGGCGGTCTCGACGGTGAATTCGAGCCGGCGGCCGTCGGGCAGCAGGCGGATGCCCTCGCCGTCGCGTTTCGAGAGCCCGATCTCGTCGAGCAGCCGGTTGGCGAGGCCCTGATCCTCCTTCATCCACATCTTCGCGAATTCCGCGTCGTAGAGCGGGCTCTCCGGCAGCGCCGTGTTGCCGCTCTCCTTGGCAAGACCGAAGAAGATGACCTGGTTGATGTCCTTGCGGTTGATCGCGGCCGAGAGCGCCCTGCGGTAGCGGACGTCGCGGTTGAGATCGCGCCAGACCGGGTCGATGGCGTTGAGGTTGGGCATCAGGGCGAACCAGGCGCCCTCGGCCCGCTTCCACAAGCGGACGTCGAAGTTCATCCGCTTCGAGGCGTCCTTCAGGAAGGTATAGTTGTCGAAGCGGATATAGCGCGCCTGCAGGTCGGCATCGCCGGCGGCGGCCTTGGCCGGCACCAGCGAATGTGTTCCGACCGTCAGCGTGACCTCGTCGACATAGGGCAGTTGCCGGCCGTTCTGGTCGATGCGGTGGAAATAGGCGTTGCGCTCGAAGGTGAACTGCTCGGCCGGCAGCGGCGTGGTGTTGCGCCAGGGATCGAGCGTCGGCAGCGCGGGATTCTCGGGCCGGTACATCCGCGAGAGCCGCTCGTGCAGCGCGCCCCAGTCGCGCACCCGGACCTGCCGGACGCGATGCGCCAGCGTCGCCTTGTCGGCATAGGTCTCGTGGAACTGCTTCAGATAGCCGGACGGCATGCAGATATAGGTCGGCTGCGCGCCAGCCAGCGACGGCAGAAAGACCGGGTTCGGCTGTTCCCAGGCATAGCGGATTTCGGTCGGCGACAGGATCTCAACCTTCGGCGGCTTGCCGCCCGCCAGCAGCGCCTGCGGCGGCCCGCCCGGCGAGAGCCGCTTGTTGTTGGCGACATCCTCCCACCAGTAGCGGAAATCCTCCGTCGTGAAGGGCGATCCGTCCGACCAGCGATGGCCGGGGCGGAGCCTCAGCGTGAAAACGCGGCCGTCCTCCTCGTCATAGCCGTCGAGGATATCGGGCGCGAGGTCGAGATTGTCGTCATAGCCGACGAGCCGGCTGTAGCCATATAGCGTCATCATCCGGATGTCGCGCTGGTCGCCCATCAGCATCCGCATCGTGCCGCCGTGGCGGCCAGGCGTACGACCCTCGCCGGCGACGGTGACAAGGCGCGGAGACGCCGGCACGCGCTGAGCCACCGGCGGCAGTTTGCCAGCCGCGACCTTTTCCGCGAAGAAGGGGCTGTCGATCAGTTCCGGCTGCTGGGCGGCCGCCCGGCGTGGCAACGCCGCAGAAACCAGAGCGGCCGAACCCAGAGCCAGCGCTCCGCGCCGCGTCGGAGCCGTCGGGCCCGGTTGTGACCGCCGCGCCATCAGACCATCTCCCGCCGGTCGATGCCCGGATTGGCCAGCACGAAATGGCCGTCGCCGAGCGCAACCTGCGTCAGCGCCGCGCCGTCCCGCTCCTGACGGAAGGCCTTGCCCCAATGGCTCTGGTCCGACGCGCCGCCGGGCGCGGCGAGCTTGAAGTCGAGCGGCCGGTCGAGATCGGCGAAAGGCACCGATTTCAGCAGCGCCCTTGTGTAGGGATGGGCGGGCTGCGTGAACAGCAAGTGCCGCGGCGCGATCTCGACGATGCGGCCGTTCGCCATCACCGCGATGCGGTCGGCCATGTAGTTCACCACGGCAAGGTTATGCGAGATGAACAGGAAGGTCAGCCCGCGCTCGGCCTGCAGGTCCTTGAGCAGGTTGAGGATCTGCGCCTGCACCGAGACGTCGAGCGCCGAGACCGGCTCGTCGCAGATGATCAGCTCCGGATCGAGCGCCAGCGCGCGGGCGATGCCGATGCGCTGGCGCTGCCCGCCCGAGAAGGAATGCGGATAGCGGTTGAGGAAGCGCGCATCGAGCCCGACATCCTCCATCAGCGCGCGCACGCGCCCGATCTGGTCCGCGCCCTCGCCCCGGCCATGGATCACCAGCGGCTCGCGCAGGATGCTCATCACCGTCATGCGCGGCGACAGCGAAGAGACCGGATCCTGGAAGATCATCTGCACCTTCGGCCGGAAATTCCGCAGCGCCTCGCCATTCAGCGCCAGCACGTCGGTGCGACTCCTGCCGTCGTCGAAGACGATCTCGCCGGCGTCGGGCGTCACCGCCCGCATCACGATCTTGCTGACCGTGGTCTTGCCGCAGCCGCTTTCGCCGACGAGGCCGAGGCATTCGCCGCGCCTGATCTCGAAGGAGACGTCGTCGACCGCGACCACGGTCGAAAGCGTGCCCTTGCCGAAGAACTTGCGCGAGCCGGTGGTGTAGGTCTTGCGCAGCCCCGAGACGCTGAGCAGCGGCGCCGCCGCCTCGGCGGGTTTGGACGGACGCGCGGCGGCCGGGGGACGCGGGCGCGCCTCGCGCAGCGCGACAAGCCGCTCGCCATCTTCCATGTCGAAATGCGGCGAGGCCTTGAGCAGCGCCTTGAGATAGGGATGACGCGGCCGGCGGAAGATGTCCTCGACCGGGCCGCTCTCCATGATCTCGCCATGGTAGATCACAACCACCTCGTCGGCCATGTTGGCGACGACGCCGAGATCATGGGTGATCAGCAGGATCGCCATGCCCATCTCGGCCTGGAGATCGCGCATCAGGTCGAGCACCTGCGCCTGGATCGTCACGTCCAGCGCGGTCGTCGGCTCGTCGGCGATCAGCAGCGCCGGCTGGCAGATCAGCGCCATCGCCAGCATGGCGCGTTGACGCAGGCCGCCCGAGAGTTCGAAGGAATAGAGACCATAGGCGCGGGCCGGGTCCTTGAAGCCGACGCGCTTCAGCATCGCCTCGATCAGCGCGCGGGCTTCCGCCTTGCCCGTGGGGCGGTGCAGTTGCAGCGCCTCCTCGATCTGGTTGCCGATGGTGTGGACCGGCGAGAGCGAAGACATCGGCTCCTGGAAGATCATGCCGATGCGCCCGCCGCGCAGCGCCCTGATCTCCTTGCCCTCCGGCTTCAGGCCGGCGATATCGATCGACGAGCCCGGTGTCTGCGGGTCTCGGAACAGGATTTCGCCGCCGGTGACGCCGCCATTGCGTGGCAGAAGCCCCATGATCGCCTGCGAGATGACCGATTTGCCGGAGCCGGATTCGCCGACCAGCGCTACGGTCTTGCCGGCCGGCACGCGCAGCGAAACGCCCTTCACGACATCGCGAGCAAGTCCGTGGACCGTGAAGCCGATCCGCACATCGTTGATCCGCAGGATATCCATAACGTCGCTAGAACCGCCCCTTCCCTATCCCCGTGCCGTGCGTCAGACGTGCACTAGACGTTGAAAGCCGGGCTTTGCCAATGGCATTCGACATGTTGGCGCTTTCCCTTAGACATTGTCCGCGCGTGATGACATCGACGCAACGCGGCCCTGCCTGAAATTGCCATAATCCGCATTTCGCTACAGCAACTCCGTGACCATGACGCAGCTCTGTCGTCAGGCCCGACAGTCCGACCCTGTCTCCGGCCGCCGGAAAAGCCTGCGCCGGCAGGCGCGCTGCCGCATTGCGCTTGGCCGCAAGCTGGCACACATATGGGCACCGCAGGCGCGGGAGACGAACGCGCCGCCAGAAAGCGCCGGACAGGACCGCCCGTTGGAGAGCAACCTCTTCCGTTATGTCTGGCAGAAGAGCCGCGGCGAACAGATCATCGTCCTGCTGATCATCCTCGCCTCGATCCCGTTCTACTGGGCCTCGTTCAACGTGCCCAAGCGCATCGTCAACGACGCCATCCAGGGCGGCGCCTTCAAGGACGGCAAGACCAGCGCCACCCTGTTCGACATCGGCTTCCATTGGCCGGGCTTCCTGGGCGGGTCGGAGGTCAGGCTCTTCGACGGCTTCCAGGTCGATCAGCTCGGCCTTTTGCTCGGCCTAAGCTGCTGGTTCCTGGTGCTCGTGCTGATCAATGGCGGTTTCAAATACGTCATCAACCTGCAGAAGGGCATTCTCGGCGAACGCATGCTGCGGCGCATGCGCTACGACCTGTTCAGCCAGTTGATGCGCTTCCGGCCCGAGCAGATCCGCGCGGTCAAGCCCGCCGAGGTCGCCAGCATGATCAAGGACGAGGTCGAGCCGATCGGCGGCTTCGTCGGAGACGCCTTCATCCAGCCGGTCTTCCTGCTCAGCCAGGCGCTGACGGCGCTGGTTTTCATTATGGTCCAGAGCGTCTGGCTCGGCTCGATCGCGTTGATCATCGTGCTGCTGCAGGCGATCATCATCCCGATCCTGCGCAAGGAGCAGCTCCGGCTCGGCCGCGAGCGCCAGATCGCCTCGCGCCAGCTCGCCGGCCGCATCGGCGAGATCGTCGACGCCGGCCCGACGATCCAGGGCCATGGCGCGACGACCTATGTCCAGGCCGACATCGCTGGCCGGCTCGGGCGGCTCTTCGACATCCGCTACGCGCTCTACAAGCGCAAATTCGCGGTCAAGTTCCTCAACAACCTGCTCGCTCAGATCACGCCGTTTTTCTTCTATGCGATCGGCGGCTTCTTCGCGCTGCAGGGCCGGCTCGACATCGGCCAGTTGGTGGCCGTCATCGCCGCCTATCGCGACCTGCCGCCGCCGATCAAGGAGCTGATCGACTGGGACCAGCAGCGCAACGACGTCACCATCAAATACGAGCAGGTGATCCAGCAGTTCAACAGCGACGAGACCGTGGTGCTCGACGAGACCGACGGCGTGAAGCGCCTGCCCGACGAGGGCGAAATCAGGCTCGACGGTGTGCAGTTGCTCGACAATCGCGGACAGCCGCTGCTCGCGCCCGTCTCGCTGCAGACGGCTCGTCCGGGCGCGGTCGGCGTGGTCGGCCCCAATGGCGGCGCGCGCGAGGTGCTCGGCCGCATCCTCGGGCGGCAGGCGATGGCCTATTCCGGTCGCGTTCTGATCGACGGCCACAATCTCGCCCGCTTCTCGGTCGAGCGCGCCAGCCACGTGATCGGCTATGCCGGCAACGAGACCGAGATCATCGCCGGGACCCTGCGCGACAACATCCTGCTGCCGCTGAAGCGGAGGCGGCCGAGCGCCAGGCCGCAGGGCAAGGTCTCCCCCGAGGAGCACCGCTTCTTTGTGGAGGCGATCCGCTCCGGCAACACGCCGTTCTCCTTCACCGCCGACTGGACCGACTACGAGGGCGCCGGCCTCAAGGACGCCGAGGCGCTGGAAGCCCATATCCGGCTGGTGCTCGACGTGCTCGGCTGCGCCGAGGACGTCTACGAACTCGGCCTCGACGGAAAAGTGGTCGCCCCGCTGAACGAGGGCGCGGAAGGCCGCATCATCGAGGCGCGGCGGGCCGTCGCGGCCGAACTCGCCGGCAGCAAGCTGACCGGCCTGATCGAGCCCTTCGATCCCGAGCGCTACAACGCCAACGCCACCGTTGCCGAGAACCTGATCTTCGGCACGCGCACCGGGCCGCGCTTCGCCAGCGAAACCCTGCTCTTCGAGCCCTATGCCCACGCCATCCTCAAGGCAGAGGCGCTGATCGAACCGCTGAGCGATGTCGGCGCGCGCATCGTCGCCACCGTGGTCGAGATCTTCGAGGGGCTGCCCGTCGGCCACGCCCTGTTCGAGCGCTACGCCTTCGGCGCGAGCTTCGATTTCGAGCGGCTGAACGAGCTGGCGGCACTGGTCTCCAAGCACGACATGCGCGCTCCGCTCGACCCCGAGACCGAGCGCGACCTGGTGGCGCTGGCGCTCGGCTATATCGAGCCCAAACACCGACTCAACCTGCTCGACGACCGGCTGCGCCGGCGCATCCTGCGGGCGCGCGCCAGCTTCAAGGCGCATCTGCCGGCCGATGCGGTGGAGGACGTCTCCTTTTACGACCCCGACCGCGTCATGATGGGCGCCAGCGTCCGCGACAATTTGATGTTCGGCCGCATCGGCTTCGGCGTCGCCGATGCGGGCCGCAAGGTCGCGGGAATCGTGCGCGCGGCGCTGCTGCGCGCGGGCCTCGAAAGCGCGCTTTACCGGCTCGGCCTCAACACCGATTGCGGCATCAGGGGGCGCTTCCTGCCGACGCGGCTGAAGCTCGCCGTGCCGCTGGCCCAGGCCCTGATCAAGGCGCCGCAGATCGCGATCCTCGACGCCAGCGCCTTCCTGGCGACAACGCGCGATCCCGGCGAGGTCGTGGCGCGGTTGCGCGACCACTGCGCGCGGATGACGCTGTTCGTGCTGGTCAGCGATGCTAGTCTGGTATCGGACGTCTCGCCGCGCATCGTCTTCGACGGCGTCGTCGGCACCGTCGAGGATGACGATGGCGAGGAGGCGAGGCCGGCCCGGCCGCCGCGGCGAAACGTCCCGACCATGGAGGCGCGACCATGACGATCGAAGACGACATCGCCTGTCTCAAGCAGTTTCCGCTGTTCCGCAGCCTGCCCAAGCCGCGCCTGAAGCTCGTCGCGCTGATGGGCGAGAAGCTGGAGTTCGACGCCGGGACGCGGATCATCGACGAGGGCGAACGCCCGGAAGGGGTCTATTTCATCCTCGGCGGCGAGGTCGAGCTCTCGCATGAGCGCGACGACGGCCACACCAAGCGTTTCGTGCTGGCGACCGGCATGGTCTTCGGCGACGTGCCGCTGCTGTGCGACCAGCCCTATGTCGGCATGGTCACCGCCAAGAGCGACGTCTCGGCGCTCAGATTGCCGCGCGACCTGTTCTTCGAACTGCTCGAGACCATACCCGATTTCAGTATCGCGCTGTCGCGCGATCTCGCCTCGCGGCTCTACAAGCTCGCCGACGCGGTGCTGCACAGCGAGAAGGTCCATTGATGACCGCGGCCGTGATCACGAAGGCAGTCGCGCGATGAGCCTGTCCCAGACTGCGGGCTCCGGCCGGCCGGCGCAGGGCGTCGGCATGGAGCAGATGTCGTCCTGGAGCCGCGACATCCGGTTCGTCT
The DNA here is from genome assembly GCA_001556025.1 of Rhizobiales bacterium CCH3-A5. Classification (GTDB taxonomy): domain Bacteria; phylum Pseudomonadota; class Alphaproteobacteria; order Rhizobiales; family Beijerinckiaceae; genus Allobosea. The sequence goes on from LSIB01000163.1 coordinate 110,061, forward strand.
CCGGCATGGTGCTGCTGCTGTTCGCCGCGACGCATTTCGTCAACCACGCGATCGGCATCGCCGGGCTTCAGTTGATGGAGGACGTGCAGTCCTGGCGCTACTGGGTCTGGCGTTCCTGGCCCGGCAGCGTGCTGCTCTACGGCGCCTTCATCGTGCATCCGCTGTTCGCCATGCTGCGCGTGGCGCAGCGGCGCACGTTCAAGATGCCGCTGCGCGAGATGCTGCAGATTGCGCTTGGCCTCGCCATCCCACTTTTCCTCGTCGATCACATCGTCGGCACGCGGGTGATGGGGACCTTCTTCGATCTCGACGAGAGCTATCCCGCCGTTCTGCGCCGGCTCTGGCCGGGGCTGGCCACCAATCAGACCATCCTGCTGCTGCTGGTCTGGGCCCACGGCATCATCGGGCTGCATTTCACGCTGCGCTCACGCGACGGCTATGCCCGCTGGCGCGATCCCTTCATGCTGGCCGCCATCCTGATCCCGATCCTCTCCCTGATCGGCTTCGCCGTGGCCGGCCGCGAGGCCGCGCTGCTGACGCGGTCGCCGGAGCAGTATTCCGATGCCGCGATCACGATGTTCAACCAGAACGTCACCTGGGCGAAGACAGCGTTCTACGGGCTCGTCGGCGGCTTCGTGGCCTTTGTCGGCATTCGCGAGATCAGGGTTCGGACCTCGCGCCACATCACCGTGCGCTTCGTCGGCCATGGCGTGCGCAAGCTGACGCCGGGCCTGACCGTGCTGGAGATGTTTCGCCGTTTCGGCATTCCCCATGCCGCACTCTGCGGCGGACGAGCGCGCTGCGCCACCTGCCGCGTGCTGGTGCTGGACGGGGCCGACGGCCTGCTGCCGCCCGGCCCCAACGAGGCCAAGCTGCTCAAGCGCATCAGCGCGCCCGACCGCGTCCGCCTCGCCTGCCAGATCAGGCCGCGCGACGACGTCCAGGTCCAGATCCTGCTCGCCTCGCGCCTGACCGGCACGACCGCGCGCGAGATCGAGCCGGACCAGTCCTCGGGCAAGCGCGGCCTGACCATCATCGTCGCCGACCTGCGCGCCTTCTCGGCCATGGCCGAGCGGCAATTGCCGCAGGAGCTGATGGGCCTGCTCAACCGCTTCTTCGACGAGATGGCGCAGGCGATCGCGGCCCATGGCGGACGCATCGACGCCTTCTACGGCGACGGCTTCATGGCCGTGTTCGGGCTGGAGGGCAGCCCGGCCAGGGCGGCACAGGCCTCGATCAGCGCGTCCGGCGACATCGTCCGCGCGGTCGAGGCGCTCAACCGCGAATTCGGCGCGGCACTGCCTCTGCCGCTGCGAATCGGCATCGGCATCCATACCGGCCAGGCGATCATCGGCGCGGTCGAGAACGAGAGCCTCGGCCGCCGCGACATCACGGTCGGCGAAACGGTGATGGTGGCGAGCCAGCTCGAATCGGCGACGCGGCGGGTGCTTGCCGACGTCGTGGTCTCGGAGGACACCATCAAGGCGACCGGCCGCGGCTATCGCGGCACGACGACCCTGAAGGTCTCGATCAAGGGTCGCGACAAGCCTCTGACGGCTTATGGCTTCGCCAGCGCTCCGGAAACCGCGAAGGACGAGGACGAGCCGGCGGCGACGCTGCTGATCAAGACGAAAGCCGCGCCGTCGCAAGACCAGGCGCAGACCGCCGACGCGGCCGGGACGACCGGTAACGGCAAGTCCGGGGCTGCCGATGAAGGCGAGGTCGTCATTCCGGAGAAGGCTGCCGAGACGGTTGCCGAGGACGAGCGCATCGACGAGGCCGAGAGCGTCGACCGCGAGGCGAAGCCGGCCCGCAAACCCAAGCCGGCCGCACGCAAGGCGGCCAAAGCGAAGACGGCTGAGACGAAACGATCCGGCGAGGCCTGAGATCAATCCCGGGACGAGTTTCGCTCGCTCAGGATGACGGTCTGGTTCCGAGTGACGTCGAGATGCTTCAAGCCGCCCCGTACACCAGAAAGCGGCGGCGGCCGAAGCCGGCTTCCTGCAGCGCGGGATCCGCGATCGTCAGCGCGAGATCGATGATCGGCGGCGCGGTCCGCACCGCCGTCAGCGCGCCGATCTGCCCCTGCGCCCGGTCGAGATCGAGCGCGTAGTCGATCACCAGCGTCGTCGCCCGTCCCGCAAGATCGAGCAGGACGGGCGGGACGGCCTCAGCCCGCCCGAACGGTTTCAGCGAGAGGCCCAACAGCGCCAGCCCGAAAGGTTGCTCCGGCGCGAGTTCCACCTCCTGCAGCTTGGCCGCTATATGGCGCACGCGGCAGGGAAACCCGTTCAGCATCTGCGCGGAGAAGGCCGGGATCTTCGGGTCGACAACCGTCACCGCGGTCGGCCGGTGCGTCAGGAAGCCGGTGATCGGCAGGCCCGCCCCGCCGATCTCGACGACATGGGCGCAATCACGCATGGCATGGGCTGCCAGCACCTGCCGCAGGCAGGCCGCCGGCCCGGCAAGATGCGGCAGCAGCACGCCCGCGGGCGCGCACGCCCCATCCGGGGCCGCGTCGTCACGGCCCGCGCTGGCAATTGCGGGAGCGCTCGCATAGGGTCCCGCCGGTTTCATTGACACATTCCCGATCCCGCATCCGGCCATTGCATGAGCAGCGACACGCCCCCCGACGCCTTCTACGACATCATGCGCGGCGTCGCAGCCCTGACCGGCAACAGGGTCGTCGGCGATCTGGCGAAGCTGCTCGGAGACGGGATGCCGCCCGACCTCTGGATCGCCGTCAATCACAAGCAGATCGCCTCGAAGCGCTGGCTCGTCGATGCGCTGGCGCAGGTGCTGCCGAGGCCCGAAGGCCCGGTCTGGGTGCTCGGGGCCTGGTATGGCGTGCTCGGCGCGCTGCTGCTCGACGACGAGCGCCTGAGCATCACGGAGGTGGTCAGTCTCGACCGCGACCCGGCTTGCGCCCCGGTGGCCGAAAAACTGAATCGCCGGCATCTCCGCGACGGCCGCTTCCGCGCGCTGACCGCCGATATGACGACGCTGGACTTCGGCGCGCAGACGCCCCGGCCCGGCCTTGTGATCAACACAAGCTGCGAGCATCTCGACGACGTGCCGGGCTGGCTCGCCACCCTTCCCGCCGGCCCGCCGCTGCTGCTCCAGTCCAACGATTATGTCCGCGAGCCCGACCACCGCAGTTGCGTGCCCTCGCTCGACGCCTTCATCGCGCAGGCAGGCCTCTCGGAACTCTGGTTCTCGGGCGCGCTGCCGACGAAGAACTACACCCGCTTCATGCTGATCGGCCGGCGATGAGCGCTCCCGCGCCCGAGCCGGTCGTCGCCGTCGCCATGAAGGGCTATCCGCGCCTGTCGGAAACCTTCATCGCACAGGAACTGCTCGGGCTTCAGCGGCTCGGCCTGCCCTTCGCGATCTGGTCGCTGCGCCAGCCGACCGACGCTGCACGGCACCTGATGCATGGTGAGATCACGGCGCCGGTGAGCTATCTGCCCGAATATCTGCGCGACGACCTACCCCGCGTCGGCCGGGGGCTGCTGCGAGCGCTGGCGCATCCCGGCTTCTGGCGGCTGCTGCCCGTCTTCCTGGGGGACCTCGTCCGCGACCGGACGCGGAACCGCCTGCGCCGCTTCGGCCAGGCCTGCGCGCTCGCGCGCGAACTGCAGCCGACGATCCGCCATCTCCACGTCCATTACCTGCACACCCCGGCCTCGGTCATCCGCTATGCGGCGCTGATCCGGGGCCTGAGCTGGTCGTTCTCGGCCCATGCGAAGGACATCTGGACGACGCCCGACTGGGAGAAGCGCGAGAAGATCGCCGATGCCCAATGGGGCGTGACCTGCACGCGCGACGGCCACGCCGAACTCGCCCGCCTGTCCGACCGCCCGGACAAGGTGGCGCTGGTCTATCACGGGCTCGATCTCGGCCGTTTTCCCGCGCCGCCCGTCCGGCTCGCCCGCGACAGCGGCGACCCGGCCGATCCGGTGCGCTTCGTCACCGTCGGCCGTGCGGTCGAGAAAAAGGGCTTCGACGACCTGCTGGCGGCGCTGGCTTTGCTGCCGCCCCGTTTGTACTGGCGGCTGACCCATATCGGCGGTGGAGAACTGCTCAAGACCTTGCAGGCGCAGGCCGCCACCCTCGGCCTCGCCGACCGGATCACATGGGCCGGCGCGCAGGCGCAAGAGCCCGTGATCGCTGCGCTGCGCGAAGCCGATCTCTTTGTGCTGCCCTCGAAACAGGCCGGCGACGGCGACCGCGACGGCCTGCCCAATGTCGTGATGGAGGCGGCGAGCCAGGCCTTAGCCGTGGTCGCGACCGATTTCGCCGGGATTCCGGAATTCGTGCGACAGGGCGTCGAGGGTGTGCTGGTCGCGCCCGGCGACGTCACAGCGCTAGCCGGAGCGCTCGTCGAACTGGCCACCACGCCCGAGCGCCGGCTCGCGCTTGGGCGTGCAGCCTTCGCGAGGCTGACCGGTGATTTCTCGGCGCAGGCCGGCCTCGCCCGGATCCATGCCGCGCTGCTCGCCTCCGTGGCGGCGGCACGATGACAGTGTCCATCCTGATCGCGGTGACGCATCTGCTCGGCAGCGGGCATCTCGTCCGGGCCGGCCATCTCGCGCGCGCTCTGGCGGAAGCGGGCCATCCGGTCACGCTGGCGAGCGGCGGCATGCCGCTGCGGTCGATGGAGGGCGAGTCCTTCGCCTTCGTGCAATTGCCGCCAGTGAAGGTCGAGGGCACGGATTTTCGCAACCTGCTCGACGAGCGGGGCGACGCCATCGACGACGCGCGCCGGAATGCGCGGCAGGCGATGCTGGTCGATCTGGCGACGCGCCTGCGGCCCGCTATCGTGATCACCGAGCATTTTCCCTTCGGCCGCCGGCAACTCGCGGGCGAGTTCCTCGCCCTGATCGCCGCAGCGAAGGCGGCCAATCCCGATGCGTTGGTCCTGTCCTCGATCCGCGACGTGCTGGTGACGCCGCGCGCCGACAGGGTGGCCGAGGCGCATGCCCGCATCGCCGCGCTTTTCGACGGCGTGCTGGTCCATGGCGACGAGGCCTTGCTGCCGCTTGAGGCATCATGGCCGTTGACGCCGGAGCTGGCGGGGAAGCTGCACTATACGGGGTATATGGCCTCACCGTCATTGCGAGCGAAGCGAAGCCATCCAGGAAACGTAGAGCGCGACGCTGGATTGCGTCGCTTCGCTCGCAATGACGACCACGGCGAAATCCTCGTCTCCGGTGGCGGCTCGGGCGCGGCCCTGCCCTTGTTCGAGACAGCCATCGCCGCCGCTCGCCTGGTCGGAGCCGGCCGCCGCTGGCGCATCCTCGTCGGCCGCGCCACGGACCCTGCCGCCTTAGACCATCTCGCCGCGTCCGCGCCGGGCCATGTCGCGGTCGAATGGGCGCGGCCCGATTTCGCAGCCTTGCTCTCGGCTTGCGCGGTCTCGATCAGCCAGGCGGGCTACAACACCGTGCTCGATCTGATCGACGCCGGCAGGCCGGCCATCGTCGTTCCCTTCGATGCAGGCGCGGAGACCGAACAGGCAATCCGGGCAGAGGCGATGGCGCGTGCCGACCTCGCCCGGTCCCTGCGCCTGTCGGGCGATCTCGACCACGACGCCGCCGCGCTGGCGGCCGTCGTGACGCAGGCCCTGAGCGAGGAGCCTTCGGCCCCGCGGGCGCTTGACCGCAATGGAGCGCGAGGCAGCGTCGCAGCCGTCGCGCGGCTTCTGGCCGCCCGCCGCTGAGCCGCGGAATCCCCTGCCTTACCCCGACTGGCACGTCCGTTGCGTGGCCTCCGGCATGCCCGGCGCGAATTGCCGCCCCGGCGCTTTGCGAATTGCCGGCTCCGGTCTTTCGCTCTAACTAGGGTCTGATACGCCTCCCTTTTCGGTCGGCCCTGGAACTACCGGACAAGCACCCGGCCCTGTTCCGCGCCCGGAGACCAGACGATGACAGCGACGACCGCCCCGGCCCTGCCCGACATGAAGCTGTCGGTGCGCCAGACCTTCGGCATCGATTCCGATCTGGAAGTGCCGGCCTATTCCAAATCCGAGGCCCATGTCCCCGATCTCGATCCGGATTACCGCTTCGACCGCGACACCACCATCGCGATCCTGGCGGGTTTCGCGCATAACCGCCGCGTCATGATCTCGGGCTATCACGGCACCGGCAAGTCGACCCATATCGAGCAGGTCGCCGCGCGACTCAACTGGCCCTGCGTCCGCGTCAACCTCGACAGCCACGTCTCGCGGCTCGATCTCGTCGGCAAGGACGCGATCGTGCTCAAGGACGGCAAGCAGATCACCGAGTTCCAGGACGGCATCCTGCCCTGGGCGCTGCAGAACAACATCGCGCTCGTCTTCGACGAGTACGACGCCGGCCGCCCCGACGTGATGTTCGTGATCCAGCGCGTGCTGGAGCAGTCGGGCAAGCTGACCCTGCTCGACCAGAAGCGCGTCATCCGCCCGCACCCCTCGTTCCGCCTCTTCGCCACCGCCAACACGGTGGGCCTCGGCGACACGTCGGGCCTCTATCACGGCACCCAGCAGATCAACCAGGGCCAGATGGACCGCTGGTCGATCGTCACCACGCTGAACTACCTGCCCCACGACAACGAGGTCGCGATCGTGCTGGCGAAGTCCAGGCACTATCAGGCGACGCCCGAGGGCAAGGACATCGTCAACAAGATGGTCCGCGTCGCCGATTTGACCCGCAACGCCTTCATGAACGGCGACCTCTCCACCGTGATGAGCCCGCGCACGGTCATCACCTGGGCCGAGAACGCGGAAATCTTCACCGATATCGGCTTCGCCTTCCGCGTCACCTTCCTGAACAAGTGCGACGAGATGGAGCGCACGCTGGTGGCCGAGTTCTACCAGCGTTCGTTCGGGAAAGAGCTGCCTGAGAGCGCGGTCAACGTGGTGCTGAGCTAGGGCTCGGTCGCACATGGCGAGCCTCCAGCGCGAAACGGACGACGCGCAGACGAAGGAGGCCGTCATTGCCGGTCTCAGCGCGTACAACGCTGCCCACGTCGGCCCGCGCAACAGCGAGCCGCTGGCGATCAGCCTGCGCGACGATGAGGGCGTGATCGTTGGCGGGCTCATCGGCGAACTGAAATGGCAGTGGCTGCATGTTGATCTGCTCTGGATCGACGAGGCCCATCGCGGCAGGGGCCATGGCGAGGCGCTGGTGGCGATGGCGGAGCAAGCGGCGCGCGACCATGGCGCGCGCGGCGTCTATCTCGCGACGATGAGCCTGCAGGCTCCTGATTTTTATCCGAAACTCGGCTACGCTCAGTACGGAATACTTGAGGATTATCCGGTCGAAGGCCACCGGATTCATCAGTTCGCGAAGGCGCTATGACCCTCTCCAACCGCAAGCCAGGCACGACCAAGGAAGCCCCGGCCGAGCCGCTGAAGCGCGCCATCTCCGGCGCCATGAAGGCGATCGCGCGCAAGCCGGAGATGGAGATCGTCTTCGCGGCCGACAAACCCTCGCTGGTCGGCGACCGCGCCCGCCTGCCCGAGCCGCCGCGCAAGCTCACCGTGCAGGACGTCGCGATCCTGCGCGGCCATTCCGACTCGATGGCGCTGCGGCTCGCCTGCCATGACGCGGCCGTGCATCGCCGCGCCGCGCCCGAGGGCGATGCGGCGCGCGCCGTGTTCGACGCGGTCGAGCAGTCGCGCGTCGAATGCGTCGGCTCGCGGCGCATGGCCGGCATGGCCGGCAACATCACCGCCATGCTGGAGGACCGCTACCATCGCGGGGGCCGCTACGAGGAGATCACCGACCGCGCCGACGCGCCGCTGGAGGACGCGCTCGCCTTGATGGTGCGCGAGCGCCTGACGGGCTTAAAGCCGCCCAAGGCCGCCGAAAAGCTGGTCGATCTCTGGCGCGACGTGATCGAGACCAAAGCGGGCGGCGATCTGGACCGGCTCGCGAAGGCCGTCGAGGACCAGCGCGCCTTCGCCCGCACCGTGCGAGACATGCTCGCCTCGCTCGACATGGCCGAACAGAGCTCGCAGGGCGACGATGCCGAGGACGATCAGGCCGACAAGGATTCGGCCTCCGAAGACCAGCAGCAACAGGAGGGCGAGGCCGAGCAGGAGAGCGCCGGCGACCGCTCCGAGACAGAGGTCAGCGACGACGCGACCGAGGAATTGCAGGAGGGCGCCTCCGAGGCCGCCGACGCACCGGCCGGCGACTGGGAGGAGGAGGACGAGAACTCCGACTCGGAAGAGGCCGGCGAGGCCCCGCGTCCGCGCGAGAGCAAGCCAAACGATCGCCCGGTCACCGACTACAAGGCCTACACCCAGAAGTTCGACGAGGTCATCACGGCCGAAGAGCTCTGCGACGCCGAGGAACTGACGCGCCTGCGCGCCTATCTCGACAAGCAGCTCGCCCATCTCCAGGGCGTCGTCGCACGCCTCGCCAACCGGCTGCAGCGCCGCCTGATGGCGCAGCAGAACCGCTCCTGGCAGTTCGATCTGGAAGAGGGCGCGCTCGACCCCTCGCGCCTGCCGCGCATCATCATCGACCCCTACCAGCCGCTCTCCTTCCGCCAGGAATCGGACACGAACTTCCGCGACACGGTGGTAACGCTGCTGATCGACAATTCGGGCTCGATGCGCGGCCGGCCGATCACGGTCGCGGCCACCTGTGCCGACATCCTGGCGCGGACGCTGGAGCGCTGCGGCGTCAAGGTCGAGCTGCTTGGTTTCACGACGCGGGCCTGGAAGGGCGGGCTGTCTCGCGAGAACTGGCTGCAATCGGGCAAGCCGGCCGCGCCCGGCCGGCTCAACGATCTGCGCCACATCATCTACAAATCGGCCGACGCGCCCTGGCGGCGCGCCCGGAAAAATCTCGGGCTGATGATGCGCGAGGGGCTGCTCAAGGAGAACATCGACGGCGAGGCGCTCGACTGGGCCCATAAGCGCCTGCTGGCCCGGCCCGAGCAGCGCAAGATCCTGATGGTGATCTCGGACGGCGCGCCGGTCGACGATTCGACGCTCTCGGTCAACGCCGGCAACTATCTGGAGCGCCATCTGCGCCACATCATTGCCGAGATCGAGACGCGTTCGCCGGTGGAGCTGATCGCGATCGGCATCGGCCATGACGTGACGCGCTACTACCGCCGCGCTGTCACCATCGTCGATGCCGAGGAACTCGGCGGCGTGATGACTGAGAAGCTGGCAGAGCTGTTCGAGGAAAACGAGGGCACAGGAGCGCCGCGAGGGCGGCGGCTGCAGTGATCGGCGCCTTCGCCAGTATCGTCACCAGATGCGCCTGACCCGCCGCGCCGCCCTCGCCGGCCTCGCAACCGCCACGCTCGCCGCCCCCGCGAGCGCGCAACCGCTCGAACCCGGCCGCATCCCGCTGACCGTCTCCGCGCGGCCGATCGCCGCCTTCGAGCCGCGCAGCCCGGAGAAGACGCGTTTCGGCGCGCTGACATTCCGAAGCGGGCTCGTGCTCAGCGGCGACCATCCGCGCTTTGGCGGCTTGTCGGGCCTGTGGCGTTCGGCCGACGGGCGCGATCTCGTCGCCGTCACCGACAATGGCTTCTGGCTGACCGCGAAGCCGGCCTATCGCGATGGCCGCCTCTTGGGGCTGAATGATGCCGAACTCGCGCCGATCCTCGGCACATCGGGCCGGCCGCTGCACCGCTCGCGCTATTACGATACCGAGAGCCTGACGATCGCAGATGGCGTCGCCTATCTCGGCGTCGAGCGCGCTCACGAGATCCTGCGTTTCGACTGGGCCCGCGAGGGCGTCGAGGCGCGCGCCCGCATCGTGCCGGCCCCGCGCGAGGTCAAGCGCCTGCCCAACAACCGGGGGCTGGAGGCGATCGGCGTCGCGCCGCCGGGCCATCCGCTGGCCGGCGCGCTGGTCGCGGTTTCGGAGCGCTCGGGCGGAGAGGACGACCCGACGCTCGGCGTCATCATCGGCGGCCGCCAGCCCGGCCTGTTCGAAGTGAAACGCCATAACGGCTTCGACATCACCGACCTGGCCTTTTTGCCCGATGGCGACATTTTGCTGCTCGAGCGCTGGTACCGCTCGCTGCGCGGCGTCGGCCTGCGCATCCGCCGCATTCCGGCAGCCGCCCTGAAACCAGGCGCGCTGCTGGACGGGCCTTATCTGCTCGATGTCGATCTCGGCCAGGAAATCGACAACATGGAGGGAATGTCGGTCCATCAGGAGCGGGGCAGAACCATCGTCACTCTGGTCTCGGACGACAATTTCTCGTTCCTGCAGCGGACGCTGCTGCTGGAACTCGCGCTGGTCTGAGGCGCGCTCCCCTTCTCCCCTCGGGGGAGAAGGAAAACGAAAAAAGCGGCCTCGCGGCCGCTTGATTCAGTCCAGAAAATCAAACCAGCTCAGACGGCGGCAAGCTTCTTCTCGATGTCACGCTTGAGGGTCAGCGCGCCTGTCGAGAGGTCGCCGGCCGGGGCCTTGACCAGGAACGCGTCGAGGCCGCCGCGGTGATCGACCGTGCGCAGCGCATTGGCCGAGACGCGCAGGCGCACCGAACGGCCGAGCGCGTCGGACTGCAGCGTCACATTGACGAGGTTGGGACGGAAAACCGTCTTCGTCTTGCGGTTCGAGTGGCTGACGAGGTGCCCGGTCAGGGTGCCTTTCCCGGTCAGTTCGCAACGGCGGGCCATGTCGTTCTTCCTTGAGCAGTACAACCGTTGCGCCAAACGTAGTGGCCGACACGCGACGTGCCGGAACCCAGCGCCGGAGGTCAAATTGAGTGGCGGGTCTATACCCAAGCCATCCCGACGCGTCAAGGACAACTCTGACTTCGAGCGATCGTGATGGGCCTTTTGAGCGGCGTCTTGAAGCGTGACCTTCCCGCCACTCGTCAAACGAGCGGAATGCGGTCACGATTCAGACCGATTCGCGAGGCAAGCACACGCCTGCCATCAGGCACTTGCCCGTCGCAGAGCCCGGAGAATACGGATGACATCCGCCATCGCATCGTCCCTGGCCGGATTGCTCACCATGGCCGTGATGGCCGCGCCCGCCGCCTCGGCCTCGATCGACGCGAAATACGACGTCTCCCTGCTCGGCCTGACGCTCGGTACGGCGAGCCTTAGCGGCGGCATCGACTCCGACAGCTATTCGCTCGATGTCGCGGCCAGGCTCACCGGCCTGATCGGCGGTTTTACCGGCGGGCGTGGCTCGGGCGAGGCCAAGGGCTCGCTGGGCGGGGCAAAACCCTCGCCCGCCAGCTTCGCAATCAGCTCGGCCAATTCCAGCGAGAGCCGCACCGTGCGCATGGCGATCGGCGGCGGCGCGGTGCAGGCCGTCGAGATCGCTCCGCCGATCGACGCCAAGGCCGACCGCGTGCCGCTGACCGACGAGCACCGCCGCAACATCGTCGACCCGCTCAGCGCCTTCCTGATGCCGGTCAACACCAAGAACGGGCTCAACGGGGCCTGCAACCGCACGCTCCAGATCTTCGATGGCGCAGCGCGCTACGACATCAAGCTGAGCCATGCCGGCACGCGCGAGGTGACGATGGAGGGCTATAGCGGCCCGGTCGCGATCTGCCAGGCGCGCTATGTCCCGATCGCGGGGCATAGGGCGCTCAGACCGAGCACCAAGTTCATGGCCGAGAACAGGGACATCAGCGCCTGGCTCGCCCCGGTCGCCGGCACGAACGTCATGCTGCCGGTGCGCATCTCGGTCAGGACCATGATCGGCACGGCCGTGATCGAGGCCTCGAGCTTCAAGGTCGATCCTGGCGTGACCGCGAGCGCCGCTAAGCGGAACTGAGGCGGGGCAGCGCCGCGCCCGGGCCTGTACGAACGCCCTGGCGTCAGACCGTGGCGCGGATTTTCGTCGGCATGCGCGAACCGTCCCGCGCCCTGCACAGCGTTCATTGCGGTTTGCCGGGCCCTGCCGCTACGATGCCCGCGCCACGCCTGCGCCGGAACGCCGCCATGACCAGCGACTTTGCCACCCCGCCCGGATTGCGCCATCGCCAGATTCCGGTGCGCGACACGCTGTTGCACGTCGCGGAGGTTGGCGATGGGCCGGCCGTGCTGCTGCTGCATGGCTGGCCGGAGTTCTGGATGACCTGGCTGCCGCTGATGAACCGGCTGCATGGCGAGTTCCGCCTGATCGCACCGGACCTGCGCGGCTTTGGCGACAGCGCCAAATCCGCGACCCCACGCAGCGACGCCGGCGCCAATTGCCATGGCGACGACATGGCGGCGCTGATCGCCGCGCTCGGGCTCGATAAGGTCGGCGTGGTCGGTCACGATGTCGGCGGCTATGCCGCCCAAGCCCTAGCGCGGCGGCATCCCCAGGCCGTCGAGCGCCTGCTGTTCTTCAACTGCCCGACGCAGAGCGTCGCGGGCCGCTGGGTCCATGACGGCCATGTCAACGAGGTCTGGTACCAGTCCTTCCAGCAATTGCCGCTGGCCGAGGCGCTGGTGGGTCTGAGCCGCGAAGCGGGCGCGCTCTATCTGCGCCATTTCCTGACGCATTGGTGCCACCGCAAGGACGCCTTCGACCCGGTCTTCGAGATCTGGCTCGACAATTTCATGAAGCCGGGTAACTGGCGCGGCGGGTTCGACTGGTATCGCAGCCAGAACGCGGCGCGGCTGGCCGCGATCGACGGCCACCCGACGCCGTCGGTCAAGATTCATCAGCCGACCCGCGTACATTGGGGCCGGCACGATCCGATCCTGAAATCGGAATGGGCCGCCTTCGTGCCCGAGCATTTCGACAAGGCCCAGGTCAGCTTCTGCGAGAGCGCCGGGCACTTCGTCCATGTCGAGGCGCCCGACGAGGCGGCGGAGGTGTTCAGCGAGGTGTTCGGCGATCTTTGATCCGTGCTCTTCGTTTTGCGGGTAACCGCCCCTAGCTAAAGGGCGACGCGGGAGACAGGGAGGAACGAATCCTGATTCTGCCTGAGTCAGCGATTCGGGCTGTTTTCGTTCCGGACTCGTTCCGTTCGCAGGAGACACCGGCCGCCAGCGGCCGGCTCACAGGATTGGCGGCGTCTTGATTCCCTTTCGTTCCTTGCCGCCATCAGCCCGCAGCCTTGGCGTAACCGCCGTTCTCGGGCCGACCAACACCGGCAAGACCCATCTCGCCATCGAACGCATGGTGGCCCATCCGACTGGCATGATCGGCCTGCCGTTGCGCCTGCTCGCGCGCGAGGTCTACCAGCGCGTGGTCGAGAAGGCGGGCGTCGAGGCCGTCGCGCTCGTCACCGGCGAGGAGAAGATCAAGCCGGCCCGCCCGCGCTTCTGGGTCTGCACGGTCGAGGCGATGCCGCGCGACCTCGCGGTCGACTTCATGGCGATCGACGAGATCCAGCTCGCCTCCGATCTCGACCGCGGCCATGTCTTTACCGACCGGCTCCTGAACAGGCGCGGCCGGGCCGAGACCATGCTGATCGGCGCCGCCACCATGCGCCCGCTGATCGAGCGGTTGATGCCCGGCGTCAACGTGGTGACGCGGCCGCGCCTGTCGCAGTTGCTCTTTGCCGGCGACCGCAAGATCACGCGGCTGCCACCGCGCTCCGCCATCGTGGCGTTTTCGGTCGAGGAGGTCTACGCCATCGCCGAGCTGATCCGCCGGCAGAAGGGCGGCGCGGCGGTGGTGCTGGGGGCTCTGAGCCCGCGCACGCGCAATGCGCAGGTCGAGATCTACCAGTCCGGCGACGTCGATTATCTCATCGCCACCGACGCGATCGGCATGGGCCTCAATCTCGACGTTAATCATATCGCCTTCGCCGCCGACAAGAAATTCGACGGCCATCAGTTCCGCCAGCTCAACCCGGCCGAGTTCGGCCAGATCGCCGGCCGCGCCGGCCGGCATCTGCGAGACGGCACCTTCGGCACCAGCGGTCGCTGCCCGCCTTTCGAGGCCGAGCTGGTCGAGGCGATCGAGAACCACCGCTTCGAGCCGCTGCGCCAGTTGCAATGGCGCAATACCGATCTCGATCTTCGGTCGGTCGAGAGCCTGCTCGATGCGCTCAACATGCAGCCGAGCGAGCAGGGGCTGACGCGGGCGCTGATCGCCGAGGATCAGACGACGCTGGAAATCCTGGCGCGCGACCCGGAGATCAAGGCGCTGGCCATGGGGCGGCCCGCCGTCGAGCGGCTCTGGGAGGTCTGCGGTCTGCCGGATTACCGCAAGATCGCGCCGGCCCAGCACGCCGACCTCGCCACCACGCTCTATCTGCGGCTGATGCGCCATGGCCGGCTCGATATCGACTGGTATCGCGCCCAGCTGGCCGCGCTCGACCGGACCGATGGCGAGATCGACACGCTGTCGGCGCGCATCTCCCAGGTCAGGACATGGACCTTCGTCGCGAACCGTCCCGACTGGTTGCCCGATCCCGAGCATTGGCAGGGGGTGGCGCGTCTTGTAGAGGACAGGTTGTCGGACGCTTTGCACGAGAGGCTCGCCAGCCGTTTCGTGGATCGGCGCACGAGTGTGCTGATGCGTCGTTTGCGGGAGAATGTGATGTTGGAGGCTGAGGTCACCACGGCGGGCGACGTGCTCGTCGAGGGCCAGCACGTCGGAATGCTGCAGGGATTCCGCTTCACCGCGGACCCGAAGGCCGGCGGGCCGGAGGCGAAAGCCCTGAACATGGCCGCGATGAAGGCGCTCGCCAGCGAGATCGAGGCGCGCGCCGCGCGCGTCGTGCTCGCCGGCGACGACGCTTTCGTGCTCTCACATGACGGCCTGCTGCGCTGGGTCGGCGAGCCGGTGGCGCGCCTGACCGCCGGCGAGAAAGCGATCGAGCCGCGCCTGCGGCTCCTCGTCGAGGAGCACCTGACGGGGCCGGCGCGCGAGCAGGTCGAGGCGCGGCTGAACCTCTGGCTGAAGAACCACGTCACCAAGCTGCTCGGGCCGCTCCAGCTTCTCGAGAGCGCGACGACCGCAACCGGAATCGCGCGCGGCATCGCCTTCCAGACGGCGGAATCGCTCGGCGTGCTCGAACGCGCCAAGGTCGGCGAGGAGATGAAGGCGCTCGATCAGGAGGGCCGCGCCGCGCTGCGCAATCTCGGCATCCGCTTCGGGGCGTTCCATCTTTATGTGCCGGCGCTGCTGAAGCCCGCCCCACGCGCGCTCGCCGCCCAGCTCTGGGCGCTGAAGCATGGCGGGCCGGACCTGACCGGGCTCGACGACATCGCCCATCTGGCCTCGTCGGGCCGCACCTCATTTCCGGTCGACAAGGCGATCCCCAAGGGGCTCTACCGCGCCGCCGGCTACCGTGTCTGTGGCGAGCGGGCCGTGCGCGTCGACATTCTGGAACGCCTCGCCGACCTGATCCGCCCGGCGATCGCCTATCGGCCCGGCCTGACCCAAGGCGTGCCGCCGGCCGGCGCGGCCGATCAGGACGGGTTCGTGGCGACGGGCGCGATGACCTCGCTCGTCGGCTGTGCCGGCGAGGATTTCGCCTCGATCCTGCGCTCGCTCGGCTATAATTCCGTCAAGCGTCCAGGCCCCGCGATCACCGTGCCGCTGGCCGTGGCTCCGGCTCCGGTCGCCGCGGTCGAGCCGGCTGCCGAGGCTCAGACCGATCCGGTCGCAGCGCTGAACGACGGCGCTGAGACCGCGCCAGTCGCCACCGATGCCGAAACGCCGGTTGTCGAACCTGTCGCCACGGAAACGCCGGCTGAACCGGAGGCGCCGCTCGTCGAGCAGCCGGCTGCCGAAACCGCCGACGCACCGATCCTGACCGAAGCCGAACGCGCGCCTGCGCCGGAGCCCACGCCCGAGCCGGTTCCCGCCGATTTGATGTCGTCTCTGCCGGTCGTGGACGAAGCGACCGCTGGCGCAGAACCGGGCGAGACGGAACAGGCCGATGCCCCTGTCACGGAAACGGCCGCGCCGGCCGAGACTTCCCCCGCCGCCGTTCCCGCCGAACCCGAGATGATCGAGGTCTGGCGGCCGCATCGTCCCCAAGGCGGCCGCAGGCTGGAGAATGCCGGCCGCAGGCCCGACAGCCGGCAAGGCCAGCCCCGCGAAGGCGCACCGGGCGAACGCCAGCCCGGCGGACGTCGCCCCAACCGAGACGACCGCCGCCGCGACGGCAACCGCCCGCCAATTCCGGCCGTGGCGCCCGGAGTTGAAGGCGCGCCGGCGACTGACGCCGCCGCCCCGCGTCCCGACCGGCCGCCACGCCGCGACGACCGGCCCCGCCAGGACGGCCCTCGCCAGGACGGCCCACGCCAGGACCGGCCTTCGCGCAGCGGCAGGCCCGATCAGGGCCGCCCCGAGCAGGGGCGCGGGCCAAGGCCGGACTTCAAGCGTGACGGCCGTCCCGGCGGCCCGCGTCGCGACGACCGCAACGCCGAGCGTTTCGTCCAGCCGGCACGGCCCCGTCCCGCCGATCGCGAGCCCGATCCGGATTCGCCCTTCGCCAAGCTCGCCGCGCTGAAGGCGCAGCTCGAGGGCCGCAAGAGCTGAGGCGCGTTGACCATCGGGATCCGGCGCGGTTGCGCAGACCGCACTGGCCCGCTATTCGGCTAAGCGTATCCCGTGGGATGCGATCGGCCTCGCGTTAGGCCGCGCCGGAGTTGCCGATTTGCAGTCCATGCCCATGCTTGTCTCCAAGCCAATCAAGCAGAGCGAGCGTCCGCGCTTCATCGCCATCAGGCGCGACAGCGACGGCTACGGCATCCGCTTCGGCCTGACCGAAGAAGAGGACAAGCTGCGCCACGGCCCGGTCTTCGCGACCTTGCCCGAGGCGCTGGCCTGGATCGCCAGCGTCGACGGCGGCCCGATCGACGCCTCCGCATCATGAACGCGCCCCGCCTGATGGCCCTTCCGGCGAGCGGCTTTCGCCGAACCCCGTGGAAGAATGGCGGCGGGGTCAGCACCGACATCGCCGATTGCTATCGGCCGGACGCCGCGCCAGCAGGCTGGGAGGACGTGATCTGGCGGCTCGGCCGCACGCAGATCGTGACGCCCGGCCCCTTTTCCGACCTGACGGGTTATGAGCGCCTGCAGGTCGTGATCGCTGGCCGGGGCCTGGTTCTGGTGACGCCCGACGGTGACATCGACCTGCGCGAGCCGTTTCAGCCGGTGCGCTACGATGGCGGCACGTCGATCGTGACGCGGCTCGAACACGGCCCCGTCGAGGTCGTGAACCTTATCGCCGACCGGGCGCTTTGCGAGATCGCGCTCGCAGTGCTGAAACCGGGAGAGCGGGCCGAGCTCCGGACGGGCCTGCATCTCCTCTATGCGCCCGATGGGATGGTGACCGGCGATGCCGGTAGTCAGGCCTTTGCGGTCGAGGTCGGCGACGCACTGCGGATCGAGTCGGACGCACCCAGCCGGCTTTCCATCACGGACGGCAGCGCTTTGCTCGCCACGATCATCCGCCGCGACGCCTGAGGATTCAGAAGTCGCTCGTCAGGCCCTTGACCTCCCAGTCGTTGTAGCGGCCCGGCTCCAGCCCGCCACGGCCGTTGATCTCGCGCTCGCGCGCCTGCTCGGCCGCGCGTGCATCGATCTCGGCGCGACGCGCCTGCGCCTCGGCCAGCGCGCGCTCGGCGGCTGCCGAGAGCTTGCGGGGCGGGGCCGCGCTGCCCGTGTCGGACGGGATCGGATCGTCGGTCATGGCGTCTTGCCGTCTCGTTCCAGGGGGCTCCCTTGCGGGAGCGGCATTGCCCTCACCACATAAGGCGCGAAAAGCCGCAAGGGGAGAGGCAAACTTCCCTCACGGTTCGAGACATGCAGGGGAGACCCATGAACTATTTCCGCACCGGCATCCTGATGGCCGGACTGACCGCGCTGTTCGGAGCGGTCGGCTATCTGCTCGGCGGCGCGAGCGGCGCGCTGGTCGCGCTCGCCATCGCGGCCGCGACCAACCTGTTCAGCTACTGGAACTCCGACAAGCTCGCGCTGGCCGCCCACAACGCGCAGGAGGTCGACGAGCGCAGCGCGCCCGAGCTTTACGGCATGGTCCGCGACCTCGCCGCGCGCGCCAACATGCCGATGCCGCGCGTCTATCTGATCCATGAGGACCAGCCCAACGCCTTCGCCACCGGCCGCAATCCGGAAAACGCGGCAGTCGCCGCGACCACCGGCATCATGCGCACGCTGACCTATGAGGAGCTGGCCGGCGTGATGGCGCATGAACTCGCCCACATCAAGAACCACGACACGCTGACCATGACGATCACCGCCACCATGGCGGGCGCGATCTCGTCGCTGGCGACCTTCGGCATGATGTTCGGCTCGCGCGAAAACCGCCCGAACGTCATCATCCAGATCCTGATCACCGTGCTCGCCCCGCTGGCTGCGATGGTGATCCAGATGGCGATCTCGCGCTCGCGCGAATACGAAGCCGACAAGCTCGGCGGCGAAATCGTGGGCAATCCGGTCTGGCTCGCCGATGCGCTCGCCAAGATCGCGGGCGCGGTTCCGCACATTCCAAACGAGACGGCGGAGGCGAAGCCTGCTACGGCGCACATGTTCATCATCAACCCTCTCACCGGCGGCGGCATGGATTCCCTGTTCTCGACACATCCCGACACCGGCAACCGCATCGCCGCGCTGATGGAGCAGGCCCGCGCCATGGGCATCGGTCAGTCGCGCGGCGGCTTCGCGAGCCAGGCGTCGGCCAGCCCATGGGCCGGCAGCAGCGGCAGCCAGCCCGGACCCTGGGGCTGAGATGGCGCGACCGGAACAGGCGGGAACGAGCGCGAGCGAAACGAAACCTGACACGACCGAGGCAGTGCCCGGCCTGCCGGCACGCCGGTTGGCGGCGAAGCTGATCGACGAGGTGTTGCGGGCGAAGCTCGCGCTTGACGAGACGTTTGAGCGCATAAGCCCCGATTTCGGGCTCGACGCCGCCGATGCGGGGTTGGCGCGCGCCATCGCCATCACCGCTTTCCGCCGGCTCGGCACGATCCAGCACGCGATCAACGCAAGGCTGGAGCGCGGCAGCCCGCGCAATTCCGGGCCGTTCGAGCCGATCATGGTCGTGGCCGCAGCCCAGATCCTGTTCCTCGACGTGCCGGACCACGCGGCCGTCGATCTCGCCATCCGCCATCTCCACGAGGATGCGCGCTCCTCGCGTTATGTCGCGCTCGGCAATGCGCTGCTGCGCCGGCTCGCCCGCGAGCGCGACGCCATCCTCGCCGAAGCGCAGGCCGATCTCTTCCTCGACGTGCCTGACTGGCTCGCCGAGAGCTGGCGCGACTCTTACGGCGAGGAAACCGCCGCCGCCATCGCCAGAAGCCATCGCGAGGAGCCGCCGCTCGATCTCTCGGTGAAGGAGAACGCCGCCGAATGGGCGGAGCGTCTCGACGGCCTGCTGCTGCCGACCGGCTCGGTGCGCCTGCGCGAGCGCGGCAGCCTGACCGCGATGCCGGGCTTCGACGAGGGCGCCTGGTGGGTGCAGGACGCGGCTGCCGCCCTGCCGGCGCTGCTGTTGGCTCCAAAACCCGGCGAACGCGTCGCCGATCTCTGCGCCGCGCCGGGCGGCAAGACCGCCCAACTCGCGGCGATGGGTGCCAGCGTCACCGCTGTCGATCGTTCGGGGCCGCGCCTGCGCCGCCTGCGCGAGAACCTGACAAGGCTCGGCCTCACCGCCGAGGTCGTCACCAAGGATGCGAGCCTCTGGCAGGCCGATCCGTTCGACGCCGTTTTGCTCGACGCGCCCTGCAGCGCGACGGGCACGATCCGCCGCCACCCCGACGTCGCCTGGACCAAGAGTCCAGAGGATCGCGACAAGCTCGCAGCGCTTCAGGGCCGCCTGCTAGAGGCCGCGGCCCGGCTGACGAAATCCGGCGGCCGGTTGGTCTACTGCACCTGCTCGCTGGAGCCGCAGGAGGGCGAGGAGCAGATCGCGGCCTTTCTGTCCGAAAACGCCGATTTCCGCCGGCAGCCGATTACGCCCGATGAGGTCGGCGGCGTCTCCGGCGCGATCGACGCCAATGGCGACCTGCGCACGCTGCCGCATCAATTGGCGGGGGACACAGGCCGCCTTTCCGGCTGGGCGGGGTTTTACGCCTGCCGCCTGATCAGGCTATGACGGAATGGGGAATCGCCGGGCCTGGGACAGCCCTGCGAGAGTAGGCGTTGGGGCATGATGCGGTCGAAAAAGCGGTTCCCGCTTTTCGGCGTCATGCCTTAGGGGATGGGGCTTTCGGGAGCATTGAGCGGCTGGTCTGAGCGAAGGGGGCTTGCCGGCGCAGCGATCGGACGGGCGGCGCGACGCACGCGCGGCCAGTTCGTCGGCGCGGCGCACCGCCTGTGGCCCTTCGGCAAGGCGACAGCCTCGCGGCTGCTATTTGCCCCCCACGATTTGCGCACCGCCGACCCGACCACCGCCAGCGACATCTATTCCGGCTATTTCGCCTTTGCGGGGCGCACACTCCGCAGCCACGGCGATTCGCCCTTCGACTCGACGCCGCCGAGCGAGGCCTGGGCCGAGGCGCTGCACGGCTTCGGCTGGCTGCGCCATATGCGCGCGGCCGACACCGCGATCGCCCGCGCCAACGCCCGCGCGCTGGTCGGCGATTTCATCCAGAAGCGGCGCGACCGGAGCGAGATCGCGCGCAGGCCGGCGGTGGCCGCCCGGCGGCTGATCGCCTTTCTGTCGCATTCGCCGCTGCTGCTGGAGGGGGCCGACCATGTTTTCTACGAACGCTTCGTCGGCCATGTCTCGCGCCTGACCGACAAGCTGACGCTCGCCTTGTCAGGTGCGGTCGAGGGCGTCGCACGGTTACAGGTGCTGATCGCCGTGACGCTCGCAGCGATCAGCCTCGACAAGCAGGAGCGCAGGCTGCGGCGCTTCGAGATGGCGCTGTCGGACGAACTCGACCACCAGATCCTGCCCGATGGCGGCCACCTCACCCGCAATCCGCGCCTTCTGATCGAATTGCTGCTCGATCTCCTGCCCCTCCGCGAAACATTCGCGGCGCGCGGCATGGAGCCGCCGCGCGGCGTGATCATGGCGATCGAGCGGATGATGCCGCATTTGCGGCTGTTCCGGCACGGCGACGGGTCGCTCGCCTTGTTCAACGGCATGGGCACGACGCCGCCCGACCTGATGGCGACGCTGGCGGCCTATGACGACGCCCGGGCCCGGCCGATCGAGCATGCCGCCTATTCCGGCTACAGCCGCCTGACCGGCGGACGCGCCATCGTCGTGGTCGACGCCGGGGCCGCCCCGCGCGGCGCGCATTCGATCGAGGCCCATGCCGGCTGCCTCGCCTTCGAGTTCTCCAGCGGGCCGGATCGCATCGTCGTCAATTGCGGCGCAAGCCGCTACGGCTCGGCCGAGCTCAGGCTGGCGGCGCGCAGCACCGCGGCGCATTCCACCGTCGAGCTCGACGAGCGCTCAAGCGCCGATTTCGGGCTGGTGCTGGGCGAACGGCGCATCGTGGCGGGTCCGGGCGATGTCCGCGTCGCGCGGCAGGAGGCGACCGACGGTCAGGAATGGGTCGCCAGCCATGACGGCTACAAGCGCAGGCTGGGAGCCGTCCATACGCGTCGCCTGCTGCTGGCCCGCGACGGGGCGAGCCTCGACGGCGAGGACGAGTTCACGCTGTCGACGGCGCGCGAGACATTGCCGGCTCTGGCGCGCTTCCACCTGCATCCCGCCATCAGGGCGAGCCTGACGAGCGACGGGACAGGGGCGCTGCTGACGCTCGCCTCCGGCGAGGTCTGGAGCTTCGCGGCAGGCGACCTGCCCGTCGCGATCGAGGAAAGCATCTTTCTGGCCGCCGCCGACAGCCGCCGCCGCAGCGAACAGCTCGTTGTCGCCTTCGACGCTGTGGCGACGCCCCAGATCGCCTGGCGCTTCGCGCGGGTCGAGGGCCTGTTCTCGGCGCATCCGCTTGTTCCGGAACCGGCCGGGACACCGACGCCCGACGCCTGACCGCATCGCGGTGCTGCGCTTTGCTTATGCAGCGCAGCATGATAGCTCGCGCCAGACCTGATCTTCTCACCAAGTCCGGACCTGACCCGATGCCGACAGAGCTTCGCCGCGTCGAACGCGCCCTTCTTTCCGTCTCGGACAAGACCGGGCTCGTCGATTTCGCCCGCGCTTTGCACAAGCTTGGCATCGCGCTGGTCTCGACCGGCGGGACCTCCAAGGCGATCTCCGAGGCGGGGCTGCCGGTCACCGACGTCTCCGACCTGACCGGCTTCCCCGAGATGATGGACGGGCGCGTCAAGACGCTGCATCCCAAGGTCCATGGCGGCCTGCTGGCGATCCGCTCCCACCCCGAGCATCAGGCCTCGATGATCGGCCACGGCATCGCGCCGATCGACCTTCTGGTGGTCAATCTCTACCCCTTCGAGGCGACGGTCGCGGCCGGCAAGGGCTATGACGACTGCATCGAGAACATCGACATCGGCGGGCCGGCGATGATCCGCGCCGCCGCGAAGAACCATAACGACGTCGCGGTCGTGGTCGATGCGGCCGACTATGGCGCCGTGCTCGACGACCTTGCCGCCCGGAAGGGCTCGACCACACTGACGCTCCGGAAAAAACTGGCGCAGAAAGCCTATGCCCGCACGGCGGCCTATGATGCCGCGATCTCGAACTGGTTCGCAAACGAGCTGGGCGAAACCTCGCCTGACTACCGCGCGCTCGGCGGCGCACTGGGGCAGACGCTGCGCTATGGCGAGAATCCGCATCAATGGGCAGCGTTCTACCGCACGCCCGAGCAGCGTCCCGGCGTCTCGACCGCACGGCAGGTGCAGGGCAAGCAGCTCTCCTACAACAACATCAACGATACCGACGCCGCCTTCGAATGCGTCGCAGAGTTCGATCCTGCGGCGAGCGCCGCCTGCGTCATCGTCAAGCACGCCAACCCCTGCGGCGTCGCCACAGGCGCCGATCTCGGCACGGCCTATGAGCGCGCGCTCGCCTGCGACCCCGTCTCGGCCTTCGGCGGCATCGTCGCGGTGAACCGGACGCTCGATGCGGCTGCCGCGAGGAAGATCGTCGAGATCTTCACCGAGGTCATCATCGCGCCGGACGCCGACGAGGAGGCGATCGCGCTGATCGCCGCCAAGAAGAACCTGCGCCTGTTGTTGACCGGCGGCCTGCCGGATGTGCGCGCAGGCGGCCTCTCGCTGCGCACCGTCTCGGGCGGCTTCCTGGCCCAGGCCCGCGACAACGCCGTCGTCGACGACATGGCGCTGAAGGTGGTCACACGGCGTCAGCCGAGCGAGGCCGAGCTTTTCGATCTGCGCTTCGCCTTTCGCGTCGCCAAGCACGTCAAGTCGAACGCGATCGTCTATGCAAAGGCCGGCGCGACGGTCGGCATCGGCGCTGGCCAGATGAGCAGGGTCGATTCCTCCCGCATCGCCGCCTGGAAAGCGGCCGAGGCCGCGAAGGCTGCTGGCGCGCCTGCAAGCCTCGCCAAGGGCTCTGTCGTCGCGTCGGACGCCTTCTTCCCCTTCGCCGATGGGCTGCTGGCGGCCGCCGAGGCGGGCGCGACGGCGGTGATCCAGCCCGGCGGATCGATGCGGGACGACGAGGTCATCAGGGCCGCCGACGAGGCCGGCCTCGCCATGGTCTTCACCGGACACCGCCATTTCCGGCATTGAACGCCGAAGTCTGTCGACCCTCTCCATCATTGCGAGCGACCGAAACAATCCAGATGTCGGCGCGAGACGCTCGGTTGCTTCGTCGCGCCCGCAATCACGGCGGGGCTGATGCGCATTGCCGCACCCCAGCTGATTGACATCAAACGTCCGATCCGACAAATATAATAACAATATCAGTAGTTTAGATGTCTTCTAAACTACGGGGCCGGACATCCGGCATTGTCGGAAGGCGTTTGCGATGAGCGTTTCACCCCTCAAGGCCACACTGCCCGTGACGGATGCGGTTCAGCCCCGCCTGCAGTCCGACCACATCCCGTGGCCGCAGAAAACCCCCGCCTCCTGCCCGATCAGCGCCGTGAAGGCCCGCCTGCGCACCGCCGGCCTGCGTCCGACCCGCCAGCGCATGGCGCTGGGCTGGCTGCTCTTTGCCAAGGGCGACCGCCACGTCTCGGCCGAGATGCTTTATGAGGAGGCGATCCGCGCGCGCGAGCCGCTGTCGCTCGCCACCGTCTACAATACGCTGCGCCAGTTCTCGGAAGCCGGACTGTTGCGGCAGGTTTCGGTTTCTGGCCCGAAGACCTTCTTCGACACAAACGTCTCCGAGCACCACCACTTCTACAACGAGGAGGACGAGACGGTCGTCGACATTCCCGGCTCGACCATTCAGGTCGCCGGACTCCCCGATGCGCCCGAGGGCATGGAGATCTCCTCGGTCGAGGTCATCGTCCGCCTGCGCCGCGCTGACGGCGAAGAGACGCAGATGCGCGTGGCCGGGAGCCGGCATTCGTGATCGTCTGCTCCTGCAACGTCATCTCCTGCCGCCAGATCAAGGGCATGATCGGCCCCGACGGCAGCGGCCCGGCGACGGCGGGCGAAGCCTATGACTGCCTCGGCTGCAGCCCCGATTGCGGCCGCTGCGCCCGCGCCGTGCGCTCGATTCTGGCCGAGGCGCGCGCCGCCTGCGCCAGCCAGTGCGGCTCCTGCGCCAGCCGCGACATCGAATGTGCGGTCCATGTCCAGGTCGGCCAGATGATGGACGGCGTCGAGATCGCTGGTGACCGCGCCGCCGCCTGACCCCCTCGGCTCCCGCGAGAAAACAGCGCAGCGCCAAATTTCTGTCTTTCCTTCTCTCTTATCCAAGCATACATTAGGATCATTCTAATGTAGAGCCGCGAGGAGAGCCGCCATGAAGGGTGACAAGAAGGTCATCGAATATCTCAACCGGGGGCTGCGCTCGGAGCTCACCGCGATCAGCCAGTACTGGCTCCATTACCGGATCCTCGACAATTGGGGTCTCAAGGAGATGGCCAAGACCTGGCGCAAGGAATCGATCGAGGAGATGGTCCATGCCGACCGTTTCACCGACCGCATCCTGTTCCTCGAAGGCTTCCCGAACATGCAGACGCTCGACGCGCTGCGCATCGGCGAGAACGTCAAGGAAGTCATCGAATGCGATCTCAAGGCCGAGATCGAGGCGCGCGCGCTCTATCAGGAAGCGGCGACCTATTGCCGCGAGGTGATGGACTACCCCTCCGAAGAGCTGTTCCGGGCCCTGATGAAGGACGAGGAAGGCCATATCGACTTCCTCGAGACGCAGCTCGAGCTGATCGGCCGGATCGGGCTCGAACTCTATACCCAGAAGCATGTCGGCCATCTCGACGAAGGCCACTGAGCCCGCGTCCGCATCGTGTGTCGTATCGACGCCGGACCCGACAGGGTCCGGCGTTTTTCGTTTCCCCGCCCTCATCCTGGGGGCCGCTCCTCGGGATGAGGGCGGTAGGAATGAGCGCAGTTCCCGGCCGACCGTGCTTATGCGATTGACGGCCCCGCCCTGTCGGGACTAAGTCATATGCTGGTCAAGTGGCTGTTTTGATTTGGTTTTATTCCAAACTTCCAACCTCGAGAAGCCGGCGCTCACGCTGACATCGCCGTTCAGGCATCGCCGCCAGGTTTCTCGTCCATGAATTCCGCAACGCCCCCAGACCCCGCCGCAAGGACGGCTGCGCCATCCGCCCAGCCGGAGATCCCGGTCGTCGATGTCCGGCAACTGCTCGGCGAGGGCCGCGAGATCGTGCTTATGCATCTGGGCGAGGCCTACCGGCTGCGCATCACCGCGCGCGAGCGGCTGATCCTGACCAAATAGACGGCTCGCCAGAACGGCCCTGTCATGGCAGAAGCCGCGCATGGCGGGCGGATGCGGGATCGATTCATGACGGCACAGATTGTTTCGGTGAGCCGCGCAGCCAGCCATGGCTTCAGCAAGCCCGTCTGTGCGGAGATCCGCCTTTTGGCGGGCTTGGGCGTCGAAGGCGACGCCCATTGCGGCGAGACCGTGAAGCACCGCTCGCGCGTCAAAGTCGACCCGACGCAAGCCAATCTGCGGCAGGTCCATCTGCTCCAGTCGGAATTGTTCGCGGAACTCGCCGCCCGCGGCATCGCGATCGGTCCCGGCGAGATGGGCGAGAACGTCCTGACGCGAGGCATCGACCTTCTGGCCCTGCCGACGGGCGCACGGCTTCGTCTGGGCGACGAGGCGCTGGTCGAGGTCACCGGGCTCCGCAACCCCTGTCACCAGATCGAGGATTTCCGGCCGGGCCTGCTCGCTGCCGTGCTCGGGCGCGCTGCGGATGGCAGGCTCGTCCGCAAGGCCGGCGTGATGGCGATCGTGCTGGAAGGCGGCCCGGTGCGGCCGGGCGACGCGATTGGCGTGACGCTGCCGGCACAGCCGCACCGGATGCTGGAGCGCGTCTGAGAGACACCAGACAAAAGACCCGCCTTGCGACGGGTCGATGCTTTCTCAGACCGGCGCGCCGGTATCAGACATAGCTGACATCGGCCGCCTCGGGGCCCTTCTTGCCGGCGCGGATCGAGAAGCGCACGCGCTGACCGTCCATCGGCGGCTGCAGGCCGGAGCGGCTCAGCGAGGAGACGTGCAGGAACACGTCGGGCCCGCCCTTGTCGGGCGCGATGAAGCCGAAGCCGCGCTCGGAATTGAAGAACTTGACCGCGCCGTCATAGGGGCCGTCCATCGGCCCGCTGTCGCGGCCGGAAAAACCGCCGCCGCGCTCGCCGCGATCGTAACCGCTACCACCGCCATAGCCGCCCCGGTCGCCGCCACCATAGCCGCGATCGCCGCCATATCCGCCGCCGCCGAAATCATCGCGCGGCGGACGGGGCGAGAACGGGCGCGGCGCGCGGTCGCCGCGCGGCGCGGGCGCCTGCGCGGTCGAGGCGTCGATCTCGTGGACCGTGACGACCTGCAGGCCGCGCCGGCCCTCGCCGAGATCGGCGATGATGGTGGCGCCGGGCTGGAGAGCCTGCTGGTCGAGCGGGCCAAGCGCGGAAATGTGCAGGAAGACGTCGCCCGAGCCGTCGGCTGGCGAGGCGAAACCGAACCCCTTTTCGGGGTCGAACCATTTGACCTTGGCTTCGATGTTTTCGTGCGTGACGAAGGGCTGGGCGGAGGAAGGCGGGCGACGATCGTACATGGAGCTTCAGGAGTGCGGTGATCGGGAGCACGCAATCTAGCGCAAGCCCGCCGTTCCGTCATCGGGGGCGCGGCAGGAAATTATCCGGCCGCCATGGCGGCCCGGTCGCGCTTCGTCAGGCCTGCCCGGCCGGCTCGTCGCAGCGGATCATCTGGACTTTCCGCGGCATTTCGCCGACGGCGGGCAGGAACTGCCCGCTGACCGGATCGAGCAGCATCAGCACACCGGTTGCGACCGCGAAATAGGCCCCGTGCAGTTGCAGCCGGCCCTTGCTTTCGAGAATCTGGACGCATGGGAAGGTGCGCAGATTGGCGAGCGATTGCTGGATGGAAGCAAAGGCCAGGCGCTCGACATAGGTGTCGAGATCCTCGTTGCGGCCGCGCCCGCCGGTGCGCTGGGCGGCCGGGCCGATCAGCGTGATCCACTGTCCGATGAAGTCGCCCGAAGAGAGCGGCCCCTGCGCATCGTCGGCGAAGGCGCGGATGCCGCCGCAGCGGCCATGGCCGAGCACCACGATATGCTCCACTTTCAGCGCCTGTACGGCGTATTCCAGCGCGGCCGAGGTGCCGTGAAGGCCGTCATCGGGCGAGAAGGGCGGCACCAGATTGGCGACGTTGCGCGCGACGAACATCTCGCCCGGCCGGGCATCGAAGATGATCTCGGGCGAGACGCGCGAGTCGCAGCAGCCGATCAGCATGATCTTCGGCGTCTGCCCGTCGGCGAGTTCCTCGTAGCGGCTCTTCTCGCGGTCGAAGCGGTCGTCGAGGAAAGCGCGGTAGCCTTCGGTCAGGCGCGCGGGGAACGGAGCGGCTGGGTTGTCCATGGGCTTATCTCCAACAGGAGCCGCGCATGATCGTCAAGCCTTTGCCGTGCCCCTGGCGGCCACGCTCAGAACACGTTGGGGTAGATGTAGCGCGTGATCACGCTCTGCACGAAGAAGATCAGCAGCAGCAGGATGATCGGCGAAATGTCGATGCCGCCGAGATTGGGCAGCATGTTGCGGATCGGCCTCAGCGCAGGTTCGGTGATGCGATAGAGCAGATCCCAGACGGTCGAGACGAACTGGTTGCGGGTATTGACCACGTTGAAGGCGATCAGCCAGCTTAGGATGGCGGATGCGATCAGGATCCAGACATAGAGCTGCAAGGCGAGCATCACCACATCAAGAACGGACCGCATCGATATCCCTCATTTCATGGATTTTCCGGCCCGGACGACGCCCCGGCCGCGCTCCGCCAAAATGCCGCGAGCGATTGACATTCACGCGACGCACGGCCTAGAAGGCCAGCGCCTTGGGGCTGTAGCTCAGATGGGAGAGCGCTGCAATCGCACTGCAGAGGTCAGGGGTTCGAATCCCCTCAGCTCCACCAAGGCTTTTCCGACCTTTCCGGCCACGCCCGCAATCGCATCGCGCACCATAGGCGACGTGATGCCCCGGCGCATTGGCTGTTGTCGAACCCGCACCGCGTCAGCGCCCGACATGCACAGGCCGAAGCCGGCTTGTCTGTGACCGCCGGCGTCAAGCCCGACGCAGCCGTCCATCTCGACGACCGAGTTCCAGAGGCCCGCCTCGTGAGCGACCTAACCATGGCGTGCGGCCTGACAAATCTGACCGAACCACGACTGATATATGATGCAGCATTGAGCGCGATTGCCGCAGCTTGGCGCATTCTTTGATCAGATGCCCGAAAAACGCCAATTCTTCGCTTGGCGCGATCCTTGCGTTCTGTAAGCTCGGCCTCGCGCTGTCGCGTGGCGAGCTTCGATATATGAGTGATGATCCATCTGGCCTGGCAGGACCGGGCGTTTGCGGCCGCCAGGCAGGGCGACCTGCGATGCGAGGTTCAGCAAGGCCGCAACGGTAAGACCGAGATCCCCGCGCAAGACACACAGGAAGAGGAACCGACGATGTCCATGTTCAAGAACCTGATCACGACCGCCGCCATCATCGGCGCCCTGACCCTGTCGGCGCAGGGCGCGCTGGCCCAGAACAAGCTGGAACTCAACATGGCGACGCCCTGGGCGGGCGGCCACTGGCTCGACATCGGCGCCAAGAAATACGCCGAGAACGTCGAGCGGATGACCGAGGGCCGCATCAAGATCAACGTCTTCCCGGCCGGCGCGCTCGGCCCGGCGCTGAAGGTGACGGAGACGGTGCAGAAGGGCGTCGCCGATATGGGCCACTCCTGGCCGGGCTATGACTGGGCGATCGACCGCACGGGGGCGATCTTCTCGGGCTGGTCGGCGGGGCCCAATCCCGAAGAGATGATGATGTGGCTCTATAATGGCGGCGGCGCCGATCTGTGGAAGCAGTGGCGCAAGGAGAAGTTCGACGTCGTCGCCTTCCCCTGCGGCGTGCTGGAGACCGAGTTCTTCATGCATTCGCACAAGCCGATCCGCACCGCCGACGACATGAAGGGCCTCAAGCTGCGGACCTCGTCCTCCTGGGCCGAGATCGCGCCGATGCTGGGCGCCTCCACGGTCGTGCTGCCGGGCTCGGAGGTCTTCAGCGCGCTGGAGCGCAAGGTCGTCGACGCGATCGAATGGGGCGGGCCGGGCAGCAACCTGTCGGAAGGTTTCCACAAGGTCGCGAAATACGTCATCATGCCGGGCCTGCATGCGCCCTCGGGCGCGCATGACTGCGTCTTCAACAACGCCACCTGGGCCAAGATCGGCGACAAGGACAAGGCGCTGCTCGAAATGGCCGGCCGCCTGACCGTGCTCGACACCTATCTCGGCTACGCCAAGAGCGACCTCGACGCCTATAAGCAGATCAAGGCGTCCAACATCGAGGTGATCCAGGTCGATCCGGGCCTCACCGCCGCCGTCGTCAAGGCGTCCGGCGAATGGGCCGAGAAGCAGGCCGCCGCCAACCCCTGGTTCAAGAAGGCCTATGACAGCCAGAAGGCCTTCATGGCGAGCGTCAAGCCGATGGCCGAGTTCCGCTTCGCCACCGGCACCCGCTGATCGTTCCGGGCCGGCAGACGCTCGCAGCCACGCCGGCCCGACCACCCTCCGACCGGGATCGTCCATGCCCATCGTCAGATTCATCGGCCATCTCTCGCTCTGGTCGGGCCGGCTGGGCGCGCTCGTCGTCCTGCCGCTCGTCCTCGCCATGGTCTTCGAGGTCGTCAGCCGCTACGCCTTCTCCGCGCCGACGGCATGGGCCTTCGAGCTCAGCTACATGATGATGGGCACGATCTTCCTGATGGGCCTGTCCTACGCCGTGCTGACGGACCAGCACGTCAACGTCGACTTCATCCATCAGGTGCTGCCGCGGCGCGCCATCGCCGCGATCGACGCGGTCGGCTACATCCTGATGGCCGGCATGCTGGCCTGGCTGACCAATGTGCTGGTCGCCAATGCGGCCGGCGTCTTCCGGACCGGCGAGGGCTCGGGCCTCTCGGCCTGGAACCCGCCGATCTGGCCCTATCGCATCGTCTACGCGCTCGGCTTCGGGCTGTTTGCGCTGCAATGCCTCGCAAAGGCGCTCGAGAACCTGATGGTGCTCTTCGGCCGGATGCCGGATCGGCCGCAGATTGGCGGGCAAGAGACGCAAGGGGCCGCCCGATGACAGCCCAGACCGTCCTGTGGATGTTCCCGGTCCTGCTGGGCCTGATCTTCCTCGGCTTCCCCGTCGCCTTCTCGATGATGATCGCGGCGCTCGGCTTCGGCCTGCTGCGCTTCGGCGGCACGCTCGTCCACCAGTTCGCCCAGCGGGTCGACGACCTCGCCACAAACTACGTGCTGGGCGCGATCCCGCTCTTCATCTTCATGGGCTCGATCCTGGAGCGCGCCGGCATCGCCGAGAAGCTGTTCGACGCGCTCTATATGTGGACGCGCCGGCTGCCGGGCGGGCTCGCCGTCGCGGCGCTGCTGATGTGCACGATCTTCGCCGCCGCGAGCGGCGTCGTCGGGGCCACCGAGACGCTGGTCGGCATGCTCGCCATCCCCGCCATGACCAAGCGCCGTTACGACAACTCCCTGATCGCCGGCACCATCTGCGGCGGCGGTTCACTGGGCACCATCATCCCGCCCTCGGTCCCGGTCGTGGTGCTGGCGCCGATCGCGGCGATGTCGATCGGAGACCTGCTCGCCGGCATCCTGCTGCCCGGCCTGCTGATGTCGACCCTTTTCATCGTCTATATCCTGATCATCTGCACGCTCCGGCCCGCGCTCGCCCCGCCCGAGACCGAGCCCGATCCGCGCAGCCTGGCCGAGAAGATCAGGTTCACGCTGATCGCGCTGATTCCGCCGGCCTTCCTGATCTTCACCGTGCTCGGCACTCTGTTCATGGGGCTGGCCACGCCGACGGAAGCCGCCGCCTGCGGCTCGCTCGGCGTGCTGCTGCTGGCGGTCACCTACCGCCGGATGAGCTGGAGCCTGCTGTTCCAGGCCGCACTGCAGACCGTCTCGCTGACCGCGATGATCCTGGCGATCATTCTCGCCGGCGGCATGTTCTCGGGCGTCTTCTTCGCCTCGGGCGGCATGAGCGCGACCAAGGCGGTGCTCGACGCCTTCGGCCTCTCGCCCTGGTCGGTGATCGCGATCATCCTCTTCGTCGCGTTTATCCTGGGCTTCCTGATCGATTCGATCTCGATCATCCTGATCATCGTGCCGATCGCGATCCCGCTGGTGAAGAGCTTCGGAATCGACCCGCTCTGGTTCGCGGTGGTGCTGCTGGTGATCCTGCAGACGGCCTATCTGACGCCGCCCATGGCCCCGTCGATCTTCTACCTGAAGGCGATCGCGCCGCCGACGATGAAGCTCAAGCACATGTATTGGGGCGTCATCCCCTTCATCTGCTGCCAGTTGGTCGTGCTCGCCTTGCTGATCGCCTTCCCGGGGCTGGCGACATGGATGCCCAAGGTCATGTATGGCAACTGACCGAATCTGGACGATGGCGGACACCGGACGGACGACATGAAACTGGCAGGCAAGGTCGCGATCGTCACCGGGGCGGGCTCCGGCATCGGGCATGAGGCGGCGAAGCTGTTTTCGGCGCAGGGCGCGACCGTCGTCGTCGCCGACCGCAACGGGGCGGCGGCGCAATTCGTCGCCGCCGAAATCGCGGCGGCCGGCGGCAAGGCGACGGCCTTCACCGTCGATGTCGCATGCGAGGGCGAGGTCGCGGCGATGGTCGAGGCCACGGTTTCCGCCCATGGCCGGCTCGACATTCTCGTCAACAACGCCGGCTTCGGCTTCGCCGGAACCGTGGTCTCGACCTCGGAGGCGGAGTGGGACGCGCTGATGGCGGTCAACGTCAAGGGCGTCTTCTTCGGCTGCAAGCACGCCATTCCGGTCATGGAGCGGCAGGGCGGCGGCGCGATCGTCAACACGGCGTCGGCCGCGGCCAATATCGGCATCCACGACCGCGCGGCCTATGTCGCCTCCAAGGGCGCGGTGGCGGCGCTGACGCGGGCCATGGCGATCGACCATGTCGATGCGAATATCCGCATCAACGCGGTCGCGCCGGGCACGATCGAATCGCCCTATTTCACCGAAATCCTGAACAGGCCCGGCGCGGATGAACTGCGGCGCGGGCTGGAGGAACGCCAGGCGATGGGGCGGATGGGCCGCCCGGTCGAGATCGCGCAGGCGATGCTCTGGCTCGCCAGCGACGACGCCTCCTTCTGCACCGGCACGGTGATGGTCGTCGATGGCGGCTGGACCGCGCAGGGCGACCGCAAGGCCAAAAACAAGAACTGACGAGGATAAGCGTGATGTATCGACTCGAGGGACGGAAGGCGATCGTCACCGGCGCCGCGCACGGCATCGGCAAGGCGATCGCGGCGCGGCTGCTGGCGGAGGGTTGCGATGTCGGCATTCTCGACCTCGACCCGGAAGCGGCGCAGGCGACGGCCGCGACCCTGAGCCGGACCGGCGGCGTGGTCGCGACGGCGGGCGCGGACGTGTCTTCGGCCGAGCAGGTCGCG
Source organism: Rhizobiales bacterium CCH3-A5 (assembly GCA_001556025.1). Classification (GTDB taxonomy): domain Bacteria; phylum Pseudomonadota; class Alphaproteobacteria; order Rhizobiales; family Beijerinckiaceae; genus Allobosea. The sequence goes on from LSIB01000163.1 coordinate 143,013, forward strand.
GCCGCCGTGGGTTCCTTGCGCGCGGCGCTCGGCCCCATCGACATCCTCGTCAACAATGCCGGCGCCCTGAAAGTCGGCAAGATGCTGGACACCAGCGAGGCCGACTGGCGGATGCATTTCGCCGTCAATGTCGACGGCATGTTCCACATGATCCGCGCGATCGCCCCGGAGATGGTGACGCGGCGCAGAGGCGCGATTGTCAATATCGCGTCCTGGATGGGCAAGTCGGGCGTCGCCTCCTACGGCGCCTACTGCGCCTCTAAATTCGCGATCATCGGCGCAACCCAGTCGCTGGCCACCGAGCTCGGCGAATATGGGGTGCGGGTCAACGCGGTCGGCCCGGGCCTGATCGTCGACACCAAGATGCGCGACGAATCCGAGGTGAAGCGCAAGGCCGAGGGACTGCCCGACGCCTATGAGCGAGCGCAGGCGATTCCGCTGCGGCGTCCGGGCTTTCCCGACGACATCGCCAAGGCGGTCGCCTTCCTGGCGTCGGAGGAGGCGAGCTACATCACAGGCGAGACGATCAGCATCACAGGCGGCCTCTGGAACGACTGAGGCCCGCCAGACCGACAGGAAGAGCTCATGCCGCGCTTCAAGGATTTTCGGCCCGCCGGCGTCATTCCGGCGACCCTGCTCGCGCTCAATGAGGATATGAGCATCGACGAGGCCGCGACCCGCAGGCATCTGCGCGATTGCGCGCTGGTCGAGGGCGTGTCGGCCGTGACGGTCAACGGCCACGCCTCGGAGGTCCATGCCTGCTCCTTCGACGAGCAGAGGCGGATTCTCTCAGCCTCGCTGGCAGAGGTCGGCGACGCGGTGCCGGTGATCAGCGGCGTCTATGCCGACGGCTCGCTGGAGGCGGCGCGGATCGCGGCGATGGCGGCGCAGGAAGGCGCGTCGGCGCTGCTGGTGTTCCCGCCCAACAGCATGGCGATGGGCGGGCATCTGCGTCCCGACATGGCGATCGAGCACTATCGCCGCATCGCCGACGCCACCGACCTGCCGATCATCGCCTTCCAGTATCCGATGGCGAGCCATCTCGGCTACACGTTCGAGACGCTGCTGGCCCTGTTCGACGCCGTGCCGACGATCGCCGCGATCAAGGACTGGTCGAACGATGCGATGCTGCATGAGAAGCATATCCGCACCTTCCAGAGCCTGCCCCGGCCGGTGAACGTGCTGACCACGCATTCCTCCTGGCTGATGGCCTCGCTGACATTGGGCTGCAACGGCCTGCTCTCCGGCTCCGGCAGCGTCGTCGCCGATTTGCAGGTCGCGCTGTTCCGCGCCGTGCAGGCCGGCGACCTGAAGGCGGCGCAGGCCGTCAACGACCGCATCCATCCGCTCGCCGAGGCCTTCTACGCACCGCCCTTCCTCGACATGCACAACCGCATGAAGGAGGCGCTGGTGCTGCTCGGCCGGCTCGACCGGGCCGTGGTGCGCCCGCCGCTGATGAAGATTTCCGAAGCCGAAATCGCGCGGCTCAGGCGCGCGCTCGGCGAGGCAGGCATTGCGCGCGAGGGCGCGCTGCCGCTGGCGGCCTGAGCCCGCCCCATGCCCAAGATCACCCCACGCTGAAGGACACGACCATGTCATTGCTCGACCACACCTCCATGACGCTCGACAAATGGCGCGACGGCGTGATGACCCAGATGCGCGCCTCGGCCACCGTTGGCGCCCGCCAGCTCTGCATCTTCGACCAGTATTGCGAGCCGGGCCTGGGCGCGCCGATGCATCTGCATGCGGTCGAGGAGGTGCTGGAGGTGTTTTCCGGCACGGCCGAGATCACGCTCGGCAAGGAGGTCATGGTCGTCACCGCCAATCAGTCGGTGCTGATCCCTGCCGGCTGGCGTCACGGCTTCAAGAACATCGGCACTGACACGCTGCATGTCCGCGCGACGCTGGCGGCCGCGATCTTCGAGGCGTCCTATGACGACCGGAACGAGTTGTCGCGGAGATACGTGCCGGAGCAGCCCTGAGCCGGAAACGCAAAAAGCGCCGGGAAACCCGACGCTCGCGAACGTTCTGGCGATGTGATGTCCTGGAGCGGGAGAAGGGATTCGAACCCTCGACCCCAACCTTGGCAAGGTTGTGCTCTACCCCTGAGCTACTCCCGCATCAGGACATGTCGCAGCCGTTTTCCGACGCGAGGCCGGCTTATTGCCCCAAAGCCGAGGGCAGTGCAAGCGCCTTGTTGAATTCGGCGCATTGAAATTGTTATGCGGCGCAGGCAAGCCCGTTCCTCACGATCGACCAGACGCCGGACGACGCCAGACGACCATGACTGCACCGATGACGCCCGACGAACTCTGCGCCCATCTCGCCGCGCAGGGGCTGCCCTTCCACCGCATCGACCACGACGCCGTCTTTACCGTCGCCGAATCGGGTCGGCATCGCGAGGGCATGGTCGGTCTGCATACGAAAAATCTGTTCCTAAAGGACAAGAAGAGCCGGCTGTTTCTGGTCTCGGCCCGCGAGAACGCCCGCATCGACCTGAAGCGCCTGCATGAGACGCTTGGCGCAAGCGGCCGGCTCTCCTTCTGTTCGGCCGAAGCGCTGATGGAGCATCTCGGCGTCACGCCGGGCTCGGTCACGGCGTTTGCGGTGATCAACGATCGCGCCGGCGCAGTCACCATGGTGCTCGACCGCAACCTCACGATTGGCGAGCCTGTGAACTTCCATCCGCTGATCAACACGGCGACCCTGCGCATCGCGCGCGACGACATGCTGGCCTTCCTGCGCGGGACCGGCCATGAGCCGTTGATCGTCGATTTGCCGACGCCGCCCGATGGACAGAACGGCTGATCCTCCCCATCTAGGAGAGGGTTGAGCCCATGACCGCCGACCACCGATCTGATTGCGACGAGGACCATCCATGCTGGGCACAGACGCCGTGGCCGACCAGGCCGGCCTGATCAAGGACACGACCACTCAAGGCTTCCGGCAGGATGTCGTCACCGAGTCGATGACGCAGCCCGTGCTGGTCGATTTCTGGGCGCCGTGGTGCGGCCCGTGCAAGCAGCTCACGCCCGTGATCGAGAAGGTGGTCAAGGACTCCAGGGGCAAGGTCAAGCTCGTCAAGATGAACATCGACGAGCACCCGCAGATCCCCGGCCAGCTCGGCATCCAGTCGATCCCTGCCGTAATCGCCTTCAGGCAGGGCCAGCCGATCGACGGCTTCATGGGCGCGCTGCCCGAAAGCCAGGTCAAGGCCTTCGTCGAGAAGCTGGTCGGCCCGGTCGGCCCCGGCCCGAGCGCGGAGATGGTGGCGGCGGCCGAAGCCGCGGCCGAGGCCGGCGATGCGGCCGGCGCAAGCGAGCTCTTCGCCGGCGTGCTGGAGCTGGAGCCGGAGAACCTCGCCGCCATTGCCGGCCTCGCCCGCCTTCATCTCGACATGGGCGATCTTGACGGGGCCAAGGGCATTCTCGGCATGACGCCGCAGGCCAAAGCCGCCGATCCGGCGATCGCGGCTGTCCGCGCCGCGATCGAGCTCGCCGAGCAAGCCGCCGATCTCGGCGACACCGCCGAGCTGGAGGCCAGGGTCGCGGCGAACCCGAAGGACCACCAGTCGCGCTTCGATCTGGCGGTGGCGCTCAATGCCCGCGACCGGCGCGAGGAGGCGGTCGACCACCTGATCGCCATCATCCGGGCCGACCGGGCCTGGAACGACGACGGCGCGCGCAAGCAGTTGCTGCAGTTCTTCGAGGCCTGGGGACCGATGGACGAGCACAGTATGGCGGGCCGGCGCAAGCTCTCGACTCTACTCTTCTCGTAAAGCCGAAGGAAGCACCGCTCATGGGCATGAACGCCGTCTACAACGGAGCCGAGGATTGCCCCCTGGTGATCCCGGTCTTCCCGCTGACCGGCGCCCTGCTCCTGCCGCGCGGACAGATGCCGCTCAACATCTTCGAGCCGCGCTATCTCGCCATGATCGACGACGCGATCCGCAGCCACCGTATTGTCGGCATCATCCAGCCCGAGCCCGAGAGCGGCCGCCAGTCGAGCGCGCCGCCTCTGCTGCATGTCGGCTGCATCGGGCGCATCACCCAGTTCGCCGAGACCGGCGACGACCGCTACATCCTGACGCTGACCGGCATCAGCCGCTTCCGGCTCGTCGAGGAACTTTCGGTGACGACGCCCTATCGACAGGCCCGCGTCTCATATGAGGATTTCGCGATCGACTTTACCGCCCGCGCCGGCGAGGACGAGGTCGATCGCAACGGCCTGCTCAAGGCGCTGCGCGCCTTCGCCAAGGCCAACGACCTGAAGATCGACTGGAAGGGCGTCAACGAGGCCCCCAACGAGGCGCTGGTCAACGCGCTGGCGATGATGTGCCCCTTCGGCCCGCGCGAAAAGCAGGCGCTGCTGGAGGCCCCAGACCTGCGGCACCGGGCCGAGGTGCTTGTCGCGATCACCGAGATCGAGCTGGCGCGCGGCGGCGGCGACCCCGAGACGACGCTGCAGTGAGCGCGCCGGCCAGCGCTCCCGCCAGGTATCCGCCGCGGCGCGCCGTCACGGCCTGGCTGTTGTTCGACTGGTCGGCGCAGCCCTTCTTCACGCTGATCACCACCTTCGTCTTCGCGCCCTTCTTCGCCTCGGCGCTCGCGGCCGACCCGGCCTCGGGGCAAGCGATGTGGGGCTACGCCACCGGTTTCGCCGGCCTGTGCATCGCGCTGCTCTCGCCGGTGCTGGGCGGCGTCGCCGACAGGACAGGCCCCCGCAAGCCATGGATCGCGGTGTTCGGCGCACTGCTGGTTGCGGGCTCGGGCGCGCTCTGGTTCGCCGTTCCGGGCTCGCCTTATGCCGTGCCGATCGCGCTGACGGGCTTCGTCGTCGCCACCATCGGCGCCGAGTTCGCCACCACCTTCAACAATGCCATGATGACGCGACTCGTGCCGCCTGAACGGCTGGGCTGGCTTTCGGGCACGGGCTGGGCGATCGGCTATCTTGGCGGGCTGTTCTCGCTGGCGATCACGCTGGCGCTGCTGGCCGCCGACCCGACCACCGGCAAGACGCTCGCGGGCCTGACGCCGATCCTCGGGCTCGATGCAGCCGCCCGCGAGGGCGACCGCTTTTCCGGCCCGCTGACGGCGCTCTGGTTCATTGTTTTCGTCACGCCGATGTTTCTCCTGACGCCGGATGCGCCCCGCACCGGCATGGGGCTGGCGCAGGCCGCAGGCGGCGGCTGGACGCGGCTCAAGGCGACGCTGGCGGAGCTGCCGCGGCTGGGCTCGCTCGGCCGCTTCCTGCTCGCCAACATGGTCTATCAGGACGCGCTGGTGGCGCTGTTCGCCTTCGGGGGCATCTATGGTGCCGGCGTCTTCGGCTGGCAGACCATCGAGCTGGGCGTCTTCGGCATCCTGCTGACCGTCACCGGCACGCTCGGGGCGTGGCTCGGCGGAAAACTCGACGACCGCATCGGCGGCAAGCCGGTGGTGCTGGGCGCGATAGGCTGCCTGCTGCTGGCCTGCCTCGGCATCCTGTCGCTGGGGCGCGAGACCGTGTTCTTTGTGATCTCCGCCGCGCCGGCGACGCCGGGTGACGGGCTCTTCGCTTCGGCTCCGGAGCGGGTCTATCTCGCGCTCGGGCTGCTGATCGGCCTCGTCGCCGGTCCCCTGCAGGCCTCCTCGCGCAGCCTGATGGCGAGGCTCGCGCCCGAGGGCCGCACGGCCGAGTTCTTCGGTTTGTTCGCGCTGTCGGGAAAGGTCACGTCCTTCATGGGGCCAACGCTGGTGGCGCTGGCGACGACGATATTCGCGAGCCAGCGCGCGGGCCTCGCCGTGCTGGTGGTGTTCTTTCTGGTGGGCGGGGTGCTGCTGGCCGGCGTACGGGTCCAGCGGGCGAAGTAACGCCTGTCATTCCGGGGCGGCCCAAAGGGCCGGACCCGGAATGACACAGGTTATCGCACCAGAATATTCCGGAACTGCCAGGGATCGCTCTCGTCGATGTCCTCGGGGAAGAAGCCCGGGCGGCCGTCCAGCGGCGTCCAATCCGTGTAGTGCCCGGTCACCGGCCCGAGATAGGGCAGTTGCACCTCCAGGCAGCGGCGGAAATCCATCTCGTCGGCCTCGACGATGCCGGCATTGGGATTCTCCAGCGCCCAGACCATGCCGGCGAGCACGGCCGAGGTGACCTGCATGCCGGTCGCGTTCTGATAGGGCGCGATCCGGCGTGTCTCCTCGACCGAGAGCTGCGAGCCGTACCAGTAGGCGCCGCGTTTGTGCCCGTAGAGCAGCACGCCAAGTTCGTCGATGCCGTCGACGATCTCATTCTCCTCGAGGATGTGGTGCTCCTCCTGCACACGGCCGGCCTGCCCGAACATCTCGTGCAGCGAGAGCACGGCGTCGTTGGCCGGGTGGTAGGCGTAGTGGCAGGTCGGCCGGTAGACCGGCTTGCCGGTCTCGTCGCGCACGGTGAAGTAATCCGCGATTGAGATCGACTCGTTATGCGTCACGAGGAAGCCGTATTGCGGGCCCGGCGTCGGGCACCACGACCTGACGCGTGTGTTCGCGCCGGGCTGGAGCAGATAGATCGCGGCCTGGCAGCCGGCCTCATGGGTGCGGCCGTTCTCCGGCATCCAGGTTTCGTGCGTGCCCCAGCCGAGTTCGGCCGGCTGCATGCCCTCGGAGACGAAACCCTCGACCGACCAGGTGTTGACGAACACGCCCGGCGGCTTGGGCTGGCGCGCCCGCTGCGTATCGCGCTCGGCGATGTGGACGCCCTTCACGCCGAGTTCTTGCGCCAGCGCGCCCCATTCCGCCCGCGTCTTGGGCTCGGGCGCCTGCAGGCCGAGATCGGCGGCAAGATTGAGCAGGCCCTGCTTGACGAACCAGGAGACCATGCCGGGATTGGCCCCGCAGCAGGAGACGGCCGTGGTCGTGCCGGCCGGGCGCGCGTGCTTGGCCGCGATGGTCGCCTCGCGCAGCGCATAATTCGAGCGCGCCGCCGGGCCCTTGCTCGCGTCGAAATAGAAGCCGACCCAGGGCTCGTTGACGGTGTCGATATAGAGGGCGCCCAGTTCCGAGCAGAACTGCATGATGTCGAGCGAGGAGGTGTCGACGGATAGATTGACGCAGAAGCCCTGACCGCCGCCCTCGGTCAGCAGCGGCTCCAGCATCTCGCGGTAGTTCTCGCGCGTGACCGCCTGCTGGATGAAGCGGATGCCGCGCTCGTCGAGCAGGGCCCGGTCGGCATCGTCGGGATCGATCACCACAAAGCGGGAGCGGTCGTACTCGAAATGCCGCTCGATCAGCGGCAGCGTGCCACGGCCGATCGATCCGAAGCCGATCATCACGATGGGGCCGGTGATCGTTGCATAGACGGGCCAGGTGGTCATCGGCAGGCGTCCTTCAGCGAGGCGTTGAACAGGGTATGCGCGGCTCCTATGGCCGGAACGGCGACGCGTCAATGATCGCGGCCGCCTGTGTCATCCGCATAACGGATCGTTAGCCGGGCATCGGGCGGCGTCTCCCGCCAGGCCTGCCTGCGCCGTCGCCCGACTGTCGCGGCCGGGATGAAAAAATGTCCGAATACTTAACAGATCAGGGTTTTGACGCCCGCTGTGACGCTCCGCGTCACGTCGGATTGACCCTTGATCGTCGTCACTGCCGGGATCGAACATCCCGGAGTCCGCCATGCGTTTTCTGATCGGCAGTTTCTGCAACGACGTTCTCGGCGGCGGGAATGGCAACGACATCTTGCTCGGCCTCTCCGGCAGCGACGTGCTCCAGGGCGGCCGCGGCAACGACATCCTGATCGGCGGCTCGGGCAGCGACCAGATATTCGGCGGCGCCGGCAACGACCTGCTCCTCGGCAACAACGGCAACGATCTGCTCGACGGCGGCGTGGGCAGCGACATTGTCGATGGCGGCAGCGGCGACGACATCGCGATCTACCGGATGAGCGAGAATCGCGGCGCGCGCGACGTCTATTCCGGCGGCTCGGGCAAGGATACGCTGCGGCTGGCCTTCACCGCCGCCGAATGGAACGACCCACGGGTGCGGCTCGAGGTCATCGCCTATGCCGCCTTTCAGGCCGCGCACACCAACCGGCGCGGCGAGGCCGACAACGACGTCTTCCGATTCCAGAGCTTCGACCTGCGCGCCTCGGCCTTCGAGAAGCTCGAGGTTTATGTCGATGGCCGGCGCGTCGAGATCGGCGACGCGCCCGTGACCGCGCGCGACGATGCGGCTCAGGCCGGCGAGAACGGCAGCGTCGTCATCAACGTCGCCGGCAATGATTCGACGCCGGACGGGATCGGTGCGGTCACGCTGGTTTCGGGCCCGACCAAGGGCACCGTGACGCTGCGCGCCGACAAGACCTTCCTCTACACGCCGGGCGCCGCGATGAACGCGCTCGGCGCCGGCCAGCGCACGACCGATACGTTTACCTACCGCATTAGCGACCGCGACGGCGACAGCGGCGTGGCGACCGTCACGGTGACGATCATCGGCGAGAACGACGCGCCGACCGTCACCGTGGTCAATCCCGCGACGGACGCCGAGGGCGATGCCGGCACGCCGAGCGTCAGGACGATCGACCTGTTCCGCGACCTGACCATGGCGACCGACCCGGATCAAACCGACACACCGGTCTTTCGCACGGGCTCGATCCTCGTGCAGGCCGGGCCCGGCTCGGCGACCGGCAACACGGCGTTGATCGCGGTCAATCAGACCACCGGCGTGATCAGCTACGACCGCGCCGCCTTCGACTTCCTGAACACCGGACAAAGCGCGATCTACCGGATCAGCTTCGACGTCCGCTCCGGCTCCGACACGGTCACGCGCACGGTGACGCTGACCATCACCGGCATCACCGATGTCCCCGGCGACACGACGCCGCCGCCAGCCCCGACGCTGACGCTCGCCGCCGCATCCGACAGCGGTGCGGCGGGCGACCGCCTGACCAACGACAGCACCCCGACCTTGACCGGCACGGCCGAGGCCGGCGCGACTGTGACCATTCTGCGCAATGGCGTCAGCATCGGCACGGCGCTCGCCGCCGCGAACGGAAGCTGGAGCTTCACCACGGCCGTGCTCGCCGACGGCCTGCACAATTTCAGCGCGACCGCGCGCGACGCCGCCGGCAACAACGGCCCGGCCTCCACGGCGCTCGCCTTGACCATCGACACCGGCGCACCCGCCGCGCCGGCGCTCGCGCTCGCCGCCGCCTCCGACAGCGGCGCGGCCGGAGACCGCCTCACCAACGACAACACCCCCACGCTGACAGGAACGGCCGAAGCTGGGGCGACCATCACCATCCTGCGCAATGGCGCGATTGCCGGGACCACGACAGCCGCCGCCGATGGCGGCTGGACCTATACCAGCGCGGCGCTTGCCGACGGCACCCATGCTTTCACGGCCTTCGCGACCGATGCGGCTGGCAACGCCGGCCCGGCGTCGGCGGCGCTTGCGCTGACCATCGACACCGCCGCGCCGGGCCTTCCCGCCATCGACCTCGCCGCCGCCGAGGACAGCGGCGCATCCGACAGCGACGACCTGACCAATCGGGCGAGCGTCACGCTCTCCGTCTCGGCAGAGACGGGGTCGACCGTCACGCTGAACGGCCAGAGCGCTGTCGCGGTCGCCGGCCTCGCCAGCTTCACCGTCGCGCTGGCCGAAGGCGTCAACGGCTTCAGCGCGACAGCGACCGACGCCGCCGGCAATGTCAGCGCGGCCGGGATCCTCTCGATCACGCGCGACAGCGACGCCGATCTCGGCGACGACCTGGCTGTGACGCTGGGCGACGGCCTGATCAACGCCATGGAGCGCGCGGCCGTCGGCTTTGCGCTGTCGGGACTCGACGCCGACGCCACCGCGACGCTGACCTTCGCCAGCACGGGCGGCGGAGCGATCACGCGCACGCTATCGGCGAACGGGACCGGGACGATCGACCTTTCGAGCCTCGGCGACGGTGCGATCAGTGTCTCCGTCTCAGCCGGCGACGCCGCCGGAAACACGGCGACCGGCAGCGGTTTCGGCGCGACGCTCGATACGCTGGCGCCCGATGCGCCGGTCATCGATCTGGTCGCCGCCGACGATAGCGGCGCATCGGACGGCGACAATCTCACCAATCTTGCGAGCGTCACGCTGAGTGTCGCGGCCGAAACCGGCGCGACCGTCACGCTGAACGGCCAGAGCGCCGTGGCGACGGCGGGGGCTGCGAGCTTCACCGTGGCGCTTGTCGAGGGCGCAAACGCCTTCAGCGCCACCGCGACGGACGCCGCCGGCAATACCAGCGCTGCCGGCACATCGACCGTCACACGCGACAGCGATGCCGACGCCGACAACGACCTCGCCGTCAGCCTAGGCGACAGCCTGATCAACGCCGCCGAGCGCGCCGCCGTCGCCTTCACTCTGACCGGGCTCGACGCCGACGCGATCGCATCCCTGACCTTCTCCAGCTCCGGCGGCGGCAGCCTGACCCGGACGCTGTCCGAAAACGGAACCGGCGCGATCGACCTATCGTCCCTCGGCGATGGCGCGATCACCGTCTCGGTTGCGGCCAGCGACGCCGCCGGCAATACCGCGACAGGCAGTGGCGCATCGGCGACGCTCGACACCACCCGCCCCGCGGCCCCCACGCTCGCGCTCGATGCCGGCTCCGACACAGGCACGCCCGGAGACGGCGCGACGCTGGACACGACGCCGACCCTGACCGGCACGACGGAGCCCGGCGCGACGGTGACGATCCTGCGCGACGGGTTCGGTGTCGGCAGCGCGACTGCAGACGCCAGCGGCAACTGGAGTTTCACCAGCGCCGACGTGACAGCCGGGCCCTACAGCTTTGCCGCCATCGCCACAGACGCCGCCGGCAATGCCGGCCCGGCCTCGGCCGCCTTCGCGCTGACGATCGAGAACGCCGCGCCTGCGGAGATCTCGCTGGCGCTGTCGGCCTCCGACGAGGCCTCCGCCCCCGGCGACGACACCACGACCGGCAGCGTCGTCACCCTCGTCGGCGCCACGGAAGCCGGCGCGACCGTGACGCTCGGATCCGGCCCGCAGGCGATGACCACCATCGCCGATACGCAGGGCCTGTTCCGCTTCGACGATATCGCGCTCTCGCTCGGCGGCAACGCCTTCACCGTGACGGCCAGCCTCGCCGGCCAGACGATCGCGACCCAGACGGTGACGCTGACCCGCGAAGCGGCTGCCGCCAACGCGCCAGACAACGCCGCCGTCAACTGGATCCGCATCGCGCTCGGGCTCGTCGCCGAGGAATCCTCGGCTCCGACCTATGCCTCCCGCGCACTCGCGATGGAAAGCCTCGCGGTCTACAACGTCATGGCCGCGATCGACGGAACGCCCGGCTATCTGATCAACGCGCAGGCCGCGCTCGGAGCTTCGGCCGAAGCGGCCGTCGCCACGGCCGCCCACGACATCCTGAAGGCGCTCTATCCCGGCCAGAGCTTCGATCTCGCGGCGGAACTCGCCGAATCGCTGGCGCTCGTGGCCGATGGTCAGAGCGAGGATGACGGCGTCGCGCTCGGCGGGGATATCGCCGCCCGCGTGCTGGCCCTGCGCCAGAACGACGGCTGGGATATAGTCGTCAACGACACCGGCAGCGACGCCGTCGGCAAGTGGCAGCCCACCGCGCCCTTCTACGCGCCAGGCCTTGACGCACAATGGGCCACGCTCGACACCTTCGCGCTCGATACGCCCGACCAGTTCAGGCCGGACGCGCCGCCCGATGTGCACAGTGACGCGTTTCTGGCGGCCTATAGCGAGGTCAAGGAGCTCGGCGCGTCGGACAGCACGACCCGCACCGCCGACCAGGCGAACATCGCCCGGTTCTGGGCGGCCGGCGTCGGCACCTACACGCCGTCGGGCATGTGGAACGACATCGCCGCCAAGCTGGTCGACGAAGGCTCGGTCGGCCTTTCGGCCACCGCGCGGCTCTTCGCCCAGCTCAACCTCGCAATGGCGGATGCCGGCATCGCCGCCTGGGACGCCAAGTACACCTATGACTATGTCCGCCCGATCACGATCATCCGCGAGGCGCAGAATCTGAACGATCCACGCATCGTCGAGGACCGCGACTGGTTCCCGCTGATCCCGACGCCACCCTTCCCGGAATATGTCTCGGGCCATTCGACCTACAGCGCCGCAGCCGCGACCGTGCTCACCGATTTCTTCGGCGAGACGACCGCGTTCTCGATCACGTCGAAGAGCCTCGCCAATGGCACGGTTCCACGCAGCTTCGACAATTTCTGGGATGCGGCCTTCGAGGCAGGCGAGAGCCGCGTCTTCGGCGGCATCCACTACCGCTTCTCCAGCGAGGCTGGCTACGAACTCGGCAGCGCGGTCGGCAATCTCGTGCTGTCGGCCTTCGATGCCGCCTCGGACGCGATCGCGCCGCGCATCCTGCTCGCGCAGGAGCCAGGCTTCGTCAGCGACACGATCCCCGTCCTGACCGGCAGCGTGCTCGACAATGTCTCGGGTGTCTCGTCGCTGAGCTATTCGCTCGACGGCGCAGCCTTCGTGGCGCTCGCCTTCGCAGCCGACGGTTCCTTCTCGCTCGATCTCGCCGCACTGCTCGCCGGCCAGCCGGACGGCCTCCACGACATCAGCCTGCGGGCGCTCGACGCGGCGGGCAATCTCGGCACCTTCAACGCCTTCCGGTTCGCGGTCGCGACCGCGCCACCCGTCGCCAGCCTCGCGCCCGAGAGCGTGCAGCAGGGCGAAACCATTCTCGCCGGCGAGCGCCTGACCGGCTTCGTGCCGCTGAGCGAGGGCAATGCGCTGGCCGCCCTGACCTATCGCTTCGACGGCGGGCCGAAGACCAGCGTCGCCTTCGACGCGAGCAACGGCTTCGACCAGGCGCTCGACCTGCGAACCATCGCGCCCGGCGCGCGCCAACTCGTGCTCGAAATCACCGACGTCGCCGGCAATGTCGCGATCCAGACCTATGACGTCACAGTGCCGACCCCGCCCTTCACCATCGTCGCGATCGAGCCCGAAGCCGACGAGATGCAGGTCGGCGTCACTTACCGGCCGCTGGTCGAGTTCTCGCGCGCGGTCGATGCGAGCACCCTGACGGCGTCGAGCTTCTACGCCACGGATTCCAGCGGGGCGGTGATCCCGGCCACGATCGTGCCCTTCGCCGACGGGCTCGGCGCCTGGCTCCTGTTCCAGGAGACGCTGCCGGGCTCGCAGGCGATCACGCTGCATATCGACGGCAGCGAGATCCGCTCGCGCGACGGAACCTTCCTCGACGCCGCGCTGACGGGCGCGGGCGGATCGAACCTGACCCAGGTCTTCACCACGGTCTCGACCACCGGCGTGCCCGGCACCACCATCACCGGCTACGTGCTCGATCCCGGCGCCGACCGCGAGATGATGACGCCCGACGACGTCCGCGCCGGGCCGCTCGGCCTGAACAATTTCGCGACCAACACCTATCTCAGCAAGCTCGCCGGGGTGAAGGTCTATGTCATCGGCCAGGAGGACAAGGCCGTCTTCACCGACGCCGACGGCCTCTTCACTCTCACCGACATGCCGGCCGGCAACGTCAAGCTCGTCATCGACGGCCGCACCGCCGCGATGACCGAGGCCGGCATCTTCTTCCCTGAAATGGTGATGGACCTGACCATCCGCCCCGGCATCGTCAACACGGTGATGGGCTCGATGGGGCCCGCCGAAGCGCAGGAGTTCAACGCCGGCAATCTCGCCGTCTACCTGCCGCGCATCGACGACGACATCTTCGTCGCGATCGGGACCGGCGCGCCGACCGTGGTGCAGGCCACCAGTTCGGCCAATTCCTCTCTCACCGGCGACCAGCTCTCGCGGATGTCGCTGACGGTCGCGCCCGGCAGCGTCGTCGATGGCGCGGGCAACCCCGTCGCTGTCGAGGTCGGCATTGCCACCGTGCCGCCCTCGATGGTGATGGACATGCTGCCCGAAGGCGTGCTGCAGCACTCCTTCGACATCACCATCCAGGTTCGGGACGTCAACGGTCAACCGATCGACGATCCGGTCTTCACCACCCCGGCCATCCTGGCGATGCCCAACACCTTCGGGCTCGCCCCGGGCGAGAAGACCTTCGTCCTCTCCTTCGACCACACCACCGGCCGCCTCGTCATCAACGGCACCGCGACGGTGTCTGCCGATGGCTTGAGCATCGTTACCGACCCCGATTCCGGCATCCTCGCGCCGGGCTGGCACGGCATCGCGCCGGGCTCGCGCGGCCGGGGCGGCGTCAGCGGCCCCTGCGATCCGCCCGGCACTCCAGAACTCGACGAAGTCCGTCAGGCCTATCAGGAGTTCTACGACAAGACGAACCAGACGCTCGACGACGCCTCGACCCTCAACTCGTTGCTGGGGGCGGCGGGCGCAAACACCACGCCCGTCGGAAAAGCGCTCGACGTGCGCGGCACCTACAACGACCTGAAAACGCTGAGCGACAGCTCTCTGCGCGCCGGCGACGCCTTCCGCCGCGGCGACGTCGTCGGCGGACTGCTCGAGAGCGGGCAGGTCTTCGTCGACAGCGTCAGCGTCTTCACCGATTTCATGGGCTTCATTCCCGGTCCGATCGGGCGCATCGCGAACGCCTACGGCGTCGTCCTGAACAGCGCCAAGCGCGCGGGCCAGGTCTCCTCGGAAAACCTCGACATCCTGACCGGACAGAAGCAGCAGATCCGCCAGACCGCCGACGAGGTGAAGGCGCAGCAGCGCTGGGTTCCGCCGACCGTGACTCCCCAGCAGGAACAGCAGCGCCAACAGAATCTGCAGCGCCTGGAAGAAGCGGAGCTGCGCTATCGTGAAGAGTCGCAGCGCCAGACCGAGATCATCGAGGAGACGACCACCTATTTCGAGACGGTGATCGAGTTCCTCGAAATGGTGCAGCCAGGCGGCAGCGGCCCCGGCCCCAATCCCGACAGTGTCGAACTGGCCGAGATGGCCGACCGGATAAAGGACTTCGCCGATAGTCAGATCGAGTTGATCGGCGGCGAATTCTCGCTGGAGTACGAGTTCCTTTACCAGCTCGAGGAGGAGTATCTGCTGGCGCTCCAGCAGGTCATCGACGACATCGCCGCCGAGATCGGCGTCACGATCCCGGCAATGGCGGCCATGAGCGGCGCATCCCTCGGAGGCTTGACCGGCGGCGTGGTCATGGGAGCGAACTTCTTTCCCAATCAGCCGGCGCAAGCTGAGGTTCCCTCCGTCGTCTACGGCCAGACGATGTACTACCTTCTCGAGAACCTGGATTCAGGGTCCGAACTGCGTGGCCAGTTCAACGCGATGGCCGGTATCGACCAATTCCTGGCGCCCAACACGCTCTACCGGCTGACGGTGTTCGATCCGGTCAGCCGCGATATAGGCCAGACCGTGTTCCAGAGCCGGCCCACAGGCCAGGCCACGGATATCCCCAACGTCCTGCTCTTCGACGATGCCGGAGCTGTTGGTGCGGGCGGCTTCACCGCGCGGGCCGCAAACGTTCTCGGCATCAACCCGAACATCCGCGACAACTTCATCGCCGGCGTGCAGGACGAGGCGGCGCTGCTCGGCGGATTCGCCAACACGCCGGCGCTGGCCAGCACGACCGGCGTCATCGGCTCGGTTTCGCTGCTGGGCGACGCCAAGGCGGTCGTGGTCGAATCGGACGACGTCAATGGCGGCCGGCTGACGGCCTATGTCGCAACCGGCGATTACGGCCTGGCGCTGGTCAACGTCTCGGACCCGCTCGCGCCGGCGATCCTGAGCCAGATCGACCTCCTCGGCACGGCTACGGACGTCGCTGTCGACGGCGCAACCGACCTCGTCGCGGTCGCGACCGGCGCGAGCGGCGTCGCCATCGTCGACGCCAACCTCGCCAACGCGCCGCGCCTCGTGCGCACGCTGAACGTCGCGGCGACGCAGGTCGAGATCTTCGACGGACTCGCCTATGTCGTCAGCGGCGGCATCGTCTCGGCTTACGACATGGCGACCGGCCAGCAGGTCAAGGGTCTGCTCCTGCCGGGCGCGAACTATCCCGTCACGGGGCTGGCCATCGAGAACGGCAGGCTGTTCGCGCTCGAATACAATCCGGGCGTCGGCCCGCGGCTGACCGTCATCGACATCGCCTCGCCGGTGCTGAGCATCCTTAGCACGCTGCAACTGCCCTTCGCCGCGCGCGGTAGCGACAACGCGGCCGACGGCCTGCTCACCGTCAGCGGCGGCATCGCCTATCTGCCGGCCGGGTCGGGCGCGGGCCTGGGCGCCGCCGGCGGCTATGCGACCGTGAATGTCAGCGACCCCGCCGCGCCCTTCCTCGTCAGCACGCCCGACCAGGAGGGTATCGCCGGCGGCGCGCTGGCGCTCAACGGCTCGGGCCGCGCCCTCACGGTGCAGCGCCTGAACGTGGCGGAGGCCAATAGCTTTGCCGACCGCAACCTCGTCGATGTGGTCGATGTCGCCAATCCGGCCAATACCGGCGTGCTCATCAACCGCATCCTGCTGCCCGAGAACGCCGTGCCGACAGCGGTCACGGTCGCCGGCGGCAACGCCTTCGTCGCCACCAGCGACGGCCTCTCGGTCGTCCGGTATCTGCAGATCGACCGGCTCGGCGTCGCTCCCACGATCAACTTCACGACGAACCTCGTCGATGCCGACCCGCTGACGGCCGGCATCCAGGCGCAGGCGCTCGAGGCGAGCCGGGTCACCTTCGACCTGACCGTCTTCGACGACGTGCAGGTGCGCAGCGTCGAGTTGCTTGTCGACGGTCGGGTCGTCCAGACCGACCTTTCGGTTCCGCTCTCGCTGTCGACCGTGCTGCCGAGCATCGCCGGCAATGGCGGTCCGAACGTCACGCTGGCGCTCCGCGCCACCGACACCGGCGGCAACGTCACCACCACCGCTCCGATCACCGTCACGCTAACCGCCGATACGACGCCCTTCAACCTGATCAACGTCACGCCCGACGATGGCGAGACCGTCGGCCAGACGCGCAAGGTCTCCTATCTCTTCTCCAAGGCGCTGGCCCCGACGAGCGTCACGCTCGCCAACTTCGTCCTCAAGACGCAGGCCGGAGATGTCGTGACGGCGACCGGGATCGCGCTGCGCGAGAACGGCACGCGCGTCGAGATCAGCTATGACGCCCTGCCGCTCGGCCAGTATCAGGGGACGATCAAGGCGCCGCTGGTGCGCGACCTGTCGGGCCAGCGGCTAGGGGCGGCCGATTTCGTCGGGACGGCCGATTTCACCGTTGCCGCCTTCGACAACAGCTGGATCGGCGGCATCGTCGGCGACTGGACGCTGGCCGCCAACTGGAGCGATGGCGCTGCGCCCGACGCGACGGACAGCGTGTTCATCCAGACCGTGCCCGGCGGCACGATCAATTTCGACCAGACCGCCAATTTCGGCAACGCCATTGTCGAGAGCCTGACGATGACCGGCGGCGGCTCGCTGGTGTATGACAGCGCGCCGACCGTGAACGGCCGCCCGTTCCGCGGCATCGAGACCAGCTATCTCTCGAATGACGGGTTGATCGACATCGGCAAGTTCGGCGCCCTGACGGTCAAGGGCGACCTCCACAACGAGGGCACAATCCGGCTTTCAGCCACGGCGACGAACGTGCCGGGCACCTTCGGTGGGTCGATCGGCCGGCTCGTGCTCGGCGAAGGCGACCTGACGATCGATGGTGGCGGCGTGATCGAGATGGGCAATGATCCGGTCTCGGTCCTGACCGCAGCGCAGCTCGCCGGCCGGCGCAAGGGCGAGCAGGATCTCGGCTTCTACGATGCTGGCATTCCCTCGGTCGTCACCAATCTCGACAACACCATCCGCGGCGGCGGCGAGATCACAGGTGAGATGACGCTGATCAACGGCGCGGCCGGCGTCATCGAATCGACCATCGACAAGCGGCTGACGTTGTCGACCTACATTTTCAACATCAGCGACTTCGGCGGCGTCGTCTTTTACGAGCGCGGCCTGATCGAGAATGACGGGCTGATCCGGGCCACGGCCACCAGCACGCTCAAGATCGACAACGTCAACATCCAGAACCAGGACGGCGTGATCCGGGCCGACGGCGAGAATTCGCTGGTCTGGTTCGAGTTCAACCCGATCGTCGATGGCGGCCTGATCGAGGCCGTCGGCAGCGGCGCGTTCCTGCTCTCCTACGGCGCGACCCTGCGCAACCTGACGATCGACAACGCACAGGGCGCCAACCTCCTGCTCGTCTCGCGCAATACGGCCAACAGCAACAGTCAGGCCACAAGTCTCGAGAATGTCACGCTGCGCGGCGACATCAATGTCTCGCCGCCCGACTCCGCCGGCGCCACGCTTTCGCTGAAGGGCGAGATCGTCATCGAGGGCGCCGACAGCGAGATCATCCTCTTCGATGGCGCATCGACTCCCGCGCGCCTTCTTATCGCAGGCGACACGCGCATCAGCGGCGGCGGCGTCATCACGATCATCGACGGCGGCGTCGGCCACGAGATCGTCTCGGGCGCGGTCGTCCAGTATCCCTTCGCCGACCCCGACAACCCCACTGGAGAACCCGGCCAGCCTGACGCGATCGATCTGGTCAACGTCGATGCGGCGTTCCGCTGGGCAGGCACGATCAAGCCGTTCTATGATCTCACCGATGTCGAGTTTTACGATGCGTCCGGCAACTACCAGACCGTCCAGCGCCCGCAGACAGCGCCGCTGCACATCGTCAACTACGCGGCCGGGACGATCGAGAGCTATCTGAACATCAGCGGCGGTCCGCGCCCGCTGATCCTCGACGGTTTCCAGGGCGGCCCACCGACGCTGGCGGGCAACTACAACATCTCGAACGCCGGTCTGATCCGCGCCAGCAATGGCGTCGGGCTCGAGATCCGCAATTCGGCGGTCCAGCAATATGTCGATCCCTTCGAGCATCCGACGCAGGCCGGGCAGTTCGGAACGCTGGCCGCGCACGGTTTCGACTCCGACGTCACGCTCGACAACGCCACGGTTGTGGGCGGCCGCATCGAGACGATCGCCGGTGGCGATATCATCGTCACCGACGAGGGCTTCACCGGACGCGGCGCGGTTTTCCAGAGTGCGGCGATCCGGATCGACCAGGACAGCACGCTCCGGATCGAAAACAACGCGCAGCTCGACATCTCCGCTTTTTTGTTTGGCAGAACGGAAACCGAGCTGCGCAATGACGGCACGATCGCGATTATCTCCGGCGGCGGTAACGATGCGCGCCTCACCGTGGGCGGCGAGTTCGGTGGCGACCTCACCATCACAAGCGACGATTTCGGCGAGATCATCCTGCGCGATGCCAGCAGCTCGGGCCTGCGCGGCTCGCTCGGCAACGGCTATGGCGGCGGCGAGCGGCTGAGGATCGTCAACCAGGGCGTCGCCGGAGACGGCGATTTCGCTGTCGATATGGAACTGCGGGTCGAAGGCGGGCAGGGCCTGCGCCTGTCCGCCGACGCCGGCGGGCTGATCGACGTGAGAAGCTACTTCGTCAGCGTGGCCGCTTTCAGCCAGATCATCGCGGAGGGAGGGCTGGTCGAGATCGACGGCACGGTCGACAATTACGGCGTGATCGACGCTTACGCCGGCTCGCTGCGCTTCACCGGCGCGGTGCAGGGCGGCGGCACCACGATCACGCGCGGCGAGGATACGCTGGTCACGGTCGACGGCGCAGCCTCGGGCTCCTTCCAGCTCTACAATGGCGGCGATTTCGTCTTCAACGGCAGTTTCGACGGAGCGATCGCTTTCGGCGTCGATGACGAATTCGCCCAGTTCAACGGCGACTCGACCGTCGTCTTCGACGATCTGACGAACTTCAACGCCTTCGTCTCCGGTTTCTCGGCCGGAGATGTTGTCGCCTTCCGCGACATCGACGAGGCGACGGGCTTCTTCACCATCTTCGACGATGGGGCCAACTACATCGTCGAGGTCGGGGATCAGGACGACGTCGTCACCCTGACCTTTCAGAACAGCTTCGACATCAACAGCCTCAGCCTCGAGGCGCTGAACGGCGAGGGCTTCCGCTCGCTGGTTCTGATCTGAACCTCAGGCGCGATGCGGCCTCAAACGAAGCCGCACTGCGTCCGCAGGCCGGCCTGCCGCTCTCCGCAGAGCAGGTCGATCAGCGTGCGCGCCGCCTCCGGCGCGGCCGCACCGGTGACGATGCCTGCCGTGTAGAGCGTCGTCAGGTCGCAGCCGGGCGGCAGCGCCATCACCAGCATCACGCCCGGCGTCGCCAGGATCTCGGTGACCTGCGTGCAGCCGATCGGGCGCTGCTCCGGCGCATTGGCCAGCGCCGCCATCGCGGTCGCGCCGTTCGGAAATGTCCGCAGCCGGGCCGAGACCTCGTCGAAAATGCCGAGCCGCCTCATGACGCCAGCGAAATGGATGCCGGCGGTCGATTGCTCGGCATCGGGCATGTAGATCGCGTCCGACGCCAGCAGCGCCGCCTTGAGCGCCTCGCCATCGGTGACGATGGGTGCGCGGTCGGCGTTGCGAACCGCAATCGCGGTCTCGACGCCGCCGATCGCGGCGAGCGAGTCCGGCGCGACGAAGCCGCTTTGCGCCAGCGCCTGCATGATGGCGTCGGTCAGGATCGCAACATCGGCCGGCTCGCCGGCCTCCAGCCGCGCGCGCATCGCGCCGACCGCGCCGAAATTGCCTGCGATGCCGAATCCTGTCGCAGCGGTGAAATCCGGTTCGAGCGCGCGCACGAGGCCCTGCGCCGCGCCGCCGCTGAAAATCCTGAGTGCCTGCAACGCCTACTCCATCGCCGATATGATGCGCTCGCGCGTGATCGGCATCCGCCGGACCCTGACGCCGAGCGCGCTGTGAATGGCGTTCGCGAGCGCAGCCGCCGTGGGCCCCTGCGCCGCCTCGCCCGCGCCCAGCGGCGGATGCTCCCCGCCGGGCATGATCTCGACGGAAACCGCCGGGACCTCGCTGAAGCGGAGGATCGGATAGCTTTCCCACGAGGCGCTGGTGACCTCCTCGCGCGTGAAGGCGACCTCCTCCTTCAGCGTCCAGCTCACCGCCTGGATCGCCCCGCCCTCGATCTGGTTGACCACGCCGTCGGGATTGATCGCCTCGCCGACATCGACCGCGATCCAGAGCTGCGTCGCGCGCGGCTCAGCCGCGACATCGATCTCGGCGACGACGGCGCACCAGGCCCCGGTGTTTTTGTAGCGGGCAAGCGCGAGACCGCGTCCGCGTACCTCGGGAATCGTGGCGCGACCCCATTCGGCCATCGCGGCTGCCCGCCCCAGCACGGCCCGCGCGCGAGGTTCCGCGAGATGACGCAGGCGAAAGGCGAGCGGGTCGTCTCCGGCGTCGAGCGCGAGTTCGTCCATGAAGGACTCGATCGCGAAGACGTTGCCGAAAGCCCCGAGCGCCCGCATCGAGGAGGTGCGCAGCGGCATCTCCGTGACGCGGTTCTTGGCGATGGTCCAGCGCGGAAAATCATAGAGCGGCACGGCGTTGCGCTGCGCCCCGCCGCCGCCCGCCAAAGGCGGGTCCTGCGCGATGTAGCGCGGGAACGGCCTTTCGAGATCGAAGGAGGCGAGCAGGGCCGGACTCGTGGCGCGGCCGGGCCGCCCGACATAGCCATTGCTCCAGATCGTGTGACGCCAGTCGACCGGATCGCCGGCGTCGTCGAGATCGGCGCTGATCTCGATCGCCATGCCCGCCCCGAAAGGCGCGCAGGCCAGTTCGTCGGCTCGCGACCAGCGAACGCGCACCGGCTGACCGGAGACGGCGCGCGCAAGCAACGCCGCATCCAGCGCGACATCGTCGGCCCCGTTATGGCCGTAGCAGCCCGCGCCCTCGGCATGGCTGACCCTGATAGCCTCGGGGTCGAGCCCGAAGACCAGCGCGAGATCGGCGCGCAGGTTGAAGACGCCCTGGCTGTGCGTCAGAACCTGCAGCGCGTCACCGGCCCAATGTGCGATGGCGCAGGAGGGTGCGATCGAGGCATGAGCGAGGAACTGCTTCTCGTAGTGCCGCGTGATGGTGCGGGCGGCGACAGGGCGCGCATCCTCGCCGCGCGTATCGACGACCGATGCCTCCGCCGGCTGGCTTTTCAGCCAGCCCGGCAGGTCATGCGGATCTGGCAGCGCGAATCCGTCGCTCCAGCGCGCGGCGGACGCCAGCCGCGCCAGCGCAGCTTCGGCCTGCGCTTCCGTTTCGCAAACCACGCCGACGAAGCTGCCGTCGCGAACGATCCTGCGCAGCCCCGGCAGCCCGGCAAGCCGCGCCTCGTCCAGATCGTCCAGAACCGCGCCCGGACGTGGCGGGCGCAGCACGCGGCCATGCAGCATGCCGGGCGGCGCGAGATCATGGATAAAGGGCCGTGACGCGAAGATCTTGCCGGGAATATCGATGCGCGGCGTCGACTGGCCCGCGAGCCGGCGCTGATCCGGTGATTTCGGCGCGATGGCAGGGTCGGCTTCGCAGGCCAGCGAGACGGCCGTCGCGAGTTCCCAATAGCTGGTGGCGAGGTTGCCCGGTCCGGTGACGACGCCGTCCTCGACACTGAGCGCCTCGGCCGGGACGGAGAACTGCCGCGCCGCTTCCGCCAGAAACAGACCCCGCGCCTGCGCCGCGACGCGCCGCACCGACTGGCCGCAATCGGAGACCGAAAGGCTGCCGGAGGTGACGCCCTCGTTGGGGCTGACCGCCGTGCCGGCCGGGACGAGCCGGACGCGCTCGGGCGCGATGTCGAGTTCGTCGGCGCAGATCTGGACGAGCGCCGTGAGAATGCCCTGCCCGATCTCGACCTTGCCGGGCGAGAGCGTGACATGGCCTTCTGGCGACACGGAGAGCCAGCGGTCGAGCCGTGGCGTCGCGCGCAGGCTGACGGGCAGGCCGTCCACGATCTTGGCGGCTACGCTCATGCGGCCTGCGCCCGCATCGCGGCGGCGGCGCGCGCCACCGCCCGGACGATCCGGTTATGCGCGCCGCAGCGGCACAGATGTGGATCGAGCGCGGCGCGGATCGCTGCCTCGTCAGGATCGTCGTCGTTCGCCAGCAAAGCGGCCGCGCCGATCATGATGCCGGAGATGCAGTAGCCGCATTGCATCGCCTGTTCGGCGATCAGGGCCGACTGGATCGGATGCGGCGCGTCTGCCGAGCCGAGCCCTTCGACGGTGACGATCGCCTTGCCTTCGACCGACCAGAGCGGCGTATTG
This sequence comes from Rhizobiales bacterium CCH3-A5, assembly GCA_001556025.1. Lineage (GTDB taxonomy): Bacteria > Pseudomonadota > Alphaproteobacteria > Rhizobiales > Beijerinckiaceae > Allobosea. Next base: position 166,132 of record LSIB01000163.1, read on the forward strand.
CAGGCCGGAACTGGATGGCCATCGACGAGCACGCGGCAACTTCCGCACAACCCCTCGCCGCACCCGAAGCGGGCCGCCTTCAGGCCGATTTCCTCGCGCAGCACGTCGAGCAGCGTCGCATCGGGCGACGACGCGACGGCCCGGACCTCGCCATTGACGATCAGGGTCAGGCCGTCGCTCATCTGCGTCAGTTGACCTTGATCTGAGCCGTTTCGATGACGCGGGCCCATTTCACGATGTCGGCCTTGATGAACTCGCCGAACTGCGCCGGGCTCATATCCATCGCCACCGTGCCCTGCTTGGCATAGGCTTCCTTGACCTCGGGACGATTCTGCGCGGCGCGCACGGCAGCGTTGAGCTGGTCGACGATGGCTTGCGGCGTGCCGGCAGGCGCCATCAGGCCGAGCCAGATCGTCGCCTCGTAGTCCTTCAGGCCCGCCTCGGCGGCGGTCGGCACGTCGGGCAGCAGCGCCGAGCGGGCCGCGCCGGTGACCGCGAGCGCACGGACCTGGCCGGCGGCGATGCTCGGCGCGGTCGTCGTCACAGAATCGATCATCATCTGGACATGCCCGCCGATGACGTTGCTGCGCGCCTCGCCGCTGCCGCGATGGGGCACATGGACGATGTCGGTGCCGCTCAGCGCCTTGAAGCTCTCGCCAGCGAGATGATAGGGCGTGCCGACGCCCGACGAGGCGTAGTTGAGCTGCTTGGGCTTCGATTTCGCCAGCGCGATGAACTCCTGCAGCGTCTTGGCCTCGACCGCCGGATGGACGACGAGGACGAGGTCGGCGGCGTTGACCGGCGCGATCGGCACGAGGTCGGTGGTCAGCTTGTAGGCCTTGGCCGGCACCAGCGTCTCGTTGGCGGTGTGGGTGTTGGACATCATCAGCAGCGTGTAGCCGTCGGGCGCGGCGCGTGCCGCCTCGACCGTGCCGATGACCGCACCCGCGCCCGGCTTGTTCTCGATGACGAAGGGCTGCTTCAGCGCATCCTGCAATTGCTGGCCGATCGCGCGGGCATAGATATCGGCCGGGCCGCCCGCGCCGAATGGCACGATGATCCGGACAGGCTTGTTGGGATAGGACTGCGCAAGCGCAGCCGCCGACATGGCGAGCGAGGCCGCGAAGGCGAGGCCGGCCAGTTTTCCAAGATGTCTTGCAAGACGCATGATGGTTCCTCCCCGTTGATCGGCCGCTCGGGCGGCGCTTGTTCAGGCAATCTTGTTCTCGAGCACGCCGATACCGGCGATCTCGATCCGAACCACGTCTCCGGCGACCAGGAATTTCGGCGGCGTGAAGCCGATGCCGACGCCGACGGGCGTGCCGGTGGCGATGATGTCGCCGGGCTCCAGCGTGATGTAGGCGGAGATCGTCGAGATCAGCGTCGGGATGTCGAAGATCAGGTCGGCGACCGTCGCGTCCTGCCGCAACTCGTCATTGACCCAGGTCTTCAGGCTGAGCCTGCGCGGATCGGGCGCCTCGTCGGCGGTCATCACGGCCGGGCCCATCGGGCAGAAGCCGTCTATGCCCTTGCCGAGAACCCATTGCCGGTGCTTCTGCTGCAACAGCCGCGAGGTCACGTCGTTGACGATGGTGTAGCCGAAGACGTGCTCCAGCGCCTTGTCCTTCGCGATGCCGCGCCCGCCCGTCCCGATCACCACGGCGAGTTCGCCCTCGTAATCGACCGAGTTCGTAACCGGTATGACGGGTGCGGTGCCATCTGGACTGGCTTCAGTTCGTCGAGCTGCAGCGTATGGTGAGACCATCCGGGACAGGGGCACCGGGAGCACGTGAGTGCGGGCAGGCCGATGTATTCGATGAGCTGAGAGCTCGCGTTAGTAGCTGGCCGCCCCTGCGACCTGCCCGGTTGCGCCGAGAGCGCGGATCCGTAGGTGTCGTGTCGCCCGCCGCTCCCGTTTCCAACCGGGGAAGGAGCAATAGATGAGGCGGGTGATAGGAATGGACATCCACCGCACGTTCGCGGAGGTGGCGTTTTGGGAAGAGGGAAGGCTCCGGCATCACGGGCGAGTCGACATGACTCGGGCAGGCCTTGAGGGCTTCGGGCGCAGCCTTCGGGGCGATGAGGAGATCGTCGTTGAGGCAACCGGCAATGCCATGTCGGTGGTTAGGGTGCTGTCGCCTTTTGTGGCGCGGGTGATCGTCGCCAATCCCATGCAGGTCAAGGCGATCGCGCACGCGCGGATCAAGACTGACAAGATCGATGCCGGGATCTTGGCGCAGCTCCAGGCGAGTGGATTCCTGCCGGAGGTTTGGGTGCCGGACGTTCGGACCGAGCGGCTGCGCCGGCTCGTTGCCCGGCGCAATCAAATCGTGCGGCATCGGACGCGCGTGAAGAATGAGGTACATGCCATTCTGCAGGCGCATCTGGTGCCGAAGTGTCCGCACGCCGACCTGTTCAACGGCCGAGGTCGCGATTGGCTGGCAAGGCAGGACCTGCCTGATGACGAACGGTCGGCGATCACGCGCCATGTCCGCGAGATCGACCGGCTCGCCGAGGACCTGGGCGATCTGGATGCAGAGATCGCCAAGGACACGGTGGACGACCCCGCCGTGCAGCGGCTCCTAACGATCGCTGGTGTCAACGCTATCGTGGCGAGCGGGATCGTTGCGGCCGTCGGTGACATCTCCCGGTTCAAGGAGCCGCAGAAGCTGGTCAGCTACTTCGGGCTCAACCCCAGAGTTCGACAATCGGGGATCGGGTTGGCTCAATATGGGCGGATCAGCAAACACGGGCGATCTCATGCCCGCGGGCTTCTGGTGGAGGCAGCTTGGGCGGCCTCAAGGGCGCCGGGCCCGCTGCGAGCGTTCTTCTTACGGGTACGCAACAAGCGCGGCCATCAGGTGGCCGCCGTCGCCACCGCCCGCAAGCTCGTCGTCCTGATCTGGCATCTCCTGACCAAGGAGCAGGATTATCTCTGGCTCCGGCCTTCGCTTGTCGCGGCTAAACGGCGCCAACTCGCCCTTAAGGCGGGCGCCCCGTCCGAGAAGGGAAAAGGCCGGCGCGGCTCCGCCTACGCTTACAATCTCAAGGAACTCCGGGACCGCGAACGGGAAGGGTCAGAGCAGGCCGAGAAGGCATATGAGCATCTGGTCCGGCAGTGGAAACCACATGGACAAAAACGGCGCACGGACGCCACAAACGAGGAACGACGATGATGGCGGCGTAACGGAGCTTGCATCCTCGGGCTCCGTTCTTTGCCACGTGGTCGTCCGTGCGGAAGGATAATAGCAAATGTTTTGACGAAACGCTTGTCGATGTCATCCGTCGTATCGAGATGGCCGGGGATGGCGTCGCCGGGCCCGATCACCGCCGAGGGCGGCTTGGTGAAGACGACCGGCGCTTCCGGCACCACCTCCTTGGCCGTCGAGTCGAAGCCGCTCTTGGCGAATTCGGCGGCATGCTCGTGATAGTTCTTGCCGACGCAGAAGACGTTGCGCGCGGGGCGCGGAAAGGGCGCGAGCAGCGTGACCTCGGCGAGCGTGAGCCTGGGTGCATCTGAGGCCCATTTGGTCAACCGCGAAACGGCGTCCGCGCCCAGCGCGCACGCCTCAGCCATCGTCCTCGGCGCGCCGCCGACTTGCGAAAGATCGCTGACGACGCTGTCGGCCAGCACACCGAGATGGCCATTTTTGTTATTGTGATCAGCTGTTTGCCGAAATGTGACGAGCTTCATGGTCAGGACCTGTCAGGCACGAGCCGGCAGTCGCCGGGCCGCATAGGGGTAATCCAGTCGGGACAAATCTGTCAACCAATCATAAAATTGGTTGATCAATTCCGGCGAGGCCGCGCTGGCTCAGCCAACCTCGTCGATCCGGGTTCTTCGCTGTGCAAAGTCCCGCCCTGACAAGCGTCTGCTGGCCCTCAGCGCCCGAGCAGGTTGCTGCGGACACGCTCCAGATGCTCTAGAAGCGCCATCTCGGCCCTCGCCGCATCGCGCGCCTGCAGCGCCGCGACGATGGCGTGATGCTCGCGCCGGTAATGCTCGCGGCGCTCGGCGCTCAAGCTGCGCCTTTTGAGTTCGCCCCATTCGGTCAGGTCGCGGGCGCGGGTGATCATGGCGTAGAGCTCGATCACCAGCCGATTATGCGTCGATTTGGCAATCGCCTGATGCAGTGCGGCGTCCCAGTGCTCGAACGCCTCGAAGCTGTCGGCCGCGTCGCCCTCCCGGATGCACTCGTCGAAGCGGGCGAAATCGGACTGGTCGGCATTGATCGCCGCAAGCTGCGCCAGTTGCGGTTCGAGCAGCAGGCGCGCCTCCATGATCTCGGCCGGGCTCGCCGCCGGCAGGCCGGGCGTCTCGTCATTGGCGGCCTGCGTCGGCTCGATCTCCCGGACATAGGTGCCGCTGCCGATGATCCGCGTCACCGCGCCGCCGCTTTCCAGCACCGCCAGCGCATCGCGCACCGCCGAGCGCGGCACGCCGAGCTGTTCCGACAGGGCCCGCTCGGTCGGCAGTTTGCCATTGGCGCGCCAGGCCCCGGAGCGGATGCCGCCGATGATGAAGTCCCGGACCCGCTGGTCGTGCCGTATGCTCGTGCTCGTGCTCATGCCGCGCCGTTCGATTCTGTCGTCGCCCCGCTGCAACCGCGATTGGTTTACCAATTTCGGTCGCCAAGACAAGTACTTTCTGGCGAATTCCCGGGCGCCTCGTCATGGCCGACCCTGTGCAGCCTTGCGACAACGAATTGGTTGACAGCTCGCAAACCAATGGTCACGTTTGGAACCAACGAGGCGCGGTCACGCGTCCGGCCAGGGAAACGTCCCAAGGAAACGCCCGATGACATCCGCACCGCGCTGCGTCCGCAGCGCCACAATAGCGTTGCGCCCGTGAGCCAGGCGACAATGGGCCCGGCGACGATGCCCGATGCCGGTGCGACGCCCCGGCCGGCCGGCCTGTCATCCGCGCGGCCGCCGTCCCGGCTGGCGCGCATCTTCAGCCTTGAACGCATGGTCATGGGCGCGGCGATCGCAGCGCTGTTCATCCTCGTCGTCTTCCCGCTCTGTTTCCTGCTGATTGGCAGCGTCTGGAGCGAGGGCCGCTTCACGCTGGAGTATTTTCGCGAGGCGCTGACCGGCCGGCTCTATCTGCAGGCGCTGCTCAACTCGCTGATGCTGGGGGCCTGGACCGGGCTGTTCAGCCTGCTGCTGGGTCTGCCGCTGGCCTGGGCCGTCGCGCGCACCAACGTGCCGGGCAAGGGCCTGATCACGCTGACGGCCAACCTGTCCTATCTTTCGCCGCCCTTCCTGACCGCGATCGCCTTCGTCAATCTGTTTGGCCCCAATGCCGGGCTGATCAACGCCTTCTTCCGAGATGTTGTCGGCGCTCCGTGGCTCGGCTTCAACATCTTCTCGATGCCCGGTCTCGTGCTGGTGACGGTCCTGCACACCTTCCCTTATGTCTTCCTGCTGGCGTCGAGCGCGCTGCAGTCGGTCGACGCCTCCTATGAGGAGGCGGCGCAGATCCTCGGCGCGAGCAAGTTCCGGACCGTGCTCTCGATCACGACGCCGCTGGTCATGCCAGCAATCCTGTCAGGCGTGCTGCTCGCCTTCGTCAACGCCATCGCGCTGTTCGGCTCGCAGGCGATCATCGGCCTGCCCGGCCGGATCGTGACGCTGCCGACGCGGATCTATTCGCTGTTCGACTTTCCGGCGCAGTACGCTCTCGCCTCGGCGCTGTCGCTGCTCTTCGTGGTGATCACGGTGGCGGCGCTCTATATCCAGCGCGCCTATCTCGCCAAGCGCTCCTTCGTCACGCTGGGCGGCAAGGGCGCGAGGCCGCAGCTCATGGATCTCGGCTGGGCGAAATGGCCGCTGTTCGGCTTCTGCGTGGTGGTTTTCTTCGTCTCGATCATCCTGCCCTACGCCACGTTGATCGCGGTCTCGATCTCCAAATCCTGGGGCCTGAACTTCTGGCAGGGGCTGACGCTGGAGCATTACCGCTTCGTGCTGTTCGACTACGACGTGACCCAGCGCGCCATCGTCAATTCGCTGGGCCTCGCCATCGTCGCCGCCACAATCGCGGTGTTTCTGGGTGCGATCATCGGTTGGATCGACATCCGCACGCAGATACCGGGGCGAAAATTCCTGGACTACGCCGCGCTGGTGCCGCTCGGCTTGCCCGGCATCGTCATGGCCGTGGCGCTGATCCAGTTCTGGCTGACCATGCCGATCGCGCTCTACGGCACGCTGACGATTCTGCTGCTGGCCTATGTCGGGCGCTACATCCCGCTCGGCGTGCGCGCCGCCAACACCTCGCTGCGCCAGATCGACCCGACGCTCGAGGAAAGCGCCCGCATCCTCGGCGCGAGTTGGGGCCATACGCTGAAGGAGATCACCCTGCCTTTGATGCGGCCCGGCCTCTTCGCCGGCTGGCTCCTTGTCTTCGTGCCGGTGATCCAGGAGTTGTCCGCCTCGATCCTGCTGTTCTCGTCGAGCTCGATGACTCTCGCGGTCGCGATCTACAATCTCTACGAGACCGGCTACACTGAACCCGTCGCCGCGCTCGCCATGACCAACATGGCGATCATCACCGTCGTCATCATCATCGCCCGCAAGATCGGCGGCGGCCAGATCGGCCGCCGGGATGACGGAAAAGCCGGCGACGGCGTCCCGCAGGGAGGAACCGCCTGATGGCCGGGATCACCATCCAGAACCTGTCGAAAAGCTATGGCGGGCGTCACGTCCAGATGGCGGCCCTGTCCGACCTGAACCTCACCATCGCCGACAACCAATTCATCACGCTGCTCGGCCCCTCGGGCTGTGGCAAGACCACGACCTTGCGCTGCATCGCCGGCTATGTGACCCCCGACACGGGCTCGATCCATGTCGACGACCGGCTTTTGTCGTCGCCGCAGGGCGTGGTCTCGCCCGAGGCGCGCGGCATGGGCATGGTTTTCCAGAACTACGCCGTCTGGCCGCACAAGACCGTGCATGAGAACATCGCGTTCGGGCTCAAGCTGCGGAAGCTCTCGGCCCAGCAGGTTCGCGACAAGGTCGAGCAGGCGCTGGTGCTGGTGAACCTGAAAGGGCTGGAGGCGCGCTACCCGAACGAGCTCTCCGGCGGCCAGCAGCAGCGCGTCGCGCTGGCGCGATCGCTGGTGGTCGAGCCCGACATCCTGCTGCTCGACGAGCCGCTCTCCAACCTCGATGCGAAACTGCGCGAAAAGATGCGCTCCGAACTGAAGCAGCTCCAGCGCCGCACCGGCATCACCTTCATCTACGTCACCCATGACCAGTCCGAGGCGCTGGCGCTGTCGGACCAGATCGCGGTGATGCATGGCGGGCGGCTGCAGCAGTTCGGCTCGCCCTTCGAGGTTTATACGAAACCGTCCAACCGCATCGTCGCCGACTTCATGGGGCTGGTGAATTTCGTGCCCGGCCGCGTCGCCTCCGTCGATGGCGGGCAGGCCATGATCGAAGGCGAGGGCGGACTGGGGCTTCAGGCCGTAGCTCCAGCGGGCGCGACGCCGGGCACGGAGGTCGATATCGCGGTGCGCCCTGAAAACATCACGCTCGCGGCAGGCGGCGGCACGCCGGGCGCTGGCCTCATCCGCGAGCGCGTCTTCCTCGGCAATATCTGCGAATACACGGTCGCGCTGCCCGGCGGCGCGGCGCTTCGCGTCCAGACCCACCCGCTGCAACAGTTCTCGGAGGGCGACGCGGTGACCGTCACGGTCGACGCCAGCCAGTGCAGCATCTTTGCGCGCGAGCCGGTCTTGAGCGCAAACAAAACCGAATTGGCCGCCGCCTGATCAGGAGATTCTCGGCATGAACCAGCATGTGACGCCAGCGACGGTCCAGTCGCAGGAGCATTGGACGAAGAAGGGCAGCGACGTCGATCTCTTCCTGTTCGAGAAGTTCGTCGACAAGCCCTCCGACGAGAAGGGCACGATCCTGTTCGTCCACGGCTCGTCCATGGCCTCGCAGCCGACCTTCGATCTGCATGTGCCCGGCCGGCCCGATTCCTCGGTGATGGATTGGTTCGCCAAGCAGGGCTACGACTGCTGGTGCGTCGATATGGAGGGCTATGGCCGCTCGACCAAGACGCGCGACATCACCAGCAACATCGCCGACGGCGCCGACGATCTGGAGGCTGCCGCCGACTACATCATGAAGACGCGAGGCAACGGCCCGTTCTTCATGTACGGCATCTCGTCTGGGGCGCTGCGGGCGGCGGCGTTCGCCGAGCGCCGGCCCCATCAGGTGCGCCGGCTGGCGCTCGACGCATTCGTCTGGACCGGCGAGGGCGCGCCGACGCTGGAGGAGCGCAAGAAGAAGCTGCCGCAGTTCCAAGCGATGAAGCGCCGGCCGATCGACCGCGCCTTCGTCCATTCGATCTTCAACCGCGACCACCCCGGCACCGCCGACCACGCCACGGTCGAGGCTTTTGCCGACGCGATCCTGGCGCTCGACGATTCGATGCCGACCGGCACCTATGTCGACATGTGCTCGCGCCTGCCGCTGACCGACCCGGCGAAACTTACCATGCCGACGCTGATCATGCGCGGCGAATATGACGGCATCGCCGCATTCGAGGATCTGGCGAAGTTCTTCGCGGCGCTGCCCAATTCCGACAAGCAATTCATCGTGATGAAGGGCATCTCGCACGCCTCGTTCCAGCAGAAGAACTACATGATGTGCTACCACATCCTGCGCAGCTTCTTCGAGCAGCCGGAGCCGATCTATACGGGGGAGTGAACACGCAACCACCTCTTCCCTCATCCTGAGGAGGCCGCGCAGCGGCCGTCTCGAAGGATGCTCCAGAATGTTCCGGAAGCATCTGGAGCATCCTTCGAGACGCAGGCTTCGCCTGCTCCTCAGGATGAGGGCGGAGGGTTGATTGGACTTAGGCGGCGAGCGGGGAGCCAACCCGGCCGACGCCTCTCATGCACAACCGATCTGGGAGGATCGCCATGAAGACGCCGCTGCTGATGAAAGTCACCCTCGCTGCCGCGATGACGGTCGCGCTGTCCGGCTACTCGCTCGCCCAGGACAAGGCCGATGTCGAGGCCGCGAAGAAGGAGGGCAAGGTCGTCTGGTACACCTCGACCCCGGTCGAGACAGGCCAGAAGATCGCCAAGATGTTCGAGACCAAATATGGCGTGAAGGTCGAGATGTTCCGCTCGGGCGGCTCGGCGATCCTGCGCCGCTTCCTGCAGGAACATCAGGCCAAGCGCATCAACGCCGACCTGCTGACGACGTCCGACCCGGCGGCGGCCGCCGAACTCGGCGACCAGGGCCTGTTCGTGCCCTTCAAGCCGGTGAATTTCGACAAGGTCCCGGACGGCGCCAAGGACCCCAACGGCAACTACATCGCCCAACGTCTGAACATCATCACGATCTATGTCCGCAGCGACAAGATCGCCGCCGCCGACATTCCGCGCACCTGGGACGCGCTGCTCGACCCGAAATACAAGGGCAAGCAGGTGATGACCGACCCGTCCTTCACCTCGCTGCAGCTCTCCGTCGTCGGCATGAACGCCAAGCAGAAGGGCTGGGGCTATTACGAGAAGCTGCGCGCCAACGACATCATGGTCGTGCAGAGCAACCAGCAGGTCTCCGACATGATCAAGCGCGGCGAGCGGGTGATCGCGGCCGGCGCGCTCGATTCCTACGCGGCGGAGGATCGCAAGGACGGACACCCGATCGAGACGGTCTATCCGAGCGACGGCACCTATGTGATTCCCTCGCCGACCTCGGTGGTGAAGGGCTCGCCCAACCCCAACGCCGGCAAGCTCTTCGCCGAGTTCATGATCAGCGACGAGGTGCAGGCGCTGTTCCCGCAGGAAGGCTCCTACGCCGCGCGCGGCGACATCGCCCCGCCGGCCGGCAGCCCGGCGGTGAAGGACATCAAGCTCATCTCGGTCGACTACGACTATCTTCGCAAGTCGGGCCCGGGCGTGAAAAAGAAGTTCAACGAAATTTTCGGATATGCGGAATATAGCGTGGGCTAACGTACTTTCGACGTAGACCGCTTTGGGAGGCGATGTGGGAAGCTCAAGGTCTTGAAGAGGCCTACTCCTTCGCCACCACGGTATCGTAGAGCCCGTAGTGCGTGAGTCCCTGGTGGCTATCGACGCCCGAGTAGCGAAGCGAAGCGTCTTCGTAGCGGCGGAAAGCGAACACCGCGGCGTTCATGTGCTCAGTGTTGAACACGCGCAGGCTGACCAGCAGGTGGAAGTCCTTCACGGTGAGGCCGGTCACTGTCCGGAAGAGATCCGGCTCGAGCTTGGTAATGACGTCCTGGAGCGTGTTCTCGCGGAAATCGGTGAGGTACATGAAGGGCGGGACGCGCGTGGCGAACTTGATGAGCTTTCTCTGGACTTCCTCTCGCTTCGACTTGAATTCACGTTCAGCGGCCGTGAGCTCGCGCTTCTCGCCTGCGGTGAGGTTTCGCTCTTTGGCCTTCGCCTTCAGGTCCTTGATCTGCGCTGAGCGGTTGATGATCGTCTCGAGCACGTTGTCGCCGAGAGCGCGGAAGCCTTCGATGCGTCCGACAGCCTCCAGGGCATCTGGATTATCGAGGATGCGGCGCAACGTGTCGTTGTCCACGTTTACGAGCAGCGCTGACTCCCATTTGCGCGCGAGCAGTGTCGCCGACGTTCCGGCCATGGCGGTGTCGAGGATGCCGCCGGCGTCGACCTGCATCATGTTTGCGCCGTCGTAGGCAAGCACAGGCAAGAACGACACCAGGTCGCGTACCGCGACCTCGGGGTTCGCCTGTTCCGGCGAAAGCCGGATCGCGTATTCCGAGAGCTGGCGCAGGGCTCGCGTCGGCGCGAAGTCGAACACGAAGCATGCGGGCTTGAGCACCTCTTCGCGGTTCGGGTCGTCGCCGTCGGGATTCTTGATCGACCAGGGCGACTGCACCCGGAAAGCCGCCTGGAAGTAGGTCTCCGGAGACTTGAGGTTGCGCAGCATCAGGATCGACGACCACTGTGGGATGGTGACGCCGGTGGTGAGCTTGCCACAGGACAGCGTGATCGTCTTGGTGTCGAAGCCCGATCCGATCGCTGTCCTGACAGGCGGTACCGCATCAAGACCGATGCCTGCGCCCGAGCCCGCTGCAACAACGATCTTGTAATCGTGCCAGAATACGTTGTGCCTGGCGGCCAAGAGGTTGGCCATAGCCCTGCACGCCGCCACATCGGGCAGGAACCAGAACGAGTGCTGGAGATAGGGTAAGAGGCGCACGTCCGAATAGGGGAACGGCGGGCGTGAGCCGACCTTGAGCGCCTCATGCGAGGTGGCCAGATGCTGCCCGCGGATGATGTCGAGCCATTTCTGGACATCGCCCTCGTGGCGGAATCGGAGGGCGCTCCCTGTCCCTGTGGCTTCGAAGAAGGCATTCAGGTCGAACTCGTCGAATTCGCCTCCTTGGGCGATGGCGAGGAGCTCGTCTGGCATCTGATAGGTGAGGAGACGCATCTGCGGCAGCGCGCCGTAGGGGTTGAGCCGGTCAGGATGCGCGAGCGAGAACGCGGCCTTGGCGCGCTGCTCGTCGGTGTAGGTCCAGTTGAAGATCTGTTCCTCGATGAACTCGCCGGTGCGCAGCGCCTTGAAGGGTGTTCCCGACAGGTAGAGGTAGGCGCTGGCGGTGATCGGCAGCACCTCCTCCTCTTGCGCCGCATGGGCGCCGATCGCCTCGTTGAGGCTGGCGAGGCCGGCGGCGTATTCGCTGGCTACCTCTTCCTGCGATCGCTCGTCTTCACCCTCGAACAGCTCCTTCGCCGTGTCCCGCCAGGCGCCGAAGTGGTACTCGTCGAACACCACGAGGTCCCATTCTACGGCGTGGATCCACTCGTTTCGGGCCTTGACGGCGCCAGTGGCGTCGCGACCGAGCAGATCCTGGAAGGAGCCGAAGCAGACGATGGGCTTGGTCGTATCGGCGTGGCGCGGATCGCGGCCGGAGGCGCGAGAGCAGAATTGCCAGCCGTCGAAGTCGACGTGGTTCTCGAGGTCCTGCTGCCAGGCGTCCTCGACGGCGGGCTTGAAGGTTACGACCAGCACGCGCTTCGCGCCCAGTCGCTTGGCCAGCTGGTAGGCGGTGAACGTCTTGCCGAACCGCATCTTGGCGTTCCAGAGAAAGCGCGGTGCGGCGTTCGGGTTCTCGGCCCAGCGCGACCGGTAGTAGGCCTCCGTGAGATCCACGGCACGCTTCTGCTCGGCGCGCATTGGAAATGTGTCGTGATGGGTGCCCGTGAGGCGCTGGCCCATCCGTAGCTCCGTGAGTACGGTCCTGACGTCGGCGACGGAGCAGTGCATCCATTCGAGCTGGGGATTGGCGAATCCCTTGCGCTTCAACGCCTCTCGGACGTCGCTGTCCCTGAAGATGGTGCCGTCGTCACGCGTCGCCGACTCATCGATTTCGATGCGGTAGTTCCTGATCGCGGCGGTCCTGAGCTGCTCGTTGATGCGGGCCCGCACCGACCTTGTGGTCTGACCGACCTTAAGCTGGCCTGCATGGGCGGCATCTTCGATCGCGTATGCGTAGATGCGAGGTCTGGCCTCCGGCTTGGGCGCAAGGATCTCCTCGATGCTGGGCTTATTCATCTTCGCCGCCCATCGGACGGATCAAGGCGGCGATGTGTGCTGCCTCGTCGTCCGTGAGACCATAGCGGGCATTGATTTCCGCGTCGGTCCAGTTGCGGTCCCATGTCTGCACCGGCACCCAGCGGTACATCGACCGAAACACATGCTGCGCCGGCTTGCGCAAGGAGACCAAGAAGCGCGCGAACCGGGTGTTCAGGTACGACCGCACACTAGACGCTTCATCCTGTGATTGCAGGGGGCCGGCGACGAGATACGTCTGCGTGCAGACTGATCCGGGCTCGCCGATCATCGGCGGCCCTAGGACTAGGTCGACGCCGTTCCGCTCGCGCTCGCGCCCGGAGCCGGCCACCGGTAGAAACAGCTTCCAGACATCGATCAGGTGGGCGTTCTTTGTGATTTGGTCGCGTGCCATTGCTCCCTGAACACGCTTGGTCGCGAGATTGGCATAAAGGCGGACTTGGTCTGCCTTCGGAGCCTTGTTCTGGGTGTAGCCGGCGAAGTTGGTCGCCAGGCCGAACGGCGTGTCGCCGCTGACCAAGCCCTCAAATGAGGTCTCCCCGCGTGCCAGGATCTTGTCGAGGATCTGGGCGGATTGCTTGTCGCGGACGAAGACGTCGTGCGCGTCGAGGCGTCGTTTGAAAGGTCCGATTGACTGACCGTTTTTGACGAACGTGGCAGCACATGAACCTGGTTCGTCTCGGTCCCACAGGAAATAGCACACGCCTCCGCCGATACCGACGGTGGGGAAGACGTCCTTGGCGTTCTCGTAGTCGACGAGGACGCGCGTCCGGCTATCGGCGAGGAACGTGGCGCGGAAATCGGCGAGTCCGCGGCCGCCGGCCATCCACCGTGAGGGGATGACCATCGTGAGGTAGCGTGGACCGAGCTTCATGGCCTGCTCGACGAAATGTTGGTAGATCGGCGAGTCGTTGGTGCCGCCGCCTCCGCCGGTCATCTGGTAAGGCGGATTTCCAATGATCACGTCGAACTGCATGGGTACTCCGAACAGCTCGTCGATCCGAGCTTTGATGTCGTCAGTGTGAATGAACGCATAGGCATGGGTCTCGAGGGCGTCTCCGCGGTCCGACACGCTTCTGCTGGCTCCGCAGAACCGGCAGCGGCCATCGTTCCAATCATGCTCGAGACGCTCGAACCAGATATGGCCAGCGGGGGCGACCAAGCTCTTGGCGATCGAATGCGGACCAGTTGCGTCTTTGGAGCAATAGAGCGAGCGCCTGGTCATCATGCTTGTCAGTTCGGTCGTCGCGATGCCGAAGACCTGGCGCGTCAGAATATGATCGACACGAGCCTGGAGGTCTGGAATCTGTTCCTCGAGGCCTCGAATGAGCCGCGTCGCGATCTCCCTCAGGAACACTCCCGACTTCGTGCATGGGTCGAGAAAGCGCGCTGTCGGGTCCGCGAAGAGGTTGGCTCCCCCGTTGCCAGCCGCCCATGCAGCTGCGAGCGTGTCGAGCATCTGGTTCGCGAAGTCCGGAGGCGTGAACACCTCGTCGTTCGACAGGTTTGCGATGCACGACAGCACGTCGGGGTTGCGCCGTCGCAGCGCGAAGGGGGCTTGCTGCGTCATGCGGCCTCGTCGGCGTCCTCGGGCGTGGCGGCGAGCGCGTCGATGGTCATCGGCTCGTAGCTGCGTAGCGGCGTGAAGATCTCGTGTTGGCCGAGCTTGGCGAAGAGGGAGTCTTCCTTCTTGAAGGATGACGTGCCGGTGAGGACATCAAGGCGGAAGTCACGCCTCTGGAAGCGGCCCTTCCCGAGGTATCCCCATTCGGCGAAGATGATGGCGGAGCCGTCAATCGCCTTCATCGACAGGGCGTCGCCCTGGATGATGTTGACGTTCAGGACGTGCTTGGCGGCCGCGATGGTCGAGGCTGGATCTTCCGGGCGTGTGTAGTCGCGGAACAGATCAAGCATGTTCGCGCGGCATTCCCGCGCGTTGTCTGCGAGCAGTTCGATGCCGTAGCAGCTCATGAGGGCGAGCAGCGCGAAATGCCGTCGCTCGAAGGGGTTTCGGCCGTAGCGTCGTTCCACCGCGTCGAGCTTGCGACCCAGCACCGAGACGGTGAAGTGGCCGGTGCCGCAGGCCGGCTCCAGGAAGCGGGACTCGATGCGTTCCGCCTCGGCCTTGACCAGATCGAGCATGGCGTCGACCATCCAAGGCGGGGTGAAGACCTCGCCATGGTCGCTGACTCTTTTCTTGGACTTGATCAGGCTCATGCCGATCGATTTCCGAACAAGAGGGCTACGCGAATCGATTCCGGGCACATACGTCGAGCTAAGCAAGGTTTGCGTTTTGTTCCTAGCGGTTTTGACGTCAGGACGTGCCGCTATCACCAAAATTGGTGAAGAAGCCTTGGAAGCAGATTGACGCATGCTCGCGGTCTTTCATTTTAGCATGGAATGCGCGGATGGCGGGAGGGTCAGCGCTCGATACCGCCTCCGGACCTCGTCGCGGCCTTCTTCCGGTGCCGCGCCTCGCGCTCGTTGTACTCGCCGACGAAGTCGTTCACGCGATCGACGAACTCGTCGAGGCTCGGGCCGCGCCGTGGCGCCGGCTTCCATGCCTCGCTGTCGCGGTCCGTGGCCCAGGCGTCGGGCAGGCAGTGACGCTTGAGCGTCTTGGCGAGGTCGGCGGGCTCGGTGATGAATCGGGTCAGGCCCAGCGTGATGAGGCGCTTGTCAATCCGCTTGGCGAGGGTCAGATCGCCGATCGCCGGCAGCTCGAACCAGCCGGTGAAGCCCTCCAGATACGTCGCGGTCGCGTCGTCGACGAAGCGAGTGCCGAGTTCCTCCGTCTCAATGCCATCGAGCGGGAACGCCTCTCGGCGCGCCATGCCGGCCGACAGCTTGAGGATGTCGCTCGGCTCGACGGCGAATGTCGCGATCCGTGCCTCAATGTGGAAGTCCGGCCGACGTTTCGTCGGATTGCCGAGAACCTCGTCTTCCAAGCGCCAGGCGCTGTAGAGGCCGATCAGGTTCCGCGGGCTTGGCGAGGTCTGGTTCACAGGGTTCTCCGGGGTCGTCCCCCAATGCTCGATCCCTGCTTCTCCACTATCAGGCTGGCGTGTCCTCCGTCGTCTTGGTCACTTCAGCCAGCCACTGACCCAGCTCCGCTTTGAACTCGGCGATCGTGCGCCGACGGTAGACGGTCTTCCCCGGGATGAGCACTCGCTCATAGACGACGTCACGATCTTCAGCGCCGAACACCATGAACGACATCGAGTCGCTGGGCCGGCGCTGCTTGCGGCGGATTGAGGACCGGCCTTTCGTCGTGACCTCCTTGTAGAGGAGGCGCGCCCGCAGGATCTCGAAGCTGTACCCGCGTCCCTGCCGGTCGATCTGCCGGATCGCCGCGTTGACGCCCTCGGTGAAGCCGTTCGTGAACGGGTTCTCGAAGTAGGCGAGGATCTCAGGACGCCAGTTCTTGACGATGCTGATCAGGGCTTTGAAGTCGTTGTCGAGATGGGAGGGTATCCTTCTGAGGCATTCGCCGAGGAGGCGGTCGGCTTCAGCGCGGTCCTGCCCTTCATAGAGCGACGAGAGCCGCTCCTTCGTCTCGTAGGCGGCCCGTAGGTCGGGAAACTGGGCGAGCCAGGGGCGAACCCGTTCCCATTCCTCATCCGTCAGCGACTTCTCCCGCGTGAGCAGGAGGAACCGCTCGTCTTTCAAGCGGATCTTCTGGTCGTGGCTCAAGCTGCGACCGGTGCGCTTCCTGATTTCGTCCAGACCATTCTGGGCGAAGCGGACGACGTGGAACTTGTCCACGACGACAGGGCGCCCGGGGAAATGTGTGCGCGCGAGATCATGGTAGGCGCGCCACATGTCGGCAACGACGACCTTGACGCGATCCTTCCCCGGCAAGGCCCCGAAATAGGGGTCGAGGTAGTCCTTCGTGCGCGATGGGAGGAGGTCGAAGACCTTTTTCGCCTCCAGGTCCGTGAGGACGCAGAGCACGTCCTTGAGGTGGATCTCGTCGATCCCCAGGACGCGCGGCGTCTCGGGACGGTCATGGCGCTCCATCAGCCCGACGAAGTCCTTGAAGACGGTCCGGATGGTGCTCTCGTCGAGGCCGACGTCGTCGGCGACGCTGTAGTTCGTGTCCTTCAGGCAGCGTTTCTCGATGAATTTGCGCAGCCGCCGCGTCATCAGACGGTCATCGTCCAGGGACGGGATCTTTTCCATCCAGGTGTTGCCGCACGCGCTGCATTTGAAGCGGTCGCGCTTCAGCCTGAGAACGGTCGGCGTGCCGTGCGGAATGTCGCGAAATTCTTGTTCGACGGGGCCATGCTTATGAACCAAGCGGGGTTCTGCCGAGCACGACGGACAAGCTGGCCTATCCAAGACCGACTTGACCACGATCAGCTTCTCATCGGGATGAGAGATGACGGTCACTGTGCTGAGGTCTGGAAGACCGAGCATGTCGGTCAATGACGGGATATGGATATTCATTGGTCGACCATGGCATTACGGGGGTAACCAACATGCTACCCGGTGTCCCACAGCCCATCCCGCAGACGACCTATCGTTAACGTATCAAATTTTATCTATTCCACGCGGCATCCCGCATATCCAAATTTTCCAGTGAGGGCAGAACGCTTTTAGCTTCGCAACTGAAACACCGCCGTCGTCCCGGACGCAGCGAAGCGGAGCTCCGGGATCCATCATAGGGCACCGTCGTTCTCTAGGATGGATCCCGGATCTGCGCCGCTTCGCGCCTTGTCCGGGATGACGGGTGTGGTTCCAATCCACTACCCAAGGAACGACCGCCATGCAGACCCGCAACCTCGGCCCTCTGACCGTCTCCGCCATCGGGCTCGGCTGCATGAGCATGACGCCGATCTATGGCGAGCCCGACCCGGCGGAAGCGGCCGCCACCATCCACCGCGCCGCCGAGCGTGGCGTGACGCTGATCGACACGGCCGACGCCTATAACTTCGGGGCTAACGAGGAACTGGTCGGCAAGGCGGTTTCTCCGATCCGCGACAAGGTCGTGCTGGCGACCAAGTTCGGCAACATCCGACTGCCGGACGGCACCGCCGAGGTCAATGGCAAGCCGGATTACGTGCCGCAGGCCTGCGATCTCAGCCTGAAGCGGCTCGGCGTCGAGCACATCGACCTCTATTACGCCCACCGTATCGACCCGGGCGTGCCGATCGAGGAGACGGTCGGTGCGATGGCCCGCCTCGTCGAGGCCGGCAAGGTCCGCCATCTCGGCCTGTCGGAGGCCTCTGTCGCAACCCTGCGCCGCGCCCATGCGGTGCATCCGATCGCGGCGCTCCAGACCGAGTACTCGCTCTGGACCCGCGATCCGGAAGACGGGTTGCTGGCGGCCTGCGAGGAACTCGGCATCGGCTTCGTCGCCTACAGTCCGCTCGGCCGGGGCTTTCTCACCGGCACGATCGACAGCCTGGAGGCGCTGGGAGCCAAGGACCGCCGCCGTGACATGCCGCGCTTCCAGGGCGAGAACCTGACGCATAACCTGGCCATGCTAGAAACCCTGCGCGAGGCCGCCACTCAGCAGGGCTGCACGCCGGCGCAACTCGCCATCGTCTGGCTGCTGTCGCGAAAGCCCTTCGTCGTGCCGCTGCCGGGCTCCAAGCAAAGGCGCTGGCTCGATCAGAACGCCGACGCGGTGGCGCTGTCGGTTCCGCCCGCAGTGTTGGCCAAACTCGACGCCGCCTTCGCGCCGGGCCGGACGGCCGGCACGCGCTACCCCGCCGCCCAGATGAAGCGCGTCGGCATCTGACGCGATCCCGGCATGGCGGCATGCGGCGCAGCGCATGGACCAGCCGCATGATCGCTGCTCAACTGCCGCCGTTGCCGGCCTTCGCGCCGGCGCCACGGGAGCGGCAGGGATGAAAGTGGCCATCGTCGGGGCGGGCGCGATCGGAGGCGTCGTCGCTTGGCATCTGCGCAAGGCGGGGCAGGATCCGGTCGTCGTGGCGCGCCCCGCGACCGCAGCCCTGCTCTCCAGCGAAGGCCTGACGCTGGAGACCGGCGGAACGTCGCAGACGCTCGCCATCCGCGCCACGAGCGACGCCACCGCGCTTGGGCCGCAGGACCTCGTCACGGTCGGCTACAAGGCGCATGACTGGGCGGGAGGGCTCGATCTGCTCAGGCCGCTTATCGGGCCAGAAACCCTGGTCGTGCCGATGCTGAACGGCATCCCCTGGTGGTATCTCGACGGGCTCGACCCGCGCTTCGGCGACACGCGACTGGCTGCGGTCGATCCTATCGGGGCGCTCGCGGCGGCGATTCCGACGGCACAGGTTCTCGGCTGCGTCGTCTATGTCGGCTCCAATCGCCCGGCGCCGAACCGCATCGACTGGAACGGCCGCAAGCGCCTGATCCTCGGCGAACCGCGCTCAGCCGCGACACCGCGCCTGCGCGAGGTCGTAGACCTGCTCAAGGCCGGCGGCATCGACGCAGAGGCGACGGACGACATCCGCTCCGCCGTCTGGCACAAGCTCTTGGGCAACGCCGCTTTCAACCCGATCTCGGCCGTCACGGCTGCGACGATCGACGTGATCGCCGGCGATCCGCCGCTGCGGGCGCTGGCCAAGTCGATCATGAACGAGTGCATCGCGGTGGCGCGGGCGCTCGGCGTCGACGACCTCCCTGACCCCGACCAGCGCCTGCAGATGCCGCCGACCATGGTCGGGGTCAAAACCTCGATGCTGCAGGACATGGAGGCCGGACGCCCGCTGGAACTCGGCGCGATCGTTTCCGCGATCTGCGAGCTGGGCCGCCGCACGCAGGTGCCGACGCCGCTGCTCGACGCCATCGACGCGCTCGCGGCCGCGAGCTGGCGACAGCGCTGGAGCTAGATTTCAGACCTCTGCGCTCACTTCAGACTGTTCGACAGAAAGCCCTGCAACCGCTCGCTTGCGGGCCGCGTCAGCACCTCGGCGGGCGCGCCCTCCTCCTCCACCACCCCGCGATGCAGGAAGATCACCCGGCTCGCCACCTCGCGCGCAAAACCCATCTCATGAGTGACGACCAGCATAGTGCGGCCTTCTTCCGCCAGCGAGCGCATCACCCGCAGCACCTCGCCGACCAGTTCGGGGTCGAGCGCCGAGGTCGGCTCGTCGAACAGCATGACCTCGGGCTCCATGGCGAGCGCGCGGGCGATGGCGACGCGCTGCTGCTCGCCCCCCGACATATGCGCCGGATAGGCGTCCTTGCGGTGCGAGACGCCGACGCGGGCGAGATAGCGCTCGGCGCGCTCGACGGCTTCGGCCTTCGTCAGACCGAGCACGCGGATCGGCGCTTCGATGACGTTTTCCAGCGCCGTCATATGGGCCCACAGGTTGAACTGCTGAAACACCATGGCAAGCCTGGCCCGGATGCGCTGGAGCTGCGCCGGATCGGCGGCGCTGAGTTCGCCCTTGCGGTCGGGCGTCAGGCGCAGCTCCTCGCCGCTAACGACGATGCGCCCGGCATTGGGCCTCTCCAGCAGGTTGAGACAGCGCAGCACCGTGCTTTTCCCGGAGCCCGAGGAGCCGATCATGGCGATGACGTCGCCGGAGTTCGCGGCGAGCGAGACGCCTTTCAAAACCTCGACCGCGCCAAAGCTCTTGCGCAGGCCTTCGGCGCGGAGTTTTTCCTGTTGCATCATGTCCACCCTTCAGGGGCTCAGGAGCTTGCCGCTGCGCTTGGCGCTCGTGCCCGCGACCTTGCCGAGCCGTTTGCCCGGCGTGGCGAAGCGGAGCGACGAGCGCGCATAGAACACGCCATCCGATTGCGTCGCGACTTCGGTTGCCTCTCCGGTGAGCGGGTCGATGATCTCGGCGATGACCTCGCCGGCCGACACGCTCTCGCCGACCTCGCGCCGATAGATCAGAATGCCCGAACTCGGCGCGGTGATCGGCTCCGAGGCTTCGAGCGCGGTCGGGCGGCATAGGGCCTCCGGCAGCGCCGGCGGCCCGCCGGCGATCACGCCGGCATGACGCAGAAAGGCGAGGATCGCGGCGGCGTCGCGATCGGCCATGGCGTGGTCGACATCGCGCTGGCCGCGCAGTTCGACCGTCACCGAGTGGCAGCCGAAGAGCACAGGCAGATGGGGGACGGCGCGGGCGAGTTCGGCCCATGGCCGGCTCAGCGCCTCGTCGAACGGATCGCCGCCCGAAACCTCCGCCAGCAGCACGGCGCGCGCACCCAGATGCGCCGTCAGCGGCGCGAAGGTCTCGGCCGACGCGGTATGGGTATAGAGATGCATCGCGGCTTCTGCGTCGCAATGCAGGTCGAGCACGAGATCGGCCGGCAGAGCGAGCCCGAGCAGCGTCGTCTTCAGATGTTCGGCCGCAGTGAGCGCCGGCCGCGCGTCCAGTTCCTCGATGAGCGCCTGCCGGATGAGCGCGGCATTAGCCTCCGGTTCATAGCCGAGCCTGTCGCCGATCCGCGCGATCAGGCCTTCGCCCAGCGCCGGAAAATCGCGGTTGAAATTGCCGCCGTCACTGAGCGAAAAGCGCCCGACCGGCTGGCCCAGCACCTGCTGGCCCAGGCCCAGCGGATTGGCGACGGGCACGAGCACGACCTCGCCGATGAGATCGCCCGCCGCCTCGATCGCGACGAGTTCGCGACGCAGGCTCTGGGCGCAGATCATGCCGGGAATCTCATCGGCATGGAGCGCAGCCTGGATGTAGACGCAGGGACGCGCGCCCTGCCGTCCGAAGCGATGGACAGTCAGGTGATGGCTCGTGCCGGGGCTGCCGGCGGGAATGGCGTAGCTATCGGTGATCATGGGTTCAGGCCGGCGTCATTTCGGTAGGTCTGGTGTCGGCGGATTTTGGCCGCAGATGCTTGAGGAAGCGCCCTTCGAGCAGCTTGACGATGCCGACGAGCGTAAAGGTGATGACGAAGTAGAACACCGCCACCATGCCAAAAGCTTCCAGCGGCGCGAGGCTGTTGTAATAGACGTCGCGCGCGGTGCGGGTGAGCTCGACGATGGTGACGGCGCTGGCGATCGAGGTCGCGTGCATCACCATGACGAGTTCGTTGCCATATTGCGGCAGCGCCCGGCGGATCGCGCTCGGCAGCAGGATGCGACGGTAGATCGACGTGGTAGAGAGGCCGAGACTGCGCGCCGCCTCCAGCTCGCCGTTCGGAGTCTGGCGCAGCGCGCCGGCCAGGATCTCGGTCGTATAGGCGGTCGAGTTCAGCGCGAAGGCGAGCCAGGCGCAGAACCAGGCGTTGCGGAACAGCGGCCAGGCGGCGCTCTCGCGCAACCATTCGAACTGCGCCAGCCCGAAATAGATCATGTAGAGCTGCACCAGCAGCGGCGTGCCCCGGATCACATAGGTGTAGAGGAACACCGGCTTCGACAGGAACGGGTTGGGCGACACGCGCGCTATGGCGAGCGGCACCGACAGCACGAACGAGGCGCTGACGCAGATCGCCATCAGAACCAGGCTGACCTGCAGCCCTTTCCAGTAAGCGGGCAGCGATTCGGCGATGAGGGTCCAGTCGATCATCAAAACTCGACTTTCCTGACGCCCAGCGAGAAGCGACGCTCGACCCAGCCAAGCGCCAGGATCGAGACCGTCGTGACCGCGAGGTAGATCGCCCCGATCGCGGCATAGAAGGTGAAGGGCTCGCGCGTCGCGGCCGAAGCCAGATTGGCGCGATGGACCATGTCGTCGAGTCCGATGATCGAGAGCAGCGCGGTCGCCTTGATCATCACCAGCCAGTTGTTGGTGAAGCCGGGAATGGCGTGGCGCACCATCTGCGGCAGCACGATGCGGCGCAGCACCATGAGCCGGCTCATGCCATAGGCCTGCCCCGCTTCGGCCTGACCGCGCGGAATGGCGAGGATCGCGCCGCGAAACGTCTCGGTGAGATAGGCCCCGAAGATGAAGCCCAGCGTCGTCGTACCGGCGATGAAGGGGTTGATGTCGATATAGCCGAGCCCTGCCTTGTCGGCGAGCCTGTTGATCATGATCTGGCCGCCATAGAAGATCAGCAGCAGCAGCACGAGTTCGGGCAGGCCCCTGATCAGCGTGGTGTAGGCGTCAGCAGCGATGTTGGCCGCGCGCGACGGCGAAAGCTTGGCGGCCGCGCCGATCAGCCCGAAGACGCAGGCGATGGCGAGCGACGTCGCCGACACCAGCAACGTCGAGCGCAGGCCTTCGAGGATGGCGGGGAGATAGCCGTGCAGGAACATGCGAGCGTCCGATCGGCGCGACCCACCCGTCATGCTCGGCCTTGTGCCGAGCAGCCACGTCTTGCGACGTTCGATGCGATCATGCGGTTCGAAGACGTGGATGGTCGGGACAAGCCCGACCATGACGGGATGGGTTGGAGCGCGAGGCGAGCGTCAGATGCCTCACGACCCCGAAACGTCGAAGTCGAAATACTTGTCCGCCAGCCTCTTGTACTCGCCATTGCCCTTCAGCGCGGCGAGCGCGGCGTTGATCTTCGTGCGCAGCGCCTCGTCGTCCTTGCGCACCGCAATGCCGACGCCCGAGCCCGCGCCGATCCGGATCGAGGGACCGAGCTGGGCATAGCCCTTCCCTTCGGGCTTCTTGAGGAAGGCCTCGCCCGAAACGACCGAGGAGCCGAAGCCGACATCCGCCCGGCCGACCGCGAGTTCCATATAGACTTCGGTCTCCTTGCCGGCGAGCACGACCGTGCTCTCCTTGTAATTTTCGGCGAGATAGGCGGCGCGGGGCGAGTTGCGCAGCACGACGATGGTCTTGCCCTTGAGCGAAGCCGGCGAATGATCGGCGAAAGCGCCGGCCTTGGCGACGAAGCGCGAGGGCACGTCGTAATAGGGATCGGAGAAATCGACCGCTTTCTTGCGCGCATCGGTGATCGTCATCGAGGCGACGATCAGGTCGAACTTCTTCGCGTTCAGCGCTGGGATCATCCCGTCGAATTCCTGCTGGACGAAGCTGCACTCGGCCTTCATCTGCGCGCAGATTGCGTTGGCGATGTCGATATCGAACCCGCCGAGCTTGCCGTCCGGAGCGATCATCGAGAACGGGGGATAATTGCCCTCGACCCCGATGCGCAGCTTTTGCGCCTGCGCGAAGCTCGGGCCGGCGAGAATGGTGGAGAAAGCGGCCGCGGCGATGGCCGCCAGGAATGTGCGCTTCAGCATGATGATGTCTCCCGATGCGAATGGATTGGATCTTTATGTCCCGCTCTGACTTCACACTGGCGAACAATTTTCATATGGTCAAGTTATGAAAATATCTCTTCATGCACAAAATGGCGTCAGCGACGTCGCCTTCGCCGCGTCGGAGCTGGGGCAGCGCCTGCTGGCGCTGCAGGCGGCGGGCTCGGCCTCGCACCGGACCATCGCCGAGCATCTGCTGCGCAACCCGGTGCGCGGCTCGGCGCTCTCGATCGAGGATCTGGCGGCCGCCAGCGGCGTCTCGACCGCGACCCTGTCGCGCTTTGCCCGCGCGCTCGGCTTTCCCGGCTTTCCGGATTTGCGCGCGGCTCTGGCCGACACGCTGCAGGCGGTGCTGCGCCCGGTCGAGAAGCTGAAGGGCAGCTTCAACCGCACAGACGGCGCCTCGCCCCTGCGCGAGGGCCTGCAGGACACGCTGGCCAATCTGCGCGCAACGGCCGAAGGCCTGGAACCGGCCGCGCTCGACCGCGTGGTCGAGCGGCTGGTGGCGGCGCGCTGCGTCTATGTGATGGGATTCGGGCTGTCGGCCCATCTCGCAGGCCTGCTGACGCTCGGCCTGCAGCCCTTCTGCCAGCAGCTCGTCAACATCGTCGAATTTGGGGGAACCGAGATCGCAGCCGGCCGACTGATGAATCTGGCGCCCGACGACGCGCTGATCGCGATCTCCTTCCCGCGCTACGCCACCGACGCCGTGCATCTGACGCGCTACGCCGCCGACCGCGGCGCCTCGATCGCGGCGATCACGGATTCGGCCGCCTCACCGCTCGCGCCGCTGGCGCAGGAGGTGCTGATCGCGCAGAGCACGCACCCGGTGCTGTCGTCGAGCAGCGCCGCGGCCGTGCTGGTGATCGAGGCGCTGGTCACCGCGCTGATGGTCTCCAACGCCGACAACGTCGCCAAGGCGGCGCGGCTGACCGAGGCGATATCGGCCTATCTCGTCTCGCAGCCGGCGCGGGGGCGGTAGAGCCGGACTCGCTTCGCCGTCACGGCTGCCGCCGATAGCCGATGCCTGCCATGTGCCGGAATCGCCACGGCCAGCGGCCGGGCCAGACCAGATCGGCGATCATGGCGATCGCGATCCATCGGAACCAGGTGGCGAAGCCGTTGGAAAGCCCCTGGGGCTCCTCATAGCCGCCGACCCAGCCATCCTGCCGGCGCACGCCCTCGCTCACATCGGCAAAGCCGCCATCGTCGTTCTGGAAGTCGAGCAACGCCTCCAGCATCGACAGGCACCAGCGCTCGATGTCAGGCCGGCGATAATCCAGCAGGGCGTGTCCGTGGACGAGCACATCGACGGCATCGACATCGATGCAGGCGCTGTCGATGGCCGGCGGCAGGGTCAGGCAATAGTCGATCGCGCGGTCCTGATAGGGCAGCGGCCGCCCGGTCGCGTACCAGAGATGGAAGTTATGCATCGAACCGGCGAAGGCATGCAGGAGTTTCAGCGGGTCGGAGAGCTGGCCGACGCCCCAGAAGCCGGTCGATGGCTCCTGCAGCCGGTCATGCCAGGCGAAGAGCTGGCCGAACGCGGCCGCAACCCGCGCCTTCAGCGCAGCGTCGCCATGCTGCGCCATCAGCAGCCAGAAACTGCCGAGATTGACGATGTTGTTACCCTCCTGCCAGGGGTCGCGCAGATCGCGCTGGCTCAGCCAGTAGCCAAGCTCCGTCGGATCGAGCAGCGGCTTGGCGAAGGCAAGCTCAGCCCTGCGGTCGGGATCCAGCGCCGCGATCGCGCCGAGCGTGTAATTGGTGACGTGAAAGTCGATATAGCGCCAGGTCTCGGCGCGGTCCGGCTTCTTGAACACGTCGGCGTCCACCATGCCGGCGATGCGGAAGCGGCCGTCGGGCAGGCGCGCGCGCTCGAACCAGTCGACCAGCCCCAATCGGTCGGTCCTCGACCAGCCGTCGAGGTCGCCGAGAAGGCTTAAGGCATTGATCCCGTTGTAACTGCCCGGCAGCAGCATACCGGGCCACGCGTCGACATCGTGATGGGCGCTGATCCGCATCACGCCGCGCGGCTCGCCATGCGCCTGCATCGACGTGAACCAGTCCAGCGTGCGCGAGCGCGCCTCGTCGATGCGCCGCGCGAGGCCCTCCAGCGGGTCGCCCGCCATGCGTCGCACTTGCCTTGCCTGCGTCATCCCTTCACCGCTCCCGCCGCCATGCCTTCCATCACGCGCTTCTGGGCGATCAGGAACAACACCGCCACCGGCAGCGTCGTGATCACAGAAAGCGCCATGATGCCCTGGAAATTCGCGCCGAGTTCGCCGTTCATCGAGAGCAGCGCCACCGGCAGCGTATAGGTGTCGGGCGTGCGCGAGATCACCAGGATCGGGAACCACTGCGCCCAGTTGAGCAGGAAGGTGATGATCGCGACCGTCGCGACCACGGGCGCGGCCATCGGCATCACCACCTTGAACAGAACCTGCGCCTCGCTCGCGCCGTCGATGACGGCGGCCTCGATCACCTCGGGCGGGATGGCACGAAAAAACTGCTCGAACAGAAAGAACTGGATCGGGCCCAACGCCAGGAACAGCACGATGCCGGCGTAGGAGCCGAGGAGGCCGAGCTTGAACATCACGAGATAGACCGGGATCACCAGCAGCATGTAGGGATACATGATGGTGATCAGGAAGCCGTAGCGCAGCAGCGAAAAGCCAGGCAGGCGCGGCCTTCGCACGAGCGCATAGGCCCCGAGCGCCGTGACCGTGACGCCGAGCAGCGTGGATGCGCAGGTGATCGCCACCGAATTGAAGGCGTAGCGCCAGAGCTCGACCCCACCGATGCTCGAAATCTCCGACAGGATTGACAGATCGAAGCGCTCGGGCAGAAGCCTGAGTGGGGCCGACAGCATCTCGCGCGTCGAGCGGAAGGCCGAGACCAGCATCCACCAGTAAGGATAGAGGAAGAGAAGGCTGACGACGCTGGCTATGCCATAGGCTGCGACGTAGGCGAGCGGCGAATGCTGGCCCGAGGGCGCGGCGGCGTCCTTCATCCGACCCTCCTGTCGCCGATTCTGAAGGCGGTCAGCGAGATGCAGATGACGATGGCGAAGAGGATCGAAGCCATCGCCGTCGCCTCGCCATAGCGGCCCTGGTCGAAGAGCTGGTAAGCGTAGTAGCTGACGAAATTGGTCTGGTCGGATGGCCCGCCCTTGGTCATCACCACGACGACGGTGAACGTCTTGAGGAACTGGATCAGCGCATAGACGGTGTTGATCATCAGCGCCGGCCTGAGCTGCGGCAGGATGACGTAGCGCCAGCGCTGCCAGGTGGTGGCGCCGTCGATATGGGCCGCCTCCTCCAGCGCCTTGTCGCGGATCGAGAGGTTGGCGAGGAAGATGATCACGTAGAAGCCGGCATGGTGCCAGAGCTCGGCGACCAGCACGGCAAACATGGCGGTGTTGGGGCTCGACAGCCCGCCGAAGGCCGGCAGGCCGACGAGGTCGAGCCCCGCATTGATCGCCCCGAAGGAGCGGTCGTAGAGCCAGCGCCAGACGACATAGCCGGCGACGTCGGGCGTCACCACCGGCAGGAAGATGGCCAGCCGAAAGAACAGATTGCCGCGCTTCAGCAGGGTCGAGTCGAGCAAGGTGGCGAAGCCGAGCGCGAAGGCGAGGTTCGCGACCACCGACAGCGCCGTGTAGAGCAGCGTGCGCGCGAGCGAGGCGAGAAAGACCGGATCGGCCAGCACGGCGGCGTAGTTGGCCAGCCCGACATAAATCGGATTGGGCTTCAGTGCGCTGGCGGACGCCGTGAACGAGACCTGGATTGAGAGCAGGATCGGCCAGATTCCGAACAGGATCGTCAGCGCCGCGAAGGGCGCGACGAAGAGGTAGAACACGCGGTGCTCCCAGGCCTCGCCGAGCCGACCTGAGAGGCCGGCTCGCTCGTTTGGCATGGGAAGGGTGGCGCTGGTCATGGCTAGCCGATCCGTCGTCCTGACTACGCGACTTCCAATCCTCAGCCCTCATCCTGAGGAGCGCTCCGCAGGAGCGCGTCTCGAAGGACGCTCCAGTTATCTCCGGAACGAACTGGAACATGCTTCGAGACGCCGCCTTCGGCGGCTCCTCAGGACGAGGGCTGAGGGAATGAGCGGGCGAGAGGCGTGACGCTCACCCCTTCGACAGCTTCGCCGCGAGCTCCCGCATCTCTTTGGCCGTCTCGGCGATGAAGGGCTTCCAGTCGGCCGGCGGGCTGGCGAGGCCGGCGAGCAGCTTGCGGTGGAAGGCGGCCTCCAGCTCCGGATAGAACGCATGGATCGACTCCGGGAAGTCGTAGGCGACGAGCCGGGCCTCCGCCTTGGCGAAATACTGCTGGCGCTCGGAGAGCTTCGAGACGTCGAGATCCTTGCGCACGCCCGCCCCGACCGTCTCCAGCGAGGCCTGCTGCGCCTGCTTTCCGAGCAGGAATTTGGCGAATTCGACCGCGAGCGCCTTGTTGGGCGCGTTCTCGGGCACCGCGACGCCGCGCATGCCGCCGATCACGACGGCGTTCTTCTCGCCGTCGGTGAAACGGGGCCAGGGTCCGGAGACGAAATCGCCGTTCAGCACGTTGGCACCGTCCCATTTGCGCACGTTCCAGTCGCCGACGCGGAACATGCCGGCGCGGCCGCCCTCGATTACCTGATACATCTCGTTGAAGGAGTGGTTGATCGTATCGGGCGCGACGAATTTGTAGCTCGAATAGGTCTTGAGGAACTCCTCCAGCACCTGCGCGTGCTTGGGCTGGTCGATGGTGATCTTGCCCTCGGGGTCGATCAGCGTGTGGCGCAAGCCGGTGCCGAAGGTGAAGAGGTCGAGCATATGGATCAGGTCGCGCGGCTTGGCGGCCTGCAGGGCGAAACCGAAGGTGTCGGCCCGGCCGTTGCCGTCCGGGTCGGCATCGCGGAACTTCGCCGCGATGCGCTTGGCGTCATCCCAGGTCTCGGGGAACTTTTCGCCGGTCTTGTCGAGCCAGCTCTTGCGCACGCCGAGCGCCATCTGCACGCGCTGGGCCGGCAGGATGATCATCTTGCCCTTGTAGGTCGCGACCTTGAGATCGTCCTCGGCGAGGAAGCTCCTGTCGGCGACATCGGCCAGCACGGGCTTCAGGTCCATGACCTTGCCGGTTTGGTTCTCGATGCGGATCACGCGCTCGTAATTGTTGAAGATGAGGTCGGGCGCGGTGTCGGTGTTGAGCGCGCCGATGACGCGGCCGAACCACTGGTCGGTCGGATAGGACAGCGAGCGCACCGTGACGCCGGGCTTGGTCTTGGCGAACTCCGCCCCGGCCGCCTGGAACCACTTGATCCCGTTATCGCCGAGATCGTGCCAGATCGTCAGTTCTTGCGCCTTCAGCGGGGCGCAGAACAGCATCGCGGCGGCAAAGGCGCCGCCCATAAACTTGGCCAGTCGCATGGTCGATCCTCCCTGGATCCGCAACCGTTCATCGGTTACGTAAACGTTTTCGTTGACTTATCATAAGGCCGATCCGATCAAGACATCAAGGGGCCTGCAACAGACAGATGGCAAGGGGCGCAAGTGTCTGGAAAGCCTGAAAAACCTGCGACGAGCAAGGCCGCCGGCTCCGAGCGCGGCGTCTCGATCCGCGCCGTGGCGGCGCGCGCGCAGGTCTCGATCGCCACCGTCTCGCGCGTCGTCAACGGCGTCGCCAACATGGCCTCGCCCGCGACGGTTGCGCGCGTCAGGGCGGCCATCACGGAACTCGGCTACCGTCCGATGAGCGCGGGGCGCTCGCTGCGCCAGCGTCAGAGCCGACTCGTCGCCGTCATCGCGGCCAATCTCGCCAACCCTGCGATGACTGCGATCGCGGCCTCGGTCGAGATCGCGCTGCGCACGCGCGGGCTCGTGCTGGCGCTCTGCGACAGCCATGACCGGGCCGAACTGCAAGACGAATACCTGCTCGAGATGCGCGCCCATCTGGTCCGTGCGACCGTGCTGCTCGGCGCGGTGGAAAGTCCTGTCCTCGCCGCGATGCGGCAAGCCGGCGAGCCCCTGATCTTCGTCAACCGCCGCTGTCCGGACGATGACGCCCAGCCCTTCATCGGCATCGACAACGCCAAAGCCGGGCGGGACGCGGCCGGCTTCTTCCTCGCGCGCGGCCTCGCCGACATCGCGGTCGTGCATGGCCATCTCGGTTCGTCCGCCACGATCGACAGGCTCGGCGGCATCAGCCAAGCCTTCGCGGACGCCGGCCTGGCCCTGCCCCCCGAACGCTTCTTCACGACCGCCGCGGCCGAGCATCTCGAAATCGGCTATTGCGCTGCCGACGCCCTGCTCTCGGGCTACGCGCTGCCGGCCGGCATCGCCTGCGCCAGCGACATGATTGCGTTTGGCGCGCATCGCCGGCTGATCGAGGCAGGGCTCGACGCCGCGTCGATGCCGCCTCTGCTCGGCTTCGACGACAACCCGCTCAATCCCTGGGTCGCGCCCTGGCTCTCCTCCGTGCGGATCCCCTACCAGGCTTATGGCGAGGCGGTCCTGCGCATGATGGAGCCGAACACGCCGCGCCGGATCATCCTCCCCCACGAAATCGTCGATCGGTCGCAGGGTTCGATCGGTTAGCGCGACAGCCTCTGCCCGGCCTGGATGAAGCGCAGCGGATCGAGCGGCTTGTCGGCCAGCCGCGTCTCGTAATGCAGATGCGGCCCGGTCGAGCGGCCCGTCGAGCCGACCCGGCCGATGATCGCGCCGAAGGGCACAATGTCGCCCTGCTTGACCTCGAAGGCGTTCAGATGGGCGTAGCGCGTCGTCAGCCCGTTGCCATGGTCGAGCTCGACGAGATTGCCGTAGCCCCCGGCGACCTCGGCGCGCAGCACCTTACCGGTCCCGGCCGCATAGACCGGCGTGCCGGTCTCGCCGCGAAAATCCATGCCGGAATGCATCGCGGTCGCGCCCGTGAACGGGTCCGAGCGCGGGCCGAAATTGCTGGTCGTGCTGTCGTCGCCGTCGAGCGGCCGGCGCAGCGGCACGAGCGCGGCGAGTTCGCGCCAACGCCCGAACTGCGCCTGCGCCGGGCCGAGTTGCAGCACCGCATGCTCGAAGCTGCCGGGCCGGAACGCGGCCGAGACCGGGATGAACGGCCCGCCGGTACCGGCGCGCGCCGAAGGCAGCTTCAGATTGGCCACATCGAGGCCGATTTCGGCCAGCACGCCCTGAAACTCCTTCACGCGCCCGGCATAACGCGCGCCGAGCAGTGAAAGCTGCCGCCCTTGCAGGGCCGCGACACGGTCGAGCGAAGCGGCAAGCGTGGCAATGCGCTCCGGCTTAGGCAGCGCTTCCGTGGCGCGCAGCAAAGCAGCGATCTGGCCGCGCTGGCGCGCCGTGACCGCAGGATCGAAGCGGTCGAAGATGCTCGACGGCGCAAGCTGCGTAACGCGGCCGGGCGTCGGCGCGAGCGCGCCGCGCGCCGGGGCCAGCGGCTCGACGGCGGGCGCGGTCAGCGCCCCAAGCAGAGTCTGGCGCGCCTCCAGCTCGACCTGACGCGAGATCAGATCGGCCAGCGCATCATCGGGGGCAGCGTCGCCGCCCCCGCTCTGGGGCGCGCGCTGCGTGCTGACGGCGGCCAGCAGCCGGCGCGTCCAGGCCCGCTCGCGCTCGGTATAGGTCGCCTGAAGCAGCTCCTGCTCCTGCCGCAGCGACGCGACGATCGCCTGCTCCTCGACGAGCCGCCAGCTCGCGAACCCGCCCCAGCCGAGGCCGACGACCGCCAGCAGCGCGAGCACGGGCGTCAGCCAGCGGCGGCGCGACCGCGCCCTCGGGCGGCGCTCCGTCACCGGCTTGAGCTCGGCAGGCTCCTCGGCCCGCTGGCTCATGCGCGACTTCAGGCGGACGGGTTGCATCGTCTCCTCATCTCGCGGCGGCTGCGATCAGGCGCAATGATACACGAAACGCCCGTCCTCGACCGCCACGGACGCTTCAGTCAGCTCCTTCTTGTCGAGCTGGAGGTTGAGGATCTGGCGCGAGAGCGCCGGCAGCATCGCATTGGTGATGATGTTGTCGATCATGCGGCCGCCCGAATCCGGATCGGCGCATTGCGCCACGATCTGCGCGACCACGGCGTCATCGTAGCGGAAGGCGGCGTTGTGGTTGTCGCGCAGGCGCTTGCCGATGCGGCCGAGCTGCAGCCGCACGATGCCGCCGAGCATGTCCGGCGAGAGCGGGTAATAGGGGATGACCACGAGCCGGCCGATCAGCGCCGGCGGGAACACTTTCAGCAACGCCGGCCTGAGCGCGGCAGAAAGCTCGTCGGGATCGGGCCGGTGCGCCTCGTCGCCCGCCATCCGCATGATCTCGTCCGTGCCGACATTCGAGGTCAGGATGATCAGCGTGTTCTTGAAGTCGATGCGCCGGCCGGTGCCGTCCTCCATTACGCCCTTGTCGAAGACCTGGAAGAACAGCTCGTGGACATCCGGATGCGCCTTCTCGATCTCGTCGAGCAGCACGACTGAGTAAGGTTTGCGCCGCACGGCCTCGGTCAAGCGGCCACCCTCGCCATAGCCGACATAGCCGGGAGGCGCGCCCTTCAGGGTCGAGACGGTGTGCGCCTCCTGGAACTCGCTCATGTTGATGGTGATAACGTTCTGCTCGCCGCCATAAAGCGATTCCGCCAGCGCCAGCGCCGTCTCGGTCTTGCCGACACCGGACGGGCCGCACAGCATGAACACGCCGATTGGCTTGTTGGGATTGTCGAGCTTGGCGCGGCTGGTCTCGATGCGCTTGGAGATCATCGAGATGCCATGCCCCTGTCCGACGACGCGCTTGTTCAGCGTGTCTGCGAGGTTGAGCACGTTCTCGATCTCGTCCTTGACCATCCGGCCGACCGGGATGCCGGTCCAGTCGGAAACAACCGACGCGACCGACTGCTCGTCGACATGGGCGTAGATCATGCGCTGCGCGGGATCGATCGCGCCGAGCGCTGCGAATTTTTCAGACAGGCTCGCCCGGGCCGCATCGGGATCAAGCGCATCGGCCGCGGCTGGCTCCGGCGTCGGCTCCCCGGCATCCGTCTCTGACGCAGCGTCTTCGGCGCCGGCGGCGGTCATGGCCGGCTTTTCGGCGAGCTTCGCGCGCAGCTCCGTGATTTCCGCGACGATGGCGCGCTCGCTTTCGAAGGCGGCGTTCAGCGCGGTGAGCTTGTCCTGTTTCTCGGCGATCTCGGCGTCGATCTCGCCGACGCGTTTTCCCGTCTCGCTGCCGAGATCACGATCCGACAGCAGCGCCGCCTTCTCCTGCTCCAGCGCGGAAATGGCGACGCGCGCGTCCTCGATTGTGGCCGGCGTCGCGCTCTGGCTGATCGCGACACGGGCGCAGGCGGTGTCGAGCAGGCTGACCGCCTTGTCGGGCAGTTGCCGCGCCGGGATGTAGCGGCTCGACAGCGTCACGGCGGCCACAATCGCAGCGTCCGAGATGCGGACCTTGTGATGCTTCTCCATCGGCGCGATCAGCCCGCGCAGCATGGTGCAGCAGCGCGCCACATCCGGCTCGTCGACATTGACCGGCTGGAAGCGCCGGGTCAGCGCCGGGTCCTTCTCGAAATACTGGCGGTATTCCGACCATGTCGTCGCCGCGATGGTCCGCAGCGTGCCGCGCGCCAGAGCCGGCTTGAGCAGGTTCGCGGCATCGCCGGTGCCGGCCGGGCCGCCGGCGCCGATCAGCGTGTGCGCCTCGTCGATGAACAGGATCACCGGCGTGGGCGAGGACTGGACCTCGTCGATCACGGCGCGCAGGCGCTGCTCGAACTCGCCCTTCATCGAGGCGCCGGCCTGCATCAGCCCGATGTCGAGCGCACAGACCCGCACGCCCTTGAGCGGCGGCGGCACGTCGCCCGCCGCGACGCGCTGGGCGAAGCCCTCGGCGATCGCGGTCTTGCCGACGCCGGCCTCGCCGGTAAGGATCGGGTTGTTCTGCCGGCGACGCATCAGCACGTCGATGACCTGCCGAATCTCCTCGTCGCGCCCGAGGATCGGGTCCATCTTGCCCTCGCTGGCCCGCGCCGTGAGGTCCTGCGAGAAGCGGTCGAGCGCCGTGGTGCCCTTGGCCCCCTCGGCGGCCTCGGCACCCGGCGTGCCCGCTGCGCGCAGGCCAGAGCCGTCCATCGGGCGCAGGTTCTCTTCCTCGGATTCGTGCCAGATCTTGCTGTGTCCCGCCGCGAGTTCGTCGACCGGGATCTTGGCGAACTCCTTCGAGATGCCGGTCAGCGCCCGCTTGAGCTCGAGCGATTTGAGCGCGGCGACCAGGACATGGCCCGTCCTGATCTGGGTCTCGCCGAAGAACAATGTCGCGTAGTGCCAGCCGCGGTCGAGCAGATCGACGACGTTGTTGGCGACGCCGGGCATCTCGGTTTCGTTCTTGCGGAACCCGTCGATGACCGCGCCGATATCGGTCGCGAGCTTGCCCATGTCGAGCCCGTAATGTCGGGCCGTAAGGCCGATATCGGTCGAGGGCCGCAGTAGAATTTGCGCCAGCCAGTGCCCCAGCTCGACATTGCGGTTGCCGGCCCCCTTGGCCTGCCGCAACGCCATGATGAACGCCTCGTAGCCGATGCGGTTGAGCTTGCCTGTGACGGCTTCGAGGCTGATGTCGGCCATGGTTTTTTTCCCTGATCAGACCTGGATCATGTGTTGGAACGTGGCTTTTTCGACGCGGCTGGGCGCGCCTTTTCGGATTGTGCCTTGGCGCGGGCGTCGCGTTTCTGGCGCAGGCGCTCGGCCGGATGGAACCGGGCGTCTCGGCGCAGCGCGCCCTCTCCGACGCTCCAGTTGGGAGCCATCCAGCTCGTCCAGCCGAGATGGCCGGAGCGGCCGAGGCTGACCGGCTCGACCTCGCCGACCGGCAGGGCCAGTTCCACATCCCATTCGAACTGGTCGCCGAGATGGAAGAAGACCGCGTCCGCCAGCATCTCGCAGCGGTCCCCGCTCGGCAGGAGCCGGCGAAACTCGGCCATGTCGCGCGCGACGATGACGACCCGGAACTTGTCCTCGACGCTGTAGACGCCGGCCCCGACCAGCGCATCGCGCCCGAGGCTGCAATGGCCGGCCCCGAGCCGGGTGCGGTCGGCGGGGTCGAAGACGAGCCGCATGCCGACGAACTGCTCGATCTCGACATCGGCCTTCAGGATGCCCGCAAGGAAGCCGCGCAGCCGCGACGCCGATTTCGCCTGCGCGCCGATCAGTCCGGCATGAGCCAGTTTCTCGGGGTCGGGTACCGCGTCGAGCCCGTGATAGGGCGGCGAACCGAGTCCGATCGCGCTGCCGACATAGGCCGCGAAACGGTCCGACTCCGGCCGGTCGTGCTGGGCCACCGGGCGCGAATCCGCCCAGGCCCGGAAGAAGAGCTGCAGGAAACGGTGGTTGAAGATGTCGAGGAAGCGCGGGAAGGCCTCGTCATTGGCGAGCTGCCAGTGCAGCGTCTCCTCGGTGGTCGAAAGCGGCAGTGCGCCGTGCGGCCCGAGCAGGCCGAGAAACTTGACGAACAGGCGCAAGCGGCCTTGCGCGTCCGTATCGGCCGCGCCGATCGTCGAGGGCGGGAAATCCAGAAAGGCGGGCTCGGCCAGCGCGACATACTCGTCGCGCATCGCCGCCGCGTCGCCGATGCGCGGCTTGTCGGGGAAGCTGCGCTCGGCCCGCCGCAGCACCGCGAAAAGATCGTGCCGCCAGGGCTCGGCCTCAATCGCGGCGCGAAACGCGCTCCTGACCGCGCTGTCGGGTGCGCCGGTCACAGGATGCGCCTGCCACCGGCGCGCGGCGGCCAGCGCGCGATCTCGCCACGCTCGACCGTGCGGATCACCGTCTGGGTGAAATGGTTCATCGCGGCGTATTCGGCGAAGAATCGGTCCAGCACCGCGCCGAGCAGGAACGCGCCGCTGCCTTCAAACGCCTTCTCGTCCAGAGTCACCGTGATTTCGAGCCCGCGCGCCGCGCCGGTGCCGGCCCGCTGCGGGAAACGCCGCACGACCGGGCGGCTGTCGACGTTCTTGATGCCCCGGATGCGGCGCTCGACGGCGCTGTCGGACAGATCGGCGAACAGCGAGAGCAACTCGCGCAGCGCCTCGCCATTCCGGCCCGCGCCACGCTGGACAAGCCCGAGCTGGTTCAGGCTGAGCAGGTTGATCAGCCGCCAGGTCACCGCGCCGGTACCGGCGGTTTCCGACCGCAACCTGAGCTGGGCGACGACAGGCTCGCGCGGCGGCGTCGGCCCCGCGATGCAGGCGATGTCGAGCGCGGTCGAATCGAGCAGGCGGAAATCCGCGCCGCCGGCCCCGACCGGCAGATGCTCGGTCAGATGGCGGTTGGAGCATAGCGCCCGCACGCTGAGCTCCGACACCGACGCGCCCGCACCGATCGTCGCCGGCTCGTAAAGCGAGACGAACATCTCGGTACCGGTGTAGTCCGACGCCCTGCCCTGCCGGCGTTCGGCCGATGAGCGCCGGCGCGGCAGCCGGCGCTGCGTGTAAAGCAGGCCATGCGTCGGCGAGGCGCCGTCAGGCGAGGAATAGAGCGGATTGACCGGCTGCTTCTCCCGCCCGCCGACATAATGGGCGTAGACGTCGAGAATGCTGT
The DNA here is from genome assembly GCA_001556025.1 of Rhizobiales bacterium CCH3-A5. Taxonomy (GTDB): domain Bacteria; phylum Pseudomonadota; class Alphaproteobacteria; order Rhizobiales; family Beijerinckiaceae; genus Allobosea. The sequence goes on from LSIB01000163.1 coordinate 202,421, forward strand.
GCGGCTCGTAGTCGAGCGGCCGGCCGCGATCGGGCACGACCTGGTATTCGTGCTCGTTGCTGCGCACCGGGATGCGGTCGGTGGTCTTCTCGAACAGATTGACCGCCGGCGCTGCATAGAGCGCGAACATCTCGCGCTTCACCGCCGCCGCCAGGCGCGCATTGGTCTCGTCGAAGACGATGATGATGTCGACGGCCCTGGCCTCCAGCTTCGGCATGACGGCGGCAAGCCCCTCGAGCCTGAATCCGAGGAACTTGCGCGGGAACCAGAACAGCTCGCGCAGTAGGTCAAAGCCGCGGAAGACGCGGGTGTCGGCCGGCAGCAGCGCCTCGGGCTCCGAGAACCCGATCTGCTCCAGGCGCACCTCCGCCGCGGTCGTGATGACGGGATCGCCGAACGCGTCGAGATGGCGGAAATAGATGCCGACGCAATCCCCGAAGACCTGCTCATAGAGCGCGATCGCATCCGCCTCGCCGCCGGCGAGATGGATGGTGAGATCGCGGCATTTGCAGCCGGCGAACCAACTCGCGGGCTGGCGCGCCGGGTCCGTCGCATCCGGCTCATCCTCGGCCTTGGCCATGGTGCGATGGCGCAGCGACAGCCTCAAGCCCGCCAGCGCCCGCCCATCGGTCGGCAGGCCGAGCGCCTGCAAACCGGCCGGCGCGGCGATGTAATCGGCAGAGGTCAGATCGAACGGCCAGAGCGTGACGTCCGACGTCAGGCGATAGCGGCAGGCGATCCGGCGGTCGCGCTCGAGATAGGTCGCGTCGAGATAGGAACCGCGCCGGACGCGGACGCCCTCGCGTAGCGCCGGGTCGGGATAGGGCGGCCGCACGCCGGCGAGCAGCGCCGACGGCGTCGGCGCGAGGAAGTTCGGCAGAAGCTGCTCGATGAGGTTGTTGGTGAACTCCGGGAACTCGTGCTTGAGCTTGAGCTGGACCCGCGCCGCGAGGAAGGCCGCGCCCTCCAGCAGGCCGCCGATCATCGGGTCCATCCGGTCCCCGACGAGGCCGCCGAGGCGCTCGGCGATGCCGGGAAACTCCTCGGCGAACTCCTTGCTGTGCTCCGTGAAGTGACGCAATTCGCGGTTGTAGAGGTCGAGGAACTCCTGGTTCATCTGCCGCTACCGGTTCCGGATCGCGATCTTGCCGGTGTCGAGTTCGACATCGGCGACGAACTGGATCGGCGTGTTCACGGGCTCGCAGTTCAGGTCGGCGCGCACGACGAAACGGATCTTGAGCTCGGCGGCGTCGAGCGTGTCGTCGCGCGAGACGGCGATCGATTCGCGCAGCAGGCGCGGCTCGAAGGCCATCAGCGTATCCGCCAGTTCGCCCTTGATCGCGCCAATACGGAACTCGTCGATGCTGCGATGGGCGATGTCGGGGAAGCCATGGTTCAGGATCGAGCGCGCGACATGCTCATGGCCGCCAAGATCAAGCGACGAGGCGAGATTGACCGTGTTGACCAGCGCATCGAGGTCGATCGCGATCTCCTGCCGCAGCTTCTGTTCGGTGATCGCGGCGCGCGGCGCGGCGCGGCGGCCGGCGATGACGCGCTCGCCGCCGGCGTCGCGCAGATCGAGCTGGACGCGCGCATCCTTCGCCCGATGCGCCTCGCGAAAGGCGAACATGAGCGGGGGTCGAAGTCGACTACGCGCTTTCGGGTCCATCACAAGCGGCTCCGGCCCGCGCGATCCACGTCATGACGGCAAAGACCTCGCCGGCAGGATGCGCGCCGGCCCGGGATGACCAGGCCGGCGGCCTTGCCGCCGAAGGCGGAGCAGCAAGACATCGCGCCGGGATATCGGCTCAGGGCTTGTTGGTCTTCAGGTTCCAGGTGCCGGTGACGGCGCCTGCCAGAGAACCGTCGGGCTTCTGCGGCTTGTACTCGAACTTGATCTCCGCGAAGTTCAGCGAGAACTGGTCCGTCGGCAGCGAACCACCGGAGGAATCGGCCGACTGGTAGCCCGAGACCAGCAGGTCTTTCAGCGTGATGATGTAGTAGTCCTGCTGCTTCTCGCCCTGCTTGCGGACGAAGAGCACGGCCTTCTCGATATGCTTGCCCTGGGCGCAGGACATCATCAGCGTCGGCGACGCCTTGTTCACCGTGGTGGTGAAGTGAATGTCCTGGAACGAGACCTTGCCCGCGCCGCCGCCGCCGCCGAGCGAATGCGCTCCCGCGTTCGAGCAGCCCCAGGAGAACGATTCGATCTCGATCGTCTCCTTATGGGCGGAGTCGTTGCTCTCGCCCTTGATGCCCGCAATCTCCAACAGAAAGTCCGTAGCCATGCCGCTCTCCAATCGTGTGACGGGTTTGGCGCTTCCAGCGTCCGTGCCCGATGCCCCTGCCTGTCCGCGAAGGTTTTCACGCGGCCGACGCCGGGCCGAAGACCCGCCGTTCGATCACCTGGCGACGCGCCGGCCGGACATCGCCGTCGCGCCTAACCCGACTGTCTTCTAACTCCGCAAGACTGGAGCGACCTGTTCCTTGCGGAACACCCGCGATCAGGTTTTGGGCGCGGGCAGACGCGAGACGAGGCTGAGCCCGATATCCATGCCCTCGAGCTGGAAATGCGGGCGAAGATAGAATTTCGCCGAGTAGTAGCCGGGGTTTTCCTCGTCCTCGAAGACGTCGATGCGCGCATCCGCCAGCGGGCGGCGCGCCTTCGTCTCCTCGGTCGAGTTGGCCGGATCGCCGTCGACATACTCGGTGATCCATTCCTGCAGCCAGCGCCGCAGCGGCTCGCGCTCCTTGTAGGAGCCGACCTTGTCGCGAACCATGCATTTCAGGTAGTGCGCGAAACGCGACACCGCGAACATGTAGGGCAGGCGCGCCGAGAGATTGTCGGACGCCGTGGCCGCCACGCCGTCAGGCCCGAAGAAGGCCTTGGGCTTGTAGAGCGACTGCGCGCCGATGAACGCCGCCTTGTCGGTGTTCTTGCGGTGGATCAGCGGGATCAGGCCGGATTTCGCCAGTTCCGCCTCGCGCCGGTCGCTGATCGCGATCTCGGTCGGGCATTTCAGATCGACGCCGCCATCATCGGTCGGGAAGGTGTGCGTCGGCAGGTTCAGGACCTCGCCGCCCGACTGCACGCCGCGGATGCGCGTGCACCAGCCATATTCCTTGAAGGCGCGGTTGATGTTCACCGCCATCGCATAGGCGGCGTTCATCCAGGCGTATTTCTCGCCCTTGTGGCCGTCGGTGTCCTCCTCGAAGGCGAATTCCTCGACCGGCTCGGACTTCGCGCCATAGGGCACGCGCGACAGCACGCGCGGCAGGCACAGGCCGATATAGCGGGAATCGGCGGCGTCGCGCAGGCCTTTCCAGGCGGCGTAATCGGGCGTGTCGAAGACCTTGCCGAGATCGCGCGGGTTGGCGAGTTCCGTCCAGGCGTCCATGCCCATCAGATTGGGATCGGCGCCGGCGAAGAAGGGCGCATGCGCGGCGGCTGCGATCTTCGACATGTCGCGCAGGAGCTGCACGTCCATCGGGGTGTGATTGAAGGCGTAGTCGCCGACGAGCGCGCCGAAGGGCTGGCCGCCGAGCTGGCCGAACTCCTGCTCGTAGACCTGCTTGAACAGCGGGCTCTGGTCCCAGCGCGCGCCGGGATAGGTCTTGAGATTGCGCGCGAGCTCGTTCTTCGAGACGTTCATCACCTTGATCTTCAACTGGGAGTCGGTCTCGGAGTTGAAGATCAGGTAGTGCAGGCCGCGCCAGGCGCTCTCGATTTTCTGGAACTCGGGCGCGTGCAGCACCTCGTTCATCTGCTCGGTCAGCTTGGCGTCGAGCCGCGCGATCATCTCCTCGATCGTGTCGAGCACGTCGTTCTTGATCAGCGTCGAATCGCCCAGCGCCTGCTCGACCAGCGTCGCAACCGCGTTCTCGACCTCGGTCGCCGCGCGCTCGGTCTTGGGCTTGAAGCTCTGCTTCAGGATCGAGGCGAACTCGTCGGCCTCGCGGGTCTCCACCGTCGCTCCCGCGACCTGCCCGGTTTGCGTTTCCGCTGCCATGATCGCCTCGTTCAGCCGTTGCCGGAGTTCGTCGGTTCGGCAGGCTTGCCGAGCTTGTCCTTGAGCGCCGCCATCAACTGCGGATCGGCGAGAAGGGCCTTGATCTGCTCGTTGGCCGCCATCTTGCCGTCCATGTAGCGCAGCAGGTTGGCGAGCTGCTCGCGCGCCTCCAGCAGCTTGGCGACGGCGGGAATCTGCCGCGCGACGGCGGCCGGGTTGAGATCCTCGAACTTCGAGAATTTCAGGGCGACCGACATCTTGTCGCCGCCGTCGCCGAGCTTGTTGGGGACGTTGAAGGCGACGCCGGGCTCGATCGCGGCCATGCGCTGGTCGAAGTTATCCATGTCGACGTCGAGGAACTTGCGCTCGTTGATGTCGGCTTTCTCGACGGCGGAGGCATTGCCCGAGAGATCGGCCAGCACGCCCATGACGAAGGGCAGCTCGACCTTCTGCTCGGCATTGTAGGGATCCTCATAGGTGATGTGGACCCGCGGCGGCCTGTTGCGACGGATGAACTTCTGACCAGAATCGCCAGCCATGGTTGTGCCCCTGCCCTATCACCCTCACCTAGAGTGAGGTCAGCTTACAGCGCCGATGCGGCACACTACTACATTCGCATCGCTTGTCGACCATGCGTCACACGGTTAAAACTGTCAGTATCTCGCCTCGCTCTCCTGCGGAATCCCGACATCGGGCAGGATTACGCCGAGCAGAGTCATGAAGTCCTGCTGCGCCAGCGCGCTGGCCTTGTCCATCAGCAGCGGCATCGGGTGCGAGGGCTCGACGCGGCGATAGAAGCGCGCGACCGCGCCCATCATCGCGACCGCCTCGCCGCGTGTCGCGGCCGGTGGGACGGGCATATCCTCCGCGATGTCGGCGGCGCCGCCATCGTCTCGTCGCCCGGCGTCCTCGCCGCCGTCCTGCTCCTGCTCGCCCTCGTCCTCGCGCCAGCTCCCGTCGGCGGACTCGTCCGCATAAGACCCGACGGCGGAAGGCTCGACCGGACCGGCGCCCTCCAGCGCGGCCAGCCTTCCGAGCGGCAGGTGGAAGCGGACGCTCTGGCCGAGCTCGATCGCGGCCCGCTCGACATGCTCCGGGAACATGGCCTGAATGACCTCGAACAGTGATTTTCCGATCAGATCCTGCGCCTGCGCGATCAGCAGCACGGCCGGGCTGGACGGTTCGGTGCCCCGGAAATAGCCGAGACTGGCGGCAAGGTTACGGCGGACATCGGCCACGCTGGCGCAGTCTCCCGCCGCGACATGCGCCGCCGGCTGCCCGGTCCCGCCCATGGTCGCATCAGCGGCCGGCTGCGGCATGTCGGCCACGCCGGGCGCGCGCCGCGCCACGGCCGCGTTCAGAAACGCGCCGATCTGGTCCAGCAGAGTCGACAGCCGTGTGCATTGCAGCGGCATGTCGCCCGTCTTCTGCGCCCAGACCGCAGCGATGCGCCTCAGCGCATCCTGCGCGCTGGCGATCCGGTCGCGCGCGGCGACGAGTTCGGCCGGATCGACATCGTTGATCGCGGCCTGGATCGCGCCGGCGTCGGGATGCTGCTCGCCATCGACGAGCCGGATCTCGCCTGCGGCGACGAGCTGGCTGCGGAACGCCAGCGGGCCGAGACGGCGCGTGACCACGATCGGCGCATGCTGCAGCGGCAGCACGGCGGTCGCCATGTCGTCGAGGCTCTGCAGCGCGACCTCGCGCAGGATCGTATCGCCATCGATCGGCCTCGGATGCACGCCGTCCCAATGCGCTTCGAGCAGATCGGCGATCTGAGCGAGCGCCGCCGAAAAACCGGACATATCGCGATTCAGCAGGGCGTATTTCGCCGCCAGCACGAACAGGCGCAGGTCGCGGCTGCGGGCCAGCATCTTGCCGAGATCGGAAAAGGCGAGATTGAAGTCGATGCTCGACTTGTCGAAGGCGACCTGCCGGCCCTCGTCGTCGCGGCGGAAATAGGAACTCGGCAGCGCGACCTCGAGCCGCGCGACCACGTTCTGGAAGTCCATGTCGTCTTCGAGGTCGGGACCGCATGGCTCGTCGGGCGAGAGCGGCCCGGCAAGATCGGCAAAGTTCAACCCGGCCATCGCGTCCATCCGTATCCGGGGCGCGCCCGATCGCGGCCCGGCCACATCATCGCCGCGCCGGCTTCTGCGTCAATCGAGCTGGATGCGGGTTTCGACGCGGCGGTTGTCGCCGGCCAGCGGATCGGGCGCGATCGGCTTGGTCTGCCCGAAGCCGCGCGGCTGGAGCTTGGTGGCGTCGACCCCCTTTTCGCTGAGATAGCGCACCACCGCCTGCGAGCGGCGGCGCGAGAGATCGAGATTATAGGGCGCGGTTCCGCTCGCATCGGTATGGCCATCGACGAAAAAGCGGCTGCCGACGAGCCTCGGATCCTTGAGCGCCTTGGCGAACTCGTCGAGGTTCACCTTCGCATCCGGCTCCAGCACGTCGGAATTGTATTTGAAGCGGACCACGAGGTCGAAGGCGGACGCTGGCGTGGCCGGCTTGACCGCATGTCCGGCCTTGTCGCACTCGGCCTCGGTGCCGACACACAGGCCTCGCGTCGGACCCAGCCCCCGCGTCGAGCCGAAGGCGGGCCCGGCAGCCGGCGCGGCCGGCTTGAAATGATTGACGATGTCGTCGGCGCGATAGGTCTGCGCCGCCGCGCCGCCGGGGAAACCACCGACCAGCGCGCCGCAGAGACCGAGCATGACGCCGACGAGGGCTTGCCTGCGCACCAAACCCCTCCCATTCTAGCGGGCCGACGCCCGATTAGACGCCGTAACGTAATGCGGTTATGCTTGGCCGTCAACGTATTGAAAAATAGATCATTCGGGGCGCGCGAGATGGCCGATGAACTTCTGCAGTCGCAAAGAATAGCCTCGTTTCAGGCGCCTTGCGGGCAACACGATTTCGCGCTGCTGAGTTTCGAGGCCGAAGAGGGGCTCAGCGAGCTGTTCAGCTACCGCGTCAGGGCGGCGAGCAAGACCGAGAACGCCAATCTGCAGGCCATCATCGGCGAAAGATGCGTCATCTCGCTTGCCCTGAAAGACGGCAAGAAGCGGTTCTTCAACGGCATCCTCGTTCGCGCCGAATGGGTCGGCAAGCAGGACGATCTGCACATCTACAAATTCACGCTGAGGCCTTGGCTGTGGCTGCTCTCCCGGCGCGCCGACTGCCGCATCTTCAAGAATATGACCGCAGTGGATATCATCAAGAAGATTTTCGAGAAGGAGAGCAAGAACGATTTCCACGACGGCCTGACGGAGACGCCGCCTGAACTCGAATATTGCGTTCAGTATCGCGAAACGGACTTGGATTTTGTTTCACGATTGATGGAGAAATACGGGATCTATTACTATTTTCGACACACCGAATCCGGGCATAAGCTCGTCCTGTGCGATTCGCGCTCAGCCCATGACGTGGTCACGCCCTCCGTGGAAGCCCATGCGCAGGGTGGCAAGGACTTCCCCTTTCTCCCGAAGACGGGAGCGCCACGGCCGATCGAGCATCTCGAGGACTGGTCGGCGGAGCGCCGGTTGCGAACCGGGGTGGTGCAGCTCAGGGACTATGATTTCAAGAAGTCCGACGCCGACCTGACAAGTCGCGTCGAGGACGGTCCCGACCGGGCCAAGACCTATGAGCGCTACGATTATCCGGGCGCCTATCTCGAACGCGGCGAAGGCGACAATCTGGCGCGCGTCAGGGTTCAGGCCGACCAGGCGCGCGACGAGCGCCGGTTTGCCAACGGGGAGGCGCCGAGCCTTTTCCCCGGCGCGCTGATGGGGCTGGCTGACCATCCGACGCGAACGGAGAATGCAGAACATCTGGTTCTCTGGGCCTGGCACAGGCTCACGGGACAGCGCTATCGCTCGGCGGCGGGCAAGGACGAGACCGTCTACGAGGGGCAATACGAGTTCCTGAAAAGCGAGAAGCGCTTTCGCGCGCCGCAAACCGCGCCGGCGCCGCTGATCATGGGCTGCCAGACGGCCAAAGTGGTCGGCATCGACAACAAGGGCGAGGAAGGCGACATCGACGTCGACGAATACGGACGGATCCTGCTGCGCTTTCACTGGGACCGCGAGGACAAGTCGACCTCGGCGCGCGTGCGGGTGGCGCAGCTCTGGTCCGGCAAGAACTGGGGCGGCCAGATCATCCCCCGCATCGGCCAGGAGGTCGTGGTCGATTTTCTGGAAGGCAATCCCGATTGGCCGCTGGTCACCGGCACGGTCGTGAACGACAGGCACATGCCGCCCTACGAACTGCCCGGAGCCAAGACCCAGTCGGGCCTGAAGTCGGAATCGACCGAAGGCGGCGGCCTGTCGGGGACCTACAACGAGGTCCGTTTCGAGGACGCAAGCGGCAAGGAGGTGCTGGGGCTGCGCGCCGAGAAGGACCATGAGATCGAGGTCCAGCATAAGGAAACGCGCACGATCGGACGACAATTCGGCAGCGGATCGTCGCGCGTCACCGAGATTCACAACGGCGACGACAAGCTCGACATCTTCAACGGCAAGCTCGACATCACGGCGTCCAAGGAGATCGTGATGACGGTCGGCGAAAGCGTCATCCGCATGCTGCCGGCCAGCATCGAGATCAGTTCGCCCAACATCACGATCAAGAGCGTCGCCAAGACCGAGGTGCTGAGCGACGCCAGGGTCGTCGTCAACGGCGCGATGGTCCTGATCAATTGAGCCGGCCATGAGCAAACTGCGTTTCACCACCGCGCTGGAAGTGTTCGAGGCGTTTCCGGCCGCCCGCCAGCTCATCTCGGCCGCGCCAGAGCGCGCGCACCCGATCGCTTTCCTCTCGCGTCTTGCCGCCTCGGGGTCGGCGAAGGACGCGCTCGGCTTCGCGGCCTTCATCCTGCCGCGCCGGGAGGCGGTCTGGTGGGCGGTTCAGAGTTTGAAGATCATGCTGCCGGGCGCAGCGTCCGATCCCGGGCTCAAGGCCGCCGAGGCCTGGGTGCGGGAGCCCGGCGACGCGACGCGACAGGCCGCGCTGGCCGCGGGCGAACGCGGCGACAGCGAGGCGCCCGGAACCTGGGCTGCGCTGGCGGCCGGCTATTCCGGCGGCAGCATGATCGCGTCCCATCCGGTGCCCAGCCCGCCCGACCTGACGGCGAAATCCGTCCGCATCGGCATCGTCCTCGCCTATGGCCGCGTGCCGGCGACGCAGCGCGAGGCCGTATTGCGCAGCAGCATCGAAGCGTGCATTCGTCTGGCCGATGACGATGGCGCAACGACAGGATCCTGACGGGAGCGGCGGCAGATGGCGCTGACGCTCACGATCGAGAATGCGACCTCGCTGCCCGATGGCGGGCCGCTCAGCGTTTCGCTCGGCGGCGGCCGCGGCATCGATATCGGCCGCGACGAGCATCTCGACTGGACCCTGCCGGACCCAACGCGCGGCATCTCGAAGCGGCATTGCGAGATCCGCTTCCGCGACGGCGGCTACTGGCTGCGCGATGTCTCGACCAATGGCACCTTCGTCAACGGCGCGAGCAACCGCGTCCAGTCGCCCTACAGGCTGCGCCAGGGCGACCGTCTCGAGATCGGCCACTACATCATCGCGGTCACGCTGGACGAGGCGGGCAAGCCCGAGCCCGCGGCTTTCGAGCCGACGCCGGAGCCGCCCCGGCCCGAGCAGATCTGGGATGCGACCGAGGAGGCGCCGCCGCCGATACCCCGGCGCGACCTGATGCCGCCGAAGCATCACAGCCCGGTCCATGCCGGCTTCATCGACTGGGCGGCCGATATTCCCGCGCCTGTCGAGCACAGCCCGCCCGCACCGGTCCCGATGGCGTTCGCGCCGACGCCGGCCGACGATTTCGCCTGGGCTCCAGCGCAGCCGGCCCCGCTTGTGGCCGAGCCCGAGCCGCCGCCGCCAATCCCGACGCCGCGCCGGCCGAGCGCCCCGAGCGCGCCCGCGCCCGATCCCTGGGGCGAGCCCGCCGCAGCGCCCGAGCCGGTCACCGCGCCGGCAGCGGCCTATGCCGCCCCGCCACGCCCATCCGGACCGCCGATCCCGCCCGGCGAATTCCTGCAGCGCTTCGCGCGCGGGGCCGGCCTTCCAGCCGAGGCGCTGGCGAGCGACGACCCCGGCGCCTTCGCCGAGGAACTGGGCGCGCTGATGCGCGTCGTCGCTGTCGAGCTCAAGCAGTTGCTGGCGGCGCGCGCCGAGAGCAAGCGCATCGCCCGCAGCGCCAGCCAGACCATGATCCAGGCGCAGGACAACAACCCGCTCAAATTCTCGCCGACCGTCGACGACGCGATGCGGCTGATCCTGGGTCGGCCGACCAGCGGCTACCTGACGGCGCGAAAGGCCTTCGAGGAGAGCTTCCGCGATCTCAAGGCCCACCAGATCAAGACCTACTCGGCGATGCAGCATGCGCTGCGCCTGCTGGTCGAGGATCTCGACCCCCAAGCCGTGACCGAGAGCATGCCGGCCGAGCGCGGCATCGAGGCGCTGATCGGCTCGCGCAAGGCCAAGCTCTGGGACGCCTATGTGGCGCGCTGGGACGCCAAGACCGCGCCCTATGAGGACGGGCTGGTCGATGCCTTTATGCTTTACTTCGCCGAATGCTACGATCGCGGCGGGCGCTGAGGGCGCGGACGACGCCGGTTTTCAGCCGCCGATGATCACGCTCTGAAGCCCCTTGGCGATCTTGTTGGGTGGGCCGAGCGCCTCGACGATCGTGTCGCCCATGCGGCAGGCGGCGAGACCGTTGATCAGCACGGTGCGCGAGCCGTCGACGACGACGCCGGGGCCGTGAGTCGGCACCGGCAGCGGCCCGAGCGGCGTCATGCACATATGGATGTCGGCCCCCCCGGCAGCGCCGGAGATCATCGATCCCATTGCTGCCGCCGCCGCCCCCTTCGCGGTCTCCTCGGCCGCCTTGGCGGCTGGCGCGCCAGGCGTGCCGTTGGCGGCCGTGCTGGCCGCCTTTGCGGTCTCCAGCACCGCATCCGAGGCTTGTTTGGCGTTCTGGATCGCGGCGGCCGCAGCCGCCGAGACGCCGCGCCACGCCTTCAGGCTGCCGATCATGACGTTCATGCTGGCCGGTCCCGGCTGGAGCACGCCTGGCAGCGGGTGGATGACGGGGTCGGTGATGCGCGCGGCCGGTCCCTTGGGCATGCTGGCCTCTGTCCTTGCTGACCGTTGCGTCAGGATCGCCGCCGACACGGCGGAAAGTCAACCAGCGACCGCGATGTCTGGAGGGTGACGCAGCGGCGGCTTTGCGTATAGGGTGCTTCGCGGGCCCCTCAACAGAGACTACCGAATGTCCTGGTACAGCAAGGTCGTTTGGTCGGAAGGCCTTTTTCTGCGACCGCACCATCTTCAGCAGGGCGACCGCTACGTCGAAAACCTGCTGGAAAGCCGCGTCCGTCACGTCACCCCCTACCCCTGGGGTTTCTCGGTGCTGGAGATCGACCGCGACCTTGCCCAGCAGAGCAAGATCGGGCTCCGGCGCGCCGCGGGCGTGATGCCGGACGGCACGCCCTTCGCGATGCCCGACACCAGCCCGCTGCCGGCCGCGATCGACGCGCCGGAGAACGCGGCCGGCCAGATCGCCTGGCTGTTCATGCCGCTGGCGGCCGCCAACACCCGCGAGGTCGAGGACGGTCTCAATGGCAGCGCCAGCCGCTATGTCCCCGCGACCGAGATGCTGATCGACTCGACCGCCTCGCTACGGATCGAGGAAGAGATCGACGTCGCCCATCCGCGCATGACGCTGGAATTGCGGCGCACGCCCAAGGCCGGCTTCGTGGGCTTAGCGCTCGGGCGCGTGCTGGAGGTGCGCGACCGCGCCATCCTGTTCGACGAGCGCTTCGCCCCGCCCCTGCTGGTCTGCAGCGCCTGGCCGGTGGTCGACGGCTGGCTCGACCGGGTTATCGGCTGGATCGACAACAAGCTCGAGGAACTCGCCCGCTACGCCGCCGATCCGAGCGCCGGCGGCGGCCTGCAGAGCGCAGACTATTTCGTGCTGCAGATGCTGAACCGGCACATCCCGGTGCTCAAGCACATGCGCGCCTCGCGCTTCGTCCATCCGGAGCGGCTGTTCACCACCTTCCTCGCCATCGCAGGCGAACTCGCGACCTTCACCACGGCAGAGCGCCGCGCCCGCGACTACCCGGCCTATGATCATGATGATCTCGACGGCTGCTTCTCCCCGGTGATCCGGGACATCCAGGACTTCCTGTCGGCGCATCTCGGCCGCCGCGCCATCCGGCTCGAGATCACCGAGCGCGCGCCCAACGCCTTCATGTCGACGATCCGTGATCGCGCTTTGATGCGCAACGCCACGCTGGTGCTGGAAGTGGCGGCGCGCCGGCCGCTGACGGAAATCCAGTCGCAGTTCCCGCAACTGTTCAAGATCGGCCCCAACACGAAAATGAACGAGATCGTCCATGCCCATCTGCCGGGCATCAATCTCGTCCATCTGCCGACGCCGCCGCCGCAGATCCGCGCGCTGACGGACCATGTCTATTTCTACCTCGACCGCACCTCGCCGCTCTGGCCCGAATTCAGCACGGCGAGCTCGATCGGCATGCATTTCTCGGGTGATTGGCCCGATCTCGAAATGGAGCTCTGGGCCGTGCTGGAGGGCAGGCGATGAGCGACCCGGGCGATCCGTTCGGCCGCTCGGACCGGACGATCATCAGGCCGAACCCGGCCGGACGGCGGCCTGCCCAGCCCGGGTCGCCGGCATCGACCGTCGCACCCTCGCCCTTCACGCCGCCGCCTCAAGCCCCTTCGCCCCAGCCAGCCTCGCCCAATGTTCCGGGCTCGGCCGACGACTGGCTCTCCAGCGCGCCGCCCCCGCCGCCGCGCCCACCACAGCGGGATTTGCCCGCCGGCGCAGCGCCCGGCCCCGCGCCGATCTTCACCCCCAATGCCAACCCGCTGCTGAAGGCGGCAGGCCCGCTGCTTTTGCTGTTCGGACGTCTGCGCGCCGCGATCAGCACCGCCCCGCCGGCGCAGCTCATCGGGCAGGCCAGCGACGCGATCGAGGCGTTCGAGCGCGAGGTCCGCGCCGCCGGACTCTCGGCCGAAAAGTCGCGCGTGGCGAAATATGTGCTCTGCGCCTTCGCCGACGACATCGTCCAGAACATCCCCGGCGAGGGCCGGCAGCTCTGGACGCAGTACAGCATGCTCTCGCGCTTCTTCGGCGAGCGCGTCGGCGGCGTGCGTTTCTTCGAGGAGCTGGACAAGGCCAAGGCCGATCCGTCGGTCAATTACGACCTGCTCGAACTGATGCATGCCTGCCTCGCGCTCGGTTTCGAAGGCGTCCATCGCACCTCGGCCGGCGGCGCGGCCAATCTGCAGATGATCCAGCGCAACCTGTTCGAGACGCTGCGACGGGTGAAGCAGCCCGACCCGGAGCTCTCGCCGCGCTGGCAGGGCAAGGCGCTGGCCTCGCAGGTCGCGCGCTTCAAGGTGCCGGTCTGGTCTGTCGCCGCGATCGCGGGCGTCGCCGTGCTCGGGCTGTTCTTCGTTTTGCGCGCCCTGCTCGGCGGCAATGCCGAGGCCGCGGCGTCGGCGCTCCTCTCAGTGCATCCAAAGGGCGAACTCGGGATCGTGCGCCGCGTCTTCACCGCGCCGCCGCCTTTGCCGCCGCCTCCGCCCGAGCAGGCGAAAGTCTGCGCGACGGTCCAGCCGCCGATCGTCTGTCAGGTGACGCCGAACCTGATCCTCGTCCGGCTCGTCGACATCACCCTGTTCGAACCGGGGCAGGCCGAGGTCAGGGCCGAGTTCCGACCGCTGATCGAGCGCATCGCCGCCGTGCTCAACGAGGAGGGCGGCGCGATCAAGGTGGTCGGCCACTCCGACAGCCAGCCGATCCGCACCGCGAAGTTTCCGTCGAACGTTCATCTCTCGCAGGCGCGGGCCAAGGCGGTCGGCGACCTGCTCAAGACCAAGCTCGCTCAGGCCGACCGCATCACCAGCGAAGGCAAGGGCGCCGACGCGCCGATCGCGCCCAACACCACGCCGGACGGGCGGGCCAAGAACCGGCGCGTCGAAATCCTGATCCAGCGGACGAGTTGAGGAGCTTAGCCTGCATGACGACCGGGGACCAGACATGAGCGGGGCGACCTGGCTGAGGGCAGGCGCGATCGCGCTCGGCGCGCTCGCCGTGGCGCTGCTCGTCTGGTTCGGCTTCCCGTTCATCGCGATCGGCGAGGTCCGGCCCTTCGACTCGCTCTTCGTCCGCATTCCCCTCGTCGCGCTGATCGGCATCGGCGCAGTCGCCTGGATCGTGCTGATGATCCTGAAGCGCCGGCGCGCGGCCGCCGCGCTCGGCGAGGCCATGGCGAAGAGCGAGGAGCCGACCGGCGACGGGGCTGCCCTGTCCTCGGCGATGCGTGACGCGCTTTCCACGCTGAAGCGGGCGCGGGGCAAGGATGGCGGCGATTTCCTCTACGACCTGCCCTGGTATGTCATCATCGGCCCGCCGGGTGCCGGCAAGACGACGGCTCTGGTCAATTCGGGACTCAAATTCCCGCTGGCGCGCAGCGCGACGCCGCAGGCCGTCGCCGGCGTCGGCGGCACGCGCTATTGTGACTGGTGGTTCTCCGAGGACGCGGTGCTGATCGACACCGCCGGCCGCTACACCACGCAGGACACCGATTCCAAGGCCGAGCGGGCGAGCTGGCTCGCCTTCCTCGACCTGCTCAAGACCAACCGGCCGCGCCAGCCGATCAACGGCGTGATGGTCGCGATCAGCGTCGAGGATCTGCTGACGGCCACCCCCGAGCAGATCGCGGCCCATGCCGATGCGGTGCGCACCCGCCTGCTGGAACTGCATGAGCGGCTGAAGATCGATTTCCCGGTCTATGCGATCTTCACCAAGGCCGACCTCGTCGCCGGCTTCAACGAGTTCTTCGGCGGGCTGACCGAACCGCAGCGGCGCATGGTCTGGGGCCACAGCTTCCAGACCACCGAGAAGACCCGCAACATGATCGGCGAGGTCGCGCCCGAATACGACGCTTTGATCGAGCGCCTCAACGAGCGCCTCTCCGACCGTCTGCAGGAAGAGCACAACCCGACCGCCCGCGCCCAGCTCTTCGGCCTGCCGAGCCAGATGGCGGCGCTGAAGCCGAAGGTCACCGACTTCCTGACCCGCGTCTTCGAGCCGACGCGCTATCAGGCCAATGCGACTTTGCGCGGCTTCTACTTCACCTCCGGCACGCAGGAAGGCACGCCGATCGACCAGTTGATCGGTTCGCTGGCGCGCAGCTTCGGCAGCGAGCATGCCGATGCGGGCGCGTTCTCCGGCCGGGGCAAGAGCTATTTCCTCACCGATTTGATCCAGAAGGTGATCATCGGCGAGGCGGGCTGGGTCTCGACCGATCTCGGCGCGGCGCGGCGGGCGACGCTGCTGCGCGCGAGCGGCTTCGCGCTCGTCGCCATCGTCTGCGCCACGCTGATCGGGCTGTGGTGGACGAGCTATGCGCGCAACGACGCGCTGATCACCGCGACCAATTTCGGGCTCTCCGACTACCGCCAGACCGCAGCTCCCGTGCTGCAGGAGACCACGATCGCCGAGCGCAATTTCAGTCGCGTTCTGCCGCTTTTGCACAAGCTGCGCCACATGCCGGCCGGCTATGCCAGCAAGGACGAGCCGACGCCGCTGCTCGCAACCTTTGGCCTGAGCCAGCGCGAGCGCCTGCAATCGGCCTCGCAGATCAGCTACCAGGAGGCGCTGGAGCGGATGCTGCGCTCGCGCATCATCTTCCGGCTGGAAGAGCAGCTCGAGGCCAACGTCAACAATCCCGGCTTCGTCTACGAGGCGCTGAAGGTCTATCTGATGATCGGCGCGCAGGCGCGGATGGAGCGCGACCTCGTCATCGCCTGGATGCGGCAGGACTGGGCCGAGAACCTGTTCCCCGGCGCGGCCAACGCCAAGGGGCGCGAGGCGCTGGAGGAACATCTGGTGGCAATGCTCGACCTCGACGAGGGGGCCGAGCCGATCGTCAAGCTCAACCAGACCCTGATCGAGAACTCGCAGCGGACGCTTCGCCGCATGAGCATCGCCGAGCGCGCCTACGAACTGCTGCGCACGCAAGGCCGGCTGCCGGCCAAGGACTGGGTCGCGGCGCAGCGCGGCGGCGGCGATGTGCGGCTGGCCTTCGAGGGCGTCGGCGGCGAGGACCTCGACGCTGTCCGCGTGCCCTATTTCTACACCTATGAGGGTTTCCAGAGCGCCTTCGTCGATCGCCTCGGCGATATCGGCGAGCGCATCGAGAAAGAGCGCTGGGTTCTGGGCGAGACGACCGACCAGTCGGCGATCGTGGCGCAGTACGCAACGCTGTTCCAGGATCTGCTGCGGCTCTATACGCGCGATTTCGTCGCGACCTGGCAGAGGTCGCTGGCCCGGCTGAAGCTGCGCCCGCTCAACGCCGACAAGCCGCGCTATGTCGCGCTCAGCGCCATCGCCGCGCCGACCTCGCCCTTCAAGCAGATCCTCGAATCGGTGCGCGACGAGACCCAGCTCACCAAGGAGCGCGCGCTCTCAAAGGCTGCCGTCGCCAAGGCCGCGGGGCAGGCGGCCGGGCAGGCGCTGGAGAAGCGCGCCAGCGACGCGCTCGGCCGGCTCGGCGCGAATCTGCCGCTGAGCGCGCCCGGCGTCGAGCGCGTGCTCTCCGGCGGAACCGATGCGCTTGGCGCGAATATCGAGAGCCAGTTCAAGGCGCTGCATGTGCTCGTCGATGGCGATCTCGGCCGCCGCCCGGTCGACCAGCTCCTGCAGATCTTGTCCGAGATCAACCAGAACCTCGCCACCGCCGCGACCAACCCGGCCCAGGCCAGCGCCGCCAACGCCGCGCTCGTGCCGCTGATCGCGGCGCTACGCGCCAACTCCTCGCGCTACCCGGCGCCCTTCGACGGCATGGTGCTCTCGGCGGTGAACGATTTCGAGGGCGACGCGACGGGTGCGACGGTCGCCCTGCTGCGGCAGGGGCTCGCCGACCAGGTCACGCGCGTCTGCGGCGAGATCGTCACCAACCGCTTCCCCTTCGCCAAGGCGAGCACGCGCGACGTGCCGCTGGCCGATTTCGCGCGGCTCTTTGCCCCCACCGGCATTATGGAGACCTTCTTCAAGGAGCGAATCGAGCCCTATGTCGACAAATCGAAGGCGCAATGGACCTTCCGCGTCGACAGCCGGGTGGCGCGGGCGCTCTCGGCCACGACGCTGCGCGAATTCCAGCGCGCCAGCGAGATCCGCGAGGCCTTCTTCCCCACCGGCGGCAATCTGCCCTCCTTCCAGATGATCGTGACGCCGACCGCGCTCTCCTCGGACGCCTCTGCCGGCAAGCTGGAGATCAACGGCTTCACCGTGACGAGCCAGCAGGGCGTCGCGACCCCGGTGCCGGTGATGTGGCCGGGCGGCGGCGTCGGCAAGACCGCGATCACGCTGACGCTGGGCGGCGCGGCGGCGGGCGGCGGCGGCATCTTCGGCGGCGGCTTCTTCTCCAGCGGCTCGACGCCGGCTGCGAGCGAGGCCAAGCTGTTCGAGCGCGACGGAGTCTGGTCGTTCTTCCGCCTGCTCGATACAGGCTCGGTGCTGCGCCAGGGCGACAACATCGTGCTGACGCTGGCGGCGGGCGGGCGGCAGGTCGGCTACCAGTTCGGCGTCGGCTCGCTCAAGAACCCGCTCGTTCTTCCCGCGCTGCGCGAATTCCGCTGTCCGTCGGGAATCTGAGCCGATGGCGTGCGGGCTGTTCGGAAAGATCCCGGCCAAGCGCGATTTCATCGCGGTCGACGCGCCGCAGGCTTTTCTTTCGGTCTACGAGCCCTGGCTCCAGGGCGGGCTGACGGCGAGCCGGCTCGCGCTCGGCGGGCACTGGCAGGACGCTTTCCTCAAAGCCCCGATCTGGCGCTTCTGGCTCGGCGGCGGCTATTGCGGACGCCCTGTCGCCGGAGCCTTCATGCCCTCAGTCGATGGCGTCGGCCGCTATTTCCCCCTGACCGTCTTCTCCTTCGGCGAAGCGGGGGCCGCGCTCGCGCCGCCTGAACTCGATCCGCAGGAGACCTGGTTCGCCGCGATCGAGGATTTCCTGCTGCACGCGCTGGAAGCGGGGACGAGCTACGAAGCGCTGTCGCAGCAGCTACGCGCCCTGCCGCCGCCGGCGACACCCGCGCTGCCGCCGCCCGACGAGGCGGTCAGGCTGTCCGACGGCACCATCGTAGCCGCGCTCGCGCCCGGCACGCTTCCGCTCAGGCTGCCGGCCCTGCGCGTCGAGGACCATCTGCGCGCGCAGGCGCGGACCTGCTGCCTCTGGACGGTCGGCGGCGACGAATTCGAGCCGCTGCTGCTCGCCGGGCAGACCCTGCCCGATCCGCATCTGTTCGCCGGCCTGCTCACCGGGCGCTTCGACGCCTTCGTTCAGGGGATCGCCTCATGACCGCGACGCAATCCTCGGCCCTGACGGAGGCCTTCGAGACCGGTGCGGTCAGTCATGTCGGGCGCGTGCGCAGCCATAACGAGGACGCCTATGTCGCGCGGCCGGAATTCGGCGTCTGGGCGGTGGCCGACGGGATGGGCGGGCATGAGAATGGGGCGCTCGCCAGCGGCACGCTGGCGACGGCGATCGACGCCATCGGCCCGGCCGCCTCGGCCGCCGACCTGCTGGGGCGGCTGGAGGCGGCCGTGCTGCGTGCCAACAGCGAGCTGCGCGCGCTGATCCGTGGCCGGCGCGGCGTCGCCATGGGCTCGACCCTGGTCGCGCTGCTGGTCTTCGAGCGCCATTTCGCCTGCGTCTGGTCGGGCGACAGCCGAATCTATCTGCTGCGCGACGGCCGCATGTCCCAGGTCTCGCGCGACCACACCGAGGTGCAGGACATGATCGACAGCGGCGTGATGACGCCCGAGGAGGCGAAGCACTCGCCGCGCCGCCACGTCATCACCCGCGCGATCGGCGTGGCCGATACCCCCGAACTCGACCTCGACAGCGGCGAACTCGCCGAGGGCGACGTCTTCCTGCTCTGTTCGGACGGGTTGACGGGCCACGTCACCGACGCCGAGATCGAGGTCGCGCTCCGCGACATGGGCGCGCAGGCGGCCTGCGAGGCGCTGCTTTCTCTCGTGCTCGAGCGCGGCGCGAGCGACAATGTCACCATCGTCGTCGTCAGGCGGCAGAATGGCGGCGGCGATGATGGCGGCACCACCCGCTGGCTGCCCAACGCCCGCGCCGCGAGGAGGTCCGGCTCATGAGCGATCAGGACCGGACCGTCATCCTGCAGGGCTCCAGCCTGCCGGTCGGCACGCAGCTCAACGGCATCTACGAGATCGAGCGGCTGATCGCCGTCGGCGGCATGGGCGAGGTCTACAAGGGCCGCGCCATCCAGACCGGCGACGCGGTGGCGATCAAGATGATCAAGCCCGACATGGCGCGCAATGCGGCAGCCGTAACGCTGTTCCGCAAGGAGGCGGCGTCGCTGCACAACCTCTATCACGAGGCGATCGTCCGCTATTACGTCTTCACGGTCGATCCGGCGACGCAGGTCTCTTATCTCGCGATGGAGTATGTCGACGGCCAGCCGCTTTCGGACCGGATCAAGGAGGGCAAGCTTAGCGTCGACGAGGTCGACGTGCTGCGCCGTCGCATCGCCGGCGGCCTGCATGCCGCCCACCTGCTCGGCATCGTCCATCGCGACATCTCGCCCGACAACATCATCCTGCCCTCGGCGCGTGTCGAACGCGCCAAGATCATCGATTTCGGCATCGCCCGCTCGACCCAGGTCGGCGAAGGCACGGTGATCGGCTCGGGTTTCGCCGGGAAATACAATTACGTCTCGCCCGAGCAACTCGGGCTCGAGGGCGGCGACGTCACCGGCCGCTCCGACATCTACAGCCTCGGCCTCGTCCTGGCCGAGGCGCTGACCGGCCGCGCCATCGATATGGGCGGCACGCAGGTGCAGCTCATCGACAAGCGCCGCCGCGTGCCCGATCTCGCCGGCATCGACCCGTCCTACCGCCCGCTGCTGAACGCGATGCTCGCGCCCGACCCGGCCAAGCGCCCCGCCGACATGGCCGCCGTCGCATCCTGGCAGCGCGCCGCGCCCGCCGCAGCGCGCCGGGGCGGCGGCGCATTGCGCTGGGTCGCGGTCGCAGCCGGGCTCGTGGCGCTGGTCGGCGGCGGCTATGGCGTCTGGACCTCGCGACAGCCGGCTTCCGGGCCAGCCATCACGCCCGCGCCCGAACTCGCGGAGCGCAGCGAGACGTCGGCCCCCGCCAACACCGCGCAGAGCCCTGCCCCGCCGCAGCTCGCCGAACCCGCGCCCACGCCGGCGCCCTTAGCTGCTGCACCGACGCAGCAGGCCGCCGCCGCGCCCGTGCAGCCGCCGCCGCGACTGCCCGATCCGCCGCCGCCGCGCGTCGAACCCCCGGTCGCGCCACCGCAGATCGCCGTGCGGACGGACCCACCCGGCGCGCCGCCGGCCACGCCCGCACGGCGATCTGCGGTGGCGCGACCGGGGGTTCGA
>LSIB01000164.1 GCA_001556025.1 Rhizobiales bacterium CCH3-A5
ATGGATCGGACCCCTTCAGTTTGCACAGAGCCCGTCTGCATAGCATCTGGAACCAAAGTTCAATCGACTTGCGCCTGGGCAAATGGGCGAGATGGGCCTTCAGCGTCGTCGCGAAGTTTTTTAAAGACGTCGATCGTGCGCTCGTCCTGGGCCGGATGGTGCGGCCGCGCGCTGATATGGGAGAAGCCGATCTGCTTCAGAAGCTTCCCGATTGTGCGCTCGTGATAATCGACGCCGAAGCGCTCGCGGACGACCTTCTGCAGATCGATGCGCCGCCAGCGCACCACGCCATCGGCGGCCCGGTCGTGACCGGTCTCGACGATGGTCGCCAGGGCGGCGAGCTGATAGGTCGAAAGCCTGGGCGGATGCCCCTTCGAGGGGATGTCCTTCAATCCGTCGGGGCCGCCTTCGTTGAACCGGTGAACCCAGTCGCGCAGCGTCTGGCGATCCATGCCGCCGATCCGCGCGGACTGCTCCCGATCCATCCCGTCGAGAACTGCCGCCAGCGACAAAAGCCTGCGGCTCTGGTTGGCGTGTCTGGTTCCGGCCGCAAGCCGTCGAAGGTCGAAAGCCGAGTAGTCCGTCCGAAGCTTCACCGCAGCAGCCATGGCGCGAATCCTCCTCGCGCCCATGGAATCAGCGAACCCGACCGCTGAAAAGACCCCGTAAGTCAGCCTCAGCGGCCCTTGGTATTAGCCCTAAAAATACAAGCCTGTTGCAGCCCCGTTCGATTTCGGTGCGGTCGGCTTCTCCTCGATCGAGATAGCCTTGTCGGCAGCGTCGAACTCCACCACGCCGTAACGCTCAGGGTTTTTCGGCCTGAACGCGGCATGATTGCCGTGAACAGGAGCGGATATGACGAGACG
>LSIB01000165.1 GCA_001556025.1 Rhizobiales bacterium CCH3-A5
TCAAATGGCTGCAGGGCACGCCGGTGATGCGGTTCTACTGGCGGCTGCTGGGGGCGAAGATCGGCCGCGACGTCATCCTCTCCGATTACGAGGCGGGCGCGGTCGACCTGATCGAGATCGGCGAGGGCTCGACCTTCGGTTCCAAAACGACCTTCGCCAATGGCGAGGCGCTGGGCGACAAGCTGATCCTCGGCCGCATCGTCATCGGCAACGACGTCTCCGCCGGGGCGTCGGTGGTGTTCGGCCATGGCTGCGTCGTCGGGGACAACACCGACATCGCCGACCTGACCACGATCGCTCCCGGCGCCAGCGTCGGCGAGGCCGAGCGCTGGGACGGTTCGCCCGGCCGCAGGGTCGGCACGGTCGATCTTTCGGCGCTGCCGCCGCGCGCGCAGGCGAGCCCCCGCCGCCGCGCGGCGATGACGGCGTTTTGCATTGCGATGCTGGTGGCGCTGCCGCCGATCAGCCTGCTGCCGATCTTTCCGGCCTTCTGGCTGTTCGACCAGATCGACGACTGGATCGCGACATGGTCCGAGGTCAGCTATCTCTGGTACCTGCCGGTGCTGACCTGGCCGACCGCGATTGGCCTGATCACCCTCACCGTCTTCCTCATGGCGGGTCTGCGCTGGGCCATCCTGCCGCGCGTGATCTCCGGCACCTATTCGATTCATTCGGCCTTCTATGCGCGCAAATGGACGGTGGGGCTCGCCACCGAGGTCACGCTGGAGACGCTGTCCTCGCTCTTCGCCACCATCTACATGCGGGCCTGGTACCGCATGATGGGCGCCAGGATCGGCAAAGGCGCGGAAATCTCGACCAATCTTTCCGGCCGTTACGACATCACAGGCATCGGCGCCGGCAACTTCATCGCCGACGAGGTCGTGTTCGGCGACGAGGACATGCGGCGCGGCTATATGCGTCTCGACATGACGCGCACCGGCGACCAGGTCTTCGTCGGCAACGACGCCGTGGTGCCGCCGGGCTCGGTCATTCCCGACCGGGTGCTGATCGGCATCAAGTCGAAGCCGCCGGCCAACGAACTCATGTCGACGGGCGACACCTGGTTCGGCTCGCCGCCGATCAAATTGCCGACGCGGCAGAAGGTCGATCTCGGCGCGAACTGGACCTACCAGCCCTCGCTGGGCAAGCAGTTCGCGCGCGCGGGTTTCGAGGCGCTGCACACCTCCTTCCCGGCGATGCTGTTCATCACCTTCGGCACGCTGGCGGTCGATCTCGTGCTGCAGCAGAAGATCAACGAGGGCGACTGGAGCGGCCTCGTGCTCTCCTTCATCGGCGTCGCGATCCTGATCGCGGTGACGCAGGCGCTGATCTGCGTCGCCTATAAATGGCTGGCGATGGGCGTCTACAAGCCGGTGATGAAGCCGATGTGGTCATGGTGGGCGATGCGGACCGAATCCGTCGCGGTGCTGTATTCCGGCCTCGGCGGCAAGGTGCTGTTCGAGTATCTGCGCGGCACGCCCTTCCTGCCCTGGTTCCTGCGCCTGTTCGGAGCCAAGTTCGGCCGGGGCGTGTGGATGGACATGACCGACATCACCGAGTTCGACTGCGTCACCGTCGGAGACTACTGCCAGATCAACGCCCATTCGGCGCTGCAGACGCATCTCTACGAGGACCGGGTGATGAAGGTCGGCCGGGTGCGGCTGGGCCGGGGCGTCTGCGTCGGCGCGGCGGCGACCGTGCTCTACGACACCCATGTCGGCGACTACGCCCAGATCGGCCTGCTCACCGTGATCATGAAGGGCGAGAACCTGCCCGCGAACACGCGCTGGGAGGGCGCGCCGGCGGTGCCGGCGGCAAAGCGGTAACGCGAGAGATGTGAATTTGAGCCACAACCAGATCCAGGTGCACTATCTTCGCTGTCGCGCTCAGCACGCGGTGCAGGCCGTACACCAAACGGTATGGCGCGTGTTGCCGATAGCGACCTTTTCTTCGACTGCTTTCCGATGAGAGCTGGGTCACTTCAACAAGTTCAATGACACCTTACTCATTAGATTTGACAACAATAACCGACGAGAGAAGCGGGTTTTTGAAGCGGCGCTCGAGCGTCACGGCGTAGAAGCGTTCGAAAAGCGACGGAAGTACAACAGCTTCGACCAGCAGGCCTTGGGCGAGTTCGTCGCGGATGACAATCGGCGGCAGACAGGCCAAACCAACGCTCTCCCGGACGAGAAGCCGCATCATCGCCATGTCCTCGACTTCGGCCGCGACGTTTGGCGCGATGCCGAGGCGGTCGAACAGGGCGTCGAGATCGTCGCGGAGAGCTGACCCTACGATCGGCAGCACGAGCGGCAGGCGCGACAGCAAATTGGCAAGCGAGCCGCCGTCGCCGACGAGATCGTGGCTGCCGACGATGCTGACTGGCTGTTCGGCAATCTTGTGGATCAGAAAATTGCGCTCGCCATCGGCTACCGGAGGCTGATTGGTCAGGACGACGTCCAGGAGATGGGTCGAAAGCCCACGCAAGAGATCGGTCGGGGATCCAGAGCGTAGGACGATCTCGACATCCTGGCGGCCAAGTAGGGGTTGCAGGAATGAGAGCTGGAAGTTGCGTGACAGCGTCGCCTGGGCGCCGACGCGCAGGATCGCGCGGTCCCGGCCGCTCTCACGTAAAGTGCTGACCATATCCTCGCCGGTTGCGAAGATGATCTCGGCGTGGTCGAGCGCGATGCGCCCGGCTTCGGTTAAATGCAGCCGCCGCCCGGCTCGCTCGAACAGCCGGTGACCGAGCCGCTCCTCGAGGCGCCTGACCTGAACCGAAAGCGCCGACTGGGTCAGGTTCAGCTTCTGAGCCGCGCGGCCGAGATGGCCCTCTCGTGCCACGGCCTGGAAATAACGGAGGTGGTTGTAGTTGAATTCCATTGTTCGATAATAACGAACGAAAATGCATAAACAATGAATTTTATCGCAGAATAGTTGGATGCTATCGCATCGCAGCCCATCCCTGTGGAGCCTGCCGATGATGCCTGCTGACGCCCTGATCCTCTCGCCCGCAGCGCTGCTTGCAGCCGCGGCAATCGTCCTGACTTCGCAGCGCCATCGTCCCGCGGTCGCGGCTGGGCTCGTCGAGATCGCTGCCGCGATCGGATTTGCCGCGGCGGCCGCCGGCGCGATCGTGCTCGGCCTGCGCGGGCCGGCGACGCTCGACATCCTGAGCTGGCGGGGATTGGGTCTCTCGGTCAGGCTCGACGTCGTCAGCGTCACGATGGCTGCGCTGATCGGCTTCATCGGCTGGGTCGTGGTGAGGTTCTCGCGGACCTACCTCCTTGGTGAGCCTGGCCAGACGCGCTTCTGCGGCTGGCTCGCAGCGACGCTCGCAAGCGTGCTCACCATGGTAGTCGCCGGCAATCTCGGGCTACTCGTCGCCGCGTGGATTGCGACCAGTCTCAGCTTGCACCAACTCCTGCTATTCTATCCCGAGAGGCCCGCCGCCCGCGCTGCCGCTCGCAAGAAGTTCATTGTCGCACGTGCCGCGGATTTGAGCCTCATCGCCGCAGCCCTGTTGATGGCGCAGGCCTATGGCAGCGCCGAGATCGCGACCATTCTCGAACGGGCTCGGGCGTCTGCTGCGCCAGCCGCTGCGCACTGGGCAGCCGCCTTCCTGGTACTGGCCGCGCTGCTCAAATCCGCCCAGTTTCCGAGCCATGGCTGGCTTGTCGAGGTGATGGAGACACCGACGCCGGTCTCGGCCCTGCTTCATGCCGGCGTGGTCAATGCCGGCGGATTCCTGCTGATCCGCTTCGCCGACGTGCTGATGACGACGCCGGGCGCGCTAGCGACGCTCGTCATGGTCGGCGGCTTCACCGCACTGTTTGCCAGCACGGTCATGCTGACCCAGTCGGCAGTGAAGACCTCGCTCGCTTGGTCGACCATCGCGCAGATGGGGTTTATGGTGCTTCAATGCGGGCTCGCGCTCTTCCCGCTTGCGCTGCTCCACATCGTTGCGCACTCGCTGTATAAGGCGCATGCCTTCCTCGCGGCGAACGGCGCCGTCGAGCGCATCGCCGGTATCGCCAGGCCGGGGCCGGTGGCGGTGCCCGGCATTCGGGCGGTCATTCAGGCCTTCGTCATCGCGATTGCGATCTACTGCGCCCTAGGCCTGATTTTCGGATTTGTCGCCAAGTCGCCGCAGGCGATCGCACTTGGCGCCATCCTGATTCTCGGCGTCGCCTATCTGATCGCGCAGGGATTGGCCGATAGCGCGCCGCGCGCGCTCACGCTGCGAACCTCCGCTATCGCACTTGTCGCGTCGGCGTCGTACTTCCTGCTGCAGCTCGGCGCGGTCCGGCTGACCGGAGGAGCGCTGCCGGTGGCGCCGGCACCGACCACGCTCGAATGGGTGATGATCGTGCTCGCCGTCGGCTCCTTCGGACTCGTCGCCTTCGCCCAGGCGCTGTTGCCGCACTGGTGCGGCCACCCGTCCGTCACGGGACTGCGCGTTCACCTTGCCAACGGCCTCTATGTCAACGCGATCCTCGACCGCGTCATTGGCCGTTATCGGCTGAAGTCCTCGAGCTGATTTCCACCAATGCGACGGAGCTGACCATGCACGCTATGATACACGCCGACGATAATCACGACCTGGTCGCAACGGCAGACCGGACCGCCCGCATGATCGCGCCGCTATGGCCGCTCGCCGCATCTGTCGCCGTGAACCCCTATCTCGGGCATACGCATGAGAGCCTTGCGGTGGTCGCAGCTAAGCTATCGCGCGCCGCGGGCATTTCTCTGACCATGCCACGTCCTTTCTACCGCGCCAAGATAATGGCGGGTGAGATCGCGGCTTCCGACATCGCGGCGGCACTGGCGGGTTGCGCCGATGCGCCGCCCGATCTTGGGACCGCAGAGGTGATGGCTGCGCTCGACCGCACGACCATGGTTGCCCGCGCCTTGCCAAGCGTGGCGGACATCGCAGCCGCCGCGTCGGGAATCGATTGGCCAAGCCTCATTGCCGACCGGCTCAGCGCCTGGGCAGGAGGCTTCTTCGATGAAGGCCAGGCGATGTGGCCCGGACAAGCCGGCGCGGGCGCCTTCGCGTCTTGGCAGAGTTTTGCAAGCCATGATCTTTCGCCTGAAATCGCAGGCCTGACACGCTTCGGAAGATACGTCGCGCACGCTCCTGGTTTCGCACCAGCCGCAATCCGCCAAGCCTGCCGTGAACTCGGCATCGGTCCTGCTGAAGCAGAGAGCTACTTTCTCGGACGGCTGCATGCTCTCGGTGGCTGGGCGCAGCTTGCGCGTTATCGGCAATGGCAGGCCGAACTCGGCGGTGCGACGGACGAGACGACTATCGAGCTGCTCGCTGTCGCACTAACATGGGAGGCTGGTTTGCTCGCCGCCTTCCGCGATCGCGTCGGGGACGAATGGAGTTTAGCGCGCGCTGCTTTTGGCGGCCCCAATGCGCCGAGCCGGGACATTGTGATCGACTGCGTTTTGCAGGACGCATTCGACCTCGCGTCGCAGCGCGCGCTGATTGCGCGTATGGGCGGTGGGCCTATGACGAACGAAGCGCCGTCAGTCCAAGCCGTCTTCTGCATCGACGTGCGCTCCGAACGCTATCGCAGGATTCTGGAAGCGCACGATCCGATGATCGCCACGCTCGGCTTCGCCGGCTTTTTCGGTATCGGCGTCGCCCATCGCCGCTTCGGCTCCAGCGTCGTGGAGTCGCGCCTGCCGGTGCTGCTGAAACCCGCTCTGGCGTCGTTCTCCTGCGACGCGATAGAACCCGGATCCGATGAGGCCCATCGCATATCCTCGCGCATGCGGCGGGCCTGGGGCCGCTTCAAACTGGCTGCGGTCTCGTCCTTCGCTTTTGTGGAAGCCAGCGGACCGAGCTATATCGCGAAGCTGCTGAAGGATGCCTTCGCCGTCGGCCAAGCGCCCAAATTCGATCCGCCTCCTGTATTTTCGACTACACTGACGTTGGACCAAAAGACAGCCGCTGCGGCCATGATCCTCGGCGCGATGTCCTTGACCCGAGATTTCGCGCCGCTGGTGCTGCTGGTTGGCCACGGGGCGTCCGTCGTCAATAACCCTCACGCTGCCGCGCTGCAATGCGGTGCCTGCGGCGGCCATTCCGGCGACGTGAACGCACGCCTGCTCGCCGCGCTGCTCAACGACGAAGCGGTCCGCGACCGGTTGCGCGAGAAAGGGATCGCCATTCCCGGCACAACGCTGTTCGTCGGTGCGCTGCACAATACCACGACCGACGAGGTCGCGCTGTTCGATGACGACTGTGCATCGCCCGATCACGCTGACGCCTTGGTGCTAGTGCGGCAAAGTCTCGGCGCGGCCGCGGCGTTGGCGCGTGCCGGGCGCGCTACCTTTCTGCCGGGGGCGACGTCGGAGCGTTCAGTCCTGGCGCGGGCGCTGGACTGGGCGCAGATCAGGCCGGAATGGGGGCTGGCGGGCTGCTGCGCCTTCATTGCCGCGCCGCGCGAACAGACGCGTCATCTCGACCTCGGCGGCAAATCTTTCCTGCACAGCTACGACTCGACCCGCGACAAGGACTTCGCAACCCTGGAGCTGATCATGACGGCTCCGGTCGTCGTCGCGAGCTGGATCAGCTTGCAGTATTATGGCTCGACCGTCTCGCCTGAGGCCTTCGGGGCCGGCAACAAGTTGATCCACAACGTCGTTGGAGGCGTCGGCGTCATCGAAGGGCAGGGCGGCGCGCTACGCGGCGGGCTGCCCTGGCAATCGGTTCATGATGGCGAGGCGCTCGTCCACGAGCCGCTTCGCCTCGCGGTCATAGTTGCCGCGCCACGCGACGCGATCTCATCGGTTCTCGAGCAGCATCGTGAGGTAGGCGCGCTTTTCGATAATGGCTGGCTCGCGCTCTACTGCATGAGTGAGGACGGCACGGTTTCGCACCGCTACACCGGCCGAGGGCGCTGGGCCGAGATGCGTCCGAAGTTGCCTGGCGAACTGGCCGTCGCGGCATGATGAAACACGGTGATCGTTACCATGGTTGTCGAGCAATTATGGCAACCATGCACGGCAAAGAAGCCGCCATAACGCCTGCGATGCAAGATAAGCTGGGTTTGGTGGTCGCGGCCGTGCCCGGTTTCGACAGCGACATCTTTGGGACATTCGATCGGCGGGTGCCGCGCCTTCGAACAATGATGGAGACCGCATTGGCCAAGGTCCGGGCCGGGATGGTGCTGGGCAACTGCAGCCTGGGCATCGCAAGCGAAGGTAGTTATGGGCCGCATCCCGCGATCCCATTCCTAAACGGCGGCGTTGAGTTGATGGTATTTGTCGATGAGAAGGCGGGCTTCGTCATCAGTGAGCATGTGATCGAGGACGAGCCAACCTTTGCTTCATGCATAGTGGGCCCGGATGAAGACCTTAGTCAGTTTTTGATGCTTGCGGGTTTTCCACGGCATGCCCTGATGGTTGCGCCGGCAACCTCGCCAACAACGCATATCAAGAAAGGACTTGTTGATGCAGACGCTGTTCGACATGCTATTTCTGTATGCGCAGAGCATTCTGAGGACGGCCGTGCTCGCGTCGTAAACGACATGCGCGCGTATCTCAATCCAACCAGAATGCGGACGATTGCGCGATTGGCCGGGAAGCTGGCGAATCGCGTATCCTCGGCTTGCCCTCGCTGCGCAGCGCCCGGATTCGGCCATGCCGGCGTCGTCAATCAGTTCACCTGCGAGTTATGTGGGACACCAACGATCGTCCCGAGCCACAATATTCAAACATGTACGAACTGCGGACTGACAGAATTCCATGAGCGACCTGTCACCATAGGAAGCTCATCGCCACAGAACTGTCCAGATTGCAATCCCTAACATGGCGGTTTTTACTAATCTGGCCACAGTAAGCTGGGCTTAGACACATTGGTAGCGGCCAGCGTCACGATCCTCGATCCCTCGGAAAGGTTTGCGGTAGGATCCCGCCCGCTTGTGTTGTACTTTATTGTCAGACGACCTGCATCGATGATTTGCCTCGTCGCATAATTCGTGATGAATTATTCGGTATGAAAATGTTCGCCAGTTGTCCTTTGTTTGCGCTGTGATGCAGAAAATCCCGCATCCCGTCGATCGTCACGTCGGAGCGCGGGTTCGCGCACGCCGGATCTCAATCGGGGTCAGCCAGGTTCAACTTGGCGCAGCGCTAGGCGTAACTTTCCAGCAGATTCAGAAATACGAGAAGGGCGCGAACCGGATCAGCGCCAGCCGTCTCCAGCAGATGAGCGCCCTGCTTGGCACGCCCGTGCACTTCTTTTTTGAAGGGATCCCCGACGCTCAATCGTCGAAGTCGAGTCGTGCAGACGACGCAGAGTTCAGCGACATTGCATCGTTCCTCGCGACTGACGAGGGCAAGCAGTTGCTGGGCGCATTCACCCGCATTGCAAGCGCGCGGAGACGGCGACGCATTCTCGATTTGGTCGAGGCACTGGGGGAGGGTCAGGCAGAATAGCGCGAAAGGATCGCCACATCCCCCGTCAAGGGAACGAACAACAAAAGAACGCCCCACTGGACAGGATCATGCTGCGGGCTTGACCGAGAGCGGAGCGTGTTGATCCTCGATTTGCGCGGACTGCATCACCGAGCATTGCGTGCACTCGGTTGGCGTTGAAGCTGGATCAATGACGCACGTCCGCGTGATTTTACAAAATGGGCGATGCCATCCACCACGCCAGCCGCCAACGGCAGGTCGGCAGCAACGTATGTGGCGAGGTTGGCGCCGCGGTCGTCCAAGGTGATCTGCTTCAGGACGTGATTGGTGTTTGGCAAGACAGCGAGCGTCGCGTGTGGTGCTGCCAGTTTCAGGCGTTGTGCATCGGCGACCGACACTTGAAGATCGCGCTCTCCGTGCATGATCAGGAGCGGCATGGCGATCTTGCCCGCGAGGTGCGCGGGATCGAGCGAAAAGACGCTGATCAAAAATCCTTGGATGGTGGGGTCAAACAGTGAGGCGAGTGTCGGCGGTAACTCGGCTGCATCCACACGGCGCCCGCTCGACAATTCATCGATCGAGTGATCGGCCGCGGCCAACAACGGCGCGTTGGCGGGATTGGCGTGCAACTGCTCCTTGAGCACGTCTCCGAGCGGGCGCCCAGCGGTGGCGACGAGGATGATGCCGCAGAGGTCGTGCATTCTCGCGGCAGTCGCTAGCGCCACGAGGCCGCCTTCGCTGTGACCCAATAGCCAAACGCATTTGGCTCCTGTCGTGGTCCGAACGGCGTCGACCCACGCACCGGTATCGCGAACGTAATCGTCGATCGTCACCGCATTGGCATCGGTCATGGCGCTCTGGCTGCCGAACATGCCGCGCTTGTCAACGCGTAGACTGCCGATACCTTGCTCGGCCAATCCTTCGGCCATCAGTCGATAAGGTGCCGCGTTCACGCCCAAGGGACTGTTGCCGTCGCGATCGGTCGGACCGGAGCCGGGTATGATCAGGACGATCGGCGCGTCCTTCGCCGGCAAGACGATCGTTCCCCGCAGCGGCCCGTCGGGCCCCGGAGCTTCAACGGCGCTTTTCGTCTGCGTCGAGAGTCTAATCGCTAACCCCGCCCCAGCGCAGCATTTGGCATATCGCGTCTCCATCGCCAAAGAGGTTCGATCTGATCACCCTTCTACGCCGGGGCCGCCTGATCTGATCTCGACACAGCTGGCCCCACAGTGTCGCCGCATCAAAGATGTATCGGCCCGCCTCAGCCCTCATTCAGGAGAGATTCGATGCGCGACACATCGAGCGAACGTGACGATGGGTTTATCGGATACAACGTTTTTGTTCGACAGGCGGACCCTGATTTTCTACTGGCCGTGCCGCTGATCTCGCCGCTTCCGGTTGTGTTGGCGAGTGGTTGGAGGTTTTCCCATGCAATCGAGATGCCTGAGTCGCTGCCTGCCGAATTCGACGTGGATGCGGCGAAAGAAGCGATCCGACGAGACGGCTACTACGTCTTCGACCTGAACCCAACGCAAAAGCGAGCGTGAGCCGAATTCGTCACTTTTGCTCATGTCCGACATCTACTTCGTTCAGTAGCATCGACAGAGCCGTTATCAGCTGCGGAAACGCGAACGGCTTCCCGATCATGATGCTGTCGGGCACACCCTGCGACGCCCATTCGCCGGAGCTGTCGCCGCTCATATAGATGAGCGGTATGGTGGGCACTGCCTCGCGGATATGCCTGCCAATGTCCCAGCCGTTGCCGCCTTTGCCAAGCCGGATGTCGGTGACGACAGCGCGAATGATGGCGCTGTTCTTGTCAAATGTCTCTACAGCGTCTGCTGCGTTAACAGCCGTGATAACGGCAAATCCGGCCTCCTGGAGCGCCGTTTCGACGTCTATCAATATCAGCGGCTCGTCTTCGATCACAAGCACCGTCAATGGAGTCATGGTTGCGTCATTATCCCGTGGCCGGTGCCTAACTCTGGATTCGGGACAATGTTCGTACGACATTGGTGCGTCATTTTCGACGCGTCTCATTTGAAGCGATGCCGCGCCATTCAGGACAAAACTGCGAACACTTATGTACTTGAAATAACGATGTAATTTTTATCCCGCCGGAACCGAGACCGGCGCGGCTTGGATCCTTTGGCTTCCGAAGCTGGCGCGACGCTGCCTTGAGGCTTCGAAGACCTCTACTCGCAACGGCCCATAGGGGGCGTGGGAGGCGCGGTCAGCGCGATCGACGCGTCCACGATGTCAACTCGACATGGGTACCCTGACCTGTTGACAGTAGGAGCAACTCCGCCGGAACCACACGCACCTGTACAATCGTTTTCGCGCGGTGCAGCTTGACGCGGGCTTCGCGGCCAACGGAACATCGGGCTTGCCATTTCGGAAGGCTCGCAATGCGCCTGTTGGCTGCTTCGCTCGCTACCGAAACGAATACCTTCTCCCCCATCCCGACGTCCTGGGCTAGTTTCGAGCTTCCGCCTATTTCGCGGTGGGCCAGAATCCCGGCCAGCCGACCCACACCACCGCCCCGCTCTATTTCGCTCGCCAGCGAGCGATGCGCGAGGGGTTCGAGCTGGTCTAAGGCCCCTGCAACGCATCGGGCGTCATGATCGCGGCCACGGGCTCGCGGCTTCACCATGTCCGCCTTACGGGGCGCACTCCAGCTACGCCCGCGCCTTAAAAGGACTCTTCCAGCATGCGGGCGTAATCTTCCGCCGTCGCGGGCTTAGGGTTTGTTGCGCTGGAGTGATCTGCCACTGCTGCATTAGCGATTTCTGAGAAAACAGCTTTGGAAACGCCCATGGCGGAAAGCGATCCGGGCATCCCAATTTTGGACACCAGTCCCCTCACCCATTCGGCAAGATCCTTGTCGTCGGGCAGTCCGAGTACCTGGCGAATTCGAGCATACTTCTCAGGCACGGCCGACGCATTGAAACGCAGGACGGCAGGCAGCAGCACAGCATTCAAAGTACCGTGGTGCAGCGACACCTCCTTCAGACCTCCCAGCGGATGCGACAGTGCATGGACCGCTCCGAGACCCTTCTGGAAGGTGAGGCCGCCTTGGAGCGCGGCCATCAGCATCTCGGAACGAGCTTCGAGATCGCTACCATCTGCGACTGCCCGTTCGATGTGAGCCACGGCCCTCGCCAAGCCGTCGAGAGCGATCGCCTCCGCCGGCGGATTATATCTGGGGCTGAGATAGGTTTCCAAGCAATGGGTAACAGCGTCCATGCCCGTAGCCGCGGTCAACCAGGCTGGCATCCCCACCGTCAGATCGGGATCGCAGATGGCGAGGCGCGGGATGAGGTGTGGCGAGATAAAGCCAAGCTTGCGACCGTCATCGAGCGTGATCAGGGCTGCGCGCCCGACCTCCGAGCCCGTCCCCGCGGTCGTCGGAATTGCGATAACCGGAGCCACTCGCGCAGTAATTTTGGGTATGCCACCGAGAATCGCCGCGAAGGTCTCCAGCGGCTCATTGTGGGTTGCCAGAAGCGCCACACCCTTGGCCAGATCGATAGGCGACCCACCGCCAATCGCGATGAGGCCATCGCAATCATTGGCGGAATATTCACTAAGCGCAGAGCGAACAGCAGCCTCGGTGGGGTTTGACGGCGTATCGGCGAACACCGGAGCAGACGTGATCGACGGAGCGGCCGTTCCGACCTTGTCCAGCAAGCCCGCTGCGACAACACCTCGGTCGGCGATGAGAAGGGGGCGCTTGATACCCAGGTTGGCTAGTTCCGCCTCGAGGCTGGAGAGCTCGCCAAATCCAAATTTGACGTTCGTCAGATAGGTGATGAGCGACATGGCCCCTCCTCGATTTGCAAACTCGAAACCCAAAAGGGCTTGCCTTAACAGATACTATCCAGATAGTATGTTAAGATCAAGCGTTCCTCGAAATGGGATGATGGAGAAAATGATGGACCGGGAGAGCTATGAGACATTCCGCGACGGCCTCCGCCGCTTGGCAGAAGGCCGGATTGAGCCGAATGCAGCGCGCTTTGATTCTGAGGCGCGTTTTCCCGAGGAATCCCTTTATGCGTTCAAGGAGCTCGGTCTTGTATCGCTGGCGTTTCCGGAGAACGACGGTGGTCAAGGCGGGGACGTTCTGTCTCAGGTGATCGCGCTTGAAGAACTTGGTCGGGTCTGCGCAACGTCCTCGCTAACGCTGATGGTGATCTGGGCTGGCTTGGTGCCGATCTCCAAGCACGGATCCCAAAAACTTCGCGATGAGGTTATTCGCCCTGCTATGAGTGGCGACACCGTCGCGTCCATCTGCCTCACGGAGCCAGCCGGTGGCTCAAACTTGTTCGGCCTCAAGACAAAAGCCGAGAAGCAAGCCGATGGCTGGGTCCTCAACGGCCAGAAGCGCTACATCACCAATGCCACGAGGTCCGACTGGTACACGGTCCTCGCGCGAACCGGTGAGAAGACCCTGGGCCTCTTCGCAGTTCACAAGGACGACTCTGGTCTTGTTCTAGGGGCTCGCGAAAAGAAAATGGGCATCAAGGGCAGCCCTACCGCCGACGTGACGTTTGAGAACTGCCGCATTCCTGCTCATCGCGCGATCGGCGATCCCAACCAAGGGCATCGGTACATCACCGATTCGCTGACCTGGACCCGAGCACTGATCGGCGGCCAAGCACTCGGAATTGCGCAAGGGGCGCTCGATCAGGCGGTGAAGTACACGTCGGAGCGCGAACAGTTCGGCGAAACGCTTTCGCGCTTCCAAATGATCAGAGCCAAGATCGCCGATATGGCAACCAAGGTCGAAGCGGGGCGCGCACTGCTCTATAGCGCGTGCGCCGCCATCGATAACGGCTCTGCCGACGCCCGGGCGCTGGCTTCCATGGCTAAGCTCTTCTGCAGCGACTCTGCCATGGAAGTTACGACGGAGGCGGTCCAGCTTCACGGCGGCGCGGGCTATCTCGCCGACTTCCCCGTCGAACGGATGATGAGGGATGCGAAGATCACCCAGATTTACGAGGGCGTGAACGAGATCCAGCGGTTGATCATCGCGAAGCATGTCTACGATCGGGCGGGAGCGCGATAGCGCACATTTCCAAGCTCTTCCGTCCTTTAGCGGCACCGGGCTAGCGCGGCGCCTGGGAGTTAAATCGCCATGGTCTCCCCGAATACCCCCAGCCTGCAGGGCATCAGGGTTCTTGATCTGTCGAGGCTCGCGCCTGGCCCCTATGCGTCGATGATCCTTGGGGACATGGGCGCGGAAGTTGTTGTGGTCGGGGGCGGGCCGGGTAGTCTGCCCATTCCCGCCTTCGCTCGGGGCAAAGCGCTCATAAATCTGGATCTGAAATCTGGTCTTGGTCGAGAGGCTTTGCTGCGGCTTGTCACGACATCGGACGTCCTGATCGAAGGGTACCGCCCGGGTGTCACGTCACGGCTAGGCATCGACTACGACACATTGAAGAAAACCAACCCTCGCTTGGTCTACTGCTCTTTGACTGGTTACGGCCAAGACGGCCCTCTTTCGCAGGAGGCTGGCCACGACATCAATTATGTGGCGCTGTCTGGGGCTCTCGGCGCATTCGGCCCGGTGGGCGATGTGCCGAGTTTCCCGCTAAACCTTCTGGCAGACTTTGCGGGTGGCAGCCTGTTCGCTGTCATTGGAATTCTGTCCGCCCTTTACGCGCGGGGGCACAGTGGTCAGGGCCAGCATATCGATGCCGCGATGGTAGATGGTTGCTTGTCGCTTATGGCGATGCACTTCGCGGATTGGGGTAAACCAGTGCTACAGTCGCGTGGAGATGGCCTGGTTGCCGGCTCTTCTCCCTACTATCGCTGTTATGCTTGCTCAGATGGGAAGTTCGTCGCAATCGGACCTCTGGAACGTCGCTTCTTTGAGAATCTCTGGAACGGCCTCGGATTTCTCGATCCCGCTCCCCCTCAATTTGATCGAGGGACTTGGCCGGAGATGGCCGACCGCTTTGCTGCTGCGTTCGCCACGCGTCCGCGCGACGAATGGGTGAGCCACTTTGCAGGCAAGGACGCCTGCGTGTCCCCGGTCCTGGATCCAGAGGAAGCCGTCGATCATCCTCACAATCGCGGCCGCCACGCCACGTTTGGACGCGAGGCTCCGGTTCGAGCGCCGATAATGCAAGGACTTGAAGGTGCTCCCCGAGAGATCGACCTAACTGACAAAACCACCCAGGTTCTGTCCGAGGTTGGTTTTTCCGCCGAGCAGATCAAAGCTGCGCGCGGCGGAAATGCCCCCATTTCCGGTCTTGCCTGGCCGCCGTTTTGATGCCGGCGGAGAAAAAATGTAAGGCAGTTGAATTCGGCCTGATAATTAGTCCCATGGTCAATGCGAGCGAAGCTTCAAGGCGAACGGTATGACCGGAACCTCAGCCCAAAAAGTGAATAGGAAGGCGCTCCTTCGCGAAGAAAGCATCTATCGGCTTACCCAAGCCGCGTTTCGTATCGTCGTTTCGAAAGGCTATCAGGCGTGCACCCTCCAGGAGATCGCCGAAGCGGCGGGACTCACCAAAGGAGCGGTATATTTCTACTTTGAGAGCAAAGAGAATCTGCTTCTGCATCTCTTGGATGTCGCTGAGAAGGATATCGTCGATCCGCTTTTCGATCATCTCAAGAATCTTTCAGCCCCAGCTGCTGAAAAGATTGCTGCCTTCTTCAAATTCACATCTCGGCAGGGCATCGATAGACCTGATGAGCTCTTATGCTTGATCAAGATGTCGATCGAGAGCCGCAGCTCCACCGAAGTGGCAGATGTGAAAATATCGGCTATCTATCAGCGCATCTACCGAATGCTCGAAGAGATTATCGAGCGAGGAAAGCTCGCGGGCGAACTCGCGACGACGCTACCCACAAAGGAGTTCGCCATGCTCGTCATCGCGACGCACGATGGCATGATGCTGGAGTGGCACCGTCGCGGCGGGAATATTGACGGTCGGCTGTTCGTGCGGACCGTCTGGCAGACGTTTCTCAACGGGATCGTGCCCCCTCCTCCGGTTGATCCCCATCTTCGCCCTTACGTCCTTTTTGCTGACCGCTCTTGAACCAGCTGCTTGAGCCTGATTCCGACTTGATGCCTGTCCCAGGTGTGAACGCCGACACCGCCATCCCGAAGCTCACGTTTTTTCAGCTTGTTCGTCGGCGTGCGGGGCAACGAAGGCATGATCTCGATATAGCGCGGTACCATGAAGTGCGGCAGCCGGGCAGCCAGGAATGCCAGGATGTCCGCCGGTTCGAAGGCGCGGTCGAGAGCGACACAGAGCTTGATATCGTCATCGCCTTCCATTCCCGAAGGAACGCCGACGGCCGCGGCTTCGCGGACCCCGGTAAGCTGCAGCGCTGCAGCTTCGATCTCATACGATGAGATGTTTTCTGCTCGCCGCCGAATGCGATCCTTGATGCGATCGAGGATGAAAAAGTACCCGTCATCGTCGCGCCATCCAGCGTCACCGGTGTGGAACCAGAGATTGCGCCAAGCCTCGACCGTCGCCTCAGGCGCTCCGAGATAGCCCGCGAAACTGGTCCAGGGGAGCCTGGGTCTCACGACTATCTCTCCGGTCTCGCCGGGGCGGAGCTCTCTGTCCGTCTCCGGGTTGACGATCCGCACATCGAACCAATCGTCCATTGGCTTTCCGCAGGATCCCAGGGGATGCCCGCCGTCAAAAGACGTCCAGCATGGGCAGGTCACCTCCGTCATCCCCCACATTTCGATGCCCCTCAGGTCAAACCGCTGCTCGAACGCGCGACCGATGGATTTCGGCAGAGGGCAGCACATCAAACGCCGAAGCCGGTGATTTCGATCGTCTGCTGCAGGGGCGGTTGCATGGATCATTTCGATCATGGGGCCGTGAGCGATGCCCACCGTTGCTCCAACGCGTCTTATCGTGGCCAACCAAGCTTCAGCATCGAATTTTCGATCCAGCACAAGGTGTCCGCCGGCTATGAATGTCGCGAGTACTCCCATGAACTTGCCGGCGATGTGATGAAGAGGATGCGCATTGTAGTACACGTCATCCGCAGAGAGCCTCGTGTTGACAATCACCTGGTGGGCGAGCAGGCAGACCTGTGCATTTGGCAGCAGCACCGCCTTAGACGGGCCCGTCGTACCTGACGTGAACATCACGACTGCGGGGTCTTGCGGCTCGACCTGGCGGGTCGGTAAGGGCCGTCGGGCTTCGACAATCTCTTCATACCGCGCGAATTGCAGGTGGTGGTCGTCGTCAGGCGCTTCACTCGATCCAACGAGGATAACGTGCGTCAGGAAGGGAAGCTGTTCGCGAACCTCGAGGAGGCTGTCGAGGAGCCTTGTGTCGACTAGCGCCACTTTCGGCTGCGTGGTGGCGAGCACATGGGTAAGCAGCTCGCCGCGGTAGGCGGAGTTGACCGTGACGTCGACCGCGCCAATGAGGCTGGCGGCCATCCAGCCATGAAGCGCGGGGATGCCGTTGGGACAAAGCACCGCGACCGTGTTTCCGACTGCGACTCCACACTCCGAGTAAAAGTGAGCAAGCGCCGACGCACGCTCAATGAACCGGCCATAAGTTTCGGTGGGTCCGCCAATCTCGCTGACGAATGGGGCATCGGGAGAAGACGCAAGCCGCCGGAGCGCTACTTCGCGGACCGTCCACCTATCAGGCGTCAGCATATCCAAGAGCGATCCGGTCATAGCTTCCTCCAAACGTTCTTCTTTTTTGGCCCGTTTGATCCACCGGTCACAAGCCGGTTGCAAACTCAAAAAATCTCACATACCATCCGGCTAGTATTCTTAGGACAGGAACTCTGATGACGCAAGCTAGCCCGCCATTGCCAACGTCCCGCGGCGCGCTTTCCGGAGTTCGCGTAATCGAGCTCGGCATGGTGATGCAAGTCCCGCTCGCTGGCCAGATGCTCGGCGACTATGGGGCCGATGTTATCAAAGTGGAGCGCCTGTCCCCTGGCGAAATTCTTCGGACGCTCGATCCGGTAGCCAACGAGAAGGGTGGCACCAGCTGCTATTATGCGGCGCTGTGCCGGAACAAGCGAAGCTTGGCCCTCGACATCAAATCTGAAGAAGGTCGCGATCTGCTTCTTCGCCTGATCGACAGTGCGGACGTCCTTCTTCACAACTTTCGTCCCGGAGTGATGGAGCGTCTCGGACTTTCGTTCGAGGACCTCGAAAAGCGGAACCCGCGCCTGATCTATGCCGTCGGCTACGCCTTCGGAGCCACAGGTCCGATGGCGAAAATGCCCGGCCAGGACATGCTGGCGCAGTCTTATAGCGGCTTCGCAATGAGCGGGGTTGAGGAAGGCGCGGTTCCCCAAATCACGAACACACCTATCATCGATTACATGACCGCCTTATCCCTGACCCAAGGCATCTTGGCCGCGCTGGTCGAACGATCCTCGTCCGGGCGGGGGCAGAAGATCGAAACATCGCTCCTCGATGTGGCGTTCGCCGCGCAAGTGCTGGAGCAGTCGAGCATCGCGATGCACAGCCAGCGCACGAGCTGGGTCAAGCAGTCGATGCGCTTCAAGACCACCGACGGATGGCTCATTGTTCTGACCCTCTTCCGCGACAACCCGCTAAGGGGTCTGTGCGCCGCATTCGATGTCCCTGATTTCAGCGGGCAGCCAAAGTTCGAGACGCGGGATCTTCAGGTCAAAAACATCGCAGAAATTGAGGAGTTGTTCCGGCCGATCGTGGCCGAGCTGTCGACCTCCGAGTGCGTTGGAAGATTGTCTGGACAGGACATTCTCTGCTCGCCGATCAATACTCTGGAACAAGCAGCTGAGTCCCCACAGATCCGGCACAACGGAATGGTCTGGCCCATTCTCGTCCCAGGTTACGGCGACGTTGCGCTTGCAGGCAATCCGGTCAAGCTTTCCCGCACCCCTCCTGAACTTAGGGTTCCGCCTGCAGAGCTGGGTGCACACGCTCGTGAAGTTCTCGGCGAAATCGGGGTCGGCGACGAAGAGTTCAGCTCCCTGAAGCAGCAAGGCGTCGTCGAAGGCGTTTGAACGACCAGGATTAATACTGGTTGGATAGTATTTTGGAGGAAACCATGGCGACTCCCGAAGCCGATCGTACGTTTTGGCGCCAAGCCCAGACACACATCCTGCAGCGCGTCTCCTCGACGATCGATCAGAACCTCAGCGGATTCCCCCATATTGGCGATCCGAAAACAGGCGAATGGGTGACGACGCCTGATGGCTTCTGGACAGGCGGCTTTTGGATCGGCGAGCTGTGGCTAGCTGCGAGCGTGACCGGAGATGATCGGTACCTTGAGGCGGCGAAACATTGGCTTGAGAAACTTGAGCTGCGTGTAGAGAGTAAAACTGTTTTTCGCGGCTTTCTCTTCTACTACGGCGCCATCGTCGGCGCTCTTTTGCATGGAAACCAAAGGGCAGCGGTACTGGCACAGCGCGCTGCTCAATCCCTCGGGCATCAGTTCGATCCTGTCGTCAATATGATACCGCTCGGCAAGGAAGCGGAAGAAGCCCATTCGGTCGGCGACGGCGAGGCCAACATCGACGGTTTGCCTGCAGCTCCGGTCATGTTGTGGGCCGCCCAACGTCTTGGAGATCATGAACTGCGTCAGCGCGCCCTCAAGCATGCTGAGCGAAGCGCGGAGTTCTTCCTTCGCGATGACGGCGGCGTGATCCAGTCGGCGAGCTTCGACACTGCGACCGGCAAGATCATCCGCCGGTACACCCATAAGGGCTACGCTGACGACTCCATTTGGACGCGGGCCCAAGCCTGGGCGATGCTAGGCTTCGTTCTCAGCGCCCGACTGGAGCCGTCGGAGACTTCACTTATCCAGCTCGCCGAAAAAGTCTGCGATTGGTGGCTTGCCAATATTCCTCAAGACCGTGTCGCCTACTGGGATTTCAGTGCGCCGGTTACCTCTGAGACGAAGCGCGACACCTCGGGCACGGCGATCGCAGCGGCCGCGCTTCTCAAGCTGTCGCAGATCCATCCCGACACGAACAAGGCCGTGGCCTATCGCGATGCGGCACAAGCTACCGCTCGCGCGCTCGTAGAAAGGCACCTGAATTCAAAGGGCATCCTTGCTGACGGCTGTTTTGACCCGAAGAACGGGACGGCCGTTTCGAACGAGCTGATTTGGGGCGACTATTTTCTGTTCGAAACCGTCGCGACATTAACCGGCGACCTCCCGTCTCCAGTTTGATCGAGTTGAACGCCGCGACCGCCCTTCAGTCGAAAGACCGGAGAGTGGGTAGCAGGTAGCCGGTACGAGTGATGAACACGAACTCCATTCTTTCGACGTCAGGTCTGACGAAACAATTCGCTGGCTTCACCGCTGTAAGCGGCGTGAACCTCAATGTTCGCCGTGGCACGATTCACGCGTTGATCGGTCCAAACGGCGCCGGCAAGACGACGTGTTTCAATCTTCTGACCAAGTTTCTGACGCCCACGAGCGGATCCATCCACTACAACGGTCGCGACATCACGCGGCAGAAGCCGGCGGACATCGCCCGCCTCGGCATGGTCCGATCCTTCCAGATCTCGGCGGTGTTCCCGCAACTCAGCGTCAAGACGAATGTCCGGATCGCGCTGCAGCGCAAGCGCGGCGATTCGTTCGATTTCTGGCGCTCGGAAGAGGTGCTGCAGCCGCTCGACGACGAGGCGTTGCGCCTGGTCGATGCGGTCGGCCTCGCCGCCTTCGCCGAGCTGCCCGCCGGCGAGCTCAGCTATGGCCGCAAGCGCGCGCTGGAGATCGCCACGACGCTCGCACTCGATCCCGAGATGATGCTGCTCGACGAACCCATGGCCGGCATGGGCCGCGAGGATGTCGAGCGGATCGAGGCGCTGATCCGCAAGGTCTCGGCGAACCGCACCATCCTGATGGTCGAGCACAATCTCTCGGTCGTCGCCTCGCTGTCCGACCGCATCACCGTGCTGGCGCGCGGTCAGGTGCTGGCGGAGGGCGACTATGCCGCGGTGTCGAAGGACCCGCGCGTGATCGAGGCCTATATCGGTTCGGGAGTCGGCCATGCTCACTGAGGCCGTGCGGTCCTCCGCCGCCGGAGCGGCGGCGCCGATGCTGAAGGTGCGCGGGCTCGAGGCCTGGTACGGCGAATCGCATGTGCTGCACGGCATCGATTTCGACGTCGCGCCGGGCGAGGTCGTGACGCTGCTGGGCCGCAACGGCGCCGGCAAGACGACCACGCTCAAGTCGATCATGGGCGTCATCGGCAAGCGCAAGGGCTCGGTCGTGCTGGAGGGTACGGAGACGATCCAGCTGCCCTCGCGGGCGATCGCGCGGCTCGGCATCGGCTATGTGCCCGAGGAGCGCGGCATCTACGCCTCGCTCAGCGTCGAGGAAAACCTGATGCTGCCGCCCCGCGTGCGGCCCGGCGGGCTCTCGCTCGACGAGATCTTCACGCTCTTCCCCAACATCAAGGAGCGGCTGAAGAGCCAGGGCACCAAGCTCTCGGGCGGCGAGCAGCAGATGCTGGCGATCGGGCGCATCCTGCGCACCGGCGCGCATTTCCTGCTGCTGGACGAGCCGACGGAAGGGCTCGCCCCGGTCATCATCGACCAGATCGGCGCCACCATCCGCAAGCTCAAGCAGGAGGGCTACACGATCATCCTGGTCGAGCAGAACTTCCGCTTCGCCGCGACGGTCGCCGACCGTCACTATGTCGTCGAGCAGGGCAAGGTGATCGACATGATCGAGAACGATCAGCTCGACGCCAATATCGACAAGCTGCACGGCTATCTCGGGGTCTGAAGGCCGCCTTCCGGCGGATTCGAAGGCCCCCAATCCGATCCATATCGGACATCACGTCGAAAACGACGCCAATCTCAGGGAGAGACACATGAAGCTCAAGACGTTCCTGACCACGACCGCCTTCGCCGCGCTGATGGCGGCGCCGGCGCTCGCGCAGCAGATCAGCATCAAGGCGGGCGTGCTGAACGACCGCTCCGGCCTCTATGCCGACCTCTCGGGCGAAGGCTCGGTGATCGCCGCCCGCATGGCGGTCGAGGACTTCAAGGCGGCCGAAAAGGGCATCAAGGTCGAGATCGTCTCGGCCGACCACCAGAACAAGCCGGACGTCGGCTCGACCATCGCCCGCACTTGGTACGACCAGGACGGCGTCGACCTCATCCTCGACGTGCCGACCTCCTCGGTGGCGCTCGCGGTCAACCAGATCACCCGCGAGAAGAACAAGATCCACATCAACTCCGGCGCCGCCTCCTCCGACCTGACCGGCAAGGCCTGCTCGCCCAACACGGTGCACTGGACCTACGACACCTATGCGCTGGCCCAGGGCACCGGCGGCGCCATGGTGAAGGCCGGCGGCGACAGCTGGTACTTCCTCACCGCCGACTACGCCTTCGGCCATGCGCTGGAGCGCGACACCGCCGCGATCGTCACCAAGAACGGCGGCAAGGTCGTCGG
Organism: Rhizobiales bacterium CCH3-A5; assembly: GCA_001556025.1. Lineage (GTDB taxonomy): Bacteria > Pseudomonadota > Alphaproteobacteria > Rhizobiales > Beijerinckiaceae > Allobosea. Next base: position 21,843 of record LSIB01000165.1, read on the forward strand.
CGCGGTCCGCACGCCCTTCCCGGGCACGGACTTCTCGTCCTTCCTGCTGCAGGCCCAGGCCTCCAAGGCCAAGGTCATCGGCCTCGCCAATGCCGGCGGCGACACGATCAACTCGATCAAGCAGGCGGGCGAGTTCGGCATCACCGCCGGCGGCCAGAAGCTGGCGGGTCTGCTCGTCTTCCTCACCGACGTGCATTCGCTCGGGCTCGCCACCGCGCAGGGGCTGGTGCTGACGGAGTCCTTCTACTGGAACACCAACGACCAGACGAGGACCTGGTCCGACCGCTTCGCCAAGGCCAATGGCGGCAAGAAGCCGACCATGGTGCAGGCCGGCGTCTATTCCGGCATGCTCCACTATCTCAAGGCGGTCGAGGCGGCGAAGTCGAAGGACTCGGCTGCGGTGATGGCCAAGATGAAGGAACTGCCGACCGACGATCCGCTCTTCGGCAAGGGCTCGGTGCGCGCGGACGGCCGCAAGATGCACGACATGTACCTCTTCGAGGTCAAGAAGCCGGGCGAGTCGAAGGGGCCGTGGGACTACTACAAGCAGATCTCGGTGCTGCCGGCCGAGCAGGCCTTCCGCCCGCTCGCCGAGAGCGAGTGCCCGCTCGTCAAGAAGTGAGGCTTTGAGACAGCGTCATTCTCGGGCTTGACCCGAGAATCTCAGGGTCAGAGCGCTCTGGTCTGCGAGATGGTCGGGTCAAGCCCGACCATGACGCCCACGATGATCATCCCGGACCGCCCGGTTCGGGATGATGGCCTCCGCCTTGCCAGTGCCCGCAAAGATGATCTGAGCCCCGCATGTTCGAACTTCTCGGTGTCCCGCCCCAGGCGCTGTTCGGCCAGGTCCTTCTCGGCCTGATCAACGGCTCGTTCTACGCCATCCTCAGCCTCGGGCTGGCGGTGATCTTCGGGCTGCTCAACATCATCAACTTCACCCATGGCGCCCAGTACATGATGGGCGCCTTCGTCGCCTGGATGTGCCTGAACTATCTCGGCATCAACTACTGGGTGGCGCTCCTGCTGGCGCCGCTGGTGGTCGGGGCGACGGGCATCGCGATCGAGCGGCTGCTGCTCAAGCGCATCGCCCATGTCGACCATCTCTACGGGCTGCTTTTGACCTTCGGCCTCGCCCTGATCATCCAGGGCCTGTTCCGCAACGAATTCGGCTCGTCGGGCCTGCCTTACCAGATCCCCGCCGAACTGCGGGGCGGGCAGAATCTCGGCTTCATGTTCATGCCCTATTACCGCGGCTGGGTGGTCGTCGCCTCGCTGGTGGTGTGCCTCGCGACCTGGTTCCTGATCGAGAAGACCAAGCTCGGCGCCTATTTGCGCGCCGCGACCGAGAACCCGACGCTGACGCAGGCCTTCGGCATCAACGTGCCGCTGCTGGTGACGCTGACCTACGGCTTCGGCGTGGCGCTGGCGGGCTTCGCCGGCGTGCTGGCGGCGCCGATCTATTCGGTGAACCCGAACATGGGCGCCGACCTCATCATCGTCGTCTTCGCCGTCGTCGTCATCGGCGGCATGGGTTCGATCCTGGGTGCCATCGTCACCGGCTTCTCGCTCGGGCTGATCGAGGGGCTGACCAAGGTCTTCTACCCGGAGGCCTCGGCGACGGTGATCTTCATCATCATGGTGCTGGTGCTGCTGGTGCGGCCGGCCGGCCTGTTCGGACGGGCCGCGTGATGGCCGCCCGCCGCGAGACGAGGATTTGACCATGGCCGACATCGCCGCCACCGACGCGCCCGCCGCCGCCCTGCCGGGCGAAGCCGACAAGGGCACGCTGCGCTTGCACCGCACCATCATGATCGGCATCGCGATCGCGCTCGTGATCGCGCCCTTCGTGGCTTATCCGGTCTTCGTGATGAAGGTGCTCTGCTTCGCGCTGTTCGCGCTCGCCTTCAACCTGCTGCTCGGCTATGGCGGCCTGCTCTCCTTCGGCCACGCCGCCTATTTCGGCATGGCGAGCTATGTCTGCGCCTACACCGCCAAGAACTGGGGGCTGACGCCGGAGCTGGCGATCCTGCTCGGCACGGCCGTCTCCGGCGGGCTCGGCCTCGTCTTCGGTGCGCTCGCGATCCGGCGACAGGGCATCTATTTCGCCATGATCACGCTGGCGCTGGCGCAGATGGTGTTCTTCT
>LSIB01000166.1 GCA_001556025.1 Rhizobiales bacterium CCH3-A5
CGCCATGCGGCGAATGGATCGCGACATCGACCGCCGTCCCATAGCGATCGGCCAGCCCCTGCGCAAAGCTCCGCGTCGCCTCCAGCCGCTCGTCCGCAGAAAGCTCATGCGGCAAAGCGATCTCGAACTCACGCGCCACCCGGGCATCCTTACGCCCCTCCGCCGCCTCGGCGGCATTCCACAATGTCGCCCGATCTTTCGCCCATTCAGCATACGACCCGCGTGGCAGCACGATCTCGGAATGCTCCACCCCACCCCGCCGGGTAAAATCATGCGTGACGCCATCGCGCTCGTTGGTCAGCCGTTCCCCGGCGCGATAAGCCGCAGCCGCGACCGCGCTGCGGCCCATGCCACGGCTGATCGGCTTCATGCTGAGATGGTAGATCGCCAATGCGCGCAACCCCGGTTCGCGAACACGGTATCAGGCGCTGAGTTGTGCAACAACTCGTAAGTGCGCACTTAAAGCACCATCCGCTACGCTCCTGACGCTTCTTGTGGTCCGCTCGCGGCACGCCTTGTGAAAGGGCGATCGGCGACGAGAATGGCATATCGGATCGTGCTGGTTTAACTCGAACCGTTCCAATGTTCGCGCTTGGGGTTGGCTCGTCGCGGTGTCGCCGTTAGAATCGCGCGCTCACTCTGATGGAGACGCCCAATGGCGAGACGATCGATCGAGGAGCGGCTGGCCCAGCTCGATGCCCAGCGCAAAACCCTGCAGGCGAGACTCGGCCGCCAGGAGCGCGCCAACGACA
>LSIB01000167.1 GCA_001556025.1 Rhizobiales bacterium CCH3-A5
TAGGGCTCGGACCCATAAAGTGATTGGCTTCACCGGCCCTATGTGATTCACGGTTTCCGGGAGGAAGCGCGGATGAATTGGGATCGTTTCTGGCTCACGGACGCGCAATTTGCGCGGATCGAGCCGCATCTGCCGAGGGATACGCGGGGTAAGCCTCGTGTTGACGACCGCCGTGTGATCAGCGGCATCGTCCATGTTCTGAAGTCCGGCGGGCGCTGGATCGATGCGCCGCCCGACTACGGACCACGCAAGACGCTATACAACCGCTATGTCCGCTGGGCCGCAAAGGGCGTCTGGGTCGACCTCTTCCACGCGCTGGCCAGCGCCGGCGGTCCCCCGGCCCAGGTGCTGATCGATTCCTCCGCCGTGAAGGCGCACCGCTCGGCTTCGGGCGGAAAAGGGGGGAGCGCAACCAGGCCATCGGTCGTTCGCGCGGAGGCCGCACGACCAAAATCCACGCGCTGACCGATCGCGACTGCCGGCCCATCGCCTTCCTGCTCACCGGAGGCCAGGTCGCTGATTGCACGGCCGGATCGGTCCTGCTGCAGCAGATGCCGGCGGCTCGCATCCTCCATGGTGACAAGGGCTATGACAGCAACGCCATCCGCCGCCAGGTCGAGGAGAACGGCACCATGCCCAACATCCCGCCCAAGGCTAACCGGCGCTGGAAGAACTGCTTCTCGCCCGTGCTCTACCGCGACCGAAACGCCATCGAGCGCATGTTCTGCCGCCTCAAGGACTTCCGCCGCGTCGCCACGCGATACGACCGCAACGCCGTCAACTTCCTCGCTGCCGTCTGCATCGCCGCGACCATCAGCTACTGGTTATGAGTCTGGACCCTA
>LSIB01000168.1 GCA_001556025.1 Rhizobiales bacterium CCH3-A5
TCAAGCCCTTCGGCCCGACCTTCCACCTCAACCAGATGATCGAGGCGCTGGAGCCGATCGGCAGCCCGGACGCCCCGCGCTTCCGCGTAACCACCGATGCGGGCACGGTATTCGAGACGAAATGCGTCGTGGTGGCCGCCGGCGGCGGCTCCTTCCAGCCCAAGAAGCCGCCCATCCCCGGCATCGAGGCCTATGAGGGAAGCTCCGTCTTCTACGCCGTGCGCAAGATGGAGATGTTCAGGGGCCGCGACATCCTGATCGTCGGCGGCGGCGATTCGGCGCTGGACTGGACGCTGAACCTCCAGCCGATCGCGAAGCGCGTCACGCTGATGCACCGCCGCGACGAGTTTCGCGCCGCGCCCCATTCCGTCGAGCAGATGCGCGCGCTCGTCGCAGCAGGCGCGATGGATCTGCGCTTCGGGCAGGTCGCCGGGCTCGAAGGCGAGGGCTCGGCGCTGACCGCCGCCATCTGCCGCGGCAGTGCCGGCGAGACCTTCGCCATCCCCTGCGACACGCTTTTACCCTTCTTCGGCCTGACCATGAAGCTTGGGCCCATCGCGCAATGGGGCCTCAACCTCAACGAGAACCTGATCCCGGCCGACACCGAAAAGTTCGAGACCAACGTGCCCGGCATCTTCGCCATCGGCGACATCAACACCTATCCAGGCAAGCTCAAGCTCATCCTCTCGGGCTTCCACGAGGCCGCGCTCGCAGCCCAGAAGGTCCACCGCTACGTCTATCCCGACAAGCGCCTGACCTTCCAGTACACGACCTCCTCCACATCGCTCCAGAAGAAGCTCGGGGTCGCGTGATGCATGTCAGGGCGACGCGGGCCGGCGTCACTCGCTGACGATCGCCCGGTCGAGGGCGTCGCATTCGCTCGCGGCGACGCGCTGCAGGCGAAACACCGCATCGCTTCGCCGGAAGTCGATCGTTTGGCTTTCGCCATCGGAGAGCTTGTGATTGCGCCGCATCGGCAGGGATTCGTCCATATGGATGGTCAGCGTCTCGCCCGATGCCGACAGCACAGGCTCGGCGCCGCCACCTTCGTCGCTCGCATCCTGCGCGATCGAGCAGACGATGCCGGCCGCGCGCGGATAGCTGGCGATCCGCGCGTTACCCTGCACGTCGCGGTTGGCGTCCTCGCTGAACCGGCAATCGCCGATCGCCCGGAGCGGCTGGGCCACGTTGCGTCGCGTCGCCTCGATCCGAATCCGGCTCAGCGGCGGCACGCTGTCGATCGCACCTGCGATGCGCTCGACCCTGAACGAAATCCGCATCGAAACCGTGCGCTGGGCCGGATTGGCGGCGAGATGCTTCGCGTCATAGACCCTCAGATAGCAGGCGCGCGACCCGGGCGTCTCCGCCATGATGCCCGGAAGCGCCAGCGCGGGCGAGCCCCCAACGGCGAGCATGGTTGCGACAGCCAACGCCCTGAGCATGCCAAGCCCCTACGCATCGACCAGCCGACCCTTGCAGCGACCGGATGGTCCCGGCCCTGATCGTCTCACCGATCGGAGAGCCCCGCAATCCGCTGCGGTCGGCCGGGATGTCAGTAGGCACGTGAGGACGACATTTGCGGACGCGGTTCGGCGGCCGGCGCGCCGGCTCCCAGACGCAACGTCGCCCGCGCCGGCTCCGAGGGCGTCGTCAGCGCAGCCGGCGGCAGGCCTCCCGGCCATGTTGCAATGGCAGGACCGGTCGGCTGCACCGGCATGGGCGCATCATCCTCCTCGCCCGCCTCCGGCACGACCTTCTCGCGGAACTCCGCGATGGCCCCCTCGATCGGCTTGAAGCTGAACCGGACCTTGTGCGCGCCGGCAGGAACCTGCACGGCGCGGAACAACACGTTCGCCTTCAGGATCTCGGTCTCGACGCCATCGACCGTCGCGCGCCACCAAGGGTGCCAGATGTCGTTGAGCACGACGAAGCCGCCCTGTGTCGTCGCCACGTCGATCTCGACCTCGGTGTTCTCGTAGCGCGTGAGTCTGACCTCGGCCGGCATCGCCGCGACCGCCGGCCGCTCGGGCGTCGCCTCGCCGGGCTCGCTCTCCAGCAGCACGGCCTGCGTCGGATCGACGTCGGGCCAGCGGCCGCCGGCCTTCATCATGTCGAAATCGGCGAGCCGCCAGCCGGGTACGAACTGCGCACGCGGCAGGGCGCGCGGGTTCTCGTAGATGTAGCCCTGTTTGGTCTGGGCCACGAGCCTGAGGTCGCCCTTGTGCAGCTTGTAGTCGACCTGCTCGATCGGCACCGGCGTCGCGATGTAACGCAGGCCCAGAAGGTCGGCGAGCCTGCAGCGATAGCCCGGAAACAGCGAGGTGAACTTGCGCTGGTCGGGCCCGGCGATGGTGTCACGCGTGCCCACGGCGTCGGAAAAGTCGGCAAGGCGGAGCGGATTGTAGCCCAGCGTATGGTCGAAACCATGCACCAGCCCGGCATTGGGCCATTCGAAGCCCATCCCGAGCAATTCGACCCGGTCGCGACGCGGAGAGCCCGCTGGCTGCGCTACCAGACGCTTCAGCGCGGCGACGGTTTCGTTCTTGGTCTCGGGCCGAAGCACATCGTAGATCTCCGGCGGCAGCGCGGTCGACTCGTTGGGGCCGTTGTTCAGCCCCAGATCGGCCCCGACCACGCCGGTGACCAGCATGGCGGCGGCGAGCGGGCCGAGACCCTGCCGCCAGCGCAGCAGAACCGCCAGCACGGCCGCGCCCGCGCCAAACCAGACGATGGCGATCAGCACGGGCTTCCACGCATCTGCGAGGTGACCGGCCTTGCCGGAGACGACCAGCGCGAGCCCCACAGACAGCGCCAGCACACCGGCGAGGACCGCGAGATCGCGCCGGAGAGGCGCAACGGCCGGTTCTGTCAGCACGCGATGCAGCACATAGCCCGAGAGAACGGCGCCGAGCGCACCGATCAGGAACGTCGCATCAGCGGGGCGGCGAAAGGCCTTCACGCCCGGCAGATACTCGTAGACGACATGGAAGAACGGCGTGTAGCGGCCGAGCGAAAACAGCACCATGAACAGGAACAGCAGCAAGACGGGCCGGATCGCCCTGTCCCAAAGCCAGCCCCTCGTCAGTCCGGGCGCGATCAGCAGCAGCAGCGGCAGGGCACCGATATAGACCTGCCCCATATTCTGCGACAGGAACAGCTCCTTGGCGTTCCAAGAGGTGCTGTAGGGCCCCCAGAATTCGACGGCGGGGTCGCGCGCGCCGAAGAGATCGGCGACGAAGGCCGTCAGCAGCGAGGCCGGGTGCAGCGAGCCTCGCCCCGCCTCGGCGAAATCGACCGCCGGACGCGTCGTCGCCTCGGCGAAGAGCCAGACCCAGAGCAGCGGCAACGCGATCGCGACGGCGCCGACGATGCCGGCCATTGCGGCCGGCGCGAGGCTTTCGCGGAACGCCCGCCAGCCACCCGACAGCCAGTGCGCAACGACGAGGCCGATCAGCACATAAGCGCCCAGCAGCGCGACCTGGTCGGGCTCCAGCACCATCAGCCCGGCGGCGAGGCCCGCCAGCGCGCCATATCCCAGCGAGCCGCGCTGCAGCATGCGCGCCGTCAGCCAGAACGCGATGGCGAAGAAGGCCAGACTCGCGATCTGCCCGACATGCTGCACGCGCCACATCGAGGACGCGCCGAAGGCGAAGACCAGCGCCGCCATCAGCCCGCCGGCCGGGTGCCAGCCGCGGTCGCGGAAGACCATAAGACAGGCGAGCCCGCCGGCCAGCAGGTGCAGCAGCACATAGGCATCGACCGCCCGGAAGCTCGGCGAAGGCGAAAGCAGCGCCAGGATGATGGCCGGCGAGAAGATCAGCGATTGCGGATCGGCGATCTGGGGCGAGCCGCCAAAGACGTTATGCGTCCAGAACGGCGACTGGCCGCTATGCAGCGCCTGCGCGAGAAACTGGATCTGCGCCTGGAAATGCGCCTTGGCGTCGAAGGGAATGGTCACCGCGCCCGAAAGCCATGGCCAGCACAGCACTGTCCAGACACAGATGAAGGCCATGGCCGCCAGCCTGTAGCTGACGCCCTTCTGTAAAATCGCGTTCAAGCGGACCCCCCGGTCCCCTCAGGTCTGGACGGACCCCGATTGGGAACCAGCCTCCACCCTGTCAGTGCGGAGGACGATGCGGCTGGCGAGGTGAACCGAAACTGAATGAGTTCGCCCCCGCGAACGCATCTTGCGCCAAAGGTCAAAGCTTGGTGAGCAATGACCGGCGTTTCAGCGCGGATTCGCGAGCCAGGCCGCGACGACGCGCCGCTCAGCCGGCGTCATCCCCGAGAGATTGTTGGGCGGCATGGCATGCGTCATCACCGCCTGCGCCCGGATCGCCTGCGCCTGCCGCGCGATGAAGGCTGGCTCGTGCAGCAGCACGCCCTTGGGCGCAATCCCGATGCCGGGCCAGGAGGGCTGCGGCGCATGGCACATGGCGCAGCGCCCGGTGACGATGTTCGACACCTCGTCGGGCGGCGGTTTCATCCCTGCCAGCATGAGCGGAGCGGGATCGAGCCGGGCTGCGAGCCCCAGCCGCTCGCGGCCACCGGGCGAGGACGCCATCGCGACCCAGAAGGCGAGCCAGAGCGCCACGATCGCCACTGCCCAGGTCCACCAGGGCGACTTGGCATGGTCGGAATGGCGGACATTGTAGAAGTGCCGGATCAGCGCGCCCGCCACGATGATGAGCGCCACGAGCGCCGGGATGACGGCCGAGTTGGCGTAAGTCACAGGATAGTGGTTCGACAGCATCAGGAACAGCACCGGCAGGGTGATGTAGTTGTTGTGCATCGAGCGCTGCTTGGCGGCCCGGCCATATTTCGGATCGGGTTTCTCGCCGGCCATCAGCGCGGCGATGACCTTGCGCTGCCCCGGCATGATGTTGAAGAACACGTTGGCGGTCATGATCGTCGCCATCAGCGCGCCGGTATGGATCAGCGCGCCGCGGCCCGAGAACACGCTGGCGAAGGCCCAGCTCGCAGCGACGACATAGCCGAAGCCAAGCAGGCCCAGCACGACGTCGTTGCGGCCCAGCGGCGACTTGCAGAGCCAGTCGTAGAACAGCCAGCCGAAAACCAGCGCCGCGATGCCGATCGCGCCCGCCGCGAAGGGCGACAGCGCCATCACCGCCGGGTCGATCAGGTAAAGCTCCGACTGCGCGTAATAGACCCAGACCAGCAGGAAAAAGCCCGAGATCCAGGTCCAGTAGGCCTGCCATTTGTGCCAGGTCAGGTGCTCGGGCAGCCGCGCCGGCGCGACCAGATATTTCCGCATCTCGTAGAAGCCGCCGCCATGGACCTGCCAGGCGACATATTGCTCGGGCTTGCCGCCCTCAGCCACAGGCTGCGTGAGGTCGCCCTTCAGCGAGGCATCGAGATGGATGAAGAAGAACGACGCGCCGATCCAGGCGATCGCCGTGATCACATGCAGCCAGCGCAGCAGCATGCCGCCCCATTCGAGGAGGTAGGGGTCAAGCACAGGCGGCACGCCGACGCGATTGACGGGGACGAATCCGGGATTGAATTTTCATGGCCGTGTCCAGACTAGAGTTTGGCTTTTCGGCAAGGCAAGCTCCGTTCCGAATTGCGCATCTCCGAAAAGAAAGAATCGATCGATGGGACGCCTCTCGACGCATGTCCTCGACACCGTCCATGGCCGGCCCGCGCCCGGTGTCATGATCGCGCTCGACCGGCTGACGCCCGATGGCGGACGCGCGCGCGTCGCGCAGACGATGACCAATCTGGACGGTCGCACCGACGCGCCGCTGCTGGCCGGCGAGGGGCTGGTCGCGGGCACCTACGAGATTTCCTTCTCCATCGGGGCCTATTTCCGCGGACTCGGCATGGTGCTGGCCGACCCGACCTTCCTCGACATCGTACCGATCCGGTTCGGCGTCGCCGACCCGGACGGGCATTACCACGTCCCGCTCCTGGCCACGCCCTGGAGCTATTCGACCTATCGCGGCAGCTGAGACCATGACGAACGACGCCTATCCGCGCGACCTTGCAGGCTATGGCCGCGACGCGCCCCATCCGCGTTGGCCGGGCGCAGCGCGCGTCGCCGTGCAGTTCGTGATCAATTACGAGGAGGGCGGGGAGAACAACATCCTGCATGGCGACGCCGCCTCGGAGGCCTTCCTCTCCGAGATCGTCGGGGCCGCGCCTTGGCCCGGCCAGCGCCACATGAACATGGAGTCAATCTACGAATACGGCTCGCGCGCCGGCTACTGGCGGCTGTGGCGGATGTTCACCCAGCGCAACATGCCGGTCACGGTCTTCGCTGTGGCGAGCGCGCTCCAGCGTTATCCCGAGATCGTCGGTTCGATGCAGGAAGCCGGCTGGGAGATCGCCACCCACGGGCTGAAATGGATCGACTATCGCGACGTCCCTGCCGAGCGCGAGGCCGCCGACATCGCGGAGGCCATCCGCATCCAGACGGAACTGACCGGCGAGCGGCCGCTCGGCTTCTACCAGGGTCGGACCTCCCAGAACACGACGCCGCTGATGATGGCCGAGGGTGGGTTCCTCTACACGGCGGATACTTACGCCGACGAGCTGCCCTATTGGCTGCAGGGTCCGCATGGCCCGCAGCTTGCCGTGCCCTACACGCTCGACGCCAACGACATGCGCTTCGCCACGCCGCAGGGTTTCAACGCCGGCGACCAGTTCTTCGCCTATCTCAAGGACACATTCGACACGCTCTATGCCGAGGGCGAAACCGCGCCGAAAATGATGTCGGTCGGGCTGCATTGCCGGCTCGTCGGTCGGCCGGGCCGGGCTGCCGCGCTGGCGCGCTTTCTCGATTATATCGCCTCGCATGACAGGGGCTGGGTCGCGACGCGGCTCGACCTCGCCCGTCACTGGATCAGGCAGCATCCGCCGGCGGGAGGCTATCTCCCGTCGAAGGTGCCCCGGGCTCTTTTCGTCGAGGTCTTCGGGCGCGTCTGGGAGCACTCGCCCTGGGTGGCGCAGGCCGCCTTCGACGCCGGGATCGGGCCGGCGCAGGACGATGCCGTCGGCCTCCACGCAGCGATGGCCGCGGCCATGCAGGCGGGTTCGCAGGAGCAAAAGCGTGCGTTGCTGCTGGCCCATCCCGATCTCGCCGGCAAGCTTGCGGCGGCCGGCGAGCTGACGCCTGAATCGACCAGCGAGCAGGCTTCCGCCGGGCTAGACCGGCTCTCAAGCGACGAACGCGTCCGCTTCACCGCCCTGAACGAGGCCTACAAGGCCCGCTTCGGCATCCCCTTCATCATCGCGGTGAAGGGCCTGACCAAGGCCGAAATCGTGTCGGCCTTCGAGACGCGGCTGGCGAGCTCGCGCGAGCAGGAGTTCGAGACCGCGCTCCGGCAGGTCGAGACGATCGCGCTGATCAGGCTGCGGGAGTTGCTGCCGGGCTGACTACAACCCGCTGACCAGATGCCCGCCATCGACCGCCACCACGGCGCCGGTCATGAAACGCGAGGCATCCGAGCAGAGCAGCAGCAGCGGCCCATCGAGATCGGCGAGATCGGCGGCGCGGCGCATCGGCACGCGGGACAAAAGCGCCCGGCCCTGCTCCGTCTCGAAGAAATCGCGGTTGAGATCGGTGATGACATAGCCCGGAGCAAGGGCGTTCACTCGCACCTTGTAACGCGCCCATTCCAGCGCCAGCGATTTGGTCAGCTGGATCAGTCCGGCCTTGGCCGCCGAATAGGGTGCGACCGAGATCGCGACCCGCTCGCCGAGGATCGAGGCGATGTTGACGATCGAACCGCCGGTCTCCTGTTTCGCCATGATCCGGGCGGCGCTCTGGGCCGCGAAGAAGCAGCCCTTCAGGTTGATGTCGAGATGGGCGTCCCATTGCGCCTCGGTCAGGTCCATCGCCCGCTCCGGCTCGGCGACGCCGGCATTGTTGATTAGCACGTCGAGCCCGCCGAATGCGGCGCTCGCCTCGGCCAGTCCGGCCTCGATCGCGGACACCGAGCTGACATCGAGCGCGAGCGGAACGACCTTGCCCGGCAATGCCGCACAGTCCAGCGCCAGCGCCTCCAGCCGGTCGAGCCGGCGCGCGGCGGCGACGACATGCGCCCCCTCGCCGGCCAGTACGCGTGCGAAATGCGCGCCCAAGCCCGACGACGCCCCCGTCACCAGAACCCGCTTGCCTTTGATATCCATGATCATGCTCAACCTCAGCCCTCATCCTGAGGAGCGGCCGCGGGCCACGTCTCGAAGGATGCTCCAGATGTCTCCGGAGCTTCCTGGAGCATCCTTCGAGACGCCGCTTCGCGGCTCCTTAGGATGAGGGCCCTGATCGGACAAATGCAACTGTCGCCATCTCAGGCGAGCCGCATCTCCGGAACCGCCTCGCCGACCCGGCGCAGATCGGCGATGAAGCGCTCGCGCTCGCGGGCCTGCGAGGCCGCGTCCGGCAGCCGCAGCAGATAGGACGGGTGCACGGTTGCGATCAGCCTCGTGCCGTCGTCGAGCGCAAGCTCGCGCTCGCGCACCGAGGCGAGCGAGCCGGCGTGGCCGGTCAGCGCCCGCACCGCGCTCGCGCCAAGCGCCACGATCAGCCTGGGCCTGACGAAATCCCGCTCCAGTCCGAGCCAGAACCGGCAGGCCTGAATTTCTCCGGCATTCGGCTTCTCATGGATGCGGCGCTTGCCCCGCACCGTGAACTTGAAGTGCTTTACCGCATTGGTGACATAGGCGCGCGAGCGCTCCAGCCCAGCCTCGGCCAGAGCCCTGTCGAAGACCTGCCCCGCCGGTCCAACGAACGGCTTGCCGGCCAGATCCTCATGATCGCCCGGCTGCTCGCCGACGAACATCACGGGCGCATCCAGCGGGCCTTCGCCGAACACGGTCTGCGTCGCGTCCTGGCACAGCCCGCACAATGTACAATTACGCGCCGCCTTCGCCGCCTCCTCCCAGTTCTGCGGAACTGCGCCATGCCGCGTCATCGGCTCGGGCTGGCGCTGGGCCTGTCGCAGATGTCGCTCGGGCGGCTGGGTCGGCGCAGTCGCGACCATGGCATCGCTGCGCCGGCCGGCGCCGGCGATCAGTGGGGCAATCAACTCGGCCTCGGGCAGGTTGCGCCAGTATTTCTCCGGCATCTCGGCCTTCATCGCCTTGATCTTGAGCCGGGCCGGATTGAAAATATTGGCGTAATAGGTCAGCCAATATGCCTCCATCGCGTCTTCGTTAGGCGCATCCGTTTTGGTCGCGCCCGCGGTGAGGTGCAGCGTTGCGCCGTTCCAGTGAAGGCAGCGCTGCGGCGTCAGAATCGACCAGCGCATCGCTGAGAAGCGCTTGACGAAGAAGGACGAGACGCGCTCGACGATGAAATGCTCGGGCTCGAACCAGGCGACATAGGCTTCGCGATCCTCGGCGTCCCGCACCTCGCGAAAGCGCACGAAGGCGGTCATCTTGTGCATGTCGCGCCGGACCGCCCGCGCCATGGCCTCCGCCCGATGGACATCCGGATCGGTCGCGACCTTGAGCAGATGCGGCTCGCTCTGGAGGCGCAGCAGGAGGCGGTAGAGCAACGACAGGCGCTCGGGATCGCGATGGCAGACCACCTGCGCCGCCAGATCGGGAAAATCGCGCGGGACCTTGAGCTCGGGCCCTGAGACAGGCGCGGCCTCGTCGATCGCCTCGCCATCGAAAAGACCGGCCGCCTCGTCTCCCACGACCCATGCGATCTCGCCGGGCGGGACGCCACGCCGCGCCAGCAGTCGCGCCTGCCGCCGCCAGCCCTCGAAATCGGCAGGATGAGCAAGCCGCGCGACCTGCATCAAAGCAATGCCAGTTGCTGCGGCCGCGGCGCGAGATGCGCGCGCAGCCGTTCGCTGTCGAGCAAGGCTCCCGGCCGCCAATCTGCTGTCACGATGAAGTTGCGCAGCACCGTCAGCGAGCGCGCCAGACGCCCGACATCGTCGAGGCGCAGGGAGCGGAAGCGGCGCATCTCAAGGATGCGCTTGACGCTGCGCGTGCCCAGTCCCGGCACGCGCAGCAGCGTCTCGCGATCGGCCCGGTTGACGTCGACGGGGAAGCGCGCGCGGTGGCGCAGCGCCCAGGCGAGCTTGGGATCGACCGCAAGATCGAGCATCTCGCCGGATTCGCCGTCGAGGATCTCGCCGACCTCGAACCCATAGAAGCGGGTCAGCCAGTCGGCTTGGTAGAGCCGGTGCTCGCGCATCAATGGCGGCTCCGACAGCGGCAGTTGCGACGACGAATCCGGGATCGGGCTGAAAGCCGAGTAATAGACCCGCCGCAGCCCGAAGCTGCCGTAGAGTTGCGCGCTGCGCTGCAGGATGGCGGCATCGCTCGCCCCGTCCGCGCCCACGATCAGTTGCGTGCTCTGCCCTGCCGGCGCAAAGCTCGGCGCCTTGCGCGAGACGGCGCGTTCGGCCTTGCCTTCCTCGATCCGGAGCTTCAGCCCGCCCATGGCGGCACGGATGTCGCGCGGCTGCTTTTCCGGCGCGAAGCGTTTGAGCGAAGTTTCGCTCGGCAATTCGACATTGACCGAGACACGGTCGGCATAGAGCCCGGCCTGCGCCACCAGGTCCGGGCTCGCGCTTGGGATCAGCTTGAGATGGATGTAGCCGCGGAAATGATGCACCTCGCGCAGGCTCTGCGCCACGCGCACCATCTCGGCCATTGTGTAGTCCGGTGAACGGATGATGCCCGAGGAGAGAAACAGCCCCTCGATGTAATTGCGCTTATAAAAATTCAGCGTGAGATCGACGACCTCCTCGACCGAAAAGCGCGCCCGCCTGACATTGCTCGACGATCGGTTGATGCAGAACACGCAGTCATAGCTGCAGAAATTCGTGAGCAGGATCTTCAGCAGGGAGATGCAGCGCCCATCCGGCGCGTATGAATGGCAGATGCCCGAGCCGGTGGTTGAGCCGATGCCCTTGCCCCCGAGGGAATCCCGTTTTGTCGTGTTGCTGGAGGCGCAGGAGGCGTCGTATTTTGCCGCGTCGCTGAGGATTTCCAGCTTCTCCATCACTGTCGGCTGTGCCATAGTCCATCCTTTTGTTCCTTATATGTTCTAGCGCTGAAGCCGTCCTCCCGCCAGACGCCGCCATCGTGACCGTTCGCCGCACCACGCCGTCGCTATCGCACTGCGGAACTCGCCGCCCGTATCGGAGTTGTGGCGGCAAAGGTTCATTCAGGAGAGACCCATGTTTCGCCTTCTGCTTATCATCGCCGTGCTGGCCATCGGCTACGACGCCGTCGTCCATCAGGGCGGCTATACCCGCAATGCCTGGACCAGCGTGGTCGGCGTGACGGATTCTGCGGTCAACAGCGCCCGCGAGTTCGGCCGCGACGCGCGCGAGGAAACCCGCACCCAGATCAACTGAACGCAACGCGCGGTCAGTCCGGAGCCGGCGGTCGACCAGGCCGCCGGCATTTTCATGTCGCCGCTCGCCCGCGAAACATACCGCATTGCAGCGAATTCGGCTGGACAGGGCGCGGCGTTGCACCGATGCTCCCCGCACTGAAACAGCCGGGATTTCGACGCTTGAACGAGACAACCATGCCGGCCACGCCAGCGATCTCCGCCGATTCAGCCCTTGTGGTCGAGAATCTGAAGGTCGAGATCGTCAGGAAGCTGACCTATTCGCTCGGCAAGAACCCTTCGGTCGCGCAACCGCATGACTGGTTGACGGCCGGCATTCTTGCGGCGCGCGACCACGTGGTCGACGTCTGGCAGCGCTCGACCCGCGAGAGCTACAAGACCGGCAGGAAGCGCGTCTATTACCTGTCGCTGGAGTTCCTGATCGGCCGCTCCTTCGCCGACGCGCTCAGCAATCTCGGCCTGACCGGTCCGATGGCGCAGGCCATGGCCGATCTCGGCGTCGATCTCGCCGCGATCGAGACGATCGAGCCCGATGCCGCGCTCGGCAACGGCGGCTTGGGCCGTCTCGCCGCCTGCTATCTCGAGGCCATGGCCTCGACCGGCGTTCCGGCGCTCGGCTACGGCATCCGCTACGACCATGGCCTGTTCAAGCAGCGCATCGAGGGCGGCCGCCAGGTCGAGATACCCGAGGATTGGCTCTCCTTCCGCAACCCGTGGGAGTTCGAGCGCCGCGAGAGCGCCTACCAGATCGGCTTCGGCGGCAGTGTCGCCCCCACGGCCAAGCCCGGCGAGGTTGCCTGGGCGCCGGAGGAGACGGTGTTTGCCGTCGCCTACGACACCCCGATCATCGGCTGGCGCGGCCGCGACGCCACGACGCTGAGGTTGTGGCGGGCGCGGGCCTTGCACCCGCTTTCGCTCGACGCGTTTAACAAGGGCGATCTCGTCGGCGCCGTCGCCGAGCGCAACCGCGCCGAGGCGATCTCGAAGGTGCTCTACCCCAATGATTCCACGCCGGCCGGGCAGGAACTGCGGCTGCGGCAGGAGTTCTTCTTCACCTCGGCCTCGCTGCAGGACCTCGTGCGGCGGCATTATCGCCAGTTCGGCACGCTCGACACCCTGCCCGACAAAGTCGCGATCCAGCTCAACGACACCCATCCGGCGCTCGCCGTAGCCGAACTGATGCGGCTCCTGATCGACCAGCACGGCATGGCCTGGGAGAAGGCATGGGCGCTGACCAGCGCGACCATCTCCTACACCAACCACACGCTGCTGCCCGAGGCGCTGGAGACCTGGCCGGTGGCTTTGATGGAACGCCTGCTGCCGCGCCACATGCAGATCATCTTCGGCATCAACGCCCGCTTTCTCGAAAGCGTGCGCCGCTCAGCCGGCGGCGAAAGCGTCGATCTTTCGGCGATCTCGCTGATCGACGAGCATCACGGCCGGCGGGTCCGCATGGCGAACCTCGCCTTCGTCGGCTCCCACACCGTCAACGGCGTCTCGGCGCTGCATTCGGACCTGATGACGAAGACGGTGTTCTCGGCCCTGCACGCCATCTTTCCCAAGCGGATCACCAACGTTACCAACGGCATCACGCCCCGGCGCTGGCTCTACGGCGCCAATCCGGGCCTGACCAGGCTCCTGAGCGAGATCTGCGGCGACGGCCTGACCGACGACATCGAGCAGATCGACCGGCTCGCGGCGCATGCCGGCGATAAAGGCCTGCATGAAAAGCTCGGCGCGATCCGCCGCCGGAACAAGCTCAGGCTCGCGAAGGTCATCCAGCACGAGACCGGCGTGGTGGTCGATCCCGATGCGATGTTCGACGTGCAGATCAAGCGCATCCACGAATACAAGCGCCAGTTGCTCAATATCCTCGAGACGATCGCGCTCTACGATGCGATGCGCGCCGAGCCCTATCGCGACTGGGCGCCACGCGTAAAGATCTTCGCCGGCAAGGCTGCCTCAAACTACGGCACCGCCAAGGCGATCATCAACCTGATCAACGACGTCGCAACGGTCGTGAACAACGACATCACCACGCGCGACAGACTGAAGGTGGTGTTCCTGCCCAACTACAATGTCAGCGCCGCCGAGATCATCATCCCCGCCGCCGACGTTTCCGAGCAGATCTCGACCGCCGGCATGGAGGCGTCGGGCACCGGCAATATGAAATTCGCCCTCAACGGCGCGCTGACGATCGGCACGATGGACGGAGCGAACATCGAGATCAGCGAGCGCGTCGGCCTCGACAACATCGTGATCTTCGGCATGAGCGCAGCCGAGGTCGAGGCCGCCAAGCGGACGCCCCGGCCGATCGACGAGGTGATCGCCGCCTGCGCCCATCTCGAAGGCGTGCTTGATGCGGTGGCTGGCGGAGCCTATTCGCCGGGCGACCGCAATCGCTATGCCGGCCTGGTCGAGGCGCTGCGGGCCAATGACTGGTTCATGGTGCTGAACGATTTCGAGAGCTACCGGCTGGCGCAGCGCCGGCTCGACGCGCTCTGGGCCGACCAGCCGGTCTGGTGGACGAAGTCGGTCGCCAACACGGCCGGCTGCGGCTGGTTCAGCGCCGACCGCGCGATCCGCGAATATGCGCAGCGTATCTGGCGCATGCCGGCCGGCTTCGCGCTTCAGGGCTGAAGCGCTTGGGCGAGCCATGGCGGATCGCGCCCTGTCCGCGCCCAGCGCGGCTGGGCGCGAGCGTCTGCGCGGACGGCGTCGCCTTCGCCGTGTTCTCGCGCCATGGCGAGCGCGTCGATCTTTGCCTGTTCGACGCGGAAGGTGACGCCGAGACGGCCCGGCTGACCTTGCCCTGCCGCAGCGGCGACATCCATTACGGCTTCCTGCCCGGCGCGAAGGAAGGCCAGCGCTATGGCCTGCGCGCGACCGGTCCATGGCAGCCGGAGCAGGGCCACCGCTTCGACGCGACCAAGCTGCTGATCGACCCCTACGCCGCGCTGATCGACCGGCCGTATCGCTGGGATGCGCGATTGACGCAGCACGGCGTCGACACAGGCGACCTTGTGCCGCGCTGCGTGGTGGCGGACGCCCTCGCCACACATTCGCCAACGCCCGAAGGGACGCCCGCCCTCATCTACGAACTGGCGGTGAAATCCTTCACGATGCGCCATCCCGGCGTGCCCGAGCCGCTGCGCGGCACACTGGCGGCGTTGACCGAGCCCGTGATCATCGCCCATCTCCAGCGCCTCGGCATCAGCCATGTCGAGCTGATGCCGGTCGCAGCCTGGATGGACGAGCGGCATCTCCCCCCGCTCGGCCTGAGCAACGCCTGGGGCTACAACCCGGTCAATTTTTTCGCGCTCGATCCGCGCCTCGCGCCGGGCGGCGGCGACGAGCTCCGCCGGCTCTGCGCGGCCTATCGCACGGCCGGCATCGGCGTGATCCTCGACATCGTCTTCAACCACACCGCCGAAAGCGACGAGCATGGCGCGACGATCTGCCTGCGCGGTCTCGACAACGCAGTCTATTACCGCCACGCGACCGACGATCCGGGCCGGCTGATCAACGACACCGGCTGCGGCCACACGCTGGCGCTCGACCGCGCGCCAGTTGTCCGCATGGCGATGGACGCAATGCGCCATTGGCGCACGCTCGGCGTCGCCGGTTTCCGCTTTGATCTCGGCACGGTGATGGGTCGCTCGGACACGGGCTTCTCGCAGGATGCGCCGCTCTTCGCCGCGATCGGGCAGGACCCGGACCTGTCGCAAGCCCTGCTGATCGCCGAGCCATGGGACATCGGCCCAGGCGGCTATCGGCTCGGCGAATTCCCCGATTCCTTCGCCGAATGGAACGGACGCTACCGCGACGACGTCCGCCGCTTCTGGCGCGGCGACGCCGGCATGGCGGGCGCGTTGGCGACGCGGCTCGCGGGCTCGTCCGATCTCTTCGCCGCGCGCCATCGCGGCCCCAACGCCTCGATCAACTTCATCGCCGCCCATGACGGCTTCACGCTAGCCGATCTGGTCGCTTACGAGGCCAAGCACAACGAGGCCAATGGCGAGAACAACCGCGATGGCGACGCCGACAGCCATAGCTGGAACAATGGCGTCGAGGGGCACAGCGACGACCCCGCTGTAAGGACCGCCCGCGATCGCGATATCCGCGCTCTGCTGGCGACGCTGTTCCTATCGCGCGGCATCCCGATGCTGACGGCCGGCGACGAGTTCGGCCGGACTCAACATGGCAACAACAACGCCTATTGTCAGGACAACAAAGGGTTTTGGCTGGATTGGGAGAACGCGGACGAGGCACTGATCGGCTTCGTGGCGGAGCTGGCGCGAGTGCGGCGCGAGCACTCTTTGCTGCGCCTCGACAGATTCCTGACCGGCCGGGGCGAACCGCCAGATGCGCTCTGGATGAAGCCGGACGGATCGCCGGTCATCGACGAAGAATGGCAGAGGCTCGATGCGATCTGCCTGATGCTCGTTAGCGCCACGGAGCAGCTGTTGATCGGCGTCAATCGCGGACGACATGACGTGCCCTCGGCGCTGCCGAGTTGTGACTGGCAACGGATGCTTCTCTCGGTTGAGGCGACCACGGACGTTCTGCCGGCGCGCAGTGTCGGCCTTTGGTCCCGACGCTGACACCGTGTCAATCCGGGGCTTCGCGCAGCGAAGAACCTGAAACCCATGACCGGGCGAGCCTGTCGTCCCGTCTCACCCAGTCGTGGTTTCCGGGTTCACGCCGTCGGCATGCCCCCGAATGACGGACGGTGCTTTTACATCAGCACGATCAGTGATCGCGGCGACAGCGTGATCTCCTGATCCGCCTTCAGACCTTTGCGACCCTCGTCCGAGCCTGGGCCGGTCTCGGTGTCGAGCACCACCGACCACGAACCGGTCTTCACCCGCGCCGGAATCTTGAAGACAACATCTCCGTCGAAGGCATTGAAAAGAATCAGCGCCTCGTCGCCGCCCTGCTCGACGTCGGGCATATGGAGCAGGAGCCCGATGGCGCGAAGGCCCTCGTCGTCCCAGTGCTCCTCCTGCTGGTCGCCCCCGGCCGGATTGACCCAGCGCAGGACGCAGCCGTCGCGGAAGGAAGCGCGGCGGAAGATCGGATGGTCGGCACGCAGTTGCGTCACGCGCCGCACGAACTCCGTCAGCGCCTTGTCGCGCTCGGTGATCCGGTCCCATTTGATCCAGCCGAGTTCGTTGTCCTGGCAGTAGACGTTGTTGTTGCCGTCGTTCGAATGGCCGAGTTCGTCGCCGGCCAGGATCATCGGCGTGCCGTGCGAGAGCAGGAGCGTCGCCAGCAGATTGCGCTTCTGTCGCTCGCGCGCGGCGATGACGCCTTCGTCGTCAGTCGGTCCCTCGACCCCGAAATTGAACGACAGGTTGTGGCCGTGGCCGTCCTTGTTGTCCTCGCCGTTCGCCTCGTTGTGCTTCTCGTTGTAGGAGACGAGATCGTTCAGCGTGAAGCCGTCATGGGCGGTGATGAAGTTGACGCCGGCGTAAGGCCTGCGCCCGCGCTGATCGTAGACGTCGCCCGAGCCGGTGACGCGCGCCGCGAGATCGCGCACGATGCCCTCCTCGCTTTTCCAGTAGGCGCGCGTGGTGTCGCGATACTTGTCGTTCCACTCGGCCCAGCCAGGTGGAAACCCGCCGACCTGATACCCGCCCGGGCCGATGTCCCAAGGCTCGCCGACGAGCTTGACCTTGCGCAGCACCGGATCCTGACCGATCGCATCGAAGAAGCCGCCGCGCGGATCGAAGCCGTGTGGCTCGCGCCCGAGAATGGTGCCGAGATCGAACCGGAACCCGTCCACCTCCATCACCTCGACCCAGTAGCGCAGCGAATCGAGCACCATCTGCAGCACGCGCGGGTGGCTGGTGTTGACCGTGTTCCCGGTGCCGGTGTCGTTGATGTAGTAGCGCGGATCGTCGGGCATGGTCCGGTAATAGGAGAAGTTGTCGATGCCCTTGAAGGAGAGCGTCGGCCCCATCTCGTTGCCCTCGGCGGTGTGGTTGTAGACCACGTCGAGGATGACCTCGAGGCCGGCGTCGTGGAACTTGCGCACCATGTCGCGGAAGGAAGCGAGGCCGCCCGAGCCGAGATAGCGCTTCATCGGCGCGAAGAAGCCGATCGTGTTGTAGCCCCAGTAGTTGGTCAGGCCCTTCGCTTCGAGGTGATGGTCGTCGAGATAGGCATGCACCGGCAGAAGCTCGACCGAGGTGACGCCGAGGCTCTTGATGTAGTCGACGATCTCCTTTTGGCCGAGACCGTCGACGGTCCCGCGCATCTCCTCGGGCACGCCTCGGTGCAGCTTGGTGAAGCCGCGCACATGGGTCTCGTAGAAGATCGTCCGGTCCCAGGGCACTGACGGCCCGGCCGGACGCGCGGGGTCGACCGTAAAGCCGCTCACCACGCTTTTGGGCGTAAAAGGCGCGCTGTCCAGTTCGCTGAAGCTCAAATCCTTGTCGGCCTCGGCGCCGACATCGTAACCATAATGCGCGTCATTCCACGCGAGTACGCCGGCGAAATCCTTGGCATAGGGGTCCAGCAGCAGCTTGTTTGGGTTGAACCGGTGGCCCTCCTCCGGCGCAAAGCGGCCATGGACGCGGTAGCCGTAGAGCTGGCCCGGCTTCACGCCCGGCAGATAGCCATGCCAGATCTCGTCGGTGTATTCGGGCAGCGTAATGCGGGCGGTCTCGTGCTGGCCGCTCTCGTCATAGAGGCAGAGTTCGACACGCTCCGCATAGGCCGAAAACAAAGCGAAATTGGTGCCGTCGGAATCGGGCGTTGCCCCCAGATCGCTGCCATAGCCAGCCTTGACCTCGATCGCGCCGTGCTCGGCCATCGGATTGCCCCCCGTCGCGAGCAGGCAGGACGGGGCTCGCGGGGCCAGCCGCAATCACCTCGTCGCAATTCTGGTTCAAACCTGTCGCAGGGCAGGCAACGCGCCCTATATCGGGTGAGTTCCGCAGTCGCGGCCCCGGTTTTGCATCTTTATTTTGCAGCGCAATAGGGAACCCCGACAACGCCGCTTGTGTTATCGTGTATCAGGCACCGAGGCATGAACTGATGGCCGAGTCGTCAAAGCAGTCTGTGACGGAGACCACCTCCGCGACATCAGGCCATGCCTTGACCTATGCGGCGGCCGTCAAGGACGGCCCGCCCGAGGTGGTCTCCGGTCTTCCGGCCACCACGAAACTGCTTTTCGTTACCTCCGAGATGGGCGATTTCGTCAAGGCCGGCGGCCTTGGCGAGGTTTCGGCCGCCCTGCCCCGGCAGTTGCGCGCGCTCTGCGACGTCCGCGTTCTGATCCCCGGATACAGGCAGGTCCGCGCGGCCAGGCCCGCAATGGACATCGTCGCCCAAATGCCCCGCACGGCGAGCCTGCCGCCCTGGTCGCTCGGCCGCTTCAGCACGGCCGACGGGCTCGTGATCTACGCCGTCCTCTGCGACGAACTCTATGACCGCGAGGGCTCGCCCTACGGTCCTTTCGCAGGCGGCGATTTCAGCGACAACGACATCCGCTTCGCCAGGCTCTCGCTCGCGGCCGCCGAGCTTGCGGCCGGCGAGGCCGATCCGAACTGGAAGCCCGATATCTTGCATGTCAACGACTGGCCGTCCGCCATGGCGCCGGGTTATCTGCGCTGGAAGGGGCTGACCACGCCCTCGATTCTCACGATCCACAATCTCGCCTATCAGGGCCTCTACCAGCCCGGCCGCATGGGCGCGCTCGGCATTCCCGATCTGGCGTTTTCGGTGAATGGCGCCGAATTTCACGGCAAGATCTCGTTTCTGAAGGCCGGCATCTTCTACGGCTCTCATGTCACCACCGTGAGCGAGACCTATGCCAGCGAGATCACCACCGCCGAGCATGGCTGCGGGCTGGAGGGCCTGCTCAAGACGCGGATGGATGAAGGCCGCCTGACCGGCATCGTCAACGGCATCGACGATAGCTGGACCTCGCCAGCCGTCGGCGAGACGGCGATGGCCGACCGCGTGCGCCGCTGGAAGCGCCAGAGCGCGGCCGACATCCGCAAGACCTTCGAGTTGCCCGAGTCGAAGGGTCCGCTCTTCTCGATCATCTCGCGGCTGGTGCATCAGAAGGGCATCGACCTCTCCATCGAGGCGGCGGAGACGATCGTCGCCAACGGAGGACAGCTCGTCGTGACCGGCCGCGGCGAACCGAGGCTGGAGGATGCGATCGAGCGCCTCGCCCGCCAAAATCCCCACGCCATCGCGGCCCGTATCGGCTTCGACGACGCCGAGGCGCGGCGCATCTTCGCGGCCAGCGATTTCCTGCTGATGCCGTCCCGCTTCGAGCCCTGCGGCCTGAGCCAGATGTATGCCCAGCGTTTCGGCGCTCTCCCGATCGCCTACCGCACGGGCGGACTGGTCGATACGATCGAGGATGGACTTTCCGGTTTTCTGTTCTCGTCGCTGACGGGCGCGGGGCTCACCTCGGCGGTGACGCGGGCGCTCGCCGCCTATCGCTCGAAGCGCGCCTTCAGGCAGATGCGCGAGCACGCGATGTCCAAGCGCTTCGACTGGAGCCGCCCGACGCATCGCTACGCCGACGTCTATGCGCGGGCGCTCGCGGCCTGAGCGGCGCTCGGCTCAACTCGTCTTCGTCTTAGCGGCCGCCGCTGATTTGCGCGCGGGCGTCTTTGGCTTGGCGGCCTTGTCAACCGACGCTCCGGTGCTCGCGGCCACGCGCTCTTCCGCCTGTCTCCAATGGTCGGCGTCTCGGCCGACTGGCTTCCCCTCCGCCTCCCAAATCGCATAGGCCGTGTCGCGGACGATCTGTTCCCGGCTCATGTGCATTCTCCCTATCGCGAGCGTCGATATTCGTGGGACAACAGCGAGGTCTGACCATGGTTCCGTCGCGCGATCCCATAGGAAACTCACCCGGCATGCAGGAACGGAACCAGCCTCCGCTGCGTTGCACCATCGCACACTCGGCCACCGTCGCGCCATCATGCGACAGGCAGGACAGAACACGATGACGCGCCAGATTCCGCTTCGCCTTCCCGGACTGCCGATCCACGACCGCGAGCAACTGGAAGCGGGGATGCATCCCGATCCGTTTTCGGTCCTCGGCAAGCACCATGTCGGCGAGCATTGCTTCGTGCGCGCGTTCCTCCCAGGCGCGACCTATGTCGAACTGGTCACCGGCGAGGGCGAGGAGCGGCGCACCGCCGCGATGGTCGATCACGGCGGTGGCCTGTTCGAGGCGCTTTGCCCCCATGAGGCGCGTTACCGCCTTCGCGCGGCCTGGCCCGGCGGCATCAGCGAAGCGGCCGACCCCTACAGCTTCGGCCTGCTGCTCTCGGAGCACGACATCTACCTCTTCGCGGAAGGGCGACATTTCGACCTCTCGACCCGCTTCGGCGCGAACCTGCGCACCGTCGACGGCGTCGACGGCGTGCTCTTCGCCGTCTGGGCGCCCAATGCCGGCAGCGTCTCCGTTGTCGGCGAGTTCAACGGCTGGGATCCGCGCCGCCTGCCGATGCGCCGCAGGCTCGGACCCGGCATCTGGGAACTCTTCGTACCGGGCCTGACCGCAGGCACGATCTACAAATACGCCATCACCACGCCCTCGGGCGAGCGCCTGCCATGGAAGGCCGACCCGCTGGCGCGCCGCACCGAGCTGCCCCCGCGCACCGGCTCGATCGTCGCCGAGACGCCGGCTTTCGCATGGACAGACGAGAACTGGCTGAAGCACCGCGAGGCGGCGCATCCGATGTCCGAGCCGATGAGCACCTACGAGGTCCATGTCGGCTCGTGGCTGCGCACCGAATGGGGCCAGATGGGCTCGTGGAACGAGGCCGCCGACCGGCTGATCCCCTATCTGCAGCATATGGGGTTCTCTCATGTCGAACTGCTGCCGATCACCGAGCATCCGTTCGGCGGCTCTTGGGGCTACCAGCCACTGGCCCTGTTCTCCCCGACGGCGCGGCTCGGCACGGCCGAGGATTTCGCGCGCTTCGTCGACAAGGCTCATGCTGCCAATATCGGCGTCATCCTGGACTGGGTGCCGGCGCACTTCCCGTCCGACGAACACGGGCTCTCCCGCTTCGACGGTACGGCCCTGTACGAGCATGAGGACCCGCGCCAGGGCTTCCACCGCGACTGGAACACGCTGATCTACAACGTCGGCCGGCGCGAGGTGCGCGGCTTCCTGATCGCCTCGGCGCTCTGGTGGGTCGAGACCTTCCATCTCGACGGCCTGCGCGTCGATGCGGTCGCGTCCATGCTCTATCGCGACTACAGCCGCCCGCCCGGCGAATGGGTGCCCAATGAATATGGCGGCCGCGAGAACCTTGAGGCGATCTCGTTTTTCCAGGAACTGAACACGCTCATCGGCGCGCGCGGACGCGGCGCGGTGACGATCGCCGAGGAATCGACCGCCTGGCCCGGCGTCACCAGCCCGGTCCACCATGGCGGGCTCGGCTTTCATTTCAAATGGAACATGGGCTGGATGCACGACACGCTGCGCTATTTCGCGCGCGATCCGATCCATCGCGGCCATCACGGCGACGATGTCACCTTCGGCCTGATCTACGCCTTCTCGGAAAACTTCGTGCTGCCGATCTCGCATGACGAGGTCGTCCACGGCAAAGGCTCGCTGATCTCGCGCATGCCGGGCGACGACTGGCAGCGCTTCGCCAATCTGCGCCTGTTCCTTGCAATGATGTGGGCCCATCCCGGCAAGAAGCTGCTCTTCATGGGCTGCGAGTTCGGGGCAGAAGACGAATGGAACGTCGATGCGCCCTTCCCCTGGCCGCATCCTTACGACGAGCGCCGCAAGGGCGTCGTCAGGCTGGTGCAGGATCTGAACGCGCTCTATCGCACGACGCCGTCTCTGCACCGGCTCGACCACGCGCCCGAGGGTTTCGCCTGGGTCGTCGGCGATGACGCCGCCAATTCCGTCTTCGCCTTCAGCCGGTCGGGCGGACCGGACACGCCCGACATCCTGGTCGTCGCCAACATGACGCCGGTGCCGCGATACGACTACAGGGTCGGCGTGGTGAAACCCGGGCTCTGGCGCGAGCGCCTGAACAGCGACGCCGGCGTCTACGGCGGCGCGGGCATAGGAAATGGCGGCGAGCGCAGGAGCGATCCGGTCGCGGCCCACGGCCAGGGGCAGAGCCTGTCGCTGACGCTGCCGCCGCTTGGCCTGCTTGTGCTGGAGCATGACCCTGCCAGCCTCTAGCACAGCCACGGCGAGCCCACTCCGGAGCACCCTATGAGCGACGAAATCCTGCGCCAGCTCGCGGCGAAAGCCGGCGTCGCGCCGCAATGGACCGATCAGGCAGGCGAGCAGCGCGACGTATCGCCCGATAGCCTGCGCGCCATCCTGTTCGCGCTCGGCCTGCCGGCGGATGACGACGCCGCTCTGCGCAATTCGCTCTCGATGGTCGAGGGCGGCGCGAATGCGGTTGCGCTCTCGCGCTTCACCACGGCGCGCGTCGGCCAACCGGTCGCGTTGCCGATCGCGTTGACGCCGGGCTCCTCCGTCGAGTTGCTGCTGGAAGGCGGCGCACAGCGCGTCGTCACGACGAGCGAGGGCTATGACGGCTCGCTGATGCTGCCGGCCTTCGACGAGCCCGGCTACCACATCGTACGCACCCCCGAGGGCGACTTCACCGTCGCCACCGCGCCCGAGCGCTGCATCACCTTCGCCGACCTGAACGGCTCGCAGGGGTTCGGACTGGCTGCGCAGATCTACTCCCTGCGCAGCACAGGCGATGGCGGCATCGGCCATTTCGGTGGCGTCGCGGCGCTCGGCCGCAGCGCGGCAGCGAGGGGCGCGCAGGCACTCGCGATCAGCCCTGTCCATGCGCTCTACGGCGCCGAACCAGGCCATTTCAGCCCCTACTCGCCCTCGACGCGACTGTTCTACAATCCGCTGCACGCCGACCCGTCCGCCGCCTTTCCGGACGATCTGGTCCGCGCCGTCATCGACCTGTCCGGACTCGCCGAGGAGATGGCGCGGCTGTCTGCCCTGTCGCAGGTGGACTGGATCGCCGCCACGCCGCTGCGCCAGCGGCTTCTGCGCGGGCTCCACGACGCGCTGCGCGACCCGGACCGCGCGCCCGAGCCGGCCCGTAACGAGTTTGAGCGCTACCTCGCCGAGGCCTCGCCGCTGCTGCGCGCCCACGCCACCTTTGAGGTGCTGCACTCAGCCCAACTCAAGCGCGACCCGGGCGCCTGGAGCTGGCGCGGCTGGGAGGCAGCCTACCGCGACCCTGAAAGCGAGGCGGTCGCAGGCTTCGCAGCCGAGCACCCCGACGAGATCGCCCACCAGATCTTCCTGCAATGGCTCACCGGCCGCTCCTACGGCCAAGCCCAACAGGCCTGTCGCGAAGCTGGGATGAGCGTCGGGCTGATCGCCGACCTCGCCATAGGCATGGACGGGGCGGGCAGCCATGCCTGGAGCCGCCAGCACGAAGTGCTGGGGGGCCTGAGCGTCGGCGCGCCGCCCGACTACTACTCGGCCGACGGCCAGAGCTGGGGTTTGACGACGTTCTCACCGCGCGGGCTCGCAACATCGGGCTATGCGCCCTTCATCGAGACGCTGCGCGCCAGCCTGCGCTATGTCGGCGGCATCCGCATCGACCATGTCATGGGCATGAGCCGGCTCTGGCTAGTTCCGGAGGGCGCGAGCGCGCTCGACGGGGCCTATGTCACCTTCCCGTCGGAGACGCTGTTCCGGCTGATCGCGCTCGAATCCTGGCGCCATAAGGCGATCGTCATCGGCGAGGACCTCGGCACTTTGCCCGATGGCTTTCGCGATTACCTCCGCGAACAGGGCGTCGCGGGCCTGCGCGTGCTGCGCTTCGAGAAGGAAGAGCACGGCTACATCCAGCCGCAGCATTGGGACCCCGCCGCCGCCGCGCTGACCACGACGCACGACCTGATCGCCACCGCCGGCTGGTGGGCCGGCGCCGACATCGAGCCCGCCGACGACCAGAACGCGCAGGATGTCCGCGCCTGGAATCGCGGCCTGCTCTGGGGCTCGTTCGAGCAGGCCGGACTGGTCCAAGGCGAACGCCCAGCGCCCGAGGACACGGGCCCCGTCGTCGACGCAGCGATCCGCTACGTCGCGAAGACGCCCTGCACGCTCAAGCTGATCGCCATCGAGGATGCCCTGGCTCTGCGCGTCCAGCCGAATGTACCGGGAACCACGACCGAGAAGCCAAACTGGCGGCACCGGCTCGACGGCGACGCGGGCGCGCTGCTCGACGGCGAGGCCGTGCAGGCCCGGCTGAGCCATCTCGGTCCAGCCCGTGAGGGCGAGAGCTAACCGCTTACGCGCAGCGACCAGACGCCGACCGGCACTAGCGGCAGCGCATCGGTTAACTGAACCGCACCATTCACAGCGAGTTCCGGCCCGACGACCGCATCCCAGCCCGCCTCGCCATCAGGCAGAACCACCCGCGTATCGCCCCACCAGTCGCGATCGGGCACGATCACATCGGCCCCCACCATGCCGCCGGCGCAGAAGCGGGCGACGACGACGAGCGCCGCCCGATCCCCCGACCGGCGCAGGAACGCCATCGCACTCTCCGCCCGCTCGCCTTCGATCGCCAGCGGCTCGTAGCTCCCCTCGGCGAACAGCTCCGGTTCGCTGTGGCGGAAAGCCAGAAGCTTGCGCAGCAGGGTCTGCTTGATCCGCCCGTCGCGCCAGCTTTCCGACAGAAGGTCGAGCGTCAGCCGCTGCGCCAACGCGATCCGGCGCGCGCTGAAATCGACAGGCCGGCGGTTGTCGGGATCGACCAGGCTGAAATCCCAGAACTCCGTGCCCTGATAGGTGTCGGGCAGGCCGGGCGCGAGGCAACGCAGAGCCGTCTGAACCAGGCCGTTCAGCGCGCCGGGCCGGGCGATTTGCGCAACGAAGGCTGCGATGTCCGCGACAAAACCCTCGCTGCGCGATGGATTGAGCGCCGCATGAATAAAGCCCTCGGCCTTCGCCTCATAGGCTTCGTTCGGCGCTGCCCAGCCTGAGCGCAGCTTGGCTTCGCGCAGCGCCTTTCGCGACCACGCTGCCAGGCGCTCGGCGTATCCCTCCAGCCCGGCGGCGTCCTCGGCGGCAAGCGTCAGCGGCCAGGCGCCGACGATCATCTGGTAGATCATGTACTCATCGGCGCGGTCGAACCCGCTTGGCCTGATCCCGGCGTTGAGCGCGCTCCAGCGCTCGCTCGCGTCTATCCAGGCCTGCGGCATCTCGCTGATCACCGCCAGCCGGGCGCGGACATCCTCGCCACGCTTGTGGTCATGGGTCGCGGTCGCCAATTGCGAGCGCGGCGATTGCGTCGCCCGAGCCTGCATCACGGCGTGAAAGTCATCGACGTGGAGACCAAGCATGCCGGCGTCGAAGCCGACATCGTTGCGCGAGATGAGCCGGCCATAGCGATAGAACGCCGTATCCTCGACCGCCTTGGCCGCGAGCGGCGCGGTGAGCTGGTTGAAGCGCCGAATGGCCGTGACGCGCGAGGGTCGCAGGCCTTCCTCGCCCTGTCCGGCCATGACGGACGCGACGAAGCGCAGGGCCGGCGGATCGCTCAGCGGCGCGGCCAGCGCGGCGTCGAGCGCGGCCTGCAGGCGCTCGCCCGCGCCGACGCCGTCATCCTGCCCGGTCGCGTAGCTGCGATAGGCCCGCATCTGCGCGATCAGGCTGGTGACGGCCCGGCGCAGCGCCGCGCGCGTGATGCCCTCGCCGTCACGATGCTCGGCGCCGGCCTGTTCGAGGGCATCGATCAGCCGCTCGCGCTGGCCGTCGAAGCTGTGGGACAGGATTTCGTGGCGGGCGATCTCCTCCTCGCCATGGAAATCGCGCGACCGCCCGCTGATCACGGCCCAATGCGCCGAGAGCGGACCGGCGGCATCGGGCCTGTGCTGGAATGCCGAGATCTGATCCATGAAGTCGTAGCCGGTAGAGCCATCGACGTCCCAATCGGCCGGAATGTGCTCGCCTGAGGCAAGGATCTTCTCGACGACGAGCCAGGCTCGGCCCTGCGCGGCTCCCGCTGGCCGCTCTCCCTGCCACGCATCGAGTTCGCTGCGGAGCTTGCGGCAATAGCCGGCCGGATCGCCGAGTCCATCGACATGGTCGATCCGCAGGCCGTCGATGACGCCCTCGGCATAGAGCCTGAGCGCCAGCGCGTGCTTTGCGGCAAAGGCTGCCGGCTCCTCCATCCGAATCGCGGCAAGCTGCGTGATGTCGAAGAAGCGCCGCCAGTTGATCCGGTCGCCGGCATTGCGCCACCAGTCGAGCAGGTAGTTCTGTTTGGAGATCAGGGCGTCGAGCTTCACCGAATCGGCGTAGGCGTCGACACCGGCATCCTCGATCTCGGCTTCGTCTTCCGGCCGGATCGGAAACAGATGTTCGCCATAGGAGACCGCGAAGCCGCCTTCGTCGCGCGCGATCAGCGAGAGGCCACCTGCCTCCAGGACATTGCGATATGGCTCGCCGAGAAAAGGCGCATGGACCTTGCCGTTCAGTTCCTCGTCCGGCGTGTCGAAATCGACGTCGAACCATGCCGCATAGCTGCTGGCGCGGCCATGCCTGAGCAGGTCGAGCCACATCGGATTGTCCTCCCCGCCGACAGCGACATGGTTGGGCACGATGTCGAGGATGATGCCGACGCCATGCTCGCGCAGCACCGCGGCCATCTCGCGAAAACCGTCCTCCCCCCCGAGTTCGGGATTGACCGCGTCATAGCGCACGACGTCGTAGCCGTGCTGGGAACCCGCCCGCGCCGTCAGGATCGGCGAGGAATAGACATGGCTGATCCCGAGTTCGGCGAGATAGCCGGCGATATCGCGCCCGGCCGAGAACGGAAAGCCCTTATGGAACTGCAGGCGATAGGTCGCGCGCGGCGTCGAGAGAACAGGGGTCGAAGGGCGCTGCGGCGCATCCGGCATCGTGGAGCTTTCAGGCTGGCGGCCGCGAGGCGGGCCGCTAGCTGAACCGGAGAGGCCTGCGCTTGTTCCAACCGGTTCAGTCCGCCGCGCGCGCTTCCACTACACCGGCGATCGCCTCGAGCAGATGCGTATCGTCGCCCGCCAGCCCCTCCATTGCCGCCATCCGCGCGATCACGGTGGCGGCGACCGCTTCCTCCACCGTATCCTCGGCATAGGCGTAGAAGATCGTCGCATGCTGGCCGTCGCGATGGCAGCGGCCCTCGATCTGCTGAAGCTGGATCGCGGAATGGCGCATGTCGTGGACGACGAGCGAGCGCTCGCGCTCGCCGCCCGGCATCTCGCCGCGATGCAGCGAGATCGATTCCGTCACGGTGAAGATCACCGCATCGAGCCCGCCGGTCTGGAAGAGGATGCGCGTCTGTTCGTTGACGATGCCAGAGCGCTCGCCATTGATCTCGCCCACGCGCCAGCCGCGCCCGCGCAAGGCATCCGCCAGCATGGCGCTGGTCTCCAGGAACGCGACCGAGACCGCGACCTGCTCGTCATTGCCGAGCAAATCGTCGCAGAAGTCGACGGTGCCGGGGATGCGCAGCAGGCTCGCCTTCTGGCGGAAGCGCAGATCGGCCGCCCAGCCTTGCGGCTTGCGCGTCGAGCCGCCGACGAGTCCCAGCTCCTTGCGGAACTCGCGCCAGGTCGCGTCATAGAGCCTTCGCGACGCCGGATCGAGGGCGACCGGGGCAAGCTCGCGTTGCACCTCTGGCCAGCCGGCGATCTCCTCCGGCCGCCTACGCAGGCCGATGGCGTTAGCCCCACGATAGAGCAGGTCCGCCATCGCCTTGCGGTCGGTCTCGTTGGGCTCCCAGCTCCAGTTCTTCCAGCGGCCCCTGGCGCGGCCGATCTTCAGCCGCTTCATCAGGCTCCGGAAGGCGTCCAGATCGGCGCTCGGCATTCCGGCGGCCTTCGCCAGCAGCGGTCCTAGATAGGAGAGTTCATGGGGAGACTGGCCTGCGGTCGCGCTCATATAGATCGTGAACCGTGCCGCCGCCGCAATCTGCCGGCACACCAGCCCCTGCTGCGAGTTCGGGTTGCGGATGCGGTGCGCCTCGTCGATCACGACGAGCGGCCAGATGCGCTTCGGCGTTCCGAGCTTGGCCAGTTCGTTGTTCTTCGCCCGCGTCGACCGCTTCTTGCTATCGACCGGAGGAGCCAGCAGCGACTTCGTCTTCTCGAAATTCATCAGCGTGACGCGCTTGGCCGGTAGACCCGACAGCGCCATGGTCCTCCGCCATTGCGGGATCGCTCCCTTGGGGCAGATCACCAGCACCTCGTCCTCCGGCATAGCCGACAGCGCAAGCCAGGCCGAGAGCGTCTTGCCGAGCCCGGTCAGGTCGCCGAGCAGGAAGCCGGTCGCTCCCGCCTGGCGCGCCGCCAGGATCGCGTCGCGGGCGCTGAGCTGGTGCGGGTGGGGGGTGAAGAGGGACTGGTCGTCGGGCCTTGGCATCGGGTCTTGCATCGCTGTGATCTACCGCCTCGCTGGCCGCATTGCGAGACGCGCAGCGTGACAGGCGATCTTTGCGCTGGCAGGCGCGGCACTGGCTGGGCAAAGTCGCCGCCACCTCGTCGACCGCCGCACAGGGAACACCCGCCATGACACGCGCCACCGCCATCGCGCTCGCGCAGGATTATTTCGACTCCGGCCGCTTCAAGGTTGATCTCGCCCGCCTCGTCGCGATGCCGACCGAGAGCCAGAACCCCGAGCGCGCGCCGGTGCTGGCGGCCTATCTCGACGCCGAAATGCGGCCGTTGCTGGAAAGCCTCGGCTTCGAATGCCGCATCCTGCATCATCCCCGTGCCAAGGGGCCGTTCCTGTTCGCCCAGCGCATCGAGGGAGAGGGTCTGCCGACAATCTTCGGCTATGGCCATGGCGACGTCATTCGGGGCCTCGATGCGCAATGGAGCGAGGGCCTTTCGCCCTGGACGCTGACCGAGCGCGGCGATCGCTGGTACGGCCGCGGCGTCGTCGACAACAAGGGCCAGCACGTCATCAACATCAACGCCTTGCGCGCCGTTCTTGAATCGCGCGGGAAACTCGGCTTCAACGCCAAATACCTGATCGAGATGGGCGAGGAGTGCGGCTCGCCGGGCCTGCGCGAACTCTGCGAGGAGCAGAAGGCGCTGTTCAGGTCGGATGTGCTGATCGGCTCCGATGGCCCGCGCCTCAACGCCGAGCGCCCGACCGTCTTCCTCGGCACGCGCGGCGGCGTCACCTTCGATCTCTCGATCGTCGCCCGGGAGGGCGGCCACCATTCCGGCAATTGGGGCGGCATTCTCTCGGACCCCGCGATCCAGCTCGCCCACGCCATCGCCTCGATCGCTTCGCCGACAGGGCAGATCCGCATCCATGAGTGGGTGCCGGAGGAGCTGCCGCCGGCGGTGCGCAAGGCGCTGGCCGATTGCGAGGTGGACGGCGGCCCCGATGGTCCGACGATCGATTCTAACTGGGGAGAGCCCGGCCTGTCGCCCGCCGAGCAGGTTTTCGGCTGGTGCTCCTTCGATGTGCTGGCGATGAAGTCGGGCGTACCGGAGACGCCGGTCAACGCGGTGCCGCCGAGCGCCTGGGCGCGCTGCCAGCTTCGCTTCGTCGTCGGCATCGACCCCCATGAAGTCATCCCGGCCTTGCGCCGCCACCTCGTCCGGAACGGTCTCCCCATGGTCGAGGTCGCGCTCGCACGCGACGAGATCTTTAACGCGACGCGCCTCGACCCTGACGACGCCTGGGTGCAATGGGCGGTTGCCTCCATCGCGCGCTCGACCAACAAGACGCCTGCGCTTCTCCCCAATCTCGGCGGCTCGCTGCCCAACGACATCTTCGCCGACATCCTCGGGCTGCGGACGATCTGGGTGCCCCATTCCTATCCCGGCTGCTCGCAGCATGCGCCCGACGAGCATCTCCCGACGGCGATCGCCCGCGAGGCGCTGGGCCTGATGGCGGGCCTCTATTGGGATCTCGGCTACGGCGGGACGCCACCGCTCTGATCGCGCGTCTCAGGCAGTCGCAGGCGGCATCTGTTGCGGGTTCGGCGGCAGCTCAAGGGGCGGAACCGGCGGAACCTCGGGCGGGCTGTTCGGCGGCTGCTCGGGCGGCGGGCCAGCGGGGATGCCGACCGGCTCGGCGTCGGGCGGCGCCTCGACCGGCGGCGCAGACGGCACGGTGGTCGGCTGCGGTGGCGGAGCCTCCGGCATCGGGTTCGGGCTGGCTGGCGATCCGGGCGCGGCGGCGACGGGACGCGTCATGACGATGATCCTCCTGTCCGGTCAACGCGGCGCCTCCGCCAAGGTTCACAAAAATCGAGGATTTGACGAAATGAGCATTGGAGCCGGGCCACCAGAATCGGAGCGAGCTTGGCCGCAGCCCGCTCATGATCCGTTCATCGGTGATATGGAAGTGTCGCGGTCATTAACCATTGGGGTCTTCCATGCTCAAACGTCTTTCGCTCGTCGCGCTCGCCAGCCTCACCCTGCTCGGCTCGCTGCCCGCCGGCGCGCAGTACTACGATCCCTATCGCGGCCCGCCCCGTGGCGACTATTACGAGCGCGGCCCCAGGCGCGACTTCGACGACGACCGGCGTCGGCCCCGCTATGACGACGAGCGCCGCCGGCCCCGTTACGATGACGATTATCGGCCCCGCCGGGGCGCCGGCGGAGGCGGAGGCGGCAGCCTTGTATGCGTGACCTCGCGCGGCAACTGCCCGACCTACTCGCCGATCAACGCGATCTGCAAATGCGACATTCCCGGCTTCGGCACCAAGCGCGGCAACGTTTTCCGGCGCTGATGACCGCGCACATCAGGATCGTCCCGCGGCGACGCGGGGCGGTCCATCCTGATCGCGAGCCAGGCAACGTCGATACTTTTGGAAGGTCGTGGTGGGTGATGTAGGGCTCGAACCTACGACCCGCTGATTAAGAGTCAGCTGCTCTACCAACTGAGCTAATCACCCATACGCCACGAAGCGCACGCCGTTTCGCGGCGAAGGCCGCGTCAGGCAGGCCGGCGATGTAGCAAACGCCCCCTGCCCTGTCCACCCATGCGGGCAAGAAAATTGCGCGCGGCAAGATGCGCCGGCTCGTGCCTGCCGACAGGCTCAACTGGCGAGCCGCTGCGCCACCGATGCCGCAAAATCGTTAAGGCTGAGCGCGAGGTCATCGGCCACGTTGCCGACGGAAGCGGAGCGCGCGTTCATTTCCTCGACCGAGGAGCCGACCCGCTGCACCGCGCTGAAGGTCTGGGCGACGAGTTCGAGCGCGCTTTCGACCTCGCCCGACGTGCTTTGCGCATCCTGCGCCATGCCCTGCGTCACGGCCAGTTGTTCGCCCAGCGCGCCGGCTATAGCGGACGAGACGTCGGCCATGCCCTTCACCGCCTCGTCGATGCGGGCGATGGAGCCGACGCAGCGCTGCGTCGCCTCGCGGATGGCGTCGATTCGCGCCGCGATCGTGCCGGTCGCGCTCGTGGTCTGGGCCGAGAGGTTCTTGACCTCGCTGGCCACGACGGCGAAGCCCCGCCCCGCCTCGCCCGCGCGGGCCGCCTCGATGGTGGCGTTGAGCGCCAGCAGGTTGGTCTGCGCCGCGATGTCGGAGATAAGGCTGACGACCGAACCGATCTCGCCGACGAGTCCGGCGAGGCTTTCGATCGTCTCCTGCGCCTCGCCGGCGGCCATGACGGCCTCCTGCGCGATCGCGGCCCCGTCGCGGGTGCGGCGGTCGATCTCGCCGATCGACTGCCGGAGCTGCTCCGTCGAGACAACCGTCTGCGACACGACCTGGCGGACGCGACCGAGGCTCTCGCGGCTCTCCGTCATGCTCTGGCCGGCGCTGCGCGAGACATGTGCGCAGTTCACCGCAACCTTGGAGAATGTGCCCGACGCCTGCGTCGCGGCCTCCGAAACCTCGCCGACCTTGTGGCGGAAGACCTCGGTCAACCTCTCGATCTCGGCGCCGCGCCTGACGGCCTGCGCCTCCTGCTTCTGGCTGACGATTTCCATCGCGCAGGCAAGATCGACCATCAGCAGCTCGACGACCCGTTTGCACGCATCGGCGGCTGCGCGTCCGGAGAAGCGGTTGCGCCGGCCGATTTCGGGAAAGGCGGCGCGGACCACTGACAGGATCATCACCGCGTGGGCGCGCGCACCGAACGGCGTCGTCGCCTCCGTCGTCACCACCTCGCCAAGCGAGCGCAGATAGGCGTCGTCGAACTGCGCCTCGAAGACGTGCGCCGCATGGCTCGACAGGGCCTGTTCGAGCACGTCCCGATAACGTTGCGCGGCGTCGCTCATGCGCTCATGCTGGCCGAGGCGATCGAAATGCAGCCTGACGCCGGGAGCCGCTGCAGGCTCGACCACCGCGCCGAGGCTGCGCACGAGCCGCAGCGTCGCCGCATCGATTCCCATCACCGGGAAGCGCGACTGCGGCGAGCCTGACCGCAGCGAGGCGGCCGGATCCGGCGTCTGGTCGTCGTCCGACATCATGCCGGCGACGATACGCCATCATCATTAACGCTGCGTCACCAGCCCCGTCGGCAAGGCTTGCGGGGCCGGAGTTACTCTGCCGCAGCCTGCGAATGCAGCCTGCCGCCCTTGGCGACGAGCTTGTTCAGCGCCACCAGATAGGCCTTGGCGGAGGAGACCAGCGTGTCGGGATCGGCCCCGCGCCCGGTCACCGACGAGCCCTCCTGCGACAGCCTGACCGAAACCTCGGCCTGCGCGTCGGTGCCTTCCGTGACCGCATGGACCTGGTAGAGCTCCAGCACCGCCTCATGCGGCACGATCGCCTTGATCGCGTTGAACACGGCGTCGACCGGCCCGTTGCCCTCGGCCTCCTCGGTGACGACCCGGCCCTCGACCTCCAGCTTCATCGTGGCGCGCTGCGGGCCGCGCGTGCCGCAGATCACGGTCAGCGAAACGAGCTTCACGCGGTCATGCGCCGAGGCGATATTCTCGTCGACCAGCGCCTCGATATCCTCGTCATAGACATGCTTCTTGCGGTCGGTCAGCGTCTTGAAGCGGGTGAAGGCGTCTTCCAGCTGGTTGTCGCCGAGATCGTAGCCCATCTCCTTCAGCTTGGAGCGGAAGGCGGCGCGGCCCGAATGCTTGCCCATCACCAGCGAGGTCTTCGATACGCCGACCGATTCGGGCGTCATGATCTCGTAGGTCTGTGTGTGCTTCAGCATGCCGTCCTGGTGGATGCCGCTCTCATGGGCGAAGGCGTTCCGGCCGACGATCGCCTTGTTGTACTGCACCGGGAAGGAGGTCGCGGTCGCGACCAGCTTCGAGGCGCGGTTGAGCAGCGCGGCCTCGATGCCGGTCTCGTAGGGCAGCACGTCGGATCGGGTGCGGATCGCCATGACGATTTCTTCCAGCGCCGCATTGCCGGCGCGCTCGCCGATGCCGTTGATGGTGCATTCGATCTGGCGCGCGCCGCCCTCCAGCCCCGCCAGCGTGTTGGCCACCGCCATGCCGAGGTCGTTATGGCAATGGACCGAGAAGATCGCCTTGTCGGAGTTCGGCACGCGCTCGCGCACCGTCCTGAACAGCTGACGATACTCGTCGGGCGTGGTGTAGCCGACCGTGTCGGGGATGTTGATCGTCGTCGCGCCGGCCTTGATCGCGGTCTCGACGCAGGCGCAGAGGAAATCCATCTCGGTGCGGGTGCCGTCCTCGGCCGACCACTCGACGTCGTCGACCCAGTTCCGCGCCCGCGTCACCGAGGATTTGACCAGCTCCAGCACCTCCTCGGGCGATTTCTGCAGCTTGTATTTCATGTGGACGGGCGAGGTGGACAGGAAGGTGTGGATGCGCGGCTTGACCGCATGCTTCACCGCCTCGCCGGCCCGGTCGATGTCCTTGTTGCCGGCTCGCGCCAGCCCTGCCACGGTCGCGCGCTTGATCCGCCGGGCTACGGCCGAAACGGCCTCGAAATCGCCGTCGGACGCGATCGGGAAACCGGCCTCGATGATATCGACGCCCATCGCGTCGAGGAAATCAGCGACCTCGAGCTTTTCCTCGAAGGTCATGGTCGCGCCGGGGCACTGCTCGCCGTCGCGCAGCGTCGTGTCGAAGATCAGCACCCTATCCTTGGGCGAGGCGGATACGGACGGTGCGGCGTTGGTCTGGTCGGTCATGGTCGTCATCCTGGAAGACTGCGCCGCACTGCGAAGTGAGGCTGGCGCCAAGGTTGTCCGAAGGCGGTTCTCGTCACTCCCCTGAGCGCCCAGGCATGCATGCCCGGCCGGCCCTCAGGGGCGGCTAAGGAGAAGAAGCAGACCAAGACCGAAGGAGGCGCGCATGCCGCACGACCGCGCTGCGGCGCGGCTCTGAACTCGGGCATGGGTGGCGGATGCGGCCACGGCGTTCCTCTTCGACTGAATCTTGCATAACTGATTGCAGGGGGGCGACGCAAGCAGGCGCTTGCCGTCGACGGCCCCAGCCTGCAATGCGGGATACCGCATCACCGGAGCGCCGTTTTGGCAGCCTATCGACGCCGCACCATCGGCCTGGCCTCCGCTCTGTCGGCGCTGGCGGGCTATATCGACGCCATCGGCTTCATCAGCCTCGGCGGCTTCTTCGTCTCGTTCATGACCGGGAACACGACGCGCTTCGGCGTCGAGATCGCGCGGATCGATCCGACCGGCATCGCCATCGCCGGCGGCCTGCTCGCGGCCTTCGTCGGCGGCGTGGTGATCGGCGCTCTGGTCGCGAAAGCGGCTGGGCGCTGGCGGCGCGTCGCGGTGCTGGGCTGGGTCACGCTCTGTCTTGCGTCGGCGGCGGCGCTCGAGAGCGTCGGCAACCAGCCGGCCAGCACGGCAGCGCTGGTGCTGGCGATGGCGGCTTCCAACTGCGTCTTTCAGCGCAATGGCGAGGTCACGATCGGCGTCACCTACATGACCGGAACGCTCGTCAAGATGGGCCAGCAGATCGCCAATGCGCTGACGGGCGGCCCGCGCTGGGTCTGGCTACGCAATTTCACGCTCTGGCTGGGGCTTGCGCTCGGCTCTGTCGCAGGAGCGCTCGCCTATGGCGCGTTCGGCAGCGCCGCGATCTGGCTTTCCGCGGGCTTCTGCGCGGTGCTGGCACTGGGCTCGCTCTCGCTGCCGCACGAGATCGACTGACCGGCTGCCCGCTTCTCTATCGGCTCGATCCTGCGCGCGCCTTGCGGATGACAAGAGGGCCTGGCGGCGCCGTCCACAGGTCGATCCGGTAGAAATCGTCGCCGTCGAGACCGTCCTCGCTCAGCGTATCGAGCCCCGCATAGGAAATGCGCACGCGATAATCGCCCGGCGCAACCGGCAGGCGCGGCGCGTCGGGCAGGTAATCCGTACCGCCGAGGATGACGAGCCGGCCCGAGCGCAGCGACAGCGAGCACTCGTTGACCATGTCCCACGCGTCGGCATCCAGCTCGGGAGCCGCCCCGAACAGCGAGACCGCGACCGGCACCGCCATGTTGCGCGCGGTCCCGACGCCGATGCTGGAGCGCCCGACGGCCAGCAGACGCTCGACGGCCTCGTCGTCCCAGAGCGCGCCGAAATCCTCGTCGACGGATTCGTCCATCAGATAGAACTGGAAATAGTCGGCGAAGACCGAAAGCGTCAGCGTATCCGTGGTCTGCATCGCGGGCAGCCGGCTCCTCGGGCTCGGTGTTTGAGCTGAGCATAGGCCGTTTGCGTGGCGCGGGGAATCGGTCATGCTCGCCCGTCAAAGCGTCCCTGTCTGCAAGCGTCGGAGTCCGCCATGCGCGCCACGATCATTCTCACCGCATGCGCGCTCGCGCTCGCCGCCTGCCAGACGCCCTCGGCTACGCCGCCCGCCCCCTCGCCCGAACAGGCCGCGACCGGCGTGACGCCCAACACCTTCCGGCTGCCCACGGGTGCGGGCTGCAACGGCGAGGTCGAGCGTTTCCAGGCGGTGATGGACAACGACCTCGCCACCGGCCACACGACGAAGGGCGTGCATACGCGGGTATCCGCCGAAATCGACGCGGCACGGAAAAGCTGCGCCGCAGGCAACGAGGGAGGCGCGATCGGCCAGATCAGGGCGACGAAGGCGAAGTTCGGCTACCCGTCGCTGTGATCGGTGACACGCCAGCGCGTCATCTTTCGTTCAGGTTGTGGACCTTGGTCACCGTGTTGCCGCCGCAGGTGTAGCAGCAATCGGCGCATTTCTGCTTCCCGCCCTGGCCCACGCCCCAGTAGCGCGTCGCATTGCCCTTGAGCCAGGCTCCGTAGCAGATCTTCTCACCCTTGATGCAGGTGAGCGGGTATTTCACCGTGTCGTAGGTCTTGTTGACATAGACCTTGCCGCCGCCCGGCCACTCGTTGCGCCGGTTCTGAGAATAGAACGCGATCTCGATCTGGTTTTTCGAGAAGCTGCGCAACTGCCAGGTCATGACGTCGGCCGACGCGGCCGCGGGCATGAGCGTGGCGGCCGCGACAAGCGCGGCAATGCAGGTCTTCAGCATGGTATCCCCCAATGACGGGCGCTCGCCGCCCGGCAGGGATCATGCTGCCGATTTCGGAAGCCCGTGCAAGGGCTTGGCGCCTTATCGAACCGAGAAAGACTAAGCTGCCAATCCCCGCTTCTCCAGCAGGGCGTCGGGCGTCGGCATCCGGCCGCGAAACAGCGTATAGGCCTCCGCCGCGTCGCGCGTGTCTCCGGCCGCGTAGATGTAGCGCTTCAGCCTGCCGGCCAGCTCCGGCGCGTAGATGTCGCCGACCTCCAGGAAGGCGTTGAAGGCGTCGGCGTCCATCACCTCGGACCAGAGATAGCTGTAATAACCGGCCGAATAGCCATCGCCGGAGAAGACATGCGCGAAATGCGGCGTGCGGTGGCGCATGGTGATCTCGGCGGGCATGCCGATGCGGGCAAGCTCCTGCGCCTCGAAGGCGAGCGGGTCGATCTCGCCCGGCGCCTCCAGCGAGTGGAAGGCGAGATCGACCAGCGCCGAGGAGGTGTATTCCACGGTGGCGAAACCCTGATTGAAGGTCTGCGCGGCTTTGATCTTGTCGATCAGCGCGTCGGGGATCGGCTCGCCCGTTTCGGCATGGAGGCAGTATTCCTGCATCACCTGCTTCGTCAGGAACCAGTGCTCGTAGAGCTGCGAGGGCAGTTCGACGAAATCGCGCGAGACCGAGGTGCCGGCCAGCGAACCGTAATGCACATCCGACAGCAGCCCGTGCAGCGCATGGCCGAATTCGTGGAACAGCGTGCGCGCATCGTCGATCGAGAGCAGCGCCGTCTCGCCGTCGGCCGGCTTGGCGAAATTGCAGACATTGACGATGATCGGCCGCTTTTCGCCGTCGAAATTGCGCTGGCCGCGAAACGCGCTCATCCACGCGCCCGAGCGCTTTGACGGCCGCGCGAAATAGTCGCCGAGGAACAAGCCGACGTGGCGGCCGCTCGCGGCCTCGCTGACCTCGAAGATGCGGACGTCCGGATGATAGCCGGCGAGATCCCGTCTCTCCGCGAAGGACAGCCCGAACAGCTTGCCGGCGACGTCGAAAGCGGCCGCGATGATACGGTCGAGCTGGAGATAGGGCTTCAGCACCGCCTCATCGAGCGCATAGGTTTTCTGCCTCACCTTCTCGGCATAGTGACGCCAGTCGGAGGGGCGGATCGGTCCGTTCTCGCCCTCGCTTTGTGCCAGCGCAGCCAGATTGGCCGCCTCCTGCGCGGCGCGCGCCTTCGCCGGCGTCCAGACCAGTTCGAGCAGGTCGCGAACGTTTTTCGGCGTCTTGGCCATGGTGTCGTCGAGTTTGAAATGGGCGAAGGTGGCAAAGCCGAGCAGCTTCGCCTTCTGCGCCCTGAGCTTGACGATCTCGGCGACGATGGCGCGGTTGTCGGTCTCAGCGCCCATCTCGCCGCGCCGGCTCCAGGCTGCAAAGGCCTCCTCGCGCAGATCGCGCCTCGTCGAAAACGTCAGGAAGGGCTCGATGACCGAGCGCGATAGCGTCACGGCGTGCTTGCCGTCGTGTCCGCGATCGGTCGCGGCGCGCGCCATCGCCGCCTTGACGAAGTCCGGCAGGCCGACGAGCCCGCTTTCGTCTTCGAGCACAAGCGCATAATCGGCCTCGTCCTTGAGCAGGTTCTGACCGAACCGGGTGCCCAATTCCGCCAGCCGTTCGTTGATCGCCGCCAGCCGCGCCTTGGCGTCGGCGTCGAGCTGGGCGCCCGAACGGATGAAGCCGCGATGCGTGCGCTCGAGTAGCCG
Organism: Rhizobiales bacterium CCH3-A5; assembly: GCA_001556025.1. Taxonomy (GTDB): domain Bacteria; phylum Pseudomonadota; class Alphaproteobacteria; order Rhizobiales; family Beijerinckiaceae; genus Allobosea. Next base: position 38,510 of record LSIB01000168.1, read on the forward strand.
CATCTGCTCGGCGTCGAGGCCGAGTTCGTCGCGCTTCGCGAAAACTGCGTCGACGCGCGCGAACAGGCCCGGATTCATCATGATCGCCGACCAGTGTCGCGAGGCGATGGGCGACATCTCCCGCTCGATCGCCTGCAGCGCCGGGTTCGTATCCGCCCCGGTCAGATTGTAGAACACGCCGCCAATGCGCGAGAGGCCGCGCCCGGCCCGCTCCAGCGCCTCGATCGTATTAGCGAAATCGGGCTTGGCCGCGTCAGCGACGATGGCGTCGATCTCTTCGCGGTGCCGCGCAAAGCCGGCCTCGAACGCCGCGCGGATATGGTCCGACGTGATCGCGGAAAAAGGCGGCAGGCCGAACGGCGTCTCCCAGCTAGCCGCGAAGGGGTTGTCGGCCGGCAGCGGCAAGGTCTCGAGAGCGAGCGTCATGGGATCGGGTTCCGAAACGAAGGGCGGTCAGTCCTGCCCGTAGATATGGGCCAGATAGGGCCGCATGAAAGGCGGCATGTCGTAGCGGTCGCAATCGGCGAGGCTGCGGATGATGACGATGTCCGACAGTTCGGGCTCGTCCTGCTCGGCGATCCGCGCCAGCATCAGCGCCCGTGCTGTCTCGGCGTCGAGCGGCACCGACACAGGCCGCATGAAGGCGATGCGCCCGGTCAGGATCACCGCCGCCCAGCCCTCCCCGACGACGATCTCCTCGCTCGTCAGCCCGGTCTCCTCGCAGAGTTCGCGGGTGACGCTGCCGGCGAGATCGAGCGTGCCGCCGGGCCGCACATCGCTGCGGTCTGGCGTGCCGGCGGCGAAATAGACTTTTCCGGGGTTGGCCGTGTGCTCGCCCATGCGTCCGCAGAGAAAAGCCCCGTCCGCCGCCCGCAGCGCCGCCATCGCGAAGCCGTTGCGCACGATCGGGCCGGGATGGCCGAAATCACGCCAGCTCATGAAGGCGGCGTAGTCGGTCTCGAAATAGCCCGCCCGGAACACGCCGTCCGCGATCGCGGCGCGGTGCTGCAGCATCACCCGCCCATTGAACATGGCGGGCTTGCCGGCGCTGATCCTGGACCAGTATGCGTCGATCTCGGCCGCTTGCTGCCGGGCGAAAACCCAGTCATAGGGTTCGACCACGGCCTCGATCCGCGACAGCGTGACGATCGTCCCATCGACGACGCCGTTCACAGCAGCACGCCCTCGCTGACCATGACGGCCCCGCCGCCGATCCGGGCCGAGGTCAGCGCGTCGCCAGCGACGCTGAGCTCCAGCTCGATCTGCGAAGGCCGGCCCATCTCGTAGCCCTGCTCGATCACGAGGCGATGCTCGCCATCGCCCGGCCTGTCGAAGGCCATCACCGCGCCGGCGAAAGCCGCAACCGCCGACCCTGTCGCCGGGTCCTCGATCACACCTGCGCCGGGCCAGAACATGCGGGCATGAAAATGATGCCCGGCCTCCTGCGTCTGCCGGCAATAGACGAAGGCGTTCGGAAAGGGCGCGGCGGAGAAGGCGCGCTCGAAGGCTTCGCCGGCCGGGTGCGCCTTCGCCACGGCGTCGCGACCCGCGACGGGCACGAGCGTATAGGCGACGCCGCCGGAGAAGGCGCTGGGCTGGTGCCTCTCAAAGCCGATATCGGCCTCGTCCAGCCCAAGCCCGCGCGCCAGATCGGCGCGGGCAATCACCTGCTCCAGCCGCGCCGGGAGCTTTGGCAATGTGAACACCGCCCGCCCCGAGAACGCGTCGGTCACCGCGACGGCGCAGGGCACGAGCCCGACCTTTTCCTCCAGCGTGACGATGTCGACGCCGCGCCCTTCGGCATGGTCTCGCAGCGCCAGAAGCACCGCCGTGCCGACGGTCGGGTGACCGGCGAAGGGCAGTTCCTGCCCCGGCGTAAAGATGCGCAGCGCCGCGCGACGGTTCGGATCGGCTGGGCCCGAGACGAACACCGTCTCCGACAGGTTGAACTCGCGCGCGATCGCCTGCATCGCAGCGGTGTCGAGACCATCGGAATCCAACACCACCGCCAGCGGATTGCCGGCATGGCGTTGCGTCGTGAAGACGTCGAGCGTGACGAAGCGGCGCTTCATGGCGGGCATCCCTGCGGGAAAAGTTCAGATCGGCTCGGGCGTGAACTGATGCGACGGCGTCACGAACTCGTCCTGGGCGGCGACCGTCAGTATCTCGCGCGAGCCTGCCTCCCTCGTCCGCTTCAGCAGCCCGTAGATCGAGGCCGCGGCCTTGGCGAGCGCGGCCGCGGCCGACTGCTCGCGCAGATGATGCACGAAGAACAGCGCCGCGATCGCATCACCCGCGCCATTGACGCTGACGTCGAGCTTGGGCGTGCGCACGCGCCATGCGCCCTGCCCGTCGGCGGCCATCAGGTCGATGGCGTCCTCGGGCGTCTCCTCGGTGACGAGCGATGTCACCAGCACCACCTTCGGCCCCGCATCGCGCAGCGCCTCGACGGCGCGGTGCGCGTCGGCGATCGTCCTGATCTGGATGTCGGTGAGCAGTTCGAGCTCGAACTGGTTGGGCGTCACGATGTCGGCCGCCGGCACCGCCTGCTCGCGCATGAATTCGGGGATGCCCGGCCGCACGAACACCCCGCGCCCGACATCGCCGATGACCGGATCGCAACAATAGACCGCCTTCGGATTGGCCGCGCGCACGCGCTCCACCGCCGACAGGATGGCGTGCCCGATATCGGCCGAGCCCATATAGCCCGAGAGGACGCCGTCGCAGGAGGGCAGCACGCCGCGCTCCGCGATGCCCTCCATTACCTCGTCGATCATGCCGCCCTCGAAGACGCGGCCCTTCCAGGCGCCGTAGCCGGTGTGGTTGGAGAACTGCACCGTATGGATCGGCCAGACCTCGACGCCGAGACGCTGCATCGGGAAGACAGCAGACGCATTGCCGACATGGCCATAGGCGACATGCGACTGGATGGAGAGGATGTTCATGCTTGGACTCAGGCTGCGGCTACGATCTCGATCTCGACGAGCCAGTCATCCTGCAGGAGCCCGGCGACCATCGTCGTCACCGCAGGCTTATGCTCGCCAAGCACTGCTTGTCGATAGGCCGTGGCGGGCCCGCGCATGGAGCGGTCGGCAAGAAAGGTCGTCACCTTGACGATGTTGCCGACCTCCATACCGGCCTCATTCAGGATCGCCTTGAGATTATTCCAGGCGGTCTCCAACTGCGCCTCGATGCCATCAGGCGCACGACCATCCCGGTCGAGCCCCATCGTGCCGCTGCTGAAGAGGAACCGCGTCGGCTGGACGACTTCGACGCCATGGCAATAAGGGCCGACGGGCGTGAACATCGATGCTGGATTATGGGCTTTGAGCATGGCGGCCTCACAAACGAAAAGGGCGCCGCAGCCTAGGCCGGGCGCCCTCCTGGGAACCAATGGAAGTTCGTGACGGAATCGATCAGGAACCCGCCGCCGCCTTCTTCGCGAACGTGTCGATGAACGTCGTCTTGAGATCGACCTTCGAGGTCGCCAGTTCCGGATCGAGCAGCTTGAGCGCGTCGTACATGCTCTGCTGCGCCTCGGGGGTCGAGACACCGGTGCGCGAATAGCTCTCCAGCGAGTTTTTCACGGCCTGCAGATAGAGCGGCTTGTCGCCGAGATGGTACTCGGCCGGCACCAGATCGGCGACATCCTCCGGCTTGGCCGTCTCCAGCCACTTCAGCGACTTGACGAAGGCATTGACCAGCTTCTGCGTGGTGATCGGGTTCTTCTCCGCGAAATCGCCCTTGAGATAGAGCACGGCGGCGGGGTTGGAGCCGCCGAAGACGGCGCGCGTGCCAGCCTCGGTGCGCGTGTCGATCAGCGCCACCACGTCGCCGTCAGCCTCGAGCTTGGAGGTGACGGGGTCGAGATGCGAGATGATGTCGACCTGCTTGTTCTTCATCGCCGCGACCGCGCTCGCGCCGGCCCCGACGCCGATGATGGCGGCATCGGTCGCCTTCAGCCCGGCCTTGACCATCGCATATTGCGCGGTGAGCGAGGTCGAGGAGCCCGGCGCGGTGACGCCGATCTTCAGACCCTTGAAATCGGCCGCCGACTTGACCTTGTCGGCAAGATCCTTGCGGACGGAGATGGTGATGCCCGGAAAGCGGCCGAGCTCGACCACGGCGCGCACGTCCTGGCCCTTGGCCTGCATGCGGATCGTGTGCTCATAGGCCCCGGTGACGACATCGACCGAGCCGCCGATCAGCGCCTGCAGCGATTTCGCGCCGCCGCCGAAATCGTTGATCTCGACATCGAGGCCCTGCTCCTTGAAGAAGCCCTTCTTCTCCGCGACCGTCAGCGGCAGGTAATACAACAGCAGCTTGCCGCCGACGCCGAGCGTGACCTTGGGCTTTTCCGCGTTCTGGGCGAGAGCGCTCTGGGCCGAAAAGCCGAGCGTGGTGGACAGGGCAAGCGCGGCAAGCGCCATGCGGCGTGAGACGATCATCGGGCATTCCTCCGGTTGAACGATGTTGCGCCTCTTTGGAGCGCATTGGCGGTGACGATAGGCGAGATGGGCGGTGGGGGGCAACCGTCATCCCGTGAGCGCTGCAGCGCGAAGCGTCGCTGTCCAGATACGTGACCGCATGACGAGCGAGGACCCGTCCTGAATACGGTCCCGCATCTGCGCGGCAGCGCTGCATGCCGCAGCGCGTGCGGGATGAACCCGCCCGCCGCCGGTCAAACCGTCGTCGTGGAACTCTGTGCCGGCCGCCACACCAGCAGCCGCTTTTCGACCATGGTCACGACCGCGTCGATCGCGATGACGAAAATCGTCAGGATCAGCATGCCCGAGAACACGCCCGTTACGTCGAAGACGCTTTCGGCCTCCTGGATCTTGTAGCCCAGCCCCGCTGACGAGCCGAGATATTCGCCGACCACCGCGCCGATCAGCGCGAAGCCGACCGAGGTGTGCAGCGAGGAAAACATCCAGGTCAACGCCGAGGGCCAGTAGACGTGCCTGAACAGCTGGCGCTCGTTCATGCCGAGCATGCGGGCGTTCGCCAGCACCGTCGGCGAGACCTCGCGCACGCCCTGATAGACGTTGAAGAAGACGATGAAGAAGACCAGCGTGAAGCCGAGCGCAACCTTCGACCAGATGCCCAAGCCGAACCAGAGTGCGAAGATCGGCGCCAGCACCACGCGCGGCAATGCGTTGGCCGCCTTGATATAAGGGTCGAACACCGCCGCCAGCAGTTCCCGCCGCGCGAAGGTGAAGCCGAAGAAAATGCCTGCGCCTGACCCGATGACGAAGGCCAGCACCGTCTCGGTCAGCGTGATGCCGATATGCCAGTAGATCTCGGTCCCGGTGAGCTGGTTCCAGGTTCGGGCGATCACGGCCGCCGGCGTCGAGAAGAAGAACTGGATCGTCTTGACGTCGCCCATGATCGGATAGGCCGTGACGACGTGCCAGACGAGCAGGAAGACGACCATGACGAGAATCTGCAGCGACAGCAGCTTGATCCGCTTCATGAGGCTGCTCCCTCGACCAGTTCGCGCCCGTCACCCATCGCATAGGCCTTCTGCACCTCGACCCGAAGCGAGGCCCAGATGTCGCGATGTATCTCGTGGAAGGATTTCTCCAACCTGATCTCGGCGATGTCGCGCGGGCGCGGCAGCGGCACGGTGTAGTCGGCGACGATGCCGGCGGCCGGCCCGGCCGACATCACCACGACCCGGTCCGACAGCGAGATCGCCTCCTCCAGATCATGCGTCACGAAGATCAGCGCCTTGCGATCCTTCGACCAGAGATCGAGCAGAAGATTGCCCATGATCTGCCGCGTCTGCGCGTCGAGCGGCCCGAAAGGCTCGTCCATCAGCAGGATTTCCGGATCGCGGATCAGCATCTGGGCGAGGCCGACGCGCTTGCGCTGCCCGCCCGAGAGCATATGCGGATAGCGATCGACGAAAGCGCGCAAGCCCACGCGGGCGAGCCAGTCGCGGGCGCGCTTGTCGGCCTCGGCATCCGGGACGCCCATCGGCTCCAGCGCGACCTTGACGTTTTCCAGAGCCGTCTTCCACGGCATCAGCGCATCGGCCTGGAAGAGATAGCCTGCGCGCCTGTTGAGCCCCGCCAAGGGCTGGCCGAAGATCGTGACCGTGCCGGCCGACGGGGTCAGCAGGCCGGCCGCCGCGTTCAGCAAGGTGGACTTGCCGCAGCCAGTCGGCCCGACCACCGAGACGAACTCGCCGGCCGACACCGTCAGGTCGATTCCCGTCACGGCCTTGTAGGGCGGGCTGCCCTCGATATGGAAGGTGATGTCGAGCCCGCCGAGCGCCACGGCCGGCGCGGCGACAGACGCGTCCCCCCGCCCCGCTTCGTCATGCGGGTTGTCCTGCAACGCCATGAAGCCGTTTCCCCGATGGCGGCGTTCGGGCATGCGCCACGTCGGCCGCTCTTTCTGATCGCTGTTCGCCGGCAGGATAGTCAGCGGGCGTTGCCGTGGGAACCGCAATTTCGTCGCAGCCGGCAATTGCGCAACGGCGCTGGTCCGGCGATAAGCCCTCGCTGCCATCAAGGATTCCCCCGCCGATGCATCAACTCGAACTCTGGATGCATTGGCTCGTCGAGTTCATGCGCGCGAACCAGCAATGGGCACTGCCGATCGTCTTCCTCGTCGCCTTCGCCGAGTGCGTCGCGGTGCTGTCCTGGCTGGTGCCCGCAACTGTCTTCTTCACGGCCTTCGGCGCCGTCGCGGGGGCCTCAGGCCTCAATCTGCTTCCGCTGTCCGTGGCTGCGACGGTGGGCGCGGCGATGGGCTTCTGGGTGTCGTACTGGGTCGGGCTGATCCTCGGACCCCGCGTCTCCGACTACTGGCCGCTCAACAAGAACCCGCAGATGCTCGAACGCGGCCATGCCTTCTTCGAGAAATGGGGCGTGCTCAGCATCCTGATCGGCCATTTCTTCGGGCCGCTGCGTGCCGTGATCGCGATCGTCGCCGGCATCGTGAAGATGCCGTTCTGGCCGTTCCAGATCGCCAACTGGACGGCGTCTGCCGCCTGGGGCTTCAGCCTGCTCTATGGGGCAGGCCGCCTCGCCGAGTTCATGACGCGCTGAGCGCCAGCATAACGCTTCGATGAACGGCGGCCTCACGCACCGTTCAGCCGCGCGGACCGATCCTCCGATCAGCGCGTCGGGAGCCTGTCACCATCCGGTGGCAGCCTGGCGCGACCGGCGACGGCGCCATGCGTCCGGCCGGGTCGACAGGCGGGCCCGGCGCCTGATCGACAGCCATCATCCGGGATGGATTTTGGGGGATACCAGAATGATCAAGCGTCTCGTCAGCGGCTTCGCGATCCTCGCCATAACCGCCGGCCCGGTTTTCGCACAGGCCACAGCTCCCGCCGCGCCAACCGCACCGGCCCGCCCGGCAGCTCCGGCCACAGCCCCCGCTCCGGCGGCCGCCCAGCCTGCCCGCCCGGCTGCTCCCGTCGCCGCCCAGCCCGCGGCGGTCGTCAAGAAGGTCAACATCAACACCGCCACCGCCGCCGAACTCGACACGCTGAAGGGTATAGGCGACGCCCGCGCCAAAAAGATCATCGAGGAGCGCGCCAAGGCGAAGTTCAGGAACTTCGACGATCTGGTGAAGCGCAACATCCTTCCGGCCAATGTCGAGGCCGAGATCAAGGACAAGATCAGCTTCTGACGCGCGCGTCGCCGGACGGCGGCTTTGGCCACGCAAAGGCCCGGCGGATCGCACCGCCGGGCCTTATGTGTTACCGTCGCGCTTTGCCGTCATCGGCATCGCGTCAGATATGGACCAGTCCGAAAACCACGGCTGACGTCAGTGCGAAGGACGCGCCCATGGCGAGCCAGGCGACGGCCTGCGGGTCGAGCTGTTTGAGATGTGGCATGCCACCCTCCTCAAGTTGCAAACTGGAAATCCGTCGCGTCAGAGCGGGATGATCCCGACCAGTATTCCGGCCAGCACCGCAAGCACGAGGCTGACACCCAGCACGAGCGCCACCGGCTTTCCGAGGAAACCGCCACGAGCCTCGACAGGCGTCTCGACGGTCGGGCCATCATCGACCTGATTGAGCTGGCTCGGCTCGACACGGGGCCGCTGCGTCGAGGGTGCGTGGCCCGCCTGGCCGCCTTGCGCACTGTCGATGGGACGTTGCTGTTGATCGATCATGATCGGTACTCCCTGTTTCCTTCCGCCGCAGGCATGGTCGCGGGTCTTTGCCGGCGCGCGCCTCGAGCTGTGGAGGGGCGCGTCAGCCGGTCAGACCGAAGAAAGTGTTGGCCATCAGCGCCAGAGCGAGCCCGCCGAGCAGGAAGGTCAGGAGTGGCCAGTCCTTGCCGTCATCCTGCTGGATGACATTGACGCGCTGCGCCTCGTCCTGAACATGGTTAGACCAGGCTTCGCGCGCCGCCCTCTCCCGCACCGTCAAGTCCTGCTCCCGGTTCATCGTCGCCTCCCGCATGAGCCCGTCTGCTTCTGGCCATGAGAACGCCCCAATTAACCAAGGGTTCCCGTTGCACAGGCGAGGACGCGAAAACGAAAAAGCGGGCGCCTTTCGGCGCCCGCCTTCCCTTTGCAGCTCGAGAGACCGGATCAGTTCTTCGTCTTGTCGACCAGCGCCTTGGCCTTGATCCACGGCATCATGTCGCGCAGCTTCGCACCGACCTCCTCGATCGGATGAGCGGCATAGCGGGCGCGCGTCGCCTTGAACGAGGTCTGGTTGACCTTGTTCTCCAGCATCCAGTCGCGGGTGAACTTGCCTGACTGGATGTCGCTCAGCACGCGCTTCATCTCGGCCTTGGTCTCGGCGGTGATGATGCGCGGGCCCGTGACATACTCGCCGAATTCGGCGGTGTTGGAGATGGAGTAGTTCATGTTGGCGATGCCGCCCTCATAGATCAGGTCGACGATCAGCTTCACCTCGTGCAGGCACTCGAAATAGGCCATTTCGGGCGCGTAGCCCGCCTCGGTCAACGTCTCGTAGCCGGCCTTGATCAGCTCGACGAGGCCGCCGCAGAGCACGACCTGCTCGCCGAACAGATCGGTCTCGCACTCTTCCTTGAAGGTTGTCTCGATGATGCCGGCGCGACCGCCGCCATTGGCCGACGCGTAGGAGAGGCCCAGATCATGGGCGTTGCCGGTCGCATCCTGATGGATCGCGATCAGGGTCGGCACGCCGCCGCCGCGCTGGTATTCGGAACGCACCGTGTGGCCGGGGCCCTTGGGGGCGACCATCAGCACGTCGAGATCCTTGCGCGGCTCGATCAGGTTGAAATGCACGTTGAGGCCGTGCGCGAACAGCAGAGCCGCGCCCTCCTTCATGTTGGCGTGCAGCTCATCGCGATAGATGTCGCCCTGCAGTTCGTCGGGCGTCAGCATCATCATGATGTCGGAGACCTTGGCGGCCTCGGTCGGCGTCATCACGGTGAAGCCGGCCTCTTGCGCCTTCTTGCGGGTGGGCGAGCCGGCCTTGAGCGCGATGACGACGTCCTTGACGCCGGAATCGCGCAGGTTGAGCGCATGGGCATGGCCCTGGGAGCCGTAGCCGACGATGCAGACTTTCTTGCCCTTGATCAGGTTGATGTCGGCATCACGATCGTAATAGACGCGCATTGTGGTGGTCCTTCCTTGGGTTATGGCTGGTTTCTTCAGGCTTTCGGGGCGGCCAGCTCGTCTTTCGAGGACGCAGCCGCACCGTGAAGGGCGAGAAATTGGTCGGTCGCGCGCGCCGCATCGCGCGTGATCTCGGCGCTGCTGAGAAAGAGCGCATCGCCGAGCAGAAGCCTGATCTGGACGTCGCGGCCCACCAAGCCGAAGAAGGTGCGGAACGCCGTCTCGGCGTCGTCGAAATGCAGCAGCCCCGCCTCGCGGCCGGCCTCCAGCACCGGCCGCAGCCGCTCGCCGATGGCGAAGCGTCCATTGGCCAGCACGATGCCACCAAGATTGCTTTTTCGCGAGGCCGCATGGCCGATGGCGAGCCGATTGAGCGCGATCGAGGTCGGGCTGGAGATGACGCTGAGCCAATTCGCCGCGAAACCTTTGAGACTGTCGCGCAGGGTCGCGATGTCGAGGCTCTGCCGGTCATAAGCGCCGGCCCGGACGCGCGCCGCCTGCCATTGCACGGTCGCCGTCAGCAGACCGTCCCGGTCGCCGAACCATTTGTAGAGCGTCTCCTTCGAGCAGCTTGCGCGGCGCGCGACGGCGGCCATGGTCAGTTGGTCGCCCTCCTCCACCATCAGCGACAGCACGGCTTCAAGCACGGCTTCCTGCCGGGCCGTCGGCTCCTCAGTCTCGCTGTCATGGGTCTTGAGCGTCGCCGCCATGATCGCAATCTGCCGCGGAATTTGGCCGTACCGTACGTTACGGTTCGGCTGCGTAGCGCACGACACCCAAGAACGCAAGAGCCTTGCGGGCGGGCAGGCGCGACCACATTTCGCCCCCACCCAGGAATTGGCGCGAGAAGGACCAGGCGATGCCGACGACCGTTACGATCGATGAGGTCCTATGCTTCTGGCGCGCGGCCGGCCCCGAAAAATGGTTCGCCAAGGACGATGCATTCGACGCCGATATCCGCAATCGCTTCTTCGCCGCGCATGAGGCTGCTGCCCGCGGCGAGCTTGCGGGTTGGGACAATACGCCCGAGGGCGTCTACGCCCTGCTGATCCTGCTCGACCAGTTCCCGCGCAACCTGTTCCGGGGATCGCCGCGCGCCTTCGCCACCGATGCGCAGGCGCTGATGATCGCCGAACGCGCCATCGCGAGAGGGTTCGACAAGGCGATCGACGTGCCCGAGCGACGCTTCATCTACATGCCGTTCATGCACGCCGAGGACCTGGCGCACCAGGAGCGCTGCATCGCGCTGTGCGAGGCGTCCGACGATCCCGAGGGTGTCAAATTCGCAGTGATCCACCGCGACATCATCCGCGACTTCGGTCGCTTCCCACATCGCAACACTGTGCTGGGGCGCCAGACGACGCCGCAGGAGCAGGAGTTTCTCGACGAGGGCGGCTTTCGCGGCTGAGCGGGCGCGTCAGCCGCCGGCCTGCTGGCTTGCCATGCGCTGCACGAAAAGTGCGGCGGCGGTCAGGACGAAGCCCGCCCACCAGAGCGGCGAACGCAGGCTTCTACCGCTGCCCACCGCTTCGGGAGGCGTGCGGCCCGAGACGCGCTGGATGATCGGCCAGACGAAGCACGACAAGCCGAGGATGCCGAGACCGAGAGCGATATGGTTGAGGCTCATCGCAGCCGCCGACTCATCACATCGCCTCCGCCCCACGGCTCATGGCGGCGATGCCGGTGCGTGAGACCTCCGTCAGTCCCACCACGGTCATCAGCTTGATGAAGCGCTCGATCTCGTCGGTCGAGCCGGTCAACTCGAAGACGAAGGAGGTCAGCGAGGCGTCGAGCGTGCGGGCTCCGAAGGCGGCAGCCAGCCGCATCGCCTCGACGCGGTGCTCGCCCTTGCCCACGACCTTGACCAGCGCGAGTTCGCGCTCCAGCGCCTCGCCCTGCAAGGTCAGGTCGACGACGCGATGGACCGGAACAAGCCTGTCGAGATGGGCCTTGATCTGGTCGATGATATGAGCTGTGCCCGACGTCACGACGGTGATGCGCGAGATGTGCTTCTCGTGTTCGGTCTCGGATACGGTCAGGCTCTCGATGTTGTAGCCACGCCCGGAGAACAGCCCGGCGATCCGCGCCAGCACGCCCGGCTCGTTGTCGACTGTCACGGCCAGCGTATGCCGCGCGATCGGCTGGTTTTGCGGTGCGGTCGGATAATGCGTCGTGTTCATGACAGGGCTCGGCTTCGGCTGAGATGAGGGCGGAAATCGGTGACGACGGGCTCCTTCGCCTCGTCCGCGGTAATGATCCAGGGCTCGGCCAGCGCGCCGAGCCGCCAGGACTGGTAGCCGCGCGTTGCCTGAACGGCGTCGACATAAGCCTCGCAGATGGGGTCTAGCGGGATCGAATAGCCGGTGAAGCGCGCCGTTACGGGCGCGAACATCGCGTCCGCCGCGCTGAAGGCGCCAAACAGGAACGGCCCACCGGCCCCGAAACGCGCCCGCGCATCGCGCCAGATCGCGCTGATGCGGGTGACGTCGTCCGCCACTTTTGCTCCGCGATCCTTCGGCGGATGGACCCAGGCGAGGTTCATCGGGCAGGCCGCGCGCAGCGCCGGAAAGCCGGCATGCATCTCCGCCGAAATCGAGCGCGCCATCGCTCTCGCGGCCGGGTCGCGTGGCCAGATCGCAAGGTCAGGGCGCGTATCGGCGACATGGTCGAGAATCGCGAGCGACTCCCAGACCTGGATCTCGCCATCGATCAGCGCCGGCACCTTGCCGCCGGGCGAGAAGACGGAGACGGCGCGCTTCCATTCGGGATCGTCGAAGGCCTGCGCGAAGGGAATCAGCACCTCCTCGAAAGGAATGCCGAACTGCGTCAGCAAGAGCCAGGGCCGCAGCGACCAAGACGAGTGGTTCTTGTTGGCGATGACGAGTTTCATGCTGCCTGACTCTCGCTCTCCAGAGCAAAATCCAAAGCCGCCTCCACATGCAGCGCTGTCGTGTCGAACACCGGCAGCGCGGTATCGTCCTGCGAGATCAGCAGCCCGATCTCGGTGCAGCCGAGGATGACGCCATCGACGCCGTGGCGGGCGACTGCATCCGCGATGATGCCGAGATAGCGCGCCTTCGAGGCAGGCCTGATCTCGCCCCGGCAGAGCTCCTCATAGATGATGCGATGCACGTCGGTGCGCTCCGCCTCGCCCGGAACGAGCGCATCGACGCTGTGCGCCGCCAGCCGGTCGCGGTAAAACGCCTGTTCCATGGTGAAGCGCGTCGCCAGCAGCAGCGGCTTGCGCGATGGGCTGGCCTTGATCGCACGCGCCGTGACGTCCGCGAGATGCAGGAACGGCACGCGCGTCGCGCCCGTGATCCGGTCGGCGAGTTTGTGCATGGTGTTGGTACAGAGCACGATACAACCCGCACCGGCCTGCTCCAGCCGGCGCGCACTGTCGGCCAGCATAGCGCCAGCCGCATCCCAGTCGCCGCGCGCCTGCATCTCGGCGATCGGCGAAAAGTCGAGCGAATGCAGCAGGATATCGGCCGAGTGCAGTCCGCCCCGGCGGGCGCGCACGCCCTCGTTGAGCAGGCGGTAATACACCGCCGTCGATTCCCAGCTCATCCCGCCGATCAGGCCGATTGTGGTCATGTCGTAGTCCCGGATCGGCAGTGGGCAATAGGCAGTCGTACTCGTTTCCTACTGCCTACTGCCTACTGCCTACTGCCTACTGCCCCAGCGCTCAAACCAGCTGCTTGCCCCTGGCGTCGATGATCTCGCCGGTGTCGCCCTCGAAATCGGGCAGGATCATCTCGTTATGCGCCTTGCCGGACGGGATCATCGGGAAGCAGTTCTCCTGCTTGGCGACGAGGCAGTCGAAGATCACCGGCTTGGGCGTCTCGATCATCTCCATGATGGCGTCGTCGAGCTTGGCCGGGTCGGAGCAGCGGATGCCATGGCCGCCATAGGCTTCCGCCAGCTTGACGAAGTCCGGCAGCGATTCCGAATAGCTCTCGGAATAGCGCCCGCCATGCAGCAGTTCCTGCCACTGGCGCACCATGCCCATATACTCGTTGTTCAGGATGAAGATCTTGACCGGCAGGCGATACTGCACCGCCGTCGACATCTCCTGTATGTTCATCAGGATCGAGGCCTCGCCGGCGATATCGATGACCAGCGCCTTGGGGTGCTTCATCTGCACGCCGATGGCGGCGGGCAGGCCGTAGCCCATCGTGCCGAGTCCGCCCGACGTCATCCAGCGGTTGGGCTCCTGGAAGTGGAAATACTGAGCCGCCCACATCTGGTGCTGGCCGACCTCGGTCGTGACATAGGTGTCGCGCCCCTTGGTCAGCTCGTAGAGCCGCTGCACCGCGTATTGCGGCTTGATGATGTCGGTCGTGTTCTTGTAGCCGAGGCTGTTGCGGCCGCGCCAACCCTCGATCTGCGTCCACCAGGCGGTCAGTGCCGCCTTGTCGACCTGCGGCGAGGTCTCGCGCCAGATCCGGACCATGTCCTCCAGCACATGGGCGCAATCGCCGATGATGCCGATATCGACCTTGACGTTCTTGTTGATAGAGGACGGGTCGATATCGATGTGGATTTTCTTCGAGCCTGGCGAGAAGGCGTCGAGCCTCCCCGTGATGCGGTCGTCGAAGCGCGCGCCGATATTGATCATGACGTCGCAGTCATGCATGGCGAGGTTCGCCTCGTAGGTGCCGTGCATTCCGAGCATGCCAAGCCACTGCCTGTCGGCGGCCGGATAAGCGCCCAGCCCCATCAGCGTCGAGGTCACCGGGAAGCCGGTCAGCCGGGCCAGTTCGCGCAGCAGCGCCGAGGCGTGCGGGCCGGAATTGATGACGCCGCCGCCGGTGTAGAACACGGGCTTGCGTGCCTTCGCCATCAGTTCGACGGCCGCCCTGATCTTGTTCAGGTCGCCCTTCACCGTCGGCCGATAGGTCTTGTGCTGGTTGTCACGCGGGCGGGAATAGCTGCCGCGCGCGAACTGGATGTCCTTGGGGATGTCAACGACGACAGGGCCGGGCCGGCCGTTGGCGGCGACATAGAAGGCCTCGTGCAGGATGCGCGGCAGGTCCGCGATGCTCTTCACCAGATAATTGTGCTTGGTGCAGGAGCGCGTGATGCCGACCGTGTCGCATTCCTGGAAGGCGTCCGAGCCGATCAGATGCGTGGGCACCTGTCCCGTGATGACGACGAGCGGGATCGAATCGAGCAACGCGTCGGTCAGCCCGGTGACGGCGTTGGTCGCGCCAGGGCCCGAGGTCACGAGCACGCAGCCGACCTTGCCCGATGAGGAGCGGGCATAGCCCTCGGCGGCATGGACGGCGCCCTGCTCGTGGCGGACGAGCACGTGCTTGACCTTGTCCTGTTGGAACAGCGCGTCGTAGATCGGCAGCACCGCGCCGCCGGGATAGCCGAACAGATGTTCGACGCCCTGGTCCTGAAGCGCGCGGACGACCATCTCGGCGCCGGTCATCATCTCGCTCATAACGGTCTCCTGCGGTAGTGCGTCTTTGGGTGGGATCGGCGTGAAAAAGGCAATAAAAAAGGCCCTCCGAGGGGCCTGAACGTGCGCTGGCGTCGGGGACGCGCGGTTCTGAAGAACCGGCCCCTACCAGCGCACCGATACGATAATAAGCTTGCGCATGGCGCGGGAGGCCCTTTCCAGATGTTGCGGGACGCTAGACGAGCCGGGACACCCGGTCAAGAGCCAGCAACAGTCCTCAACCAGACTTTGCGGCAACCGCCGCAAAGTCACTGACCCAAGGGAACACTTTTTCAAGACCGGGCGGATAGTGTGACCCGTCCCGTGCCGGAGCCCCGATGTATCAGGAAGTGCATACGCAGAACATTCCGGCGCGCGCGCATGCACCGGAGATCGCCGAGCTTCTCGGCCGGTTCGCGCGGTATGCACAGGGCACGGCGGGCGCGCCGCACGAGGCCTTCCTAGACGAGGTGATGCCGAGCTTCGGGCAGGATCTCCTCATCGTCAGGCCGACGGGCGACGGCGACTATGCCTATGTCCATTACGGCCGCGAGATCATGCGCTATGTCGGCGGCAACCGGCTCGGCGAACTGGTCTCGGAGATGTCGCCCCAGGTCGCCCGCTTCAGCATCTCGACCTTCGATCAGGCGCTCGCCGACGGCAAGCCGGCCTACACCGTGCATCGCTCGCTGAAGACGGTCAGGGTCTGCCTTTGGGAACGACTGCTGATGCCCACGACGGCGGCCGATGGCCAGCGTTACATCGTGGCCTTCAGCCGGCCGCTGCAGTTCCGCGAGGAGTTGCTGACCACGGTGCTCGACACCTCCCCTTCGGGGATCGTCGCCTTGCGCGCCTTGCGCGACGATGACGGCAACATCGAGCGCACGCTGATCATCACCGCCAATCGCCGCGCCTCGGCTCTGGCCGGGCGGCCGGACGAGAACCTGCTCGACTGCGACGCGCGCGAGACCCTGCCTTTCCTGGCCGACCAGACGATCTGGCGGCGCTGCCTCTACGCCATCGAGTTGCGCCGCGCCGACATGGTTGAGACCTCCTACATGATCGGGGACAGGACGGTCTGGCTGCAGATCGCGCTGGCCCCGCTCGGCGATGGGCTCGTCATGACGATGACCGACGTTACCGACCTGATGGTCGCCAACCAGACCCTGCAAAGCCGCGCAGCGACGCTCGCGCTGGAGATCGGCCGGGAGCGCGCCACGCGCCGGGCCCTGTCGCAGGAGATCGGCCAGCGCGAGGAGCGCGAACAGGAACTGCGCCGCCTCGCCGAAACAGACCCGCTGACGGCGCTGCTGAACCGGCGCTCCTTCATCGAGAAGGCCAACGCCGCGATCGCCGAGTGCGACGCCGCAGGTGACGACACGGCGTTGATCATCGTCGATCTCGACCACTTCAAGAGCGTCAACGACAGCCATGGCCATGCCGCGGGCGATGCCGTGATCCGCGCCTTCGCCGACCTGCTGCTGGGCATCGCCCGGCCGGGCCGCGATCTGGTCGGCCGCTTCGGCGGCGAGGAATTCGCCGTCTTCATGCCACGAGCCGGCACCACGGCCGTGCTGCGAATGGCGCGCCGCATCCAGGACGAACTGGCGCGCCGCAAGCTGCCGGTATCGGAGACGCTGGCCCTGCAGGTCTCGGCGAGCTTCGGCGTCACCGCCCGCCGTGACGGAGAGAGCTTCACCGCCTTCATCGAGCGCGCCGACCGCGCCCTCTATCGCGCCAAGAACGAAGGCCGCAACCGCATCTGCCTCGCCGAGGCGGATACAATCGTCGTCGCGGCCTAGCGGCCCAATTCCGTCAGCGCGGCAGCAAGCGCAACCTCCGGCGCGACGGCTCGCCAGCCGGTCATCTGGTGGCGGAACCAGGTGACCTGCCGCTTCGCATAGGCGCGGGTGTCTGCCTGCCCCCGCGCGATCGCCTCGGCGAGGCCGATCTCGCCATCGAGATGGGCGATCAGCCCCGGCACGCCATGGGCCCGCATCACGGGCAGCAGCGGATCCAGCCTGCGCTCGCGCAAGGCCGCGACCTCTTCGAGCGCGCCCTGCGCCATCATGGCCTCGAAACGCCGGTCGATGCGCGCCCGGACTTCGTTGCGCTCAGGCATCACGAACAGCCGCAGCAATCGGCCCTCCCCAAGCGGCCCTGGCTCGCGCTCGCCCTGGAAGCTCGCCAGCGAACGCCCGGTCGCCAGCACGACCTCCAGCGCCCGCATGATTCTCAGCCGGTCGCTCGGCCGCAGCCTGTCCGCCATCTCCGGATCGCGCTCGGCGAGTTCGGCATGCAGCAGCTTGGTCTCGATACCGTCGACGCGGGCGCGGAATTCCGACCGTACGTCGTCCGGTACCGGCGGCATCGGCGACAGTCCTTCGGTCAGGGCCTTGAAATAGAGCCCCGTTCCGCCGACCAGCACCGGCAGCGACCCGGCCAGTTCGAGTTCATCCAGCAGCGGCGCGACATCCTGCGCGTAGCGCGCTGCCGAATGATTCACCGCCCCGTCGACATGGCCAAAGAGCCGATGCGGCGCGGCGGCCTCCTCCGTGGCGTCGGGTCTGGCGCTCAGCACGCGCAGGTCTCGATAGACCTGCATCGAATCGGCGTTGATCACGGTCCCGCCAACGCGCTGCGCGAGCGCGACCGCCAGTGCGGACTTGCCGCTCGCGGTCGGACCTGCGATGAGCACCGCCCTGACCGCCCCCGCCCCATTCTTCTGTTCAGGTTCCGATGACACGCGTCGCCACGCTGGTTTCCGCCCATGGTCAGGCCCTGCTGAGCGATGCCCTGCTCGCTTCAGTCGCGCAAGCCGTGCAGGCCGCCCGTTCCGAGCGCCTCGACGGCGAGATCGCCGCCGATCTGTTTTGCGACGCCGCTGACGACAAGGCGCTTGAGGCCGGCATCCGCGCGGCGCTCGCCGGAGCCGCCATCGACATTATCGTCCAGCCGGTCGCGACCCGCCGCAAATCGCTGTTCCTCGCCGACATGGACTCGACCATGATCGGCCAGGAATGCATCGACGAACTGGCTGCCTATGTCGGCCTCAAGGACCTCGTCGCCGGCATCACCGAGCGCGCCATGCGCGGCGAGATCGCCTTCGAGCCGGCCTTGCGCGAGCGTGTCGCCCTGCTGAAGGGCGTGAACCTTGAGGTCGTCGATGAGATCATCCGCGAGCGTATCACCCTGACGCCGGGCGGCGGCGAACTCGTCCGCACGATGCGCGCCCATGGCGGCTACACCGCGCTGGTTTCGGGCGGCTTCACCGTCTTCACTGGCCCGCTCAGTGCGACGATCGGCTTCGACGAGCACCGTTCCAACACGCTGCTGTCGCAGGGCGGCGTCCTCACCGGACAGGTCGCCGATCCGATCCTCGGCAGGCAGGCCAAGCTCGACGCGCTGGTCGAATTGAGGGCGCGCTTCGGAGCCGACCCGGCCCGGACGCTTGCGATCGGCGATGGCGCCAACGACCTCGCCATGCTGGGCGAAGCGGGGCTGGGCGTCGCCTTCCGCGCAAAGCCCGCGGTGGCAGCGGCGGCGCATGCGCGGCTCGATCATGCCGATCTGACGGCTCTGCTCTATGCGCAGGGCTATAAGGGCGACGAGATCGTCGGAACCTAATCCACGATGAACAGCTTCGCGCCAATCGTGGTGCGCGAGCGATGCGCCTCGGCCCCGTCGGCGACCTGATAGCTCATGCCGGTCTTAAGCGGCATCACGCGCCCGTCCTCGAGCGTCGTCTCCATTTCGCCGTCGAGGCACAGGATGATGTGGCCCTTCGAGCACCAGTGGTCGGAGACATAGCCCGGCGAGTATTCGACCATCCGCACCCGGATGCGGTTCTCGTCCGGCCCGAAATACTGCGTACGCCAGATCGCCTCCCCGACATCGCCGGCATGGTGCTCGGGCCGAACCTGAGACCAGTCCGTCGTGACGAAAGGGATGTCGCTGATCTTCATGGGCTTGGGCTCCTGCCAATTCATCAAAGGCTCTCACCGCATCCGGAGAAGCGCCAGCGCAAAACCGGAATGAGGCACATCACCAAAATCCCAAATGAAAAGGGCGGCCCCGAAGGACCGCCCTGATCGCAACGCCGAACGAATCGCCTCAGTTCATCGCGACTGCGACAAACCGCACCTCGCCCTGCGCGTTCGAAACCAGCAGCAGGGCCGACTTCTTGCCCTCCTTCTTCAGCGCGTCGAGGCGCTTGGTCACGTCCTCGGGCGAGTTCACCGCCTCCTGGCCGATCTCTACGATCAGTTCGCCGACCGAGATGCGCTTGTCGGCGGCGTTGGAGTTGGGTTCGACCTTGGTGATGACGACACCCTTCGTCCCGTCCTTGATCGAGTAGCGCTTCTTCAGCTCCTCGGTCTGCGGCGAGAATTCGAGGCCGAGCGCGGTCGTGACGGCAGGCTTGGCCGGCTCGGCCGGCGTGCGCGCCGAGGCCGGCTGGACCTTCTCCCCATCCTCGAGGCGGCCGAGCTTGACCGTCTTGACTAGCTCCTTGCCCTTGCGCATCACGGTGACCGGCACGTCCTTGCCGACCGGGGTGGCGGCGACGATGCGCGGCAGGTCGCGCGAATCCTTGACCTCCTTGCCGTCGAACTTGACGACGACGTCGCCGATTTCGAGCCCGGCCGGCTTCCCAGGCCCCTTGTCGTCGACGCCGGCGACGAGCGCGCCGCGCGCCGTGCCCAGGCCCAGAGCCTCGGCGGTGGCGTCGTCGACGCTCTGGATTCGTACGCCGAGCCAGCCGCGGCGGGTCTCGCCGAACTCCTTGAGTTGATCGACGATATTGGTCGCCAGCGAGGACGGCACGGCAAAGCCGATGCCGACCGAGCCGCCGGTCGGCGACAGGATCGCCGTGTTGATGCCGATCACCTCGCCGGCCATGTTGAACAGCGGCCCGCCCGAATTGCCCTTGTTGATGGCGGCGTCGGTCTGGATGTAGGTGTCGTAGGGGCCTTGGCTGATGTCCCGGTTGCGGGCCGAGACGATGCCCGACGAGACCGAACCGCCGAGACCGAACGGGTTGCCGATCGCCATCACGGGGTCGCCGATGCGCATCGCGTCGGAATCGCCGAACTTGACCGCCGGGAGCGGCTTATCGTGCTTCACGCGCAGGACCGCGAGGTCGACCTTGGCGTCCTTGCCGACCACTTCCGCCTTCAGGCGCAGCCCGTTGCCGAAGATCACGGTGATCTCGTTGGCGTCGCCGATGACGTGGTTGTTGGTGACGACGATGCCCGAGGCGTCGATGACGAAGCCCGAACCGGCCGATTGCGAGCGGCGCTGCTGCGGCGACTGGTTCGGGGCTTGACCCTGTCCCTGCTGGCCCTGGCCGCGTCGGTTGAAGAACTCCTCGAACAGGTCGCCGAAGGGCGTGTCGGGGCCGAGCTGCGGCAATTGCGGCAGGGTGCGGTTGCGCGTGTCGGCAGTGGTCACGGCCGAAATGTTGACGACGGCCGGCATCACGCGATCGACGAGATCGGCCAGCGAAGCTTGCCCGGTGAGGACCGGCGGGGGCGCTGCGGTCTGTGCCTGGGCGAGCATCGGAGCGGTCGTCAGGGCAAGGGTTGCGACGCCGGCGGCGATCGCGAACCGCACGGGCCGGGAGGCTTGAGCGAATTTCAGTGCCATCTCTGGTCCTCGTTGAAAGATCGTGGAAAGCCGCGAAGGCGGCGCGGAACGCTGGTGAAGAGTGAACCTCAAAATGCGGCGGAAGGGCGACGCACGATCATGTCATCACGCAACCGTCAGAACACCGAAAAACTCAGCCGCCGCGCACGATCCATACAAGAAAAACGCCAAGCACTGCGGAACCGATGCCGATCAGCCTCATGCGCTCGACCGGCGTCTCTGCAGCGCTGCGCAGGGCGTCCTTGGCGAGGTTCGGCACCGCCGCGAAAAGGATGCCTTCGATGGCGAAAACCAGCCCGAGCGCCGCGATGAAATCCAGCATGCGCAGCGCTCGAGGCTTAAGGTCAGGGCTGCGCCGGGGCGGCCGTGCCGGCGGCCGGCGTCGCCGGCCGTTGCGCGGTCGACCCGTTGAAGTAACGGAAGAACGGCGAATCCGGCGACAGCACCATCCGCGTATCTCCTGCTTTGATGCTGGCCTCATAAGCCTGCATCGAGCGGTAGAACGAGAAGAACTCCGGATCCTTGCCGAAGGCTTCGGCGAAGACGCGGTTGCGCTCGCCTTCGCCCTCGCCGCGGATCTCGTCGGAGCGGCGCTGCGCCTCGGCGACGATGACCGTCGATTCGCGCTCCGCCCGCGCCCGGATTTCCTGGGCCTGCTGGCCGCCGAGCGCGCGCGCTTCGGCCGCCTCGCGCTGACGCTCGGTCTGCATGCGCTGGAACACGGCCTGCGAGTTCGCCGCCGGCAGATCGACCCGGCGCAGGCGCACATCGACGACGGTCATGCCGAACCGGGCCGCCTCGCGGTTCACGTCATCGCGGATGCGGTTCATCAGCCGCGAGCGGTCGGTGCGGACCATGGCGGTGAACGAGGCCTCCGCCAGCACGCTACGGACGTTGCCGTTCACGATCGAGGCGAGCTGCGAGTTGGCGCGCGGGATATTGTTGACCGCCTGATAGAAGCGCAGCGGATCGGAGATGCGATAGCGCGTGAACGCATCGACCACGAGACGCTTCTGGTCCGAGGCGATGATTTCCTGCGCTGGCAGGTCGAGATCGAGGATGCGGTTGTCGAGCAGGGTAACCTGTTCGAACGGCGCCGGCAGCTTGAAATAGAGGCCGGGCTCGGTGACGACGCTGCGCACCGCTCCAAAGCGCAGCACCAACGCCGACTGGGTCTGCTGCACCACGAAGGTCATGGCGTAGAACACCACGGCCGCGATCGCCAGAATGGCGAGCAGACCAATACGGATGATCGAGCCGTTCATCGAATTGCTCCCCCCTGCTGGGCGCCCTGGGCGGGGCGACGCTGCTGCTGGAGCTCGTTCAGCGGCAGATAGGGCACGACGCCCTGCCCGCCATTGCTGTTCTGATCGAGAATGATCTTGTCGGTGCCGCCCATGACGCGCTCCATCGTCTCGAGGAAGAGACGCTCGCGGGTCACCGCCGGCGCGTTCTTGTACTGCTCATAGACCGCGTTGAAGCGGCTGGCCTGGCCGAGCGCCTCGGCGACGGTCTGGTCCTTGTAGGCTTCCGCGCCCTGAACGAGCTGGGCCGCACGGCCGCGCGATTCCGGCACGACGCGGTTGGCGTAGGTCTGCGCCTCGTTGCGCAGGCGCTCCTGGTCGGCGCGCGCCGCCTGGACGTCGCGGAAGGCGTCGATGACCTGCTGCGGCGGATCGACCTTCTGCAACTGCACGAGCCGGATCTGGACGCCGGCATTGTAGCCGTTCAGCGTCTCCTGCATGAGCTGGCGCACTTCGGTCTCGATCGCGGACCGATCCGTCGTCAGCACGGGCTGGATGTTGCGCCGGCCGATGATCTCACGCATCGCGCTCTCGGCGACGGCCTTCACGGTGCCCGGCGGATCCTGGATGTTGAAGACGTAATCCTCGGGCTGGGCCGGATCGACCTGCCACTGCACGATCACGTCGATATCGACGATGTTCTCGTCGCCGGTCAGCATCAGGCTTTCCTCGCCGACATCGGACTGGCGCGAGGCGCGCACGGATTCGACGGTGCGGAAGCCGACCTCGGTGGTGATGATGTTGGTGACCTGCGGCTTGATCACGCCGCCGATCGGATATGGCCAGTTGTAGTTCAGGCCTTCGCCGGTCTTGCCGATGAATTTGCCGAAGCGAAGATTCAGGCCGACCTCGTTGGGACGGACGATGTACCAGCCGGTCAGAAGCCAGATCACGATCAGGATCAGCACGCCGAAGATCAGGCCGCGCCCGCCAAGATTGCCACCTGGCATCAGGTTCTTCAGCCGGTCCTGGCTGCGCCTCAGAATTTCCTCGAGATCGGGGGGAGAACCGCCGCCCGAGCCGCCGCTGCCGCCTCCGGAGCCGCCGCCCCAGGGACCGCCGCCGCCACTTCCTCCGCGCTGGCCCCAGGGTCCGCCCCCGTTATTGCCGCCGCCGCTCTGGTTGCTCCAAGGCATACTCGCGCCGTTCCCTCATCTATCGACCTGCCGAGCCATAGGCGAACGACGGCCGTTTGTCAGCGCCTTTGCATGCGCGTGGCGCTGACTTGGGCATGGGCCACGGATTCGTCAACGGCGCAACACCTTCATCGTCAATGGAAACTCAGCCCGGACGGCGGCGGCGAAAGGTCGCGAAGCTGAAGGGGTGCTCGTCGTCGGGACTGCGCGGATGGCGCTCGCGCGAGATGGGCTCAAACATCGTCGCGTCCCATTCCGGAAACAGCGCGTCGCCGTCCGGCTGCGCATGGACGAAGGTCAGTTCCAGCCGATCCGCCAGCGGCAGCGCCTGCGCATAGACGTCCGCGCCGCCCGCAACCACGACGGAATCGGAACCCAGCGCCGCGCCGAGCTTTTGCCCCAACGCCAGCGCGGCCTCCAGCGAAGCTGCGATATGGACGCCCTCGACGGCAAAGGCCGGATCACGCGTCAGAACCACGGTCTCGCGCCCCGGAAGCGGCTTGCCGATCGAGTGGAAGGTCTTGCGGCCCATCAGCACTGGGCGGCCGAGCGTCAGCCCGCGAAAATGCCGCAGATCGGTCTTCAGCCGCCAGATCAGCCTGTTATCGTCGCCGATGACGCGGTTGTCGGCGATGGCGGCGACGATGACGACGGGCAGATCAGCCATGGGCTCAGGCACCTCTCGCCAGCGCGACAAGCGCCGCGCCATCGAGCCGCTTCACCGTCCATTCGTCCTGCGCCTTGGCGCCGAGCGAACGGTAGAACAGCCGCGAGGGCTCGTTCCAGTTCAGCACCCACCAGGCGAGCCGGACCAGCCCTTCGTCGACGCAGCGCCGGGCGAGGCGCGCCATCAACGCCTTGCCGATGCCGCGCCCGCGCGCCGCCCCACGCACGAACAGATCTTCCAGCCAGATGCCGTGACGCCCGC
Organism: Rhizobiales bacterium CCH3-A5; assembly: GCA_001556025.1. Taxonomy (GTDB): domain Bacteria; phylum Pseudomonadota; class Alphaproteobacteria; order Rhizobiales; family Beijerinckiaceae; genus Allobosea. The sequence goes on from LSIB01000168.1 coordinate 62,552, forward strand.
GAAAGGTCGAATAGGTGTAGAACCAGACCGCGAACCCCACCGGCTCGCCCGCCCATTCGGCAATGTCGCAGAAGACGCGGGGGTTCTCGCCGAAAAGCGACGTCGCGATCTGCGCCTGCGTCGCCTCGATCTCGTGCGGCAGCTTCTCATAGACCGCAAGTTCCCGGATGAAGTCGAGAACGAGGCCTGCCTCGTCGGGCCGTGCGGGGCGGATGAGCAAGGTCATACCGCGATCGGTGCCTTGATCGCGGCATGGGGCTCGTAGCCTTCGATCGTCACGTCCTCGAACGAAAAATCCTCCAGCCGGGTCACAGCCGGGTTGAGCCTGAGCGTCGGCAGCGCCCGCGTCTCCCGCGACAACTGCAGCTTCGCCTGGTCGAGATGGTTCAAATAAAGATGCGTGTCGCCGAAGGAATGCACGAACTCGCCGACGCCCAGGCCCGTCACCTGCGCCACCATATGGGTCAGCAGCGCATAGCTCGCGATATTGAAGGGTACGCCGAGAAAGACGTCGGCCGAACGCTGATAGAGCTGGCAGGAGAGCTTGCCGTCAGCGACGAAAAACTGGAACAGGCAATGGCAGGGAGCCAGCGCCATCTTAGGGATATCCGCCGGGTTCCAGGCCGAGACGATCAGCCGGCGCGAATCCGGGTTGCGTCGGATCTCGTTCACCAGCCAGGCGATCTGGTCGATGGTCTGGCCGTCGGGTGCGGGCCATGACCGCCATTGCCGGCCATAGACCGGGCCGAGATCGCCATTGGCGTCGGCCCACTCGTCCCAGATGGTGACGCCGTTTTCCTGCAGATAGCGCACATTGGTGTCGCCGCGCAGGAACCAGATCAGCTCGTGGATGATCGATTTCAGATGCAGCTTCTTGGTCGTGACCAGCGGGAAGCCTTCGGACAGGTCGAAACGCATCTGGTGGCCGAACACGGCGAGCGTGCCGGTCCCCGTGCGGTCGTCCTTGCGGACGCCCTCGCTCAGGACGCGTTGGAGCAGGTCGTGAAACTGGCGCATGGACGAATCTCATAGGCTTGAAGCGGCGCCACCTTAGCCGTTTCCGGGCGTCTTGCCTGGGCCGTGGACGCAAGCTGTCCCCGGCTTTCGCGCAGGCTCGACAGGGTTGAGCGCGGGAACAATGGCGACGACGCGCTGTTTGCCAAGCTGATCTGGATCTCATTCATCAAGAAGGACACCGCCATGCCGCTCCGGAAATGTACCGCCGCCTCCTTGCTTGCCTTCGTCATCGCGGCCCCATTCACCGTCGCGCTGGCCCAGACCGCCGCGCCGGCGATGTCGATGGAGCAGGCCCGCCGTATCGCAACGGAAAACGGCGTCGTCCGGATCGAGGAGATCGAACTGGACGACGGGAAATGGGAGATCGAGGGTCGCGACGCCGCCGGGGCGGAGATCGAACTCGACCTGCGCGCCAGCGACGGCATGGTGATCAAGATGGAGCGCGATCGGCCCGCGGCAGCCTCCGCCCGCCCCTGATCGACACGACCTCAAGGGGGGGGGCGGAGATGTCGCCCACACCCCTTTGCGAATTCGCGCGGGAAGCCGAAACCCTCCCTTCCCCCCGGCGCATGCAGCCCCTATATTGAGCATGCCGTTCGCAAGATCGGCTATGGCGATAAACGGACGTCGAAATAAGCTTTTCGGACCCGGGGGCGGTACCCGGCGCCTCCACCACAGCCCTGCGGCGCGTGCACAGAGTTATGTGTTGCACAAGCTGAAGGGCATCCTGCAGCCTTCTGGCCGCAGGGCTGCGGCGGGGGCGAAATAGGATCGACGAGGGTGTAAAGGCCGTTCTTTTGCTCGGTATGGCTCCGCCGTTATAGGGCTAACGCATAGTTGCCAATGACAACAATGCTCGGGTTGCCGTCGCCGCGTGAGCGGTGCAGGTTCCCAAACCTAAGTCCTTCCGTTTAGCGACGTAAGGCGGGGCTCGGAGGCGCCTGGCAACAGAAGCCTCCACTTTTTTGAGTCCGCGAGCGTCGGAGCCGGGACGAGGTTCCGCCGCAAGCCGGACGGGCAAACGGATCGCAAGATCGCAACGGACATCAAGGCTCGATGGCACAGGATATTCTTCGCTACGATCTCATGGTGCAGGATGCGCTGAAGGGGGTCGTGCGCAAGATTCTGATCGAGGCCGGACGCGACGGCCTGCCGGGCGAGCATCATTTCTATATCACTTTCCGGACGACCGCGCCGGGCGTGCGCGTCTCGCAGCGGCTGCGCGACAAGCATCCCGACGAGATGACCATCGTTCTGCAGCACCAGTTCTGGGACCTCAACGTCAGCGAGCATGCGTTCGAGGTCGGCCTGTCCTTCTCCGGTGTGCCCGAGCGGCTGCTGATCCCGTTCGACGCGGTGACCACCTTCTTCGACCCGTCCGTGCAGTTCGGCCTGAAGTTCGAACCGCAGGAGGCCGGCGAGGCCGCCGCCCCCGCCGAGAAGGATGCGACACCGAACAAGACACCGCGCGGCGCCGGCTCCGAGCCGGCTATGACCCCGGCCCTCGCGCCAGTGCGGTTGCCGGCGAAGACCGGCCTCGCCGCAGTCCCCGCCATCGCTGCGAAAACCCCGGACCGCGCAGCGGACGCGACGCCGAAGAAGGATTCGCGCAAGAGCGAGGCCGAGCCTGCCGACGATGGCGGCAGCGCGCAGGTCGTGAGCCTCGACTCGTTTCGCAAAAAGACCTGAACACCCACATTCTGGCGGCCTGATCCATGACGACGACGCGCACCGAGACCGATTCCTTCGGGCCGATCGACGTGCCCGCCGACCGGTACTGGGGCGCGCAGACGCAACGGTCGCTGGAGAATTTCAGGATCGGCGGCGAGGCCGAACGGATGCCGCTGCCGCTGATCCATGCGCTGGTTCTGGTCAAGAAGGCGGCCGCCCATGTCAATGCCCGGCTCGGGCTGCTCGACCAGCGTATCGCCGGCGCGATCGGCGCGGCAGCAGACGAGGCGCTCGCCGGCAGGTTCGACGGGCATTTCCCGCTGGTGATCTGGCAGACCGGCTCAGGCACGCAGACCAACATGAACGTCAACGAGGTCCTGGCGAACCGCGCCAATGAACGCCTCGGCGCAGGTCTTGGCGCAAAGAGCCCCGTCCACCCCAACGACCACGTCAATCGCGGCCAGTCCTCCAACGACTGCTTCCCGACCGCGATGCACATCGCCGCCGTGCTGGAACTGACGCAGAAGCTGCTGCCGTCGCTGCGCGGCCTCGAACAGGCGCTGGTGGCCAAGGCCGACGCGTTCAAGGATCTGATCAAGATCGGCCGCACCCATTTGCAGGATGCAACGCCCGTCACGCTCGGCCAGGAGTTCTCCGGCTATGCAGCGCAGATGCAGCTCGGCATCGCACGCATAGAGGCTTCGCTCGGCGGGCTCTACGCTCTGGCGCAGGGCGGTACCGCGGTCGGAACCGGGTTGAACACCCATCGCGACTTCTCAGGCCTGTTCGCCCGGGAGTTGGTCTCGCTGACCGGCCTGCCCTTCCGCCCGGCCGGCAATCTCTTCGAGGCGCTGGCGAGCCACGGCGCGCTTGCCGCCAGCCACGGCACGCTCGCGGCGCTGTCATCCGACATGTTCAAGATCGCCAGCGACATACGCCTGATGGGGTCGGGCCCGCGCTCGGGGCTGGGCGAGATCAGCCTGCCGGAAAACGAGCCCGGTTCCTCGATCATGCCCGGCAAGGTCAACCCGACCCAGGCCGAAGCGCTGACCATGGTGGCGACGCAGGTCCACGGCAACCAGGCCACGATCGGCTTCGCCGCTTCCCAGGGCCATTTCGAGCTCAACGTCTTCAAGCCCGTGATCGCCGCCGCCTTCCTGCGTTCGGTCAGGCTGCTGACCGATGCGGCCGAGAGCTTCCGCGTCCACTGCGTCGAGGGCATTGAGGCCAATGACGAGCGGCTGGCGGAACTGCTCTCCCGCTCGCTGATGCTGGTCACGGCGCTCGCGCCGGCGATCGGCTACGATCAGGCGTCGGCGATCGCCAAGGCGGCGCATCACAACGGCACTACCTTGCGCGAGGAGGCCTTGCGCGCCGGCATCGCCGCCGATCTGTTCGACCGAACCGTGCGGCCCGAGCTGATGCTGGGACCGAACTGAGGGCAAGGCGCGATGGCCGAGATCGTCAATCTGCGCCGTGTCCGCAAGCAGCGCATGCGCGAGGACGCCGAGGCGCAGGCCCAGCAGAACCGCATCGCCTTCGGCAGGACCAAGGCCGAGCGCCAGTCCACCGACGCCGAGCGCGACAAGGCGGCGCGCGGTCTCGACGGCCATCGCCTGACGCCGGACAAGCCGGATCGGACATGAGCACAGAGCGCAAGCGCTCACTCGTTATCGCCGGCCACAGCACCAGCGTCTCGCTGGAGGAGCCGTTCTGGGAGGCGTTGCGCGCGATCGCGGCAGGCGAGGGTCGGTCGGTCGCGGCGCTTGTCGGAGAGATCGATCAGCAGCGCGGAACGATCAATCTCTCGGCCGCGCTGCGGTTGCACGCGCTGGCGCATTACCGGAATCTCGCCAACCATAACTAAAGCAGTAATCTGAAAAGCCGTCTTGATTCCAGAGAGTTGGGCAGAGCCGTTGAATCAGACTCCCAGCCGCTTGAATCGACATCGCAGCGCGTTGAATCACGCTCGGAGCAGCTTGAATCAGTTTGGCTGCGTCGTGCGCGAAAGCGGTCTCGGCACGGGCTGGATTTCGAGCGGCGGCGGCAGCGGCTGGAGCACCGTGCCGGGCTGCGAAGGCTGCGCCGGCGCATTGCTGAAGGGCTCGCGCGGCGCGCCGGGCAGGATGATCGGGCCGGGTTGATCGACCGGCGCGGAGGTCCTGGCCGCGCGCGCCCGCTCCTCCGCTTCCGCCCGCTCGATCCTGCGCCTTATGTCCGCTTCCTGCCGCGCATCCTCGGTCCGCCTGGCCTCCTCGGCGCGCCTTTCCTCGGCCAGCCGCCTGGCCTCCTCCGCGCGCCGCGCCTCCTCCGCCCGCTTCTCCTCGGCGAGCCGGCGTGCCTCTTCGATCCGGCGCGCTTCCTCGGCGCGCTTCTCCTCGGCGATCCGCCTCTCCTCCTCCGCCTTGAGGAACTCGGCGAGCCTGCGCTCGTTCTCGCGCGTTTCGCGCTCGGCCCGCAGCCGCCGCGAATGGGCGGCCCGCTCGCGCGCATCGGCCTCGAAGGCCTCGACCCGCTCGATCTCGCGCGCCAGCGCGCGCGCCGCCACCGCGTTCGACAACGCCCCGACATCGGTCTCGCGCCGCAGCGCCGAGAGCGGCCCACGCCAGGCCACACCGATCTGCGGCGCATCGGTCGGCCAGCCCTTGGGCAGCGGCCCGAGCGGGCGCAGGCTCAGCCTCAGATCGGCGCTCGTCGCGCGCAGATCGACAATGCCGCTCGCCTCCGCGCGCAAGCCCGATCGCTCGAACGAGAAGGGCTGCAGCCGCATCAGGCCGCCCGCCAGCGTGAACGGCACCGTCACATCGCCGAGCGACCATGCAGCGCGGTTCAGCTGCTCACTGATGCGTCCCTGCAACCGGGCCGTCTCGCTTTCCGAGGCATCCTCGCCCGTCGCAGCAATGACGCGGCCATAAGCGGCCGGATCGAAGCGGCTGAGGCTGGCGCCAGACAACGTGACGCTGCCCGCGCCACCAAGCCCTGCGACCAGTCGGGCCGGACTCTCGCCCGAACCGCCGGCCTCGACCCGGCCGGAGAATGTCCCAGTCAATCCGCCGCCGGTCAGCCCCGCGAGATCGACCTGCGCCAAATCGACCTGGCCGGAGAGCTGGGCGAGCCCGCCCTCGCGCCGAAGACCGAGCCGCCCGGCGACCGTTCCGCCGCGATAGGCCCCGGTCAGGCCCTCAATCCTGATGCCGTCCGGATCGGTCGTCAGTGTGAAGCGCGCATCACGCAGCGGAAAACCGTCGGCGGCGATGAGCGCTCCCGTTTCGATGCCGATCGACAGCCCCTGATTGCCGAGCGCGACCGGCGCGCCGAACCGCGTCGTCGACCAGACCGCGCCGGCCGGCGCTGGCGTCGCCCCAAGGGCGCCGGCGATCAGGCCGCGTAGATCGAGCTGCGGCAGCGTCAGCCGACCCGTTATCGCCCCTTCGCGCGGCAGCGTGAGCGCGCCGCGCGCCGTCGTGGCGCCGAGATTGGCGACGAGATCGTCGAGCGAGATCGCCTCGGATGCGAAGCCGATCCGGGCATGGGCGTCGAACAGACCGTCCGGCAGCAGCCGCGCTGACCCCTCCGACAGGATCTGACCCGGCCCGTCGGCCTGCACGGAGAGTCTGGTCGGTGTCGACGGGTCGCCCTCGACGACGAGCGAAAGTCCGGGGCCGGCAAGCGTCGCGCTCAGCCGGTCCTGGTCGCGCGACAGCGTCAGCAGCCCCTGCCCGCCCCGCTGCGGCGTCGGCAGTCCTAGCGCCGCGAAGACCTGCCTGCGGTCGGCGAGGTCGAATGTCAGCGCGCCGTTGCGCCACTGCCCGGTGGCATCGAGCCGCCCGTCGAGCACGAGCCGCCCGGCCTGCGCCGTGCCGTCGACGACGAGCCCGGTCTCGCCGCCGGGCGCACGCGTCAGCCGGAAGCGGGCATCGAGCCTCGACAACCCGTCATTGGTGCGCGCCAGCGCCTGACGCACGGTCTCGGGCAGCAGCGGCCCGGCCAGCGCAGCCACCGCCTCGAAGCGCGGCGCACGGATGCGCCCCGAGATCTCGCCGCCCTCGCTCAGTAGCGCGCCGGCGCCGGACACCGCAACACCGCCGAACCCGTCGATCGCCAGCCTGTCGAGCCGCCAGTTCGCGCGGTCGCGCACCAGGACGAGGCTGGCGCTGCCGGGCGGCGCATTGCGGAAACGCGCATTGGTCAAAGCGAGGTCGAGCGAAAGATCGCGCTTGCCGGCGAGCCCGGCGAAGCTCTCGGCTGGCGGCAGCGAATTGAGGTCGAGCCCCCGCAGGGCGAGCTTGGCCGAGAGCCGCTCTGGCAGGATGTCCCCGGAACCCTCCAGCCTGATCCCGGACGAACCCGTGACCAGAAGGCGCTCGACGCCGAGCCGGCCGCCATCGAAGGCGGCCACGGCATCGGCGTCGATCCGCCCGAGCCCCGCGACGAGATCGGCCAGCGCCGGATCGAGGCCCGCGCGGGCGAGCACCAGCGCGACACGGCGCGAATCCTCAGCCTTCAGGTTGAAACGGCCGGCTGCGCCGCCTGAATCGAGCGCGCCGCTGGCGCCTATGAGCGCACCCGCGATCCTGACCGAGGCAGACGCCTCGCTCAGGCCGTTCGAATCGAGGCGGCCACGCAAGCCGAAGGCGGAAAAATCCTCGCCGCGCCAGACTAGTTGGTCCAGATCGAGCCCGAGGTCGATCGGCCCCGGCAATCCGAGCAGGGCCCGGATTGCGCCGGGGCGCTCGGCCAGCGCGGCGACAAGCGCATCGCCATCGAGCCTGCGCGCCCGCAGCGCCAGTGAGCCGGTGTTGCGGCCGGGCAGATACTGGCCCTCGCCTTCAAGCCGCGCCGCGCCGCCCGCAATGTCGAGCACCAGCCCCGCAAGATCGAGCTGGCGCGGCCCGCCGCTGACCCGGCCCGAGAGGGCGAGCGCCCCGCCGGGCGACATCGAGAACGCGCCTTCCAGACCGACGCTCAGTCCGCCTGCCGCCGCCGGCAGCAGGAATGAGCCGTCGAAGCCGATCTGCGTCTCTTCGCCGGTCAGCGTCGCCTTGGCGCGCAGGCGGCCCTCGGGTTCCAGCGCGCCCGTCGAGATCCGCAGCGAAGCGCCGTCAACCTCGCCCTCGATACGCCACGGACCTGCCAGCCCGACGGCCGACATCTCGGCTGAGACGGGCGAAAACGTCACCGGCTCCTTGCCCGGCTCGCGCCAGATCACCGCCGAGCGGCGCAGGCTGAGACGGTCGAGACTGGTCTGTGTCGGCAGACCCGCGCCGATGCGCGCCGGCAGCAGGACGCCGCCCGCCTCATCGAGCACGACCGACAGCGTCGCTCCTTCGGCCTGCACATCGGACAGCCGGACCTCGCCGCGCGCCAGCGGTCCCAAAGCCAGTTCCGCCTCGAGTTTTTCGATTGCGACGGAACTCGCCGCGACGCCCGCGGGCCCGATCCGGACATCCGCCAGCGTTAGCCGCGGCGAGGGCAGCAGCCTGAGCTCGATGCCGCCCGCGACCGCAGTCTCGACGCCGAGCGCCGCGCCCAGCCGCGCCTCGATCTGCGGCCGATAGGCCCGCCAGTCGACGAAGCCCGGGCCGATCAGGGCGGCCACTAGCGTCAGCACCAGCAGGCCTGCAAGGACTGTCAGGGTCTCACGCACCGGCTGGCCACATCCCTTTGTTCCGTCGCGCCGTGCTTATCACGGCTCGATCATACCGACAGGATTATGTCGGCAAGTCGCGGCGACATCACGACATTTCGACCCACGAACGTGGGCGGGCCGGCGTCAGCGCGTCACAGGGCGACGATCTTGCCCGGATTGAGGATGTTCTGCGGATCAAGCGCGCGCTTGAGCGCAGCCATGACCGCCAGCGCCTCGGCACCGTGCTCTTGCTCGAGATACTTCATCTTCTTCTGGCCGACGCCGTGCTCGCCCGTGCAGGTTCCGCCCATCGCCAGAGCGCGTTTGACCAGCCGGTCGACGAACCCTTGTGCGCGCTCGACCTCGTCGGGGTCGGCGAGATCGACCAGCGGCTGGGTGTGGAAATTGCCGTCGCCGACATGGCCGGCGATGGGCGCGATCAGGCCGCTCGCCTCGATGTCGCGCTTGGTTTCCTCGACGCATTCGGCAAGTCGCGAGATCGGCACGCAGACATCGGTCGCCACCGATTCCGCGCCGGGTCGGAGCGCGCGCGCCGCCCAGTAGACATCGTGCCGCGCCTGCCACAGGCGCGAGCGATCCTCGGCCTTGGTCGCCCAGTCGAAATCGCCGCCGCCGCAATCGCGCGCAATCTCGCCGAAGCGCTCGGCCTGCTCCTTCACGCCGGCTTCCGAGCCGTGAAACTCGACGAACAGCATCGTCGTCTCGGGCAAAGAGAGCTTGGAATACTGGTTCACGCCCCGGATCATGACGTCGTCGAGCAGTTCGATGCGCGCCACCGGCAGCCCGGTCTGGATCGTCAGGATGGTCGCGTCGCAGGCCGCCTGGACCGAAGGAAACGGACAAACGCCGGCCGAGATCGCCTCGGGTATGCCGTGCAGCTTCAGCGTGATTTCGGTGATGACGCCGAGCGTCCCCTCCGAGCCGATCAGCAAGCGCGTGAGATCGTAGCCGGCCGAGGTCTTGCGCGCCCGCGTCGAGGTCTTGACGATCGAGCCGTCGGCCATGACCGCCGTCAGCGCCAGTACATTGTCCTTCATCGTGCCATAGCGCACGGCGTTGGTGCCCGAGGCCCGCGTCGCCGCCATGCCGCCGATCGAGGCGTCGGCGCCGGGGTCGATCGGGAACATCAGGCCCTGGTCGCGCAGATGCTCGTTGAGCTCCTTGCGGGTGACGCCCGGCTGAACGACGCAGTCGAGATCCTCGCCATGCACGGCGATGACCCGCTTCATCTGCGCCATGTCGATGCAGAGGCCGCCATAGGGCGCATTGACATGGCCTTCCAGCGAGGTGCCGGTGCCAAACGCGATAACCGGCACGCCATGCGCGGCGCAGATCTTGACGATCTCGGCGACCTCCTCCGTCGAGTCGGGATAGACCACGGCGTCCGGCGGCTGGTTCGGGATCCAAGTCAGGGTGTGGCCATGCTGCTGGCGCACCGCCAGGCTGGTGACCAGCCGGTTGCCGAAGCGCGCCGCGAGCGCCTGCGTCACCGCCGCGACGGCCTCGCGACCCGGCGGCAGCGATGCGGCCCTTGCGGGGGTCTGATGCGATGCGACGGCGGCGAGGCTCATTGTCATATTCCGATATTGGAGCTTTACTACGCCATGCTTCATAGCAGACGCTTGACCGTTGACGACACGGGCAAACGCGTTTGTGTGTTTCGCGGGACGCTGGTCGGGGCGGCGTCTCTCGAACGGACCGAAACCACGCAGGCCGGGCATATGCCGATCTGCCGCCGGGGGAAGAGGAGGTCAGCCATGCAGGACGACAACCGCGCCCCGGTGCTGTTCTTCGCGCCCTTCGTCTCGTCGGTCATGTCGGTCGAGCCGCAATGGATCGACTATAACGGCCATCTCAACATGGCCTACTACCATGTCCTGTTCGACCGCGCGGTCGATGAAGTCTTTTCGCTGGTAGGGCTCAATCAGGACTATGTCGACGCCCGCCACGCCTCGTTCTTCGCGGCCGAATGCCATGTGCTTTACAAGCGCGAGCTGACCGAGAGCGATCAGGTCCGTATCACCGCCCAACTCATCGCCTTCGACGAGAAGCGCCTGCACTACTATCTCGAGATGCGCCATGCGACCGAGGGCTGGCTCGCCGCAACGAGCGAGAACCTCTCGCTTCATGTCGACATGACGACCCGCAAGGTCTCGCCCTTCCCGCCGGACATTCTCGCAAACATCGCCTTGATGAAGGCCGCCCACAGCATGATGCCGCTGCCGGTCACGATCGGGCGGATCATCGGCATGCCGAGGAAGACCGCGATCACCGTCGAGAGCATGACCGGCGAGCGCGAGCCCGAGACACGGCATTGAGCGAGGAGACCGCTCACGCCATGAGGTGCGGTTGCTCACTGTCAAAGGTCTAATGACGCCCTAGCTTCTGCCGGGACACACCATCTCGGAGAGCAAATCCACATGGTCAAGGCGATCTGGAACGGCGCAATCGTCGCGGAATCGGACAGCACGATCGTGGTCGAAGGCAACCATTACTTCCCCGCAGACTCAATCAAGCCGGACTTGTTCAAACCCAGCGGGACGACCTCGACATGCGGCTGGAAGGGGTTGGCGAACTATCATTCGCTGGTCGTCGACGGACAGGAGAACCGCGATGCGGCTTGGTACTATGCCGAGCCGAAGGCAGGCGCTGCCGAGATCAAGGGCCGAATCGCCTTCTGGAGAGGCGTGCAGGTATCGTGAGCCTCCGACCGCTAACCGCATTCAATCGTCGTGATCGGGAATGCGCAGCCTATGCCCGCAGGCCTTGCAATGCACGGCGTCCGGCTCATGCCGCTGCAGCGCGCATTCGGGACAGGCAAAGGTCACCTTGTGAGGCCTGAAGACCGCCTGCGCCAGCCGCACGAAAAGCGAGATTCCGACGATCATCACCGCGACGGAGGTCAGCTTGCCACCAATGCCCGGCAAGGTGATGTCGCCGAATCCCGTGGTGGTCACGGTCGCGACCGTGAAATAGAACGCATCGACATAGCCCTCGACGCCGGGTCGTCCCATGAAGAAGAAGGTGTAGATGAAGCCGGTGACGACGAAGAGGAACGTCGTCAGGTTGATCAGCGCCCGCGACACATCCTCCCATTCGCGGTAGCGCGTCGTGCGCAACTGCTGCCAGAGCACGCCGCGCTGCGACAGCGACCAAAGCCTCAGGATACGCAGGAACCCGAAATTCTCGAGGAATTGCGGCGCCAGCAGCGTCGCCAGGATGAAGAGGTCGAGCAGCATGGTCGGCTGCCGCAGCGTCCGCGGCACGTTGGTGCAGGCGAGCAGCCGCGCGGCGATCTCGACGGCCAGAATCACGGCGACGGAGTAGTCGATCCAGAGGAAGGCCGGCCTGTCGCGGATCAGCGGGGTCGCGATGAAGAAGGCGATGATCAGGACATCGACGATCGTCGTCGCGAGCTGGAAGCGCAGCGCTGCCGCAGATTGTCCATGAAAAAGCTGGCGCAGCCGGTCTCTCAGCGCCGCGAGGCCGGTCGGGTCTGTCGTTTCGCCGGGCGCATCCGTCATCGGGCAGGCGCTAGCACGCCCCCGCGAGATGCGTCCAGCCTGACCGGGCTCAGCTTGCCGGACGCGCCAGCCGGGCCTGAACGGCATAGCCGGCATAGAGCGACCGGCCGACGAAGGTAAGGCCGTTCTCCTGCGCCAGTACTTCGCTCACGGCCGGCAGATCGTCGCGCGGCGTCACGTGGAACAAGCGGAGCCAGCGCCGCAGCACCGCCTTGAACGCGCTCGGCAGCCCGGCTTGATCGCCGAAATCGACGATGTGGAGCGAGCCGCCGGGCGCAAGCCGCCGCAGCGCCTCCTCGACCACGCCCTGCCAGGGCGGGATCATCGATAGCGCATAGGAGATGACGATCCGGTCGAAGCCGGCCTTGCCGAACAGCGCCTGCGGATCGAAATCGGTCGCGTCGGCCTGCGCCAGCGCGATGCGGTCCTCCAGCCCGGCCCGCGCCACGCTGGCGCGCGCGGTCTCCAGCATCGCCTCCGAGACGTCGAGGCCATGGCAATTGCAGTGGGGGTAGCGTCGCGCGATCGCGATCAGGTTGCGCCCGGTGCCGCAGCCGATCTCGAGGATGCTGCCGCCCGGCGGCGGGTCGAGCTCGGCGATCAGCCGGTCGCGGCCGAGCAGATAGAACTTCCGGCTGACGTCGTAGATATGGCGCTGACGGCGGTAGATAGCATCCATCAGCGAGGCGGCGTCGCCTCGCGGCGCAACCACGCTCACGCCCCGGCTCCGCCCAGGACATAGAGGTGGAACCCGCCATAGATCGAGGACCGGTCCTGAGCGCCGAGTTCGCGGCTGCGCGCCTCGTCGTAACGCCACTGGTCGAGGATTGCGGGGGGCACGCGGCCCGGCAGAAGGCGCTCATCGGCGGCCGTGCGAAAGATCACGCGCGCGCCGGGTTTGGCGGTACGGGTAATCTGCGTCCACAGCCCAGTGAGATCGGCGTCGTTCATCCAGTCCTGCGCGTCGAGCAGCACATAGGCGTCGCAGCTCTTGGCCGGCTGGCTTTCGAGGAATGCGGTAACGGCGCTCTGATGGTAGGCGACGCGGCCGGCGCGCGCCTTCACATCCGCGAAATTGGTAGCCTGCAGATAAGGCGGCAAGGATGCATCCGGACCGGGCTCGTAGCCGCGCCCAAAGGCCTGCCGGGCGAAGTAGTTGGTCTTGATGTCGAAATCGCAGGCGAGCCTCTCAAGGCGATGGCGCAGCACGGCGCGGATGCCGCCCTCGCCGTCGCCGGCCAGCGCCTTGTACTGCGCCGGTGGAATCCCGAGCCCGTAAAGCGAGGCCGGCTGGCGCACCAGCCAGCGCACGATGCGCTTGTCGAACACAGGCGCGAGATGCCGGTCGAACAGCACGCGCTGCTCGGCCATGTCGCGGGCCTTCAGCATCACGCGCGGATCGCACCCGAGCATCCGGCCGAGCACATGGCCGGTGCCGATGAACCGCCCGAGCAGCCCGTAGCGATAGACGTTGCGGGAGAACATGCCGATCCGGCGGCGGCCGTCGAGGCCCCTGCCCTCCCAGTACCCGCGCGAGGTCGCGTCGAGATGCGGCGCGATCTGGCGGTCATAGAAGGTGACGTTCGCCGGCGACTGCGCCTGCCCGAAGAAGCGCAGGAAATCGGCATGGTCGTCGATCCGCGCCAGCGCCGCGAGCTTGAGCCGGCCGAGCGCGATATGCGCGCCGTTGAGGTCGATGGCGCTGATCCTGGCCGGATCGGCGGTCAGGTAAGACAGGATGTTGCAGGAGCCGGACGCGATCGCGACGACATGATCGTCGGCCTTGAGCGCCAGCGCCTGCATGTCCACGACCGGGTCTTCCCAGATCTGCGGATAGACCAGACCGGAAAAGGCAAAGGTGAACATCCGCTCCAGCACGCCGGCCTTGGACAGGGCCTTGCTGCGATGCACCGCCGAGCCGAGCCCCGCCGTCGTCTCACGCTTGACCGCCCGCGCGCTCTGCATCGAAAACCCCGTCATCGGCCCGCCGATGGCGAGCCGACTAGAGGAGTCGCGTGACGGTTGGGTGACGCCTCTCGCGTGGTCCGCCTATTGCGCGGTGACGCCTGCCGCCTTGATCACCGGCGTCCATTTGTCGACTTCGGCGCGGACATGGGCGCCGAGCGCGGCCGAGGTCTGGCCGGCGGCATCGGGGATCTCGCAGCCCAGTTCGAGCAGCCGCTTGCGCACGGCCTCATCCGCGAGCGCCGCCCGTCCGGCGGCGTTGAGCCTGTCGACGATCTCCTTGGGTGTGTCCTTGGGCGCAAAGATCGCGTTCCAGCCGACCGCCTGGAAGCCCGGCAGGCCGCCCTCCGCGCTGGTCGGCACCTCCTTGGCGACATCGAGACGCTTTGGCGTGGCGACGACATAAGTCTTGAGATTGCTCAGCTGCGGCACGATGCCGACGGTCTGGTCGCAGACATAGTCGAGCTGCTTGGCCAAGAGCGCGTTCATCGCCGGTCCCGACCCCCTGAACGGCACATGCTGCACCGGAGCCTTGATCAGGTGGTGGAAGAACACGCAGGTCAGGTGCGAGGTCGAGCCGACGCCGCCATGGCCGTAATTGTATTTTCCGGGATTGGCCTGCAGCAGCGCCACGAACTCCTGCAGCGTGTTGGCCGGGAAATCCTTGTGCGCGGATATCAGCATCGGCGTGCCGGCTGTGTTGATCACCGGCGCGAAATCGGTGCGCGGATCGTAGGCGAGGTTAGGATACAGGCCGACCGAGGCCGAATGCGTGCCGAGATTGCCCATCATGATGGTGTAGCCATCGGGCGTCGCGCGCGCGATCCGCAGCGAGCCGGTGGTGCCGCCGGCGCCGGCGACGTTTTCGACCACGATCGTCTGGCCGAGCGTGCGCGCCATGTGGTCGGAGACGATGCGGGCGATGATGTCGGTCGGCCCGCCGGCGGCGAACGGCACGACCATGGTGATCGAGCGGCTGGGGTAGCTCTGCGCCTGGGCGGAGGCCAAGAGGCCAAAGACGGCCAGAAAAGCGATGATGAAGCGCGGCATGGGTGTCCTCCCGTTTGCGGCCCTCGCTTTCGTGGCGAAACGGCCATCTTGTATGGTGGCTACGATGCCGCAGGCGAACGCCGCCGGGCAATGGCTTTGGAGATCATAATGAAAACGTATCGCATCGCCGCCATCCCCGGAGACGGCATCGGCGTCGAGGTGATCGCGGCCGGCGTCGAAGTTCTGCAGGCGCTGGCGGCGCGCGACGGC
Organism: Rhizobiales bacterium CCH3-A5; assembly: GCA_001556025.1. Classification (GTDB taxonomy): domain Bacteria; phylum Pseudomonadota; class Alphaproteobacteria; order Rhizobiales; family Beijerinckiaceae; genus Allobosea. The sequence continues at coordinate 77,639 of LSIB01000168.1, forward strand.
GGCTTTGGCTTCCGCTTCGACCATTTCGACTGGGGCTCTGATTACTACAAGCGCACCGGCCTGATGATGCCCGAAGACGGCCGCGAGCAGATCAGGGGCCACGACGCGATCTTCTTCGGCGCGGTCGGCGCGCCCGACGTGCCCGACCACGTCACGCTCTGGGGCCTCAGGCTCGCGATCTGCCAACCCTTCGACCAGTACGCCAATGTCCGTCCGACCCGCGTCTTGCCCGGCATCACCTCGCCCTTGCGCAATGTGTCAGGGCCGGAGCTCGACTGGGTGATCGTCCGCGAGAACTCGGAGGGCGAGTACGCCGGCGTCGGCGGGCGCGTCCATAAGGGCTTTCCCGAGGAGGTAGCGACCGACATCTCGATGATGACGCGCTCCGGCGTCGCCCGTATCATCCGCTTCGCCTTCAGGATCGCGCAATCGCGCCCGCGCAAGCGGCTGACGGTCGTGACCAAGTCGAACGCCCAGCGCCACGCCATGGTGATGTGGGACGAGATCGCTGCCGAGGTCGCGACCGAATTTCCCGACGTGACCTGGGACAAGATGCTGGTCGACGCCATGACGATGCGGATGGTGATCAAGCCCGGCAGCCTCGACACCATCGTCGCGACCAATCTCCATGCCGACATCCTGTCCGACCTCGCCGCTGCGCTGGCGGGCTCGCTCGGCATCGCCCCGACCGCGAACCTCAACCCGGAGCGCGCCTTCCCCTCGATGTTCGAGCCGATCCATGGCTCGGCCTTCGACATCGCAGGCCAAGGCATCGCCAATCCAATCGGCACCTTCTGGACCGCGACGATGATGCTTGACCATCTCGGCGAGCCGGCCGCCTCGGCGAGGCTGATGCGCGCGATCGAGCGGGTGACGGCCGATCCGGCCTTCCATACGCCCGATCTCGGCGGCAGCGCGACGACACGTCAGGTCACCGACGCGGTGATCGCGGCGATCGCCGGCGACAACGCCTGAAGCGGGCTCAACAGGATCGTGAAGCGATTTGAGCCTCCAAGGGGCTGAAATCGCAGCTGCGATCGCCATATTGCTCGCAATGCGCAAGAGCCGGATCGCAACGCGACCGGTCCTTCCGGCCAGGGAGATGCATCATGGGTCTGATGAGCCTTTTCGGCAGCGAGACGAAGAAAAACGGTCAGTTCGAAGTCGAACTGACCGAAGCCGAGTGGCGCGCGAAGCTAACGCCGGAGCAGTACCGCGTGCTGCGCGAGCATGGCACGGAGCGGCCCGGCTCCTGCGCGCTGAATTTCGAGAAGCGCGCCGGAACCTTCTCCTGCGCCGGCTGCGGCAACCCACTCTTCACCAATCAGACCAAGTTCGAGAGCGGCACCGGTTGGCCGAGCTTCGACAAGCCGCTGGAGGGCGCGGTCGGCACCTCGCAGGACAACTCATTCCTGATGTCGCGCACCGAGGTGCATTGCGCCCGCTGCGGCGGCCATCTCGGCCATGTCTTCCCCGACGGCCCGCCGCCGACGGGCCTGCGCTACTGCATGAACGGCGTCGCGATGGATTTCGCTCCGGCCGACGGTTCGCAGGCCTGATATGGTCACGCGCCGCACGCTGCTCGCCGGGCTCGCCATCGCGGCCGGCCTTGGTTTTTCCGCCGCCGGCTTCGCCCAACAGCCGACCAAGCCCGCGACCGCCACGGCGATCTTCGCCGGCGGTTGCTTCTGGTGCATGGAGCCGCCTTTCGACGCGCTTCCCGGCGTGATCTCGACCACATCCGGCTACACGGCGGGACACACGGTCGATCCGACCTATCAATCGACCTCCAGCGGCAAGACCGGCCACACCGAAGCGGTAAAGATCGTCTACGATCCGTCCAAGGTCAGCTACGAGAAGCTTCTCCACGTCTTCTGGCGCAACCATGACCCGCTGACCGCCAACGCCCAGTTCTGCGACCGTGGCTCGCAATACCGCGCGGGCATCTATTTCGGTTCGGAGGAAGAGCGGAAACTGGCCGAGGCCTCTAAGGCGGAACTGGAGAAATCGGGCCGCTTCAAGTCGAAGATCACCACCGAGATCGTGGCGCAGACGGCGTTTTACGACGCAGAGGATTATCATCAGGACTATTATCAGAAGAACCCGATCCGCTACAAAATCTACCGCACAGGCTGCGGCCGCGACCGGCGGCTGAACGAACTCTGGGGCGCGGAGGCCGGCGGCGGCCAGTCTTGACGCCGTCGCCTAAAGCGCCGGCACAGCCCGCCGCGCCAGCGATGCCGCGTCGATGCCCGTCGGCAGCGCCCCGAAATGCCCCGACCAGCGCCCGTCCAGCCGCGTCGCGACAAAAGCATCGGCGACATCTTGCGAAGCGTAGCGCAGCAGCAGCGAGCCCTGCAGCATCAGCGCCAGCCGCTCGACCAGACGTCGGGCCTGACCCTCATGCCGCGTCAACTCCGGCAGGTCGTCCTGCAGCGCCGCCAGCGCCGCATCGTAGCGCAGGTCGGCGCCGCGCGCCGACCTGCACTCGTCCAGCACGGCCGCCAGCGAGCCCGGCTCACGCTCCAGCGAGCGCAGCACGTCGAGGCAGATGACGTTGCCCGAGCCTTCCCAGACCGAGTTCAGCGGCGCCTCGCGATAATGCCGCGCCAGCGGGTGCTCTTCGATGAAGCCATTGCCGCCGATGCATTCGAGCGCCTCGCCGACGACGGCCGGCGTCCGCTTCGCCACCCAGTATTTCGCGATCGGCGCGCCGATGCGGGAGAGCAGCCTTTCGCTCTCGCTGTCCTCTTGCCGGTCGACGGCGGCGAACAGCCGGAACGCCAGCCAGGCCGCGGCCTCCGTCTCGATCGCGAGATCGGCGAGCACGGCCTGCATGATCGGCTGGTCAATCAGGCGGCGCTGGAAAGCAGAGCGATGCGCCGCGTGATGGGCGGCCTGCGCCACGCCCTGGCGCATCAGCCCGGCTGATGCAGCCGCGATATCGAGCCGCGTATTGTGGTTCATCGACAGTCCAGCGCGCAGACCTCGTCCGGGCTCGCCGATGAGATGGCCGATCGCGCCGCGAAACTCGACCTCCGAGGAGGCTTTCGAGCGGTTGCCGCATTTCTCCTTGAGTCGTTGGATCGCGACGCCGTTGCGGCGCCCGTCCGGCAGCCAGCCCGGCACCACGAAGCAGGAGACGCCCTCCTGCGTCCGCGCCAGCGTCAGGAACACGTCCGAATGCGGCACGGAGAAGAACCATTTCTGGCCGCTGATCGAGAACGTGCCGTCGCGGTTGTCCTGCGCCACGGTTTGCGTCTGCCGCAGGTCGGAGCCGCCCTGCGTCTCCGTCATCGCCATGCCGACGGTCGCGCCCGTCTTGCACGATGCTGGCCCCTGACGTCTGTCATAATGGTTCGAGGTGATGAGCGCGCCCCAGTCGGCCCAGCGGGCGGCATCCTGTCTCAGAACCGGAATGGCCGAATAGGTCATGCTGATCGGGCAGCAGACGCCGCTTTCGCAACCATACCAGAGATATTGCAACGCCGCCCTCGCCACCTGCGCGCCGGGCCGCGGCTCGTTCCAGCACAACGCATGCGTCTCCTGCGCGATGGCGAGGCCCATCAGTTCGTGCCAGGCCGGGTGAAACGCGATCTCGTCGATGCGATGGCCGAAGCGGTCGTGGCTGCGAAGTTCCGGCGTGAAACGGTTGGCCAGCCGCGCCAGTTCCTGCGTCCCGGCCGCGCCGACCACGCGGCCGGCCTCGTGCAGCCGCTCGCCCGCCCAGTCCGCGCCAAACGCCGCCATCGCCGCAGACAGCACCGGGTCGGCGGCATAGGCGTCGTAGTCGCTGAGCGGCGGGACCTGGTTGGTCACCTCATGGCTGGAGACGGGCTGCGCCATGGCCGCTACCGCCCGATCGGCACTTCGACGAAATAGACCGGCTTTTTGCCGACACCGGGGTGAAGACAGACGAAAGCCGCGTTGCGCGCCCCTCCATCGTCGATGAACTGGGCCCTGCCGAGATATTCGGTCGAAACATGGACGCCGCCGATCTTCCGGTCGAAGCGGTTCTCGATCAGGCTGTCGCCGCGCGCGATCCGGACCGATTGCAGGCTGCCGCCGTCGCGTTTTGACTCCGCTATGGCGAAGATTTCGCAATCGCGCAGGAAATCCTGCGGCGATTGAGCCAGTGCGGCGGCCGTCGACAGAGCCGCGAGAACCGTTAGCAACAGTCTGGTCATTGGCATGCTTGTCCGCCTGAGGTCACGCGAACGATCCATCGCCGACGATCGCAAGACAAGAGCCGCGCGATCGTTTCCGGGGACCGGCGGCGCGCAAGGGGCGCAATTGCCGAAGCGACGCCCTATATTGCCAAGAGAACGAATCACGATCACCCAACGAAATTCTGCAGGCATAGCCCATCTTGTCCGACCAAGGCCTCACCTCTGCTCCCCTGCCCCGCCCCGGCGGGCTAGCCGCGCGTGCGCAGGCCGCGCCCTCGGCCGGCTATCTCTCGGGCCTCAACCCGGAGCAGCGCCTTGCCGTCGAGGCGACGGACGGTCCCGTACTGGTGCTGGCGGGCGCCGGCACCGGCAAGACCCGCGTCCTCACCACCCGCATCGCCCATCTGATCGCGACCAACCGCGCCTTCCCCTCGCAGATCCTCTCCGTGACCTTCACCAACAAGGCCGCGCGCGAGATGAAGGAGCGCGTCGCCCATCTCGTCGGCCCGGTCGCCGAGGGCATGCCGTGGCTGGGCACCTTCCACTCGATCTCGGCCAAGCTCCTGCGCCGCCACGCCGAGCTGCTCGATCTGCGCTCCGACTTCACAATCCTCGATACCGACGACCAGATCCGCCTGATGAAGCAGGTCATCGCGGCCGAGGGCATCGACGAAAAACGCTGGCCCGGCCGCATGCTGGCGGGCTTCATCGACTCATGGAAGAACCGCGGCCTCACGCCCAAGGACGTCGCGCCCGGCGAAACCGCCGTCTTCGCCAACGGCAAGGGCGGCAAGCTCTACGCCGCCTATCAGGATCGGCTGAAGGCGCTGAACGCCGTCGATTTCGGCGACCTGCTGCTGCATTGCCTGACGCTCTTTCGTGAGCATCCGGATGTGCTGGCGACTTATCACGAGCGCTTTCGCTACATCCTCGTCGACGAGTATCAGGACACCAACACCGCCCAGTATCTCTGGCTCAGGCTGCTCGCGCAGGGCCGCCGCAACATCGCCTGCGTCGGCGACGACGACCAGTCGATCTATGGCTGGCGCGGCGCGGAAGTGGACAACATCCTGCGCTTCGAGCACGATTTTCCGGGCGCGACCGTCGTCCGGCTGGAGCGCAACTACCGCTCGACCGGGCACATCCTCGCCACCGCCTCCAAACTCATCGCCCGTAACGAGGGCCGACTCGGCAAGACACTGCGCACCGAAGACGAGGCCGGCGAGAAGGTCACCATCACCGGAGCCTGGGACAGCCAGGAGGAGGCCCGTCTGATCACCGACGAGATCGAGGCGATGCAGTCCAAAGGCGAAAACCTCGCCGAGATCGCCGTGCTGGTGCGGATTTCCGCGCAGATGCGTGAGCTCGAGGAGCGCTTCGTCCAGACGGGCGTGCCCTATCGCGTCATCGGCGGCCCTCGCTTCTACGAGCGCGCCGAGATCCGCGACGCCATGGCCTATCTGCGCTGCGTCGTCAGCCAGAGCGACGATCTCGCCTTCGAGCGCATCGTCAACCAGCCCAAGCGCGGCTTGGGGGACGCCACCATCCAGATTCTGCACAACCACGCCCGCGCCAGCCAACTCTCGCTGCTGCAGGCGGCGCGCGTCGTGGTCGAGAGCGACGAGTTGAAGCCCAAAGCCCGCACCGCGCTGCGTGAACTTGTCGAGGCCTTCGCGCGCTGGAGCGCCCGCTCCGAGCATATGCGCCAGGGCGAGCTCGCCGAACTCGTGCTGGAGGAGTCGGGCTATACCGAGATGTGGCAAAAGGACCGCTCGGCCGATGCCGCCGGCCGGCTGGAGAACCTCAAGGAACTGGTGCGCTCGCTTGACGAGTTTCCGGACCTGCCCTCCTTCCTCGAACACGTCTCGCTGGTGATGGACGCCGACACGGCCGAAGGCGCGGCGCGCGTTTCGATCATGACCCTGCACGGCGCGAAAGGGCTTGAGTTCGACACGGTCTTCCTGCCCGGCTGGGAGGAAGGCCTGTTCCCGAGCCAGCGCGCGCTCGACGAAAGCGGCCGCGCCGGCCTCGAGGAGGAGCGCCGGCTCGCCCATGTCGGCCTGACCCGCGCCCGCAAGCGGTTGAAACTCTATTTCGCCTCGAACCGGCGGATTCACGGACTCTGGCAATCGAGCCTGCCGAGCCGCTTCATCGACGAATTGCCGGAGGAGCATGTCGAGGTCGTGCAGGCCGCCTCGAACTATTCGCAAGGCGGCTACGGCGCTTCGCGCTTCGACCGCATGGAGAGCTTCGGCTCCAGCTACAACACGCCCGGCTGGCAGCGCGCGCAGGAGAACAAGGCGAAAGCGGGCGGCGGTAGCGCCGGCTTTTCCGAGAGCGGCAACAGCTTCGGCTTGGGCGGAAACCGCCAGCGCGGCCCTCTCCTGATCGAGGGCGAACTCACCGCAAAATCGAGCGGCTCATCGGCCTATGACGCGGGCGCGCGCGTCTTCCACGTCAAGTTCGGCCCGGGCTCGGTGGCGAGCGTCGACGGGAACAAGCTGACGGTGGATTTCGACAAGGCCGGGCGGAAGATGGTGCTGGATAGCTTTGTGCAGGGGGTGGGGTGATCGCAGGGCCGCGGCGGCTTGATTGCAAGGGCCGACGTTTTCGTGGATTGGTAGCGCATGCGGCGCGCGGCCTTGCCTCAGAAAGACGGGATCAGAAGGCTGCGTTGCGCTGCCTGGGATGGGTTTTCTGCCGTCGCGATCGCTCGCGACCCCGGCGAGCATTTGATCATCCATGACGAGTTGGCGCTGGCCGTCCCGCTGATCGACATGGCCGGCTCGAGCGTCGCTATCGACGGGGCCCGACTGGCTTGCGCCAACGGACATATCGGCACCCATTGCGTCGTACCGGCGGGCGCAAGCCTGCTGGGCCGATGGCCGAACGCGACGGATTATCTGATCGTCAAGTTCGCGGCCGATTTTTCGGAGCGGTTTGGCGAGGATGGCATCGGGCCCCCGCTGCGGAATCTCGCACCCAGCAGCGGCGTTGACGACGCCGTCCACCGCCTGAGCCTGCTCCTCCGCGACGAGTTGGAGAACGGCGGCGCGCGCGGCAGGCTCTATCGCGAGGCGCTCGCGATCGCTTTGGCGGCTGCGATGACCAGGGACCCGCGGGAAACGCCCGCGCTCGCGCCTTCGATCGCGCGGCGAATGCGGCCGGCGCTCGATTTCATGCATGACAATCTCGAACACGACATCGGCATCGCGGCGTTGGCCGGGTGCGTCCGCCTGTCGCCTCGGCAGTTCACCCGTCAGTTCCGGGCCGCGTTGGGGGTGGCGCCGCACCAATACCTGCTGGATCAACGGATCGCACGGGCCAAGCAGTTGCTGAGCCATGGGGATCAACCCATGGCCGTGATCGCGGAGCGCTGCGGCTTCGGAACACTAAGCCACTTCAGCAGGACGTTCCGGGCTAGGACCGGCGCGACGCCGGCTCGCTTCCGCGCCGAGGCGTAAGGCCGCCCGTCGCTTTTGCGCAAACGCGCGACGGATTTGGGCAAAGCTTCGCCCATGGCGATATGGCACCGTGACGACCAAGCGGCCTATCCGTCTGGCCGATGCGAGGTGACCATGTTTTCGATCCTCAGGTTCGCTCTGGCTGGCCTCGCCGCGCTGGCGACGGAGTCCGCTCCCGCTCAGGCCCTGCCAGAACCTCCTGTGGCGCGGGTCCCCAGCGGCACGCTGGTCGGCCTGCCCAAGGGCTCGTTCCTGGAGAGCATCGTGGCGACGCAAGATGGGCGGCTGCTGGTGGCCGACCACGCCAACCGCCTGCTGCTGCGCTTCGACCCTGCCTCCGGTCGGCTAGAACAGCTTGCGAAACTCGATTTCGAGGTGCGCGGCCTGGCGCTCGATCTCGACGACGGCCTGTTCGCCAGCGGGAAGGCCGGAAATGGCCGGGAATCGATCTTCCGGATCGATGCATCAGGACGGGTCACGGTCGTCGCCGAACTGCCGGACGCCAAATTCCTCAACGGGATGGCTCTTCTACAGCCCGGCGTGCTGCTGGCGGCCGATTCCTTCGGCGACGCGCTCTGGCGCATCGATACGCGCTCGGGGCGGGTCGATGCCTGGTTCCGGGACGCCAGGATAGGGCCGAACCCTCAGCTTCCGCAGATTCCCGGCGGCAACGGCGTGAAACTCAGGAACGGCGCGGTCTATCTCTCCAACTCGGGCCGCGCCGAAATCTGGCGCATCGGCATCCTGCCCGGCGGCCAGGCCGGGGAAGCCAGCCTGCACGCCAAAAATCTGCTGATCGACGACTTCGCCTTCGCGGCCAACGGCGATCTCTACGGCACGACGCATATCCTGAACTCGGTCGTGGTGCTGGCGACGGACGGCGCCAGGCGGACGATCGCGCTAGCCGAGGATGGCGTCACCGGGTCAACCGCGCTCGTCTTCGGCACGGGCAAGAACGACCGGACAACGGTCTATGTGGTCGGCGACGGCGGCATCTTCCAGCCGCCTCCCGGCGGTGTCGTTGCGCCGGGCATCGTTGCGTTGAGCGCCGGCGTCGGCGGCCTCGTGCGCGAGGACGCTCTCTCCTGGGTTCCGCGCCCGGCCACGATCGCGCAGGTGGAGACGCATCTGGTGCAATGCGAGACCGCCTCCGGAACAGCCGCATTGCGCGCGACGGTCGGACCCCGCTATTTGCGCTACCTTGAGCTCAACAACGACCGCATCGCCTTCGCAGGCCAGCTCTATGCGCGGGGCGGCGACGAACCCACCGCGCGGCTCTACTTCGTCGAGACGAATTCTCCCGAGAGCGCGCGCCGCTACATCGAGGCCTCGCCTTACTATGCCGCCGGAATGTATTCGGCCTGTACGACGACGCCGTTCAAGGCCATCCTGGGCAGCCGTCTCGGAGGCGTGGCATGGCCCGATGAGGCGTCCAGATCGCGCTGAGACCGCACAAAGCGGCGGAACCGACCCGGATCGCGGCGCGCACGAGCGCGAATGACATCCGCGCCTCGCCCTGCTAATCCCCCATCATGCGCGAAGGCCTTCTCCCCGCGACGGTTGCGACCGTCCTCGAACTTTCGACCTCTGGCGAGAAGGCGCGCGCGCTGACCGAACTTCTGGGCGAGGTCTTCGACCCCACCGAGACCGCGATCTCGGCCTTCGAGATCGAGACCGGCGTCACCACGCTCTCGCTCAACGCGCCCTGGAAGGTCGAGATCTATTTCGCGACGCATCCCGACGAGGATGCGGTGCGCGACATGCTGCGCCCCATCGTCGGCGACGTGGTCGACTCAACGCCCTTCGCGACCGTCAACCAACAGGACTGGGTCGCCGCCTCGCTCGATGGCTTGAAGCCCGTCCGCGCCGGCCGCGTGCTCGTCCATGGCGCGCATGACCGCGATGCGGTGAGGATCAACGATGTCGGCATCGAGATTCCGGCCGCGCTCGCCTTTGGCACCGGCCACCATGGCACCACGGCAGGCTGCCTGCTCGCGCTCGATGCGGAACTGAAGCAGCGCCGTCCGAGACATGCCATCGACGTCGGCACCGGCACCGGCATTTTGGCGCTGGCGCTGGCGAAGCAGATCAGGCGCAAGGTCGTTGCCGGCGACATCGACGCCTTCGCAGTCGAGGTCGCAGCTCACAACGCCCGAGTCAATCATGCGCCGCATGGCCTCGATCTCTATGTCGCGCCGGGGCTTCGCCACGCCAAGGCGAACCGGCCGCGCCATTTCGATCTCGTCTTCGCCAATATCCTGGCGGGCCCCTTGCGCCGGCTGGCGCCGTCGATCGCGCGCGTGCTCAGCGACGACGGCACGATCATCCTGTCGGGCCTGCTCGCCATGGACGTCGCCGGCATCGTCTCGGCCTATCGGCATCAGGGGCTTTATCTCGCCCGCCGGTCGCTGCGCGAGGGCTGGGCGACTCTGGTCATGAAAAAAGGCGGCGCGGCCCCAAGACCGCGCCGCCTTCGATAGGCGACAAAGCTGTCGCACCGGACTGCCAGCGCGGGCGCTCAGAAGCCGATATGGCCGTAGCGCTGTTCAGCCTCGGCCTGCATGGCGCGGGCGTCGTGCCAGACAGCGGAGGTGAAGCGGGCCGCATCGACGACCCAGTGATAAGCGTGCTTGACGATGGCGATCATGATGATGGTCCAGTGTTTGCCGAACGGCGCGAAGCCTGCTGCGGCGTGAGAACGGAATGAGGCGAAGGCTCGGCGCGGAGGCTCAGCGATTGAACGGCAGCGCGGCGTCGTTTTTCAGGGTCGCCTGCGGAAAGCCGCCCAGCACAATCTCAGCCTCGTTGACGAGGTAGGAGCGGGCGCGCAGCTCGCGAATGGCGGAGCGGCGGCGGCTTTCGACCATCGCCGCATAGAGGCGCTGCCAGAAGCCCGGGCCGGCGGTGGTGGATGCCTTGGCGGCCTCCGAGGCCAGCAGCGAGGCGGTGGTGTTCGTCAGATAGGTCATAGGGTCTCTCCAACAGTGAAACGAAGGACAGTCCCGGTCGCTTCCTCGTTCTCTTATGCGACTAAAGTGGGCCCTCTTCGCACTTGCGAGAAGATGATTTCGCAGATGCGAGACATGCGCTCAATGCATGCGATGCGTCGCATTTCATTAACGATTGCGGGATTCGCATAGCAATGAGGCAGCGCGCCCTTTCGCAGTGCAGCATCAGCCTTTCAAAAAGCAGCCGTAAACGCCGCTTTTCCACTGGTCATCGCAGGGCGGAGACGCGAGCATGCCGGAAATGACCGCATCCGGACCCGCCATGACCGAATCGCCTGCCGCCATCTGCCGCTTTCAGTCCTTCGCCGAGCCGAGCGACCCGTCGCAGGTCGCGCCCCGAATTGCCGCCCTGCGCGCTGCGCTCGCCGAGCACCAGCTCGACGGCTTCATCGTGCCGCGCGCCGACGAGCACCAGGGCGAATATGTCCCCGCGCACATGGCTCGCCTTGCCTGGCTGACCGGCTTCACCGGCTCGGCCGGCGCGGCCATCGTGCTGGCCGACAGGGCGGCACTGATCGTCGACGGGCGCTACACCATCCAGTCCGCCGAGCAGACCGACACGGCCGTCGTCACGCCGACGAAGATGGAGGAGACGCCGCTTGAGCGCTGGATCGAGCAGAACCTGCCGACAGGCGGCCGGCTCGGCTACGACCCATGGCTCCACACGGTCGATGGCGTCGCCAAGCTGGAAAAGGCGGTCGCGGCTGCGGGCGGCACGCTGGTCGCGCTGGCGGAAAACCCGATCGACAAGATCTGGAACGACCGCCCCGCGCCGCCCACTGCGCCCGTCAAGGCGCATCGCGCCGAGTTTGCCGGAGAGAACCCGGCGGAAAAGCTCGCGCGCATTCAGGAGGCGCTGGTCAAGGCGAAGGTCGATGCGCTGGTGGTCTCGGACCCGCATGCGCTGGCCTGGACCTTTAATGTCCGCGGCGGCGATGTCGAGCATACGCCACTGCCGCTCGGCTACGCCATCGTCCCGCGCGAGGGCCGGCCCACCGTCTTCCTCGCGGCCGAGAAGATCACCAACGAGGCGGGAGACGCCATCGGCGCGGTCGGTGAGATCGCCCCACCCGCCGCGCTGAAAGCACAGTTGGAGGCGCTGGGCGCGGCCGGCGCAAAGGTCAGGCTCGACGCGGCGACTGGCGCATCCGCACTGGCGACACTGATCAGGGATGCAGGGGGCACGCCGGACGCCGGCCCCGATCCGATCGCGCTGATGAAGGCGCGCAAGAACGAAGCCGAACTCGCCGGCGCGCGCGCCGCCCATCTGCGCGACGGCGCGGCCATGGTGCGTTTCCTGTCATGGCTGGAGCGCGAAGCGCCCACGGGCGGGCTGACCGAGATCGACGCCGTCGCCGCGCTGGAGAGCGAGCGGCTGAAGACCGGGCTTTTGAAGGACGTCTCCTTCACCACCATCGCCGGCGCGGGACCAAACGCCGCCCTGCCGCATTACCGGGTGACGGAGGCGAGCAACCGGCCGATCGAGCCCGGCATCTTTCTGGTCGATTCCGGCGGGCAGTACGAGGACGGCACCACCGACATCACCCGGACTCTTGTCGTCGGCGAACCGACCGCGGAAATGCGAGACCGCTACACCCGCGTCCTGAAAGGGCATCTGGCGATTTCGCGCGCGCTCTTCGTCAAGGGCACGTCCGGCGCGCAGCTCGATGCGCTGGCGCGGCTGCCGCTCTGGCAGGCCGGGCTCGATTTCGACCACGGCACCGGCCACGGCGTCGGCAGCTATCTCTCGGTGCATGAGGGGCCGCAGCGGCTCTCCAAGCTCGGCACGACGCCGCTGGAGCCGGGCATGATCCTCTCCAACGAGCCCGGCTACTACAAGCAGGGCGAATACGGCATCCGCATCGAGAACCTGATCGTGGTCGAGGAGCGCGTCATCCCCGGCGGCGACCGAACGATCTACGGTTTCGAGACGATCACCTTCTGCCCTTATGAGCGCGCACTGATCGATTTGAATCTGCTCGACGATGGCGAGATCGCCTGGATCAACACCTATCACGCGCAGGTCTGGCGCCATCTCGGTGGGTCCGTCGAGGGTGAGGCGAAGGATTGGCTGGAGAAGGCATGTCTGCCGTTGTGAGGGCGCCGCTGCTCCCTTCTCCCGCTGCGGGATAAGGGAGAGCCCGCGCTACACCACCGCCCGCAACGCCACCACCGCCACCACCCCGACCGCCACCACACCCAGCACCGGCAGACGCGTCGCCGCCAGCGCGGCGATCGCCGTCGCGCCCGTCTCTGCCCAGCCCGTCGCGAGCGCGCTCGGCGCGATCACCGCGATCAGCACGGCTGGCGGGATGGCGTCGAAAGCCGCCTGCGCGCGAGGCGACAGGTCGAGCCGCCCGGCCAGCGCCAGCCCCGCGGCCCGCGTCGTATAGGTGACGAGCGCCATGCCGAGAATGGCGACGAGGTTCAGCGTGTCGAAGCTCATGCCTGGGCCTCGCCGACGCTTGCATGCCCGCGCGCCGCAGCCCACCACGCGGCGCTGAGCCCGCACAGGGCGCCGGCCAGCACATGCCACGGCGGCCCGGCGAGCCTGTAGGTCAACGCAGACGAAATCCCTGCCGCCGCCACCGTCCAGGCCGTGACGCGGCCCTTCCAGAAGGCGGCGACGAGCGCGATGAAGATCGCGGTGAAAGCAAAATCGGCCCCGAAGCGGCGCGGATCGCCGAGCGCGGCACCGATCAGCGAGCCCAAAGTCGCAACGCCGACGAAGCACAGGACGAAAGGCACGGTCATGGCGAACCAGTAGGCCGGCGTCAGCCGGTGGGTACGCGCCCGCTTCTCGGCGAGCGCCCAGTTCTCGTCGGCCATGTAGTAGAGCCCGCCGAGCCGCTGCCCCGGCGTGAAGCCCTGCAACTTGGGCACCAGCGACGCACTCATCAGCACATGGCGCGCATTGATCAGCAGCGTCGAGAAGACCAGCGCCCCGATCGGCGCAGGCGTGGCCCAGAGCTCGACCGCCGCGAACTGCGCCCCGCCGGCGAAGACGAGCGCGCTCATCAGCGCCACTTCCAGCGGCGACAAGCCCTTGCCTGCGGCGAGCGCCCCGAACAAGAGCGCGACCGGCACGGCCGCAAGCATGGCAGGCCAGATGTCGGACAGGCCCATCCGGGCATCGTCGAAGGCTGATGGCATGATGGGCACGCTCAGGAGAGATGGGCCGCCCGGAACGCGCCCGGCGTCACGCCATGGCGCGCCTTGAAAGCGCGCGTCAGATGGGCCTGGTCGCAGAAGCCGGTCGCAGCGGCGACCTCGCCTGGCATGTCGCCGGCCCGCAGCCTTTCGCGCGCCCGGCGGATGCGGACATCGACGAGATAGGCATGCGGCGTCAACCCGGTCTCAGAGCGGAAGGCGCGGATCAGGTGATGACGCGGCAGGCCGGTCAGGCGCGACAGATCGGCCAGCGACAGATCCTCCTCGAAGCGCTCCTCGACGATCGCGCGCGCCAGCGCGACAGGCCCCGCCTCGCGCCCAAGCGCCGCGACGGGCCAGAGCGCGTGCAGCGACAGGCAGCGCGCATAGAAGCGCAGCAGCATCTCCTCGCCGGCAAGCGCATCGCGACCCTGCTCGATGACGCGATGGGCGGCCGAGAACATCGCCGCTCCCTCGGCATCCTCAACCAGCGGCTCGCGGAAAAAGGGCGTCGCGCCGGTCTCCCGGCCGGCAAGAGAGCCCGCCACCTCATGCAGCAGCCCGGTCTCCGGATAGGTCATGCGATAGCTGTAACCCTGCCCGACCGGCTCGCCGTCATGGGTCTCGAGCGGGTTGACGAAAGCGATCTGCCCCGGCCGCGCATAGTGCCGGACGCCGCGCACGCGAAATGTCTCGCAGCCGGCCTCGATGACGCCGATCACGAAGCTCTCATGCCGGTGGGGCGCATAGGAATGGCTGCGAAACGTCGCGGCTAGGCAGTCCAGCCCGCCGAAGCGCGCGGCCGGAAACAGTTTCGCCCGCTCGCCGGCGGCCAGCGGTTCGATGCTCAGCGTCTCGCCTTGGGTGATCGCGTCCATGCAGCGAGGATATGCGATGTCGGCATGCGTGTGTCTTGAAGAAAAGTGATGGGGATGGCTAATCGCCAACCAACACGAACCACCCCGCCTCGTCGATGACCTGTACGCCGTGCTTCGCCGCGTCCTTGAGTTTAGACCCCGCGCCGGGCCCCGCCACCAGCAGGTCGGTCTTCGACGAAACAGAGCCCGCGACCTTCGCTCCCAGCCGCTCGGCCATGGCCTTTGCCTCGTCGCGCGTCATCTGCTCGAGCGCGCCGGTGAAGACGACGATCTTGCCGGCGACGGGGCTGACCGAGGCGACCGCCTCCAGAGGCTGCGGCGTCGCTTGCGCCAGCAGGCGGCCCAGCATCTCCTGATTATGCGTCTCGGCGAAGAACTGAAGCAGCGCCTCGACCACGGTCGGACCGACGCCGTCGATCGCGTCCAGCTCCTGCCGCTCGGGCGCGGCGGGATCGGCCGCCGCGATGACGGCCGCCTGCAGGGCCTCGAACGACCCGTAATGGCGCGCCAGCAGCCGCGCATTGGTCTCGCCGATATGGCGGATGCCGAGCCCGAAGATGAAGCGGTTGAGCGGCGGCGTCCGACGATCCTCGATCGCCGCGAAGAGCTTGGCCACGCTCTGTGTCCCGAAACCCTCCTTGTCCTTCAACTTTTTGAGGTTCGCGCCATCGCGCGCTGCCAGCGTGAAGATGTCGGCCGGCTCCTTCACGGGCAGGTCCGGATCGGCATGGAAGAATTCGATCTGCTTGTCGCCAAGCCCGTCGATGTCGAGCGCGTCGCGGGAGACGAAATGCTTTAGTCGCTCGACCGCCTGCGCGGCGCAGACCAGCCCGCCGGTGCAGCGGCGCACAGCGTCCTCCTTGCCCGAGCGCGGATTGTGCTCGCGTACCGCGTCGCTGCCGCAGATCGGGCATGTCGTCGGAAAGACATAAGGCTTCGCGTCCGGCGAACGCTTAGACAGGTCCACAGCCTCGACTCGCGGTATCACGTCGCCGGCGCGCTTCACCGTCACCGTGTCGCCGATGCGGACGTCGGGCGGCTCGCCCGTCCTGATCCGCTCGCCCTTCGAATCGAAGCCCCGAATGTAATCCTCATTGTGAAGCGTCGCATTGGTGACGACGACGCCGCCGACGGTCACAGGCTTGAGCCGCGCCACCGGCGAGAGCGCGCCTGTCCGCCCGACCTGGATGTCGATCGCCTCCAGCACGGTCGTCGCCAGTTCGGCCGGAAACTTATGGGCGATCGCCCAGCGCGGCGCGCGCGAGACGAAGCCGAGGCGGGCCTGCAGCGCAAGATCGTCGACCTTGTAGACGACACCGTCGATGTCGTAGCCGAGCGTGGCGCGCTGCGCCTCGATGGCGCGGTAATGCGCCAGCAACTCCGAGACCGTCTCGCAGCGGACCATCAGCGGGTTGGTGCGAAAGCCCCAGCGCGCAAAAGCCGCGACAACGCCGGCTTGCGTCTCAGCCGGACGAACCGGCATCTCGCCCCAGGCATAGGCGAAGAAGCGCAGCGGCCGCGCCGCCGTGATCGAAACGTCGAGCTGGCGCAGAGAGCCCGCCGCCGCATTGCGTGGATTTGCGAATTCGGGCAGCCCCCTCTCGCGCTGGCGTTCGTTGATGCCGGCGAAATCGTCATGACGCAGATAGACCTCGCCGCGCACCTCGGCGATCGCGGGCCCATCGTCGCCGGACAGGCGATGCGGAATGTCTGCAATCGTGCGGGCGTTGGCCGTGACGTCCTCGCCTTCCTCGCCGTCGCCGCGCGTCGCGGCATGGACGAGTTCGCCACGCTCATAGCGCAGCGACAGCGAGAGCCCGTCGATCTTTGGTTCGGCGGTGAAGGCCGGGCCTGAGACCTCCGCCTTCATCCCGAGAAAGCCGCGCACGCGCTGGACGAACTCGGCGACATCCTCGTCGGAGAAGGCGTTACCCAGCGAGAGCATCGGCACGCGATGCCTGATCTTGGCGAATTTCGAGGAGGGTTTCGCACCGACCTTGTCGGTGACGCCGTCGGCGCCCTTCAGCGCCGGGAACGCCGCCTCGATCGCCTCGAGCCGGCGGCGCTTGGCATCGTAGCGCGCATCGTCGAGGATCGGCGCATCGTCCCGGTGATAGGCGAGGTCGGCTTCCGCGATCTCGGCGGCGAGCGCCCTGTGCTCGGCTCTCGCCTGGCGAGCGCTCAGGCTCTCGATCGGGGGCGTCTCGGTTTCGCTCATGGCGACTGATTTATGCGAGATGGCGACGTCGCGGAAGTGTCAGCAGCGAGCCGGAACCATTCGCCTTTCGCTCCCGTTCTTGTGTTTGCGGGGACTGCGACAAGACGCGCCGATGGGCGTATGATCGTTATGCTGGGAATTGGATGCTCGACGCCTTCAGGCCGTTGATCCGAGGATAGCGTCAACGCCGCAGGCGGACCGGGCGACGAACCGGGAGAGAACGCCATGGCCAATCTCGACGCCACCATGATGCAGGCCGGCCGCGACGAGGCCGCCGGGCCACGCATCCGCACCATCACCACGCAGGATCTCCGAGACGCGCTCTGGCGTGGCTGGGAGGACTTCAAGGCTAAGCCGAGCCATCTCGTCTTCCTGGCTTTGATCTACCCCATCGCCGGTGTGCTGCTCGGCCAGCTTACGGTAAGCTACGACATCATCCCGCTGCTGTTTCCGCTGATCGCAGGCTTCGCGCTGCTCGGGCCCTTCGCGGCGATCGGGCTCTACGAGATCAGCCGGCGACGCGAGAAGGGTATCGATTCGTCCTGGGGTCACGCCTTCGCCATCCTGAGGTCGCCGTCGATCTCGCAGATCGCCCTCCTCGGGGCCATGTTGACGGGCCTGTTCGTCGCCTGGATGATCTCCGCCTGGCTGATCTATCGCGGCCTTCTGGGATTGCCGGCCGGCGCCAGCGCCGGGGATTTCGCGCGCGCGGTGCTGACCACCTTCGACGGCTGGGTGATGATCGTCGTCGGCAACGCCGTCGGTCTGCTCTTCGCCATCGCGGCTTTCGCGATCTCGGTGGTCTCCTTCCCGCTGATCATCGACAGGCGCGTCGATGCGGCGACCGCGATCAAGACCTCGATTGCAGCGGTCGAAGCGAATCCCCGCGTCATGACGATCTGGGGCCTGATGATCGTCGGCCTCCTGGTGCTCGGCTCGCTGCCGGTGCTGGTCGGCCTCGTGGTGGTGATGCCGGTGCTCGGTCATGCGAGCTGGCATCTCTACCGCAAAGTGGTCGAAGCCTGAGCGAACCCGGCAGGCCGGGGCGAGCCGGTCAGCAAAAAGAAACCGTATCGCGCTTTGAACCTCGCCGCTCCGGCCCGCGACCAATGGGCATGGAGCGGCGCGGTGCTGCTCCTGAGACATCTCAAGGGAGCCAGATCATGTCCAAGCGCATCACCTTTGCCAGCCTTGCCGCAGCTCTCGTCCTCGGGGGCGGCGCGCTCGTCGGGGGCTCGATTGCGAGCTCCACCTCCGCCGAAGCCGCGCCCGGCTGGCATGGCGGCCACGGCCATCGCGGCCATTTTGGCCATAGCTGGCGTCATCCCCGCCCCTGGGGCGAGGGCCGCCGCCATTGGGGCCATCGCGGCTGGGGCTATGCGCCGGTCTATGCCGGCTTCTACGGCGGCGGCTGCTACACGGTCATCAAGGCCCGCTTCGTGCCCGGCATCGGCCTGGTCGAGCGTCCGGTCCGGCGCTGCTACTGAGCCTGTCGCCATACCGGCGGCAACGGGAGCCGGAGCGATCCGGCTCCCTGCGCCTGTCCGGTCATCAATGCTGATCGACCGAAACCTCGCGCAGCAACCCGCGCCGGACCATCCCGATCGCCGCCAGCACCGGCAGCGAGGCGAGCAGTCCGATCGCCGAAAGCCGGCCCCAGAGCGTCTCGTCCTCGGTGATCAGCGTGGCGATATAGGCCGGCAGGGTGAAGTTCGACGGCGTCTGCACGAAGAGCAGCGCGAACAGGAACTCGTTCCAGCTCATGATCGCCACGAACACGCCCGTGGCGACCAGCCCCGGCATCAGCAGCGGCGCGACGATGTCGACCATCCGGCGCAGGAAGCCGGCCCCGTCCATCATCGCCGCCTCCTCGAAGGCGACCGGCACATCGCGGACGAAGCCGAGCAGCATCCAGATCGCGAAGGGCAACGCGTAGATCTGGTTGACGAGGACCAGCCCGAAATGGCTGTCGAGAAGGCCCAGCGCCCGCAGGAGCTGGTAGAGCGGGATCGCGAATGCGATCGGCGGGGCGAGCTTCACCACCAGAACGAAGCCGAGGAAGACGAGGTCGCGCTTGCGCGGCAGCGCGAGCCTGACCAGCGCATAGGCCGCCGGCAGCGCCACCGCGAGTGAGAGCACGACTGTGCCCAGCGCCACCACCATGCTGTTGAGCCCGAGCCGCCAGACGGAGGTCTCCAGCAGCGCGCGGTAATGCATCAGCGTAGGCCGCTCCGGCCAGAGCGAAACCGAGGTCGAGACATAATCGGCCGGCGGCTTGAAAGAGGTCGCGCCCATCCAGATCAGCGGCACGAGGCCAATCAGCGCGACGAGGCTGGCGGCGATAACCCGGATCATCGGCCGGCCCCGCGCAGAATCGCAGCCGCATAGAGCAGCGCCAGCGCTCCCGCGACGACGATCATCACGATCGCTGCGGCCGAGGCCATGCCGATATCGAAGAAGCGGAAACCCTGCCGATAGATGTAGAGCGAGACCGTCTCGGTCGCCTGCCCCGGCCCGCCGCCGGTCATCGCATAGACCTTGTCGAACAGCTTGAAGCTGTCGACGCAGCGCAGCAGCGCCGCGATAAAGAGATAGGGCGAGAGCAGCGGCAGCGTCATGGTGAGGAAGCGCCGCCACGGCCCGGCCCCGTCGATGCGGGCCGCCTCATAGACGTCGCGCGGGATCAGACGCAGGCCCGCCAGGATGATCAGGAAAGCGAAAGGCGTGCTCTGCCAGACATCGACCAGCACGACCGACCAGAGCGCGAGGTCGGGATCGAACAGCCAGGGCACGGGCGACAGGCCAAGCGCCCGCAGCAGGTTGTTGAGGAAGCCGAGATCGAAATGGAACCAGGCCCGCCAGATCGCGGTGACGACCATGGTCGATAGCACGAAGGGCGCGAGCAGCAGCGTCATGACCAGCGCGCGGCCGGCGAAGGCGCGGTCCAGCAGCAGGGCCAGGCCAAGCCCCAGCGCCACCTCGATGATGGTCGAGGCCAGCGTGAACACGACGGTGTTGGTGACCGCCTGCCGGAAGAAACGGTCGCCTGCGAGGTCGAGATAATTGGCCACGCCGATGAACTTGGCTTCGGCGAAGCCGTAATCGGTGGCGAAGAAGGACAAGGCCAGCGTGCGTGCGAGCGGATACAGCGTCAGCCCGCCTAGCAGCAGCGCGGCGGGCAGGAGCAGGAGCCAGGGCAGCAGGCGGTGATGGGCGATCATGCGTCAGACGGGAACAAGTCGTTGCTCCTCGTCATTGCGAGGAGCGAAGCGACGAAGCAATCCAGAGGGGCGTAGAGCCCGTCGGCTGGATTGCTTCGCTGCGCTCGCAAAGACGGAAGCGCTCAGCGCGCCAGCGCCCGCGTGATCTGCGCATTGGCTTCCGTCAGCGCCTGCTGCGGCAGCATCTGGCCGATCAGCGCAAGCTGGAGATAGTCGCCCAAAATCGTCTCGACGCGGGCCCATTGCGTAATGCGGGGCCGCGCCTGTGCGAGATTCAGCGCCTCGAGTTGGGCCGGATACCAGCGATATTTCGCTACGAGGTCCTTGTCGTTGAACAGAGCCGCCAGCGTCGGCGGGTTGCCGGTCTCCAGCGCGATCAGCTTCTGGTTCTCCGGCAAGGTGACGAAGCGGATGAAATCGGCGGCGCGCGCCTTGTTGGGCGAATCGGCCGGGATCGCCAGCAGCCAGGCGCCCAGCATCGGCGCCGGCCCCTTGACCTCGCCGGGCGAGGCCACGACCTCGACCTGACCTGCGACCTTCGAGACCTTGGCATCGTCGAGCGAGCCGGCCCAGGACGACCACATCTCGACTGCGATGGCGGCGCGGCCCTGATGGATCGCATCGCGCAGTTCGGTCGCGTTGTAGGTCTCGACGCCCTTGGGCGCGAGCGCCCTGAAGCTGAGGAACTGGTTCAGCGCCTTCAGCGCCTCAGGGCTATCGAGCACGGCCTTGCCGGCCTCGTCGACCACCTGCCCGCCCTGCGCCCACAACAACGGCAGGAAGGAGGTCACGATCGGGTTGCCCTTCAGCCCGCGGAAGACGAGGCCGGAGACGCCCTCCTCCTTGGCCTGGATCGTCTGCGCCGCCTTGACGACGTCGCTCCAGGTCTTGGGCCTGTCGAAGCCGTGCTTGGCCAGCAGGTCCTTGCGATAGGCGAACATGGCGATATTGCCGACGAAGGGCGCGGCGAACAGCTTGCCGGTGCCGACCGGATGGCGCGAGACCGCCGCCGCCGATTTGACGAACTCGCCCGGCAAACCGCCGACCGTGTCGAGATCGGTCAGCCAGCCGCGCGACATGAACTCCGGCGCCCAGATGTCGTCGAGCATGGCGACGTCTGTCGCGCCGGTCTTCTCGCGCGCGCCGATGGCGAGGCGCTCATAGAGCGGGCCGCCCGGCAGTTCGAGCCGCTCGATCTTCACGCCCGGATTTTTGGCCTGATAGAGTTCGACCATCTTCGCCAGCGCAGGCGCAAAACCGGCATCGCGTCCAGCGATGACGAGGCGGTCCTGCGCGGCGACGCCGAGCGAGGACGCCAGCAGGATGATAGCGGCTGAGGCCGCATGACGGATGAGTTTCATGGATAGTCCCCCTGCGATTTTCACCGGGCCCGGAGACCGGCGAAGGATGGGGGCAAGTGAGCCGCGATTGCGACACGCATG
Source organism: Rhizobiales bacterium CCH3-A5 (assembly GCA_001556025.1). Taxonomy (GTDB): domain Bacteria; phylum Pseudomonadota; class Alphaproteobacteria; order Rhizobiales; family Beijerinckiaceae; genus Allobosea. The sequence continues at coordinate 99,189 of LSIB01000168.1, forward strand.
CGACGATCGGGGAACATAATCGAGCGGACGCGGTTCACCTTGCGCCGTTCACAAAAGCCGAACGGCATCCATTCATGCGGGCTGCGATGGCCCGCTCAAGCCTGGGGGCTTAGCCATGAACAACATCATCTACATCGTCGGTCTGATCGTCGTCGTGCTCGCCATTCTGTCGTTCCTCGGCTTGCGCTGAGCGACCGACCACGAACCGAGACGAAAGCGGCCGGCGCAATGCGCCGGCCGTTTTCGTTTCGATGTTCATCTGCGCGGCTTTGGCCTCAGCGCGGCTTCTTGCTCTTGAACGGTTTGCCCGCACCAAAGGGCTTGCCCGCAGGGCGGTCACCATCGCCTTTACCCGCATAGGATTTGCCGAAACCGGGCTTGCCGCCGGCGTAAGGCTGTCCCGCCGGCTTGCCCGCCGGCCTCGGGCTGGAGCGGAAGGAGACGTTGGGGTCGGAGAGCTGTTGTTCGCGGTCGCTGCGAACCGGATCGTAGGATTTGGCCGCGCCGAAGGGTTTGCCCTTCCCCTCGTAAGGCTTCTTCTTGCCTTCATAGGGCTTTTTGCCCTCGAAAGACCCGCCTTCCGGCGCGCGGCCCTCAAACGGCTTCTTCTGATACGGCTTCTTTTCGTAGGGCTTCTTCTCGTAACGCTTCTTGTCGAACGATTTGGCCGGCCGCTCGTCGCCGCGCTCCGGCCGGGCATAAGGGGCGGGCGCGTGACTTGAAGGGACGTGGCTCGCCTTCTCGGAGAAGGGTTTTGCGGGACGCCGCTCCTCCTCGCCCGTCACCGGCTCGATGACGATCTTGTCGCGGTCGGCTGCCTTGGCCAACTCGTAGAAGCGCTCCGCGACACCGGCGTCGATCTCGACCTTGGTCTCCTTGTCGAAGATGCGGATCGCGCCGACTTCATCGCGGGTGATCTTGCCGCGGCGGCACAGCATCGGCAGCAACTGGCGCGGATCGGCGCCGTCCTTGCGGCCGATATTGAGGCGGAACCAGACCGTGTCTCCGCGCGGGCCGGCCTTGTGACGAGGCGCGTCGGAGCGCGGGCTGTCGTCCCGGTTATCACCGAAGCGCGCGCCGTCGCGCGGCGCGTAATCCTCGCGCGCCCGCACCGGCCGCGAATCGCGGCCGAAATTCGGATCGCCGACCTCTTCCGCGCCGGGAAGGCGCGAACGATAGACCCGCACCAGTGCGGCCGCGATCTCGTGGGGCGACCGGCCGGCGACCAGCGCCTCGACCATCGCCATATCATCCTCGTCGGCGTCGCCGGTCAGGATCGGGTCGCTTAACAAGCGCTGCTGGTCGAGCGCGCGGATTTCCTCGGCCGTGGGAGGCCCGGCCCAGACGGCCTCGACCTTGGCCTCCGCAATCAGCATCTCGGCCTTGCGGCGGCGCGAGACCGGAACCAGCAGCACGCTGGTGCCCTTGTTGCCGGCGCGCCCGGTGCGGCCGGAGCGATGCTGCATCACCTCCGGATCGTTGGGCAATTCGGCATGGATCACCAGCTCTAGCCCCGGCAGGTCGATGCCGCGCGCGGCGACATCGGTCGCGACGCAGACGCGCGCCCGGCCGTCGCGCAGCGCCTGCAGCGCCGAATTGCGCTCGCTCTGCGAGAGTTCGCCCGACAGCGCCACAGCCGAAAATCCGCGCTCCAGCAAGATCGCCTCGAGATGGCGCACGGAATTGCGCGTGTTGCAGAACACCAGCGCGGTCGGCGCGTCATGGAAGCGCAGCAGGTTGACGACGGCGAGCTCCGCTTCCTTCGGGTAGACCCGGATGGCGCGGTACTCGATGTCGGCATGGCCGCGCGAGCCGCCCGCCACCTCGATGCGCAGCGCGTTGCGCTGGTAGTTGGTCGCGAGCTGGATGATCGCCTTGGGCAATGTCGCGGAGAAGAGCAGGCTTTGGCGCTCCGCCGGCGTCGTCTTCAGGATGAACTCGAGATCGTCGCGGAAGCCGAGATCGAGCATCTCGTCGGCCTCGTCGAGCACGACGGCCCGGAGAGCCGAGACATCGAGACGGTGGCGCTCGATATGATCGCGAAGGCGGCCGGGCGTGCCGACGACGAGATGGGCGCCCTCGTCGAGCAGGGCGGCCTCGCGGCGCGGATCCATGCCGCCGACGCAGGCGATGACGCGGGCATTGGCGTGCTTGTAGAGCCAGGCGAGTTCGCGCTGAACCTGCAAGGCCAGTTCGCGCGTCGGCGCGATGATCAGGGCGAGCGGCTTGCCGGCTCGCGGAAACACCTCGGCTTCGCCCAGCAGCGTGCTCGCGATGGCGAGCCCATAGGCGACGGTCTTGCCTGAGCCGGTTTGCGAGGAAACGAGCAGGTCGCGACCCGCGGCGTTCTCCTCCAGCACGGCGTTCTGCACCGGTGTCGGATCGGAATAATTGCGTTCGGCCAGCGCACGCGCGAGCGGCGGGCTGGTTGGAAGAAAGGACATGGGATGTCTGGCCTAGGGGTTAGGGCGCTGGATCAGGAAAACGGCGCAGGAAGTCGGGCGAGGGGCTGAGCGGCACAAGAGCGCAAGCCGGCGCGCAGCCATCGGTTAAATGCGGCTCTTAGAGCAGATCGGGGCAAAAGGGAATGGAGCGGCCGCAAAGCCGGCATGCTTTGACTAACCCTTGATCCCCGCCGCCTCCAGCAGCCGCCCGGCGGCCGCCCTCGCCTCTTCCGTGATCGACGCGCCTGCCAGCATGCGGGCGATCTCCTCGCGACGGCCCTGCTCTTCCAGCGCCGTCACGCGCGTCACGGTGCGGCCCGCCGCGTCGCCATCCAGCGCCGATTTGGCGATCAGGAAGTGCCGCACGGCCTTGGCCGCGACCTGCGGGGCGTGCGTCACCGAGATGACCTGAACGCGCCGGGCAAGACGGGCCAGCCGCTCGCCGATGGCGTCGGCGACCGCGCCGCCGACGCCGGTGTCGATCTCGTCGAAGACCAGCGTCGGGGCCGAGCCGCGCTCGGCCAGCACCACCTTCAACGCCAGCATGAAACGCGACAGCTCGCCGCCGGACGCGACCTTCATCATCGGGCCCGGCCGCGTGCCCGGATTGGTCTCGACCCAGAACTCGACGCGGTCGAAGCCCTCGGGGCCGCGCGCAGCCGCATCCGTCTCGATCTGCGTGATGAAGCGGGCGCGTTCGAGCTTGAGCGGCGGCAGCTCGGCCTTCACTGCCGCATCAAGCCGGGATGCCGCCTCGCGTCGCGCCAGAGAGAGCGCCTGCGCCAGCCTGACGAACGCCGCCTCGGCCTGCTTGAGCTCGTCCTCCAGCCGGCCAAGCGCGCCCTCGCTGTCGTCGAGCGCGGCGAGATCTGCGGCCATGCTGTCGGCGAGCGGCAAAAGCCCGTCGACCGGCACATCGAATTTTCGCGCAGCGGCGCGCAGGGCGAACAAGCGCTCCTCGGTGCGCTCCAGCTCGCGCGGATCGTATTCGGCCGCGCGCATCGCCGCCTGCAGCGCCTCGCCCGCCTCTTCCAGCGCCACCAGCGCGGTATTGAGCGCGGCGCTTGACGGGTCGATCAGCGCCGGCGCCTGCCCGGCCCGCCGCTCCAGCCGCCGCAGTACGGCCGAGAGCGCCGGCAACGGCGAGGCCTGCCCGCCGACCGCCTCATAGGCCTCGCTCAGATCGCGCGCGACTTTCTCGGCCTGCATCATGCCCTGCCGGGTGCCGGCGAGCGCGTCCTCCTCACCGGCCGCCGGCGCGAGCTTGGTCAGCTCGGCCACCGCATGCCGCAGGAAGTCGGCTTCCTTGCGCGCCGCTTCGACGCGGATGCGCTGCGCCTGCAGGGCCTGGCGTGCCCGCTTCAGCGTCTCGCTGGCGGCTGCGACTTCGGCCGCCTGCGCTTCCAGACCGCCGAAACCATCCAGAATCGTACGATGTTGGCCCGCGTCGGTCAGCGCGCGGTCGTCATGCTGCCCGTGGATCTCGACGATCGCGGCCCCGATCAGCTTCAGGATCTGCACGCTGACCGGCTGGTCGTTGACGAAGGCGCGCGTGCGCCCGTCGGCATATTGCACCCGGCGCAGGATCAGGTCGCCATCGGTGTCGATTTCCTGCGCCTGCGCGAGCATGCGGGCAGGATGCGCCATGGGCAGGTCGAAGACCGCGCTGATCTGCCCCTGCGCCTCGCCATGGCGGACCAGCGAGCCGTCGCCGCGCCCGCCCAGCGCCAGCGCGAAGGCGTCGAGCACGATCGACTTGCCCGCGCCGGTTTCGCCGGTGAGCACGCTCAGGCCATCGGAAAGGCTCAGATCGAGCCTGTCGATCAGGACGATGTCGCGGATGAGGAGCTGAGCCAGCATGGCTCAGCGCAGGCCCGGTGAGCGGCTGTTGCGCAGGCGAGCCGTCATGAAAATCCCGTCAGAACGGGTTCAGGCTGATGACCGCCCGCGAAAAACCCTGGAAAGCGCGGCTGATATAGGAGCCACGATCCTCGCGCGGGGCGAGCCCGCCGCTCTCCAGCAGCACATAGGAGTCCTTGTACCACGGGCTGTCGGGGAAATTGTGCCCGAGCACGGCAGCCGCCGTCTGTGCCTCGTTGGTGATGCCCAGCGCCATATAGGCCTCGGTCAGGCGCATAAGCGCCTCCTCGACATGGCGGGTGGTCTGATACTTGGTGATCACGTCGCGGAAGCGGTTCACCGCGCCGGTGTAATTGCGCTTCTCGAGATAGTAGCGCCCGACATTCATCTCCTTGCCGGCGAGCTGGTCGCGGGCGACGAGAATCTTCTCCTTGGCGTCGAGCACATATTCCGACTTCGGATATTTGTTCACCAGCTCCTGCAGCACGGCGATGGCGCGCTCTGTGCGCTCCTGGTCGCGCGTCGCATCGGGGATCTGGTTGAAGTAGGACATGCCCATGATGTACTGCGCATAGGCCGCATCGGGGCTGGCCGGGTTCTGTGCGATGAAACGGCGCGAGGCGGTGATCGCCTCCTCCCACTTGCTCGCCTGATAATTGGTGTAGGCGGCGAGGATCAGGCCCCTCTTGGCGTAGGGCGAGAACGGCGCGTTCTTGTCGATCTCGTCGAACTTCTTCGACGCGCCTTCGCTGTCGCCGTTCTGCAGCCGGGCCAGGCCCTCATTGTAGAGCTTGTCGGCCGGAACCTCGGCGACGATCTCGGGCTTGTAGACCTCCGGCCGATCGAACGGGTTGAGCGACGACATCGTATCGCAGCCGCCGAGCAGGACCGCGACGCCAAGCGTCACGGCGAGGCTTGCGCCGGCCCTGCCAGCACGGTTGGGGGTCGGATTGATTTGCCGATTGACGCTCACGTCGTCCGTCCTCTTTCGCTCGCTCCCGCTGACGGGAGCGCATGCCATACCTCAGACGCAACCGCAGCGCCACTGCGCAGGACGCCCGTCAGGACCCGAGCCTCGGATGCGACAGAAAATCGACAAATCGAAGGCGGGAGCAACAATGGCCCGAGCCTCCTCACAGTTCTTGAAGGGCTGGAGGCCGGCGACTCAGCGAATATCGGGCGCGAAGGCGGCCGGCGCGGCGGCGGCCATCTGCACCGCGCGCGGCGCGGCATAGACCGGAACAGCTTCGACGATGGCGTAGTTCGCACGGTCGGCGAAGAGAGCCTCGAGTATACGGACGTTCAGACGGTGTCCGCCGCAATAGGAGCGGAATTCGCCCTGAAGCGGATAACCGGCCAGCGCCAGATCGCCGATCGCATCCAGAACCTTGTGACGCACGAACTCGTCGGCGTAGCGCAGCCCTTCGGGATTGATGACCTTGTCCTCGCCGATCGCGACGGTGTTGTCGAGCGAGGCGCCGAGCGCGAAGCCGGCTTTCCAGAGCTGCTCGACATCGCGCATGAAGCCGAAGGTGCGGGCGCGGGAAATCTCGCGGGCGTAAGCCGTCGGCTCCAGATCGAAGACCTTGCGCTGGCGGCCGATCACCGTGGTGTCGAAATCGATCTCGACATCCAGGCGGAAACCCTCGTCGGAGGGCAGAAGCTCGGCGAAAGCGCGACCGTTCTCGACGCGCACCGGCTGCAGCACCTTGAGGTAGCGGCGAGCGGCGCTGAGCGACACGGTCCCGGTGGCCTCGATGGCCGTCACGAATTCGGCGGCGCTGCCATCCATGATCGGCATTTCGGGGCCGTCGATCTCGACGAGGACATTGTCGAGGCCCAGGCCGGCGCAGGCCGACATCAGATGCTCGATCGTGGCGACGGAAGCGGCGGCCTTGTCGCCGATCACCGTGCAGAGCTCGGTCGCGCTGACCTTGGTGTGCTTGGCGTGGATGAGCTGGGCCGGGCCATTGTCGAGGCCCTTGCGCAGGAAGACGATGCCGGAGTTCGCACTGGAAGGCTTGAGGCAGATCGTGGCGGGAGAGCCGGAATGCACGCCTATGCCCGTCAGGGTCACAGGAGCGCGCAGTGTCGTCTGCCGATCGAAATTCATTCCGGTATCCAAATTCTAGACCGCAGAACGGACTTGGGACGCTTGTTCGAAGCGTCGGCCGTTATCGCCTGCGGTACCCCTGAAAGCGCGACGCCGAGTCGAAACTCCGCGCCGATGTCCCCCTTAGTGCAGTCGCAACATAAGCGCCTCGGCCAGTTGGGCAAAATCACGCTTTCTTTCGCTCTGTTACAACAGCAGAACGCCAGAGAATGCTGACGATCCTCTTGATAAATATGGTTTTTCAAAAGTGAACAAGCCCCGGCGCATGGCTCTGCGCCGGGGCTTGTTACAGTCATGTGACAGCCTGTCGGGAGGCTTCAGTTCGTCTGACGGCGCAGGAAGGCGGGGATCTCGAGATGATCCTCTTCGCTGCTGCGATTCGGCTGGGTCCGGCCGAGCGTGTCGAGCTGACCCTGCGCGGGACGCGAGGCGGGCTGGGCCGGCCGGCGCATGTATTCCGCATGGGCGGCGCTCGGTGCGGCAACCGCCACAGGCGCGGCCGGCGCCTGGCGCACCGGCGGAGCCGGCTGCTCGCCCGCCTCCTCGTCCTTGCGGCCGAAGCCGACGGAGGCGAGGCGCTGCATCAGCGACATGCGCTTCTGATCGGCCGAGACTGCGGCCTGCGGCGCCGACTGCGCGCCGCGTTGGGCGTTGATCTGGTTCTGCGCGGGAACGGGCAGATCCTCGATTCGCGGCATGCGGGTCGGGCGCACGACGGAGCGCTCGGGCGCCGGCGGGATGAAGCTCTCAGGCTGAGCGACCATCGGCTCGACGGGGGCGACCCGATCTAGCGCCGGGGCCGCCGCCATCACCGGGCGCGGCTGCGCCGGTTCGATGCGGATATGCTCGGAGACGGCGACCGGCGCGGGAGCCGCCACCGGGCGTAGCGTCTCGATGCTCGGGACCATCGCGGGCTCGGCAGCCATCATCGGCTGGCGCGGCGCGGGAGCGGCCGTGCGCAGGCGGGCTTCCGCCTTCAGCCGCTCGGCGACCTGGGCGATCCGCGCCTCGGTCTCGTCCATCTCGGCCTGCGTCGTGACCGGCTTGTCGATGCCGGTGGCGACGACCGAGACGCGCACGGTGCCTTCAAGCGATTCATCGAAGGTCGCGCCGACGATGATGTTGGCCTCGGAATCGACCTCCTCGCGGATGCGGGTGGCGGCTTCGTCGACCTCGTAGAGCTTCATGTCACGCCCGCCGGTGATCGATATCAGCAGGCCGCGCGCGCCCTTCATCGAGACGTCGTCGAGCAGCGGGTTGTTGATCGCGGCCTGGGCTGCGTTGAGCGCGCGCTTGTCGCCCTGCGCCTCGCCCGTACCCATCATCGCCTTGCCCATGCCGCGCATCACGGCGCGCACGTCGGCGAAGTCGAGATTGATCAGGCCGGGCCGGACCATCAGGTCAGTGATGCAGGCGACGCCGGAATAGAGCACCTGGTCGGCCATGCCGAAGGCATCGGCGAAGCCGGTGGTCTCGTTGGCGACGCGGAACAGGTTCTGGTTGGGGATCACGATCAGCGTATCGACCGCCTCGTTGAGCTCGCCGATGCCGGCCTCGGCCATGCGCATGCGGCGATGGCCTTCGAACTGGAACGGCTTGGTGACGACGCCGACCGTCAGGATGCCCATGTCGCGGGCGACGCGAGCGATCGCGGGAGCCGCACCGGTGCCGGTGCCGCCGCCCATGCCCGCCGTGATGAAGACCATGTGCGCGCCCGCAAGGTGATCGCGGATCTCGTCGATGACCTCTTCGGCCGCGGCACGCCCGACTTCCGGCTGCGAGCCGGCGCCGAGGCCTTCAGTGACCTGCAGGCCCATCTGGATGATGCGCGAGGCGCGGCTCAGCGCCAGCGCCTGCGCGTCGGTGTTGGCGACGACGAAATCGACGCCATCGAGACCGGCCTCGATCATGTTGTTGACCGCATTGCCGCCCGCGCCGCCGACGCCGAACACCGTGATCCGGGGCTTGAGTTCCCGGATGTCCGGGGCTTGCAGATTCATCGCCATGGTTGCCTCTTTTGGTCCTTGTCCGGCGCCTGGCGGGAGCCGTCCCGATTGCTACGATTTCGACTTTGGTGCGGCCGGAAGAACGCCCCGCGCACCTGAACGCGTTAGAAACTTTCCTTGAGCCACCGCCCGACGCGCGAGAGATAGCCATCCATGCCCGGCGGCTGGAACGCACCGGCGCTGCGGGGTTCGAAATGCTCGACATGGGCGACCTGCGGATAGACCAGCAGGCCGACCGAGGCTGCGAAGGCCGGACCCTTGCCTGCTTCGGGCAAGCCCTTGATGCCGAGGGGACGCCCGGTCCGGACCTGGCCGCCGAGGATGCGCCGCGCCGTCTCGGCTAAGCCGGTGAGTTGGCAGGCGCCGCCGGTCAGCACGATCCTGCGGCCGGCCTGGGCCGAGAAGCCCGCCGCGCCAAGCCGGTCGCGCACCAGTTCGAGTATCTCCTCGACGCGCGGCTTGATAATGCGCACGAGCTGCGACTTTGGCAGATGGTTTGGCGTATCGCGCTCGTCGTCGTCGACCTGAGGCACCGAGATCATGTCGCGCTCGTCGGACGCGCTGGAAATCGCCGAGCCGTGCAGCGTCTTCAGCCGTTCGGCGGCGGAAACCCGGGTCGAGAGCCCGCGCGCCACGTCCATGGTGATGTGGTTGCCGCCGACCGCGATCGCGTCGGCATGCATCAGATGGCCGCCGGCGAAGACGCCGAGGCTGGTGGTGCCGCCGCCCATGTCGACCACGACGACGCCCATTTCGGCCTCGTCGTCGACCAGGACCGACAGGCCGGACGCATAGGGGGTCGCTACGACCGCCTCGACCTCGAGGTGGCAGCGCTCGACCGCGAGCATGACGTTGCGCGCGGCGGCCGCCTCGCTGGCGACGACATGCATGTCGACGGAGAGCTTGTTGCCGATCAGGCCGCGCGGATCGAGCACGCCGGGAATGCCGTCGAGCGCATAACCCGTCGGCAGTGCGTGCAGCACGGCCTTGCCTGGGCGGATCGCATGGGTCGCGGCCGCCGCCAACACGCGCTTGACGTCGCCGCCGCCGACCGAGCCGGACCGCAGATCGACGCCGGCCTCGTAATGCTGGGAGCCGAGCCGGCCGCCGGTCAGGTTGACCACGACCGATTGCACCTCGACCTTGGCCATCCGTTCGGCGGCGTCGACCGCGGCCCGGATGGCGCGCTCGGCGCTCTCCAGATCGATGATCGCGCCGCCCTTGACGCCGAGCGAGCGCTGATGGCCGATGCCGATGATGCGTGCGACATGGGTGCGGCCGCGCAGGCGCTGGTTGGCCTCGGCCGGATTCAGCTCGGCGATCAGGCAGACCACCTTGCTGGTGCCGATATCGAGAATCGACAATGTCGCGCTTTTGCGCGAGGACAGCGGCCGCATTCGCGGCGTCAGGCCCTGGGAGGTCAGGCTCATGCCTCGCCTCCCTTCTTCTTGCCCTTGGTCTTGAGCTGCTCGGCGCGGGCGGAGGCCGCCTCCTCCGAGAGCCGCAGCACCACGCGGTCGGGCTGGCGCAGATCGATCGCCAGCGCATCCTTGTCGAGCAGGCGAAGATCGCCCTGCAAGGCGACGAGGCGCTTGACCGCTTCGGCAGCGCCGGTCTCGGGCAGGCGCACATCCATGCCGTTGTCGAGCTTCAGCGTCCAGCGCCGCCCGGCGATCAGGGTCGCCGCCCGCATGCGCGGCGCAAGCGCGCCAGCCTCGGCCCGCAGCGCAAGATATTCCTTGGCCCGGTTGTTGGCGTCGGCGCCGACGACCAGCGGCAGATGGGCGAAGCGGCCGTCATCCATCTTGTCGATCACGGTGCCGTCGGCGGCGATGACGAAAAGCTCGCCCTTGACCTGCCAGAGCGCATAGGGTTCGCGCTCGGTCAGCGTGATCGAGACCTCGCCGGGATAGAGCTTACGGACGGTCGCCTCGCGAATCAGCGGCGTGGCTTCGAGCCGCTTGCGCGCCTCGTCGGCGTCGAAGAAGGCGAGCGAGACCTTGGGGTCGATGCCGGCGGCGATCAGCACCTCGATCTCCGACAATTCGGCGATGCCCGAGATGGTGACGCGGTCGATCCCAAACCCGATCAGCCTCGCGAACATGTGGCGCGGCTCGCCCTGGCTTTCACGCAGCCTGTCGATATGGCCGCCAAGCACGCAGCCGACGCCCAGCGTCAGGGCAAGGAAGCCGAGCGCGAGGCTGGTGCCGATGCGGCGCGGCAGGCGCTGGCCGAGCGGCAGCGCGACCGCGCTGCGGCGCGAGCGCCTGAGCCAGCGGCCCGAGCGCTCGCCGACCAGCAATTGCGGGCCGGCAGCAGGGATCGTGGAGCGGCGGACGGCCAGGGCCGTTTCCGCTTTCACCGATCCAGGGAGGCGTCCTCCACCATCCATCTGACGAGTTCACCGAAGTTCAGGCCCGCATGGGCAGCCAATTCAGGCACCAAACTGGTCTCGGTCATGCCGGGCTGCGTGTTGACCTCCAGCCAGACGAGCGTGTCGCTCTCGTCGTCATATCTGAAGTCCGACCTGCTGACGCCCCGGCACCCGATTGCTTGATGCGCCGTTAACGACCACTCTTCGATCTGCTGGTAAATTTTTGGTAAAATTTGTGCCGGGCAGATGTGGATCGAGCCACCTTTCGTGTACTTCGCGTCGTAGTCGTAGAACTCGCCGGTGGCGGCGCGGATCTCGGTGACGCCCAGAGAGCGGTCGCCCATCACGGCGCAGGTCAGTTCGCGCCCGGAAATGAAGGTTTCCGCCATCATCATCTCGCCGCAGGGCCAGTCGGCGCGGGCGATCTCCTGCGGCGGATGCTCTCTGCCCTTCTTGACGATGACGACGCCCACCGACGAGCCCTCGTCGATCGGTTTCAGCACGTAGGGCGGCGGCAGGACATGGCGCTTGGCCGCCTCGAAGCGCGAGACGTTGACGCCATGCGCGACAGCGACGCCGGCGGCCGAAACCACGGTCTTCGCCCGGTCCTTGCGGATGGCGAGCGCCGAGGCGAGCACGCCCGAATGGGTGTAGGGAATGCCGAGAATCTCGAGCATGCCCTGGATCGTTCCGTCCTCCCCGAAGCGGCCATGCAGGGCGTTGAAGACGACGTCAGGCTTCAGCCGCGCCAGGACCTCGGCGACGTCGCGCTGCACATCGATTCGCGTCACGCGGTAGCCGACGGTTTCCAGCGCGGCGGCGCAGCCCGCGCCGGTGTTGAGGCTGACCTCGCGCTCGACGGACCAGCCGCCCATCAGCACTGCGACATGTCTGGTCATGCGGGTCCTCGGATAGCGCGCGATGCGCCGACCCTCGCGCCAGGGTGGTTAATGGCGCGTTAAGGGGTCGTTTCGAGATCGAGTGGCAAACCGGACGGCGCACGGGTCTGAAAAGCCTCTCCCCAGTCGCGGAGGCTGATCAGGATAGGCTCCAGCGTCCGCCCGAATGCGGTGAGTTCGTACTCAACGCGCGGCGGCACCTCCGGATAAACGATGCGCCGGATCACACCGTCGGCTTCGAGTTCGCGGAGTTGCAGCGTGATCATGCGGGGCGTGGCGTTCGGCGTCAGCCGGCAGAGCGCGTTGAAGCGGATACGGCCGTCCAGAAGGTGGAACACCAGCACCGGTTTCCAGAGGCCGCCGATCACGCTCATCGTCGCCTCGACCGCGCAGCCCGTCTTCGTCGCCCGGCGGCGAAGCCCCTTCATACTATCATTCATGAGCGTACATGTTCCTTTTGTATGTACTTATCATAACGGCGGCGTACGGTTACGTCCATCCCGGACCATCAATCCGAGGAGATCGTCATGCGTGCATATCGACTGAATGGAGCGGCCGCGCCGCTGCGGCTCGTGGAGGAGGCCGAGCCCAAGGCCGGCCCGGGCGAAGTCCTGATCGACCTGAAGGCCGCAACCCTGAACTATCGCGACACGATCGTCCGGGAGGCGCGCTATGGCGGCGACCAGCGAGCGGACCTCATCCCGCTCTCGGACGGCGCGGGCGTCATCGCGGCGGTCGGCGAGGGCGTTTCGCCGGAGCGCATCGGCGAACGCGTCGCCGTCGGCTTCATGCCGCGTTGGACGGAAGGTCCGTTCAGCGCAGCCAAGCAGGCGCTGGCGCTGGGCGGTGGCTTCGTCGATGGCGTGCTGGCCGAGCGGATCGTCGTCCCGGCAACCGGCGTCGCCCGGCTCCCCGACTCCTGGTCGTTCGCGGAAGGCGCCGCTTATCCTTGCGCGGGCGTCACCGCCTGGAACTGCCTGTTCGGCGGCCGGGGCGTCAGACCGGGCGATACGGTTCTGGTCGAAGGGACGGGCGGCGTGTCTACTTTCGCCCTGCAGTTCGCGCGCGCCGTCGGGGCCCGCGTCATCGCGACATCCAGTTCCGACGAGAAGCTGGCCCGCGCCCGCGCGCTCGGAGCCGACGCAGGCATCAACTATCGCGACGTTCCGGATTGGGGCGCGCGGGCGGCCGACATCGCCGGCGGAGAGGGCGTCGATCACGTCATCGAGGTCGGAGGCTCGGGCACCCTGAACCAGGCGCTTGCTGCCGTCCGTCCCGGCGGCGAGGTGGCGCTCGTCGGCGTGCTGACCGGCTTCGGCGGCGACATCAACACCGGCGCGATTCTGATGAAGGCGATCAACCTGCGCGGTGTCTATGTCGGCTCGGTGAGCGATCTGGCGACATCGTTGAGGTCCGGCGTTCGCCCGATCATCGACGAGGTGTTTCCGTTCGAACAAGCCGACGCGGCGTTCGACCGCCTGCTTAGCGGCGCTCATCGCGGCAAGGTCGCGATCCACATCGCCGACTGAGACGAGAAGGGCGCGGCGACCATGTCAGGTTGCCACGCCCACCTCCCATGTCGATCAGCCGACCATTACCCCGCCACACCGATCCGCTTGATTTCCCACTGCAGCTCAAAGCCGGACGTCTCCTTCACCCGCCGCCGCACCTCCTCGCCCAGCCCCTCGACATCGGCCGCCGTCGCGCCGCCGGTGTTGATCAGGAAATTGCAGTGCATTTCCGACACCTGCGCGCCGCCGATCCGCAGACCCCGGCAGCCGGCGGCGTCGATGAGTTGCCAGGCTTTGCCGCCCGGCGGGTTCTTGAAGGTCGAGCCGCCGGTGCGCTCCTTGATCGGCTGCGCCGCCTCGCGCGCCGCCGTCACGCGGTCCATCTCGGCCTGGATCGCCGCCTGCTCGCCGGGCCGCCCCTGGAACAGCGCCGAGGTGAAGACGACGTCGTGGGTCGCGGCCGCGCTGTTGCGGTAGGTGAAGCCCATCTGCGCATGGCTTAGCGTGACGATCTCGCCTGCCCGCGTCACGCCGCGCGCCTCGACCAGCACATCCGTCGTCTCGCCGCCATGCGCGCCGGCGTTCATGCGCAAAGCCCCGCCGATGCAGCCGGGAATGCCGCGATAGAAGGCGAGCCCGTCGAGTGAAGCATCGGCGGCGGCGCGGGCCACCTTGACGTCGGGCACGGCCGTACCGGCCCTGAGCCGATCGCCCGGCTCCAGCTCTATCTCGCCGAAAGCCTTGCCCCCGAGCCGGATCACGACGCCGGGAATACCGCCGTCGCGCACGATCAGGTTTGAGCCCAGCCCGACCACCGTGACCGGGATATCGGCCGGCAGAACCGACAGCAGCAGGGCCAGATCGTCTTCGTCGGCCGGCGTGAACAGCACTTGTGCCGGCCCGCCGACCCGGAACCAGGTCAGCCCGGCCATGTCGTGATTGGCGAGTAGGCGGCCGCGCAGGGCCGGAGCCGCGGCGCGGAGATCAGATGTGATGTCGGGGAAGGTCATGGGCGGGCGCTATAGCCCGTCTCTCCCGACGGGAGAAGGGTCAAGCACGCGCCGCGAGCTCCCCCGGCAGTGCATAGGCCCATTGCGTGATGTTGCCCGCGCCCAGGAATACGACGTAATCGCCGGACCCAGCCAACTCCGCCACCATTTCCGCGAGTTGCTCCGGTCCCTCCAGCGGCAGCGCATGGCGGTGCCCGCGCGCCTTGATGCCCGAGACCAGCGAATCGCGGTCCGCGCCGGCGATCGGCGCCTCGCCCGCGGCATAGGTCTCGGCCACGATCACCGTGTCGGCGTCGTTGAAGCAGGCGGCGAAATCGTCGAACAGGCTGGCGAGCCGCGTGTAGCGATGCGGCTGGACGATCGCGATGACCTTGCCCTTGGTCGAGGCGCGGGCCGCCTTGAGCACGGCGGCGATCTCGACCGGGTGATGGCCGTAATCGTCGAAGATCAGCGCGCCGTTCCATTCGCCGGTCTTCGTGAAGCGTCGCTTGACCCCGCCGAAGCCGGCGAGCGCCGCCCGGATACGCTCCACCGGCACCCCGAGATCGTAGGCGACGGCGATCGCGGCCGTGGCGTTGAGCGCGTTGTGGTGTCCCGGCATCGGCATGACGAGGTCGCGCACGACCTCGTCGCGCCCGCGCTTGCGGTCGCGGATCAGCAGCGTGAACTTCGCCTGCCCGCCGGTGAGGTCGATGTCGATCAGCCGGAAATCGGCCTGCGGATTCTCGCCATAGGTAATGACGCGGCGGTCCTCGATCTGCCCGACCAGCCCCTGCACGGTCGGATGGTCGATGCACATCACGGCGAAGCCGTAGAACGGCAGGTTCTCGACGAAGGTTCGGAACGCCGCCTTGATGGCGTCGAACGTGCCGAAATGGTCGAGATGTTCGGGGTCGATATTGGTGACGATGGCGACGTCGGCCGGCAGCTTTAGAAATGTGCCGTCCGATTCGTCGGCCTCGACCACCATCCAGTCGCTTTCGCCCATGCGGGCATTGGTGCCGTAGGCGTTGATGATGCCGCCATTGATCACGGTCGGGTCGAGCCCGCCTTTCTCGAGGAGCGTCGCGACCAGCGATGTCGTGGTGGTCTTGCCATGCGTGCCGGCGATGGCGATGCAGCTCTTCAGCCGCATCAGCTCGGCCAGCATCTCGGCCCGCCGCACCACCGGCAGCCTCTTTTCGCGTGCGGCGACCAGTTCCGGGTTGTCGCGCCTGATCGCGGTCGAGACCACAACGACCTCAGCCTCACCGATGTTCTCCGCCTTGTGGCCGACGAAGGTCTTGATGCCCTTCTCCGCCAATCGCTTGACGTTTGCGCCGTCGGCGGCGTCGGAGCCCTGCACCTGGTAGCCCAGATTGTGCAGCACCTCGGCGATGCCCGACATGCCGATGCCGCCGATGCCGACGAAATGGATGGCGCCGAGTTTTGGCGGCAGTTTCATGGTCTGAAATCCTTGAAAAACTAGAATCCGGCCGTCTCGCGGACGAGTGCGGCGAGCCGCTCGGCAGCATCGGGAATGCCGGCGCTCTTCGCGTTTGCAGCCATGGTCGTCAAGTGCGCCGGCTGCGCCATGAGTTGCGACAGCTCGGTCGCCAGCCGGCGCGGCGAGAATTCGCTTTGCAGGATGCGGATCGCCCCGCCGGCCCGCTCCAGCACGGCGGCGTTGGCGGCCTGGTCCTGGTCGAGCGAGCCTGGCAGCGGCACGAGGATGGCGGGACGGCCGATGACGGTCAGCTCCGCGACCGTGGACGCGCCGGCCCGGCCGATGACGAGATGAGCCTTGGCCATGCGCGCCGGCAGATCCTTGAAGAACGGCGCGATTTCGGCGCGCACGCCCAAGGCCGCATAGACGCCGTTGACGCGCTCATGGTCCTCGCCGCGGGCCTGCTGGACGATGCGAAGCCGCGCCCGCTCTCTTTCGGAGAGCAACTGGATCGCCGGCGGCACGATGTCGGCCATGATGCGCGCGCCCTGGCTGCCGCCGAAGACGAGCAGCTCGAAGGTTTTCTCGCGCGGTTCCTCATAGGGCGCGGCCGCGTCGACCACCGCTGGCCTGACCGGATTCCCGACCTGCCGGCATTTCGCCTTCGCCGACGCCGACAGCCCGCCGACCTCGGCGAAGCCCGTCGCGATCACGCTTGCGCGCCCCGACAGGAAGCGGTTGGCCCGGCCGATCACGGCGTTCTGCTCGTGGATCAGCGTCTGGAAGCCGCCGAGCGCCGCGCCGAGTACCGGCGGCACCGTCGGATAGCCGCCGAATCCGACAACAAGGACGGGCTTCAGCTCGCGGACGATGCGGCGCGCAGTGAACGTTCCCTTGGCCAGTTGCAGCAGTGCGCCGGCCATCTTCATCGGAGACCGTCCCGACGGCGTCGCGGCGGGCACGGCATGCACCGCCTCGGCCGGAAAGCCGCCGGCGAATTCGGCGGCGCGCGTATCGGTCATCAGCACGACGCGCATGCCACGGGCATGGAGCGCGTGGCTCAGCGCCTCGGCCGGAAACAGGTGCCCGCCGGTGCCGCCGGCGGCGAGGACGACGAGAGGCCCGGTCGCCACGGCGTCAGCGACCATGCTCGCCATAGCCCGTGGCGCGGGGGCGCTTGCGCGTCAGCGCCAGCAGGAAGCCGGTGCCGATGGCAAGCGAGATCAGCGAGGAGCCGCCATAGGAGATGAAGGGCAGCGTCATGCCCTTGGCCGGCATCATGTGCAGGTTGACCATCATGTTGATTGCCGCCTGGATGCCGAAAAGCAGGGCGAGCCCCGTTACCGCGAGCCGCAAGAACGGATCCTCGGCCTTCTGCGCCACGAACAGCGAGCGCAGCACGATCAGCGCGAACAACATCACGAGCAGGATGCAGACGACGATGCCGAATTCCTCCGCCGTGACGGCGAAGATGAAGTCGGTATGGGCGTCGGGCAGGATGCGCTTGACGGTGCCCTCGCCGGGCCCCTTCCCGAGCCAGCCGCCGGATGAGAAGCTCTCGAGCGCGGTGTCGATCTGGAAGGTGTCGCCGGAGCCCTTGTCCATGAAGCGCTCGATGCGGGCGCGCACATGCGGCACGAGCTGATAGGCGATGAGGATACCGAACGCTCCGGCCCCGCCGAGCCCCAGCACCCAGAACCAGTGCAGGCCGGCGACGAAGAACAGTCCGCACCACACGAGACTGACGAGGACGGTCTGGCCGAAATCGGGCTGCAGCACGAGCGGCGTGATCGTCAGCGGCAGCAGAAGAAAGGCGAGCCAGGTGCCTGGCAGGTCCGGGCGGCGCGTGCCTTCGGCAAACGCCCAGGCCGAGAGCACGACGAAGGCCGGTTTCATGAACTCCGAGGGCTGGATCGAGCCGAGCGGTCCCAGCGTCAGCCAGCGCCGCGCACCCTTGACCTCGACGCCGAGATAGAGCGTCGCCACCACCATCGCGAGCGAGGCGGCGAAGATCAGCAGCGCCGCCCGCCGCACCTGCCGCGGCGACATGAAGGAGACCGAGAGCACGATAGCCAGCGCCGCCAGCAGATAGACCGCCTGCCGGTTGACGAAATGAAAGGTGGAGAGGCCGAGCCGCTCGGCCACCGGTGGGCCGCCCGCCATCAGCAGCACGACGCCCGAGACCATCAGCGTGATCAGCGCGCCCAGGATCACCCGGTCGACCGACCACCACCAGCGACCGCTGAAACTGGGTTCCGCGCGCGAGACCATGCGAGAGCTTCCCAAAGAGAGACCGGCGCGGGAGACGCGCCTCACTGACGAATCATTGTGTCAATGAAGGGTTAACGGAATGATTCCGAATGGGCGGATAGTGGTGCCCGAGCCCTACCCGGCCCCGAATGCGACGAAGCCCGGCAGTCCCGTCACCAGCCCCCTGAATGCCTCGCCCCGCACCTCGAAATTCGGGAACTGGTCGAAGGAGGCGCAGGCCGGCGAGAGCAGCACGGCGATCTCCGCCTCGCCAGGCGCGGCCAGCGCATCGCGCGTCGCCTCAGCAACCGCGACATCGAGCGTGCCGCAGCGCTCATAGCCGACGTTGCCGGCCGCATCGAAGGTCTCGGCGAACAGATCGCTCGCGGCCCCGATCAAATAGGCCCTGGCAATGTTGGGAAAGTAGCGGCGCAAACTCTCGATGCCGCCTTCCTTCGCCTTGCCGCCGAGGATCCAGAAGATGTCGCGGAAGGAGGTCAGCGCCTTCTCCGTCGAGTCGGCGTTGGTCGCCTTGGAATCGTTGATGAAGACGACGCGGCCGATCCGGCCGATCTCCTCCATGCGGTGCGCCAGCCCCGGATAGCTCCTGAAGCCGGCGGCGATTTCCTCCGCCGTCAGGCCGAGTGCGAAGCAGGCGGCAAAGGCTGCCGCCGCGTTCTGGGCGTTGTGCGAACCGCGCAGGGAACCGATGCCGGCGAGGTTGGCGACGACCTTCGGCCTGCCGTCCAGGACCTGCACGATGCGGGTGTCGAGCTTGCCGGCATTGGCGGTGATGCCGGCGAAGACGCCCGCGTCGAGCGGCTGCTCGCCGCTGATCTTCACAAGCGGCCGCCCTGTCGCCGCGCGCCGCCGCGCCATCTGCTTGGACGGCTCGTCGTCGACGCCGATGACCGCGATGTCGGCCGACGCGACCAGTCGCTCCTTGATCGCGCCGTAGTTCTCGAACGTTCCATGCCGGTCGAGATGGTCCGGAGTCAGGTTCATCTGGATGCCGACGCTGGGCGCAATCGAGGGCGCGAGGTCGATCTGGTAGCTCGAGCATTCGATGACGTGGATCCGGTTTGCCGCCGGCGGCTCCAGCGCCAGAACGGCCGTGCCGATATTGCCGCCCATCTGCGCGTCGCGCCCGGCGCTGCGCAGGACATGGGCGATCAGCGCCGTCGTCGTCGATTTGCCGTTGGTGCCGGTGATGCAAACGACCGGCGCGTTTGGTGCGGTGGCGGCCCGCTCGCGGAAGAACAGTTCGATGTCGCCGATCACCGGGATGCCGACGGACTTGGCCTTGTCCGCGGTCCAGTGCGGCTGCGGATGCGTCAGCGGCACGCCCGGCGCAAGCACGAGCGCAGCGTAACCCGACCAGTCGGTGGCCGCGAGATCGACGCTCGCGACGCCCTCGGCCGCCGCCTTGTCGCGACTGACGTGGCTGTCGTCCCAGGCCGCTACCTCTGCGCCTCCCGCCTTGAGCGCCCGCGCCGTCGCCAGCCCCGAGCCGCCGAGCCCGAACAGCGCGACGCGCTGCCCGGCAAAGACCGTGACAGGCGTCATCAGCGCAGCTTCAGCGTCGAGAGGCCAACCAGCGCCAGCACCACCGAGATGATCCAGAATCGGATCACGACCTGCGGCTCGGTCCAGCCCAGCTTCTCGAAGTGGTGGTGGATCGGAGCCATCAGGAAGACGCGTCGTCCGGTACGCTTGTAGACGAAAACCTGGATGATGACCGACAGCGCCTCCAGCACGAACAGCCCACCGACGATGGCGAGCACGATCTCGTGCTTGGTCGCGACCGCGATGGTGCCGAGCAGACCGCCCAGACCCAGCGAGCCGGTATCGCCCATGAAGATCTGGGCGGGCGGCGCGTTGAACCAGAGGAATCCGAGCCCTGCCCCGATCAGCGCGCCGCAGATCACCGAGAGTTCGCCAGCGCCCGGGACATGGTGAATCTGGAGATAGTTGGCGAAGATCGCGTTGCCTGTCAGGTAGGAGATGAAGCCGAAGGTGGCCGCCGCGATCATCACCGGCACGATGGCGAGCCCGTCAAGCCCGTCGGTCAGGTTCACGGCGTTGCCGGCTCCGACGATGACGAAGGCCGCGACCAGCGGAAACAGCAGCCCGAGCGGCACGATCAGTTCCTTGAGGAACGGCATCGCGAAGCCCGACGAGATCGAGGGCGGGCCGTATTGCATGATCGCGCCGCAGGCGACGAGCGCGATGGCGACCTCCAGCGTGATCCGCGCCTTGCCCGAAAACCCCTTGTGGGACTGCTTCGTCACCTTGAGATAGTCGTCGTAGAAGCCGATCGCGCCATAGCTCGCCGTCACCATCAGCACGATCCAGACATAAGGATTGCGCAAATTGCCCCAGAGCAGCGTCGCGGCGAACAGACCGGTCAGGATCATCAGCCCGCCCATGGTCGGCGTGCCGCGCTTGGCGAGATGCGATTCGGGGCCGTCCGTACGGATCGGCTGGCCCTTGCCCTGCTTCAGCCGCAGCCAGGAGATGGCGGCGGGGCCGAAGAAAAACACGAACAGCAGCGCGGTCGCGGTCGCCCCGCCGGCGCGGAAGGTGATGTAGCGGAACACGTTCAGGATCGGGAACGTGCCCGAGAAATCGGCCAGCCAGACGAGCATTGTTCAATTCTCTCGTTCTTATTCGTCCACCGGCGCAGCCGGGAAGCGCGCCACGATCGCCTTGACGATCGGCCCCATGCGCGACCCGAGCGAACCCTTGACGGTGACGACGTCGCCGGCCCGGATCGCATCCAGCACAAGCGGCTCAAGCCCGCTCGCCTGCGCGGCATAAGCCCCCCTGATGGCGGAAGGCAAGCCGTCATAGAGACCGCGCATCAGCGGCCCGCAGGCGAAGACCTTGTCGACGCCGTTGGTCAGCACCGCGTCAGTCAGCCCCTCATGCAGCGCCGGCCCGCTGGGGCCGAGTTCCAGCATGTCGCCGAGCACGGCGATGCGCCGTCCTCGACCCGTGACCGGAATGCGGCCGAGATTCTCGATCGCGGCGCGCATCGAGGCCGGGTTGCCGTTATAGCTCTCGTCAATCAGCGTAAACCGCCCGCCCGGCACCTGCAGGCTCTGGCGCGCGCCACGTCCGGCGGGCGGGACGAGGTCGCCCAGCGCCAGCGCCGCCAGCGCGAGATCCGCGCCAAGCGCCTCGACAGCCGCCAGAACCGCCAGCGAATTCAGGACGATATGCTTGCCTGGGCTGCCGAGCTTGTAGGTCACGGGCCGGCCATGGACCAGCGCATCGACGGTCGAGACATCCGGCTTGAGCGAGCACGATAGGAGCCGCACATCGGCGTCGCGGCTCTCGCCGAAGGTGACGATGCGCCTGCCAGGCCCTGCCTCGGCGAGCCGGCGCAGCAGCGCGGCCTGCGGAATGTCGGCGTTGAGGATCGCGGTTCCGCCCGGCTTCAGCGCGGCGAAGATCGAGCCCTTCTCCTCGGCGATGCCGTCGAGCGACGCGAAAGCCGCCAGATGCACCGGCTGCACGGTGGTGACGATCGCGACGTCGGGCGCGACCATCCTTGCCAGCGGCAGGATCTCGCCGGGATTGCTCATGCCGATCTCGTAGACCCCGTAGCGCACATCGGCAGGCGTCCGGCACAGCGTCAAAGGCACGCCCCAATGATTGTTGTAGGAGGCGACAGGCGCATGGGTCTTGCCCTGCCGCGACAGCACGAGGCGCAGCGCCTCCTTGGTGCCGGTCTTGCCGACCGAGCCGGTCACGGCGACGACGCCGGCCTTCAGCTCGGCCCGGCGAACGACGCCGGCCCGCTCCATCGCCTTCAGCACGTCGGGCACGACGGCGTAGGGGCCGGCCCCGGTGAAGGCTACGGCATGCGCCTCGTCGATCACGGCGAGCCCCGCGCCCTTTTCGAGAGCGCCAGCGACGAAATCATGTCCGTCGCGCGCTTCTCCCAGGATCGCGAAGAAAGTCTCGCCCGGCTCGATCGTGCGCGTATCGATTGAGGCTCCCGTAATTGGGCCCGGCATTGTCCCGACCAGCCGCGCGCCCAGCGCCGCGACCAGTGCCTCACCGTTCCACAGGGGCGCGCTCATCCTTGTATCTCCGCGATGGCCGTCCTGACCGCCTCGTGGTCCGAGAAGGGCAATGTGCGATCGCCCACGATCTGGCCGCTTTCATGGCCCTTTCCGGCAACCACCAGAAGATCGCCGGGACCGAGCAGGCCGACGCCATGGCGGATCGCCTGCGCGCGATCGCCGATTTCGGCGAGCTTCGACGAGGCGGCCATGATCTGCGCCCGGATCGCGGCCGGGTTCTCGCTGCGCGGGTTGTCGTCGGTGACGATGGCGATGTCGGAATTCTCCGCCGCGATCGCGCCCATCAGCGGGCGCTTGCCTTTGTCGCGATCGCCGCCGCAGCCGAAGACGCAGATCAGTTTTCCGGTGGCGTACGGCCGCAGCGTCGTCAGCACTGCGGCGAGCGCATCGGGCTTATGGGCGTAATCGACGATGGCGAGCCCGCCATTGACGGCGCCGACCCGCTCCAGCCGCCCGGCGACGCCGGTGAGGCCGGCCATCGCAGCAAGCGCGGCATCCGCATCTTCGCCCGTCGCCAGCGCCAGAGCGGCCGCCACCAACGCGTTGCCAGCCATGAAATCCCCGACCAGCGGCAGCGTAATCTCACGCTCCCGTCCGTTGTAAGCGACGGTCAGGCGCTGCGAAAAACCGTCCCGAGCGCTGCCGACTAGCCTGAGCGTCTCGCCCTTTCGCCCCACGCCGATCAGGCGATGGCCAGCGTCCTGCGCGGCCTGCGCGGCCTCGTCCGCATAGGGCTCGTCGCGGTTGATCACCACGGGCGAGCCCGGAGGCAAAAGCCGCCAGAGCCGCATCTTCGCGGCGAAATACTCCTCGACGGTCGGATGATAGTCGAGATGGTCGCGGCCGAGATTGAGGAAGGCTCCGGCGCACAGGCGCACGCCGTCGAGCCGGTGCTGATCGAGCCCGTGCGAGGACGCCTCCATAGCCAGATGCGTGACGCCGTCGCTGGCCAACCTGTCGAGCGAGGCGTGCAGCGAGAGCGGGTCCGGCGTCGTCAGCGAACCATAGTCAGAGCCCTTCGACGTCACCACGCCGATGGTGCCGAGGCTCGCCGCCTCGTGGCCGAGCGCGGCGAAGATCTGGCGGGTGAAGTCGGCGACCGAGGATTTGCCGCTGGTGCCGGTGACGGCGACGATGGTTTGCGGCTGGCGTGGATGAACCATGGCCGCGGCGCGCGAGAGGGCGAGGCGCGGATCGCCGACCTGCGCGAAGGCGATCCCGGCCGGCAGATCGGCCGGCCTCGGCGCGGCCGACACGACGGCGCTCGCGCCACGCGCGACGGCGTCCGCGATAAAGCGCGCGCCGTCCGCCCTGGCGCCGGCCAGCGCGACGAAGACCTCGCCGGTTGTGACCTTGCGGCTATCGAAGGCGACGCCTGTAACGGAGCGGCCGGACTCGTCGGGCGAAAACGCCTCTGGAAAGAGCTGGCCAAGGCTGAAGGCGGACATCATCAGGTCTCGATTCGGAGAGATGCGACCATCACAGCCCTCACCCCGCGGGGCAAGGCGAAGCCCGGTGTATCGAGCAGCCCGGATCGCGTGGCCTGCTGCCGGTTCTGTGGACGGTCGGTTAGGCTAATCCGACCTTCTTTTCGAACTCGGCCGGGCTGAGATAGCCGATGGTCGAGTGCCTGCGAACGGCGTTGTAGAACCGCTCGATGTAATCGAACAGGTCGGCGCGTGCCTCGTCCCTGGTCCGGTAGACCCTGCCTCTGATCCGCTCGGTCTTCAGCGAGGAGAAGAAGCTCTCCATGGCGGCATTGTCCCAGACATTGCCGGAGCGGCTCATCGAGCAGGTGATGCCGTTGTCGGCCATCAGCTTCTGGAACGGTTCGCTGGCGTACTGGCTGCCCTGGTCGGAGTGATGCAGCAGCGCGTCGGGCTTGCCGCGGCGCCAGATCGCCATCACGAGCGCGTCGGTGACGAGCTGCGCGGTCATCTCGGCCTTCATCGACCAGCCGACGACGCGGCGGGAGAACAGATCGATGACGGCCGCCACATAGAGCCAACCCTCGGCGGTCCAGACATAGGTGAAGTCGGCGATCCAGCGCTGGTTCGGCCGCTCGGCATGGAACGCACGGTCGAGCGTGTTGGGAGCGATCGCCGAGCGCTGGCCGTCATCCTTCGGCAACCTGCGCCGGCGTGGCCTCGCGCGCAGGGCCTGCATCCGCATCAGCCGCTCGATGCGGTGAAGGCCGCAATCGATGCCGTCCGCCAGCACGTCCCGCCAGACGCGGCGAGCACCGTAAGTGCGATCCGAGCCGATGAAGCTCGCCCGCACCTTCACCCCGATCGCCTCGTCGTCTTGGCTGCGCTTGCTCGGCGTTCTGGCGAGCCAGGCATGAAAGCCCGAGCGCGACACATCCAGCGCTTCGCACAGCCACGCCACCGGCCAGATCCCCCGGTGCTTCGCAATGAACGCGAACCTCATGTCACATCCTTCGCGAAGTAGGCTGCGGCCTTTATGGAATGGCCCGCCCCTCCCTCCGGCGCCATGCTGGTGCCGCAACCAAGAG
>LSIB01000169.1 GCA_001556025.1 Rhizobiales bacterium CCH3-A5
TCTCCAGCGTCAGCGTGCTGGCGAATGCGCTGCGGCTGAAGCGCTTCGGCCGGCGGGCCCGGGTCGAACCGGAGCCCTCCCGCCCGGCGCAGCTCGCGCCCGCCGAATGAATCCGTTGCAGAACCAGGAGCTATCGACATGAACATCGGCCAGGCGGCGACGGCATCGGGCGTCACCGCGAAGATGATCCGCTACTACGAGAGCATCGGCCTGATCGAACCGCCGATCCGCACCCAGGCTGGCTACCGGGTCTACACGGCCGAGGAGATCCACGAGCTTCGCTTCATCAAGCGGGCCCGCACGCTGGGCTTCTCGATCGAGGAGGCCCGGGAACTTCTGGCACTGTGGCGCGATAAGAGCCGGGCCAGCGCCGACGTGAAGACGTTCGCGATGAAGCATGTCCGCGATCTCGAGACCAAGATCGGCGAGCTTCAGGCCATGTCACGGACGCTCCGGCACCTGGCCCAGACCTGCCACGGTGACGACCGGCCCGAATGCCCGATCCTGGCTGATTTGGCGCTTCCCGACGCCCGCCAACCGCCTCCTGAGAAAAAGCGCGGCAAGGCGAAAACACATGCCGACTGCGCATGCGACGAGGGCGACACGTTCAGCGGCCGGCATTGACCGGCAAGGCGATCGACACGTGAACCAGATCAACCGACTGGATATAGCCAGCTTGCGCGCGGACACACCCGGCACCGCTCATCGCATCCATCTCAACAACGCCGGCGCCAGTCTTATGCCGGCGCCGGTGATCGCGGCAATCAAGGACCACCTCGATCTTGAAGCGATGCATGGCGGCTACGAGGCCGCTGATATGAGCGCCGATGCCGTCTCCGCCGTCTACACCTCAGTCGCCAGGCTGATCAATGCCGGCGGTGACGAGATCGCACTCACGGAAAACGCGACCGTCGCATGGCAAATGGCGTTCTATGCGCAGAAATTTCAACCGGGCGACCGGATCCTGACCGCTCGCACCGAGTACGCCGCAAATTATGTTGCTTTCCTCCAGATGGCGCGCCGAACCGGCGTCACGATCGAGGTCGTGCCCGACGACGAGACGGGTGCTCTCGATCCGGAAGCTCTTGCGGCGATGATGGACGAACGGGTCAAGCTCATTGCCATCACCTGGATCCCGACAAATGGCGGGCTGATCAACCCCGCCGCTGCGGTTGGAGAGATCGCGCGCCGCCATGGCGTGACCTACCTCTTAGACGCCTGCCAGGCGGTCGGTCAGCTTCCGATCGACGTCGAGGAAATCGGTTGCGATCTACTCGCCGCAACGGGACGCAAGTTCCTGCGCGGTCCGCGCGGCACGGGGTTCCTCTACGTCCGACGGGCGCTGCTCGATACACTCGAACCAGCGATGATCGACCACTTCAGCGCGCCTTGGATCGAAGCCGATCGCTACGCGCTGAGGCCGGATGCGCGCCGGTTTGAGACATGGGAGAAGAACTACGCCGCAAGGCTCGGACTGGGCGCCGCCGTCGACTACGCGCTTGGTCTCGGCCTCGACGCCATCAAAACTCGCTGCCTTGATCTCACAAACGGCCTCCGAGAAGAGCTGAAACGCGTGCCACGGCTGACCCTCCACGATCTTGGCCGCCAGCGCGCTGCCATCGTCAGCCTCTCCATAGACGGCCTCGCCTCGGAAGCGATCCGGTCAGAGCTAACCCGGCAGGCGATAAACGTCAGCGTCTCGAAACCGAGTAGCACCCTGCTCGACGCCAGCGCCAGAAACCTCCCTACGGTGCTGAGGGTGTCGCCGCACTACTACAATTCCGAGGATGAGATCGACCTGTTCGTGGACGCCTTGAACGACATCGTTGCAAGGGGTTGACGCGGAGCTTGGTCGATCGACGGTCAGTGCTTGGGCGCACCGTGGCCGCCATGCCCTGACTCCGGCATCGGCGCGATTCGATTGCCGCCATAGCCGCGCAGGTGATCGTATCGCGCGATCTGCTCCGCCGACATCACCGCCGCAGTCTCGATATGGGCGACGAGATGGACCGCCCTCAGGGCTCCCTGCCTGACGCCGATCCGTTCCGTCAGCGCCTTGAGGCGCTGCGCGTCGATCTTGCGGGCGGCGAAGCCTGCGTCCAGTTCGCGTTCGAGGCCCAGAAGCTCTCCGCCAACCGCCTTCGCCTCGACGTTCATCCGCGCCTTGATCGACTCCAACGCTTGTCGCTGACGGCTTGACAGGCTGAGCAGGTCCGCAAGCTCGAGCGCGTGCATCGGCCCGGGATAGCGGTTGAGTTCGGCTGCCTTGGCGAGGCCCATGCCGCGGCCTTGCGCGAGATCGTCGAACTCCTTGGGCGACAGCGCCTTGATCGCCCGGCTCTGCTCGCCGGCATAGGAGCTGTGCGTCTGCCCCCATGCCGGCGCGGCCGACGCGAGGCCTGCCGAGATCAAAACGAGTATGGTGGTCAAGGCGAGGCGGCTCATCGGGGTTCTCCTTCGCGCCCAACCTGCCGGAGATCGTGACATCGCGACATGATCGAGATCATGTCAGGACAATGTGGCCGGTCTTCCGTGAAATCGTCCCCTGCGCCTCAAGTCGGGCCAGCGTCCGGTAGAACGCCTCGGGCGTCAGGCCAATCGCGACGGCGATGTCCCGCAGCGAGCCGTCAAAGGCGATCGTGCGTCCGTCTTCGCTGGCTTCCGCGACGAGGAAGGCGATCACCCGCTCGCGCGCCGAGCGGATGTCGCGCACCGTCAACCGCGCGCGGAGCGTCATCACCTGCCGGGCGAGATCGGCCGTCAGGTCGAGCCGTGCGGTCGCATCATCGCCCAGTAGCGCGAGGCTGGCGGCCTTGGGAAAGCACGCGACGACGGCTTCACTCAGGGCGATGGCGTCGCAATGGTAGCGCTCGGCGAAAAGTGAGGCCTCGGCGAAGCGCTCTTCCGGCCCAGCGGTGAACAGCGCCGTCTCACGGCCATCGCCGCCGAAGCGCACGAGCCTGACGCGTCCCGTGCGCACCATAAAGAAGCCGCGCGTTTCGTCCCCGGCCGCAAACAGCGTCTCGCCTGCGGCGAGATGTCGGATAATAGGAACGATTTCCGATAGCGGGCCCATGCTCAAGCCGCTCAGCCGCGCGTCGGCCAGGCAAGATGATTTCGGTCGATCACGAAGGCATGCCGATGCCGCCTGCCCGCACCCGCCAGATGCGGATGGTCGGCTTCGAGGCCGGGATGCTCGTGTTCGATCTCGTCGGGATCGCCCGCCGGCCAGACACGCAAGGCGATCGCCAGCGCCAGCCCGGCGATGATCGCCATCGCCACGAATGTCGCGGGCAAGCCGATCGTCGCGCCCAGCCAGCCCGCCGCCGGGTAGGTTATCAGCCAGCAGGCATGCGAGAGGGCGAATTGGGCGGCGAACAGCGCCGGCCGATCCTCCGGATGGGCAGAGCGCCGCAAAAGGCGACCCGACGGCGTCTGGGTCAGGCTGTAGGAGAAGCCGAGCGCGAACCAGAGCGGCAGCAGGACGGAAAAGCCGGGAACCAGCGTGCCCAGCATCAATAGGACCGGAAGCGCAGCGCCGGCAATCAACATCAGCCTGCGGTCGTCGAGGCGGTCGAGCAGGCGCGGCAGCGCGAAGGCGGCCGTCATCGAGCCCGCGCCGAACATCGCCAGCGCGAGCGCGGTCGCCTGCTGCGTCAGGCCATAGGTCGCCTGAACCAGAACCACCGTATTGACGATGACCATGGAGCCTGCCGCCGAGACGGCGAGGCTCAGCGCCAGCAGCCCGCGCAGCCGTGGCGTCGCGAGGTAAATCCGCAGGCCCCGCGTGGTGCGGTCGTAGACGCCACGCGGCTCGCCGGGCTTCGGGTTCGGCAGAATGACAGACACGACCAGCGCGGCCGAGGCGATGAAGCCGATGACCGTGCCGGCGAAGAGGTTGTGGAAGCTGATCACGGTCAGCAGCAGCGCCGCTAGCGCCGGGCTCAGCAGGCTCTCCAGATCGTAGGCCAGCCGCGAAAGCGAGAGTGCCCGGGTGTAGTCCTTCTCATCGGGCAGGATGTCGGGAATCGTCGCCTGGAAGGTCGGCGTGAAGGCGGCCGAGGCCGACTGCAGCACGAAGATCAGCATATAGACCTGCCAGATCTCCGTGACGAAAGGCAGCAGCAGCGCCGCGGCCGCGCGAACGAGATCGAGCCCCACCAGCATGCTCCGGCGCGGCAGGCACTCAGCGAAGGCGGACGCGATCGGCGCGACGCCGACATAGGCGATCATCTTGATGGCCAGCGCTGTGCCGAGCACGATGCCCGCATTCGCACCCGCGAGATCATACGCGAGAAGACCTAGCGCGACCGTCGCAAGGCCGGTGCCGACCAGCGCGATGACCTGCGCGAGAAAGAGGTGGCGATAGGTCCGGTTGGCGAGGATAGCCAGCATGGGGTGGGCCCTAAAGGTATTTCGCGATGGCCTTGAAGGCGTCGACCACCTCGCGCTGCTTATGCGGCAAGGGCCCGACGACTTCGTCGAGGCAGTGGTCGAGATGGTCCTGGATCAGGGTCTTCTTGGCCTGCCCGATCGCGCTCTCCACAGCCTGCAATTGCTGGGCGATGTCGAGGCAGGAACGACCGGCCTCGATCATCTCGATAACCTTGCGCAGGTGCCCGTCGGCCCGCTTCAGCCGCTTGACGATGGCGGGATGGGTCGCGTGGAGATGACTCTCGGACATGGCTTTCCGTATCCTCCTGGGTAGGATACGTCAATGCGGTCACGTGACTCGTCGTTCGTCGTCTCCGGTCAAATTGTCGTCAAGAAGAAGGGCTCTACGCTCTGCCCATGTCGCGCCGCCGCCTTCGAGCCGGGTTCAGCCTCGTCATCGCCCTCGCGATGGCGCTCTGCATGACGCTCTCGGCTGCGCACGTCTCTGCCGGGCACAACGCCTACGCCATCGCGCAGGCCGAGGTCTTACGGCATGCGGAACTCGCCGCTTCGATCGCCGAGCACGGCCATGCCCATGAAGAGGGCGAGCCCGACGAGCGCTTGCCAGGCCATGTCCATGGGCACAATACCGCCGACCATGTCCACGAGACGGCGGATGTCGTCGGCCTGATCCAGCTCGGCACGCCGCGCTTCGTGCGGACCCCGATCCGGCACGAGCATCGGCGATCCGCCTCGGAGCGACCCGGCGGTCTGGAACGCCCGCCTCGATCCGCCGTCGCCTGAACTCAGCGCCGCGCTCGCGGCAGCCTTCAACGACGAACCATCGGATCAGTCATGCAACCACCTTCCACCGGAGGGCGGCGCCTGCTGCGACAAGCAGCCTTGCGCCTGCTCCTTTCCCTCGTACTGGCGATCGTCCTGGTTATGCCGGGCATCGATGCGGCGCTGGCCCACGCCGTAGCCGAGGGCGACAAGGGCTACATCAAGGAGATCACGGGGGTGAACCTGCTCCCGTTCGTCTATCTCGGCGCCAAGCACATGGTGACGGGCTACGACCACATCCTGTTCCTGTTCGGGGTGATCTTCTTCCTCTACCGCCTCAAGCACATCGCGCTCTATGTCAGCCTGTTCGCGATCGGCCACTCCACGACCATGCTGCTCGGCGTCTATTTCAACGTCGGGATCAACAGCTACCTCATCGACGCCATCATCGGGCTGTCGGTCGTCTACAAGGCGCTCGACAACATGGGCGCCTACCAGCGCTGGCTTGGCTTCCAGCCGAACACCAAGGCGGCGACGCTGATCTTCGGCCTGTTCCATGGTTTTGGTCTCTCGACCAAAATACTGGAATACCAGATCTCCCCGGACGGGCTCATCCCGAACCTGCTCGCCTTCAATGTCGGCGTCGAACTCGGCCAGCTCACGGCGCTCGGCATGATCCTGATCGTCATGGGCTACTGGCGGCGCACGGCCAGCTTCTGGCGTCATGCCTACACCGCAAACGTCTGGATGCTCACCGCCGGCTTCGTGCTCGTCGGCTACCAGCTCACCGGCTATTTCGTTTCCTGAACCCCAAGGACACACGTCTCATGTACAACACCGACATCCCGACCCGCGCCGAACTGCCGACTAACGCCCAGCTTCTGCGCTCGACCGCCATCGCCATCGTCGCGGCGACCGGCATCCTTGTGACCATCGTGCTGCCCGCCGAATACGCGATCGACCCCACCGGCGTCGGCCGCATGCTCAGGCTGACCGAGATGGGCGAGATCAAGACCCAGCTCGCAGCCGAAGCCGAGGCCGACCGCCTGAAGGACCTCTCCACGACGCCGATTCAACCGGCCCCCGCGACGCCGGCCCCGGACCAGCGCTCCGGCCTGCTGACCACGCTGGCCGGGCTCCTCGTCTCGCCTGCGCAGGCCGGCGAACGGCTCGATCTCGCCCAGGCCGAGAAGACCGACGAGACCGTGATCACGCTCGATCCGACCAAGGGGACCGAATACAAGCTCACCATGGTCAAGGGCGCAAAGGTCACCTTCGAGTGGAGCGTCAAGGACGGCGTCGTCAACTACGACATGCACGGCACGCCCGGCCCCGGCGCCAAGGAGAAGAGCTACAAGACCGGCCGCGCGGTAGCGGGCGATACCGGCGTGCTGACCGCCGAATTCGACGGCGGCCATGGCTGGTTCTGGCGCAACCGCGGCACGAAGCCGGTGATCATCATCCTGCGCACCAAAGGCGCCTATGCCGAGATCAAGCGCATGAGCTGACGAGGTTCCAGC
Source organism: Rhizobiales bacterium CCH3-A5 (assembly GCA_001556025.1). Lineage (GTDB taxonomy): Bacteria > Pseudomonadota > Alphaproteobacteria > Rhizobiales > Beijerinckiaceae > Allobosea. Next base: position 6,678 of record LSIB01000169.1, read on the forward strand.
CGGCCTGCGAGAACGCGGGTCGGCCGGCAGGCGCGAACCGAAAACAGCTCGCTTGGGCGCAGACCTAAAATCCGTCCCCGGAGCCGGTTCGCGCCGCGATCCGAGGCGCACAGCAGCCCGCCGCTGACGGCTGTCCATCGCTGGCGGCCTGAATCGGCGGACAGGGCACGTCGCCATAAGAGCAGAACACGCAGCAATCGCCTTCAAGCGGTCGCAGCAGTACTCCGCAGCTCTTGCATTCGTAGAAAAACCAGCAGGCGTCCGTCGGCATCGTCTCAGTCGCCTGATGGGCGCAGCGAGGACAAGTCAGAGTCGATTCAAGCTGCATGAGGATCACCGCGTCAGCTTGAGCAGGGCCGGCTCGATATAGGGCGACCAGACGAGCGCCAGCCCGACGACCAGAGAGCCGAAGCCGAGCAGTCCGATCGTGCGGCGGGATGTTCCTGGCTTGGCGCATGTGTCGCCATCACAGCTCGGCCTGCGCCTTCGCCAGAAGAAAAAAGCCCAGCCGAGAGCCAGCATACCCGCAGCGCCGGCAATAAGCAGCGGCCGGATATCGGCCAGGAAGGCAAGGCCGCTGAAGACCGCCCCCGTCGCTCCAAGTCCCGCGAGCGCGATCGGCAGCACGCAGCATGAGGATGCGACCAGCGCGCCGATCCCAACGACCGCGCCCGTCCCGGCCAGGAGGCGCGTGGATGGCGCCGGGAGAGGCTCCGTCGTGCTCGACTTTCCGAGTTCCGCGCTGAACATGAATGGTGCTCCGTTTCGATCCATGGCACTCTGCCTCCCGTAGCCACTACGGGATCAAGCCACATATGCTCACAAAGGCGCGAGGCATCGCCGCGGGACAGCTTGCACAAGCCGCAGGCGTCAATCTCGAGACGGTCCGCTACTATGAGACTATCGGGCTGATGCCCGCGCCGCCGCGCACGTCGGGCGGCCATCGCGTCTACGACGACGCCCATGTCAGGCGGCTGGCCTTCATTCGCCGAGGCCGCGAGCTGGGGTTCAGCATCGACGAGATTCGCGCCCTCCTGATCCTGAACGACCCCCGCCATGGCTCCTGCGCGGAGGTCAAGGACATCGCGTCGACGCACCTCACCGAGGTGCGTCGCAAGCTCGCAGACCTGACGAGGCTGGAGAGTATCCTCGCCGCATCCGTCGCGCGCTGCACCAGTGAGCCGCTCGCGCCATGTCCCGTGCTCGATATGCTCGGACCCGAAGCGTCGTCGCCTGACGCCGCCTTGAAGACGCTTGATCGCTCACTGGACGGGCTCAGACACGATCGGCGAACTGGAGACCGTGCCTGAATTGGCGCCGCCATCCGTCGGATGACGGCCGGACAGCCCAGCCGCCGCCGGCAGCCCCCAGCCCTTGACCAGCCCGTAGATCGCCGGGATCACCAACAGCGTCAGCACGGTCGAGGAGACCATGCCGCCGATCATCGGGGTGGCGATGCGCTGCATCACCTCCGAGCCCGTGCCGGTGTTCCAGAGGATCGGCAGCAGGCCCGCCATGATCGCGATCACGGTCATGATTTTTGGCCGAAGCCGCTCGACCGCGCCGAGCATGATCGCGTCGCGAAGATCGGCGCGGGTGAAGGCTCGTCCTTCCGCCGCGCAGCGCGCCCGCACCTCCTTCAGGGCCTGGTCGAGATAGATCAGCATGATCACGCCGGTCTCGGCCGCGACGCCCGCGAGCGCGATGAAGCCGACCGCGACCGCCACCGACATGTTGAAGCCCTGCCACCAGAGCAGCCAGATTCCGCCGACCAGCGCGAAGGGCAGCGACAGCATGACGATGAGCGTCTCGGTCAGCCGGCGGAAGTTGAGGTAGAGCAGCAGGAAGATGATCGCGAGCGTCACCGGAACGACGATCTTCAGCCGCGCCTCGGCCCGCTCGAGATATTCGAACTGGCCGCTCCAGGCGACGCGGTAGCCGGTCGGGAGCTGGACCGCCTGGGCGATCGCGCCTTGCGCCTCGCGGACATAGCCGCCGAGATCGCGCCCGGCGATGTCGACGAAGATGTAGATCGCGAGCTGGCCGTTCTCGGTCCGGATCGTGGTCGCACCGCGCTTGCGCTCGATTTTGGCGACCTCGCCGAGCGGCACCGAGCCGCCCGACGGCATCGTCACCTGGACCTCGCGCGCGATCGCCTGCGGATCGGAGCGCAGATCGCGCGGATAGCGGATGGTGACGCCGTAGCGCTCGCGGCCTTCGACCGTGGTCGTCACCGTCTCGCCGCCCATCGCCATCGTGACCGCGCCTTGGACGTCGCCGACGGAGAGCCCGTAGCGCCCGAGCGCGATCCGATCGGGCACGATGTCGAGAAAATAGCCCCCGATGACGCGCTCGGCATAGGCGCTAGTGGTGCCCGGCACGGCCTTGAGCACGGTCTCGATCTGGCGCGCGACGCCTTCCATCTTGGTCAGGTCGTCGCCAAAGACCTTGACGCCGATCGGCGTGCGGATGCCGGTCGCCAGCATGTCGATGCGGGCGCGGATCGGCTGCGTCCAGGCGTTGGAGACGCCGGGGAACTGCAGCGCCTTGTCAATCTCGGCTTTCAGCGTGTCGCCGGTGACGCCCGCGCGCCATTGCTCCTGGGGTTTAAGGTTGATGATGGTCTCGAACATCTCCGTCGGGGCCGGATCGGTCGCGGTCTGGGCGCGCCCGGCCTTGCCGTAGACCGAGGCGACCTCCGGGAAGGACCGGATGATCTGGTTTTGCGTCTGGAGCAGTTCGGCCGCCTTGGTGACGGAGAGGCCCGGCAGGGTCGTGGGCATGTACATCAGCGTGCCCTCGTTCAGCGTCGGCATGAACTCCGAGCCGAGCTGGCGCGCCGGCCAGACGCTGACGCCGAGCACGGCGAGCGCCAGCAGGATCGTCAGCACCCTGGCGCGGAGCACACCCCTGATCAGCGGGCGGTAAAGCCAGATCAGCGCCCGGTTCACAGGGTTCTTGTGCTCCGGGATGATCCGGCCCCGTACGAACACGACCATCAGCGCCGGCACCAGCGTCACCGACAGGAAGGCGGCGGCCGCCATCGCAAACGTCTTGGTGTAGGCGAGCGGCCCGAACAGCCGGCCCTCCTCGCCCTCCAGCGTGAAGATCGGCAGGAACGAGACGGTGATCACCAGCAGGCTGAAGAACAGCGCCGGCCCGACCTCGCTTGCCGCCTCGATGATGATCTCGATGCGCGGCTTACCCGGCGGCGCGCGCTCGAGATGCTTGTGAGCGTTCTCGATCATCACGATGGCGGCGTCGATCATCGCCCCGACCGCGATCGCGATGCCGCCCAAGCTCATGATGTTGGAGCCCAGCCCCAGCGCCTTCATCGCCGCGAACGCGATCAGAATGCCCACGGGGAGCATCAGGATCGCCACCAGCGCGCTGCGCAGATGCAGAAGGAAGACGATGCAGACCAGCGCGACGATGACGCTCTCCTCGATCAGCGTCGCCTTCAGCGTCTCGATCGCCCGCTCGATCAGGTGCGAGCGGTCATAGACCGGCACGATCTCGGCTCCGCCCGGCAGGGTCGCGGCGATCTCGGCGAGCCTCGCCTTGGCACGCTCGATCACGCCGAGCGCATTGGCCCCGAAGCGCTGCAGCACGATGCCGCTGGCGACCTCGCCCTCGCCGTTGAGTTCGGTGATGCCGCGCCGCTCGTCGGGTCCGAGTTCGACTCTCGCGACGTCGGCGAGGCGCAAGGGCGCGCCGCGCTCGGTCCGGAGCACGATGTTCTCGATATCGGCGATCGACTTCAGGTAGCCGCGCCCGCGCACCACGAACTCGAATTCGGCGAGCTCGACGGTGCGCCCGCCGACATCCATGTTGCTGTTGCGCACCGCCTCGCGCAGCGTCGACAGCGAGACGCCCTGCGCCCGCAGCCGCACCGGATCGACCACGATGGCGTATTGCTTGACGAAGCCGCCGACGCTGGCGACTTCGGCCACGCCCTCGGCGCGCGAGGCGGCAAAGCGCACCGACCAGTCCTGAACCGAGCGCAGTTCGGCGAGCGTCATCTCCTTGGCCATCACGGCATACTGGTAGACCCAGCCGACGCCGGTGGCGTCCGGCCCCAATGTTGGCGAGACGCCGGCGGGCAGGCGGCGCGCGGCGGCGTTGAGATATTCCAGCACGCGCGAGCGCGCCCAGTACGGGTCGGTGCCGTCCTCGAAGATGACATAGACGAAGGAGACGCCGAAGAAGGAGAAGCCGC
>LSIB01000017.1 GCA_001556025.1 Rhizobiales bacterium CCH3-A5
ATGGTTCTTATCCGCCGCATCGCGCGAGCGTCATGAGTTCCGGGACGGACTCTTACATCGCAATGGGCATTGAAGGTCCAATGAGCACCCTCGTGAACCAATGGGCTTTTGGCCGGGCCAATTAGCACTACTTTGGCAGATTTCTAACACGGGCTGCATTTTCGGGATTCCCGCGGAGCGGTTTGCGTGATTCATGGGTGGCCGGCTTCTGGAGGGCCGGCCATGGACGAGAGCTGGAAGTCTGATCTTGAGCGTTGGCTCGGACCGTTTCTCGCTGCTCTTGGGCACAAGGTGCGGGCACGGATGTGTCCGGCTTATGTGGCAGGGCTGATCGGCGCAGGTGAACGCAAGAGCATCCAGCCGATGGCTGCGCGCGACGGTGACGTCGGCTACGATCAGCTTCACCACTTCATCGCCAGCGGGACTTGGGACGCGGCACCGCTTGAGAAGGCCTTGCTCACGGAGGCCGACAGGATGGTTGGGGGCGCTGAGGCCTGGCTGATCGTCGACGACACGGCTCTGCCGAAGAAGGGCGAGCGCTCCGTCGGCGTCGCGCCGCAATATGCCTCGGCGCTCGGCAAGAACGCCAACTGCCAGACCCTGGTGTCGCTGACGCTGGCTTGCGGCGAAGTTCCGGTCATGGTGGGGTTGCGGCTGTTCTTGCCCGAGAGCTGGACGAGCGATCCCGGGCGGCTCTCCCGCGCTGGCGTGCCGGAGGATCACGGGGTTTATCGGACCAAGCCGGAGATCGCGCTCGCCGAGATCGATCGCGTCCGTGCCGCCGGGGCGCGTTTTGGCTGCGTGCTGGCCGATGCCGGCTATGGCCTCTCCTCGTCGTTCCGACAGGGTCTGAGCGAGCGAGGACTTGTCTGGGCAGTCGGCATTCCCTTCAAGCAGAAGGTCTATCCCGTCGACGTGGCGATGATCTTCCCCGTCGCCGGGCGCGGTCGCCCGCGAAAGCGCCATGTCCCGGACACGGCGTCGGTCAGCGCGCAGGCGATGCTGGAAGAAGCGCCCTGGCGGATGCTGAGCTGGCGGCGCGGGACGAAGGGGCGCCTGAAGGCCCGCTTTGCCGCAAGGCGCGTGCGTGTCGCCGACGGTCCGCCACAG
>LSIB01000170.1 GCA_001556025.1 Rhizobiales bacterium CCH3-A5
AGAATCGCACTTCCACGAATCACCGTCAAGAGTCTCGTGTGAGATTCAGCGCCGTTTCGGCGAGCCGATTTCCTTTGCCCTGAACGAGGCAAAGATCATGGAATCACGACTCTCGACGACGCCCTTTGGGCGGCGATCGCTGACTCTTGCCCACGTGGCAAGCCAGGCGAGCGCAAAAACGCGGCCGCCGGAAAAAGCGGTCCACAAATGGAATATCTTCCGGGCGATCTGCACGGCCAAGAACGCGCTCGGCGTACCCGAGCGGGCGCTGGCCGTTTTGGACGCGCTGTTATCCTTCCATCCCGAAACCGTCCTCACGGGCGAAGGCCTCGTGGTTTTCCCCTCGAACCACCAACTCGGCTTGCGTGCCCATGGCATGCCGATGGCGACGCTCAGGCGCCATCTGGCGGCGCTCGTTGATGCCGGCCTGATCGTCCGGCGCGATAGCCCCAACGGCAAGCGTTACGCCCGCAAGGGCAGGAGCGGGGAGATCGAGTTCGCCTTTGGTTTCGACCTCGCCCCGCTCGTCGTTCGATCGGAAGAGTTCGAAGCCCTCGCGGCCGAGGTCGAGGCCGAAGCCCGGGCGCTGCGCCTGGTCCGCGAGCGGATCACGATCTGCCGGCGCGACATCGTCAAGATGATCGCGACGGGGATTGAAGAAGGCGTTTCGACGCAGGCAGCAGGGCAGGGGCCGGCCGACTGGGCCGAGATCCACCAGCTCTATCGCGGCATCATGGCGCGGATTCCGCGTAGCCCGACACGCCGGGCGTTGGAGCCGGTCGCCGATGAGCTGTCGTTGCTCGCCGACGAAATCCTCAACCTGCTGGAAACGCATATTAAAACTCAAAATATGAGCGGCAATGAGTCTCAGAATGAGCGTCACATACAGAATTCAAATCCAGACTCCCCTGTTGATCTTGAACCTCGCTTTCCAGAAAGCAGGGGGGCTGGTTTGGAGATCGTGCCGGAACCGAAGCGGGTGCCGGACGGATCGTTCCCGCTCGGGATGGTGTTGGACGCCTGTCCCGACCTGATCGATTATTCGAAGGGAGGGATTGCGAACTGGCGCGACTTTTTGGCGACCGTCGCTGTGGTCCGGCCCATGCTGGGGATCAGTCCGAGCGCCTGGGAGGAAGCGATCGGCGTCATGGACGAGGTTCAGGCGTCGATCGTCGTGGCGGCGATCCTGCAGCGCGGCGAGGCGATTTCCAGTGCCGGCGGCTATCTGCGCGAGCTGACGCGAAAGGCGCAAGCGGCGGAATTCTCGCTCGGGCCGATGTTGATGGCGCTGATCGGCAGCCGACGGCGCGACAAGAAGCGGGCGTGACGGTGATGCCGTACGGCCACGCTCAGTCTGGATATTTTGCTGAGGCCGATCGAGACCTTGCAGGCGCCGCGGCGAGGGCTTGTGATGACCGTCATGGCAAAACTTTCCCGAGCGATCTTGACCGTGCTTCTATCGGGGCGCCACGCGGCACTCGGTGGACGGATGGTGCGCGAACGGGCGGCCAATCTGGCGCGGATCGCGTCGGCCTATAGCCGCGTCGAGCTTGAGGCGGAAACCGGCATTGGGCCCGCGCGGGCGACGGCGGTCGAGCATTGGTTGAATGGGCAGGGGCTTTCGCTGCGCGCCGAGCAAACATGTTTGATGTCGGGGATCGCTGGCGCCGATAAGGGCCCCGTCAACAACGCGGAGCAGGTTTTTGGGTCGGCAGTGCGATGACGGACATCAGTTTCTGCCCGGCGACGATGGGGCCGCTCTTCGCGGCCGATGGCTCGGATTTCAGCGGGGCGGTCAATGCGCCATGCGAGCGCGAGGGGTGCCGTTGGTTCGACGGACAAATCTGTCAGGCCGGGCGTGTGGCGACCGGCGAGGTGGTGATGGCGGCAACTGGCGAGGGTCGACGCCGCGCGCCTTTTTTACTGCGAGCGGGCCTCAACCTGGTCGGCAATCAGATACTGGTCGATGATGACGATGCGCAGCATGCCGAGCTTGAACGAGACCTCTGGCAGCAGCGAAAGCTCATCTTCCTACAAGTCGTAGGCGCCACCCACGAACACCGGCGCTAGAGCCGCCTTGGCCGCATCGACGGCCTGGTCGAGCTGCGCGTAAAAACGCTGGCGCTTGTCGTCGCTCATCGGCATGGCGGCATCTCTCGTGGACCACGCGAACATGACCGCAGCCAGCGCCGTTTGCGAAAAGGTAGCGGCTCAGATCGCCAGCCTTGCAGCCTTCCCGAGCGCCTGATCGGCGTCGTTATAGTACCGCGATGCCTGCTGAACCGACCGGTGTTGGGACTGTCGCATGGCGGCGGGGAGGGCGACGCCGTTACGGGCTGCCTCGGTCAGATAGCCTGACCTGAGGCCGTGAGCCGAAAACTCCACCGGATCGAGACCGGCCATGGTGCAGCGGCGTTTCAGGATGAGATTGACGGCCTGGGGCGTCAGTGCCCGGTCGTCGATCGCCTCCCAGCGGTCGATCGCCCGAAACACTGCCCCCTTCTTGATGTTGGCCCGCTCGATCCACTCGCGCAGGGCCGCGACGGCTGAGCCGATCAGCAGCACGCGCGCATCTTCGTCCGATTGTGTCGTCTTCGTTCGGCCGAGCGCGATCGCCACGCAGGGCAGGCGAGGCGAGTTGGGGTCATCGGGATCGAGCGGCACATCGCCTTCCTCGCTCAGCTGCTCGAGCCGCAGGCGCGCCACCTCGCTGCGCCGGCGCCCGCCCGAGGCGAAAGCGACGAGCAGGATGGCGAGATCGCGGGTGTCGGCGAGACGGTCGGCCTGGCAGGTCGCGATCAGCCGGTCGAGGATGTCGCGCGTCACAGCGCGCTTGCTCTTGCGCCGGCGCGGTTTTGCGCTGGCCCTGACGGCCAGGCGCACGCTGGTGCGGATCGCCGGCGTGCCGAGCGGGCTCTCAAGCCCCTTCCAGCGATGCAGCGTCACCCAGTGAGCCAGGCGCCGTTTGACGGTCGAGCTCGCATGGGGCCCGTCAGAACGGAGATGGTCACCGGCGCGGAGCGCTTCATCCACGTCGGCCGGCATGCCATGCGAAGAATCCTCGGCCCGCCGCGCCGGATCCCAGAGGTGATGGGCCACGAACTTCAGTGCCAGGGCTTCCGGCGCCGGCCAGGGCAGGGGCGAGCCCGTCGCTGCGATCGACCAGGCTTCGAGATAGGCCAGATCCGAGGCGAGTGCGCGCAGCGAGTTCTCACCCATGCCCTCTTTGGCCAGGTGGCGAAGCGTCGCGACATCGTCGTCGGTCAGAATGGTGGCGAGCTTGTCGCGGCGCTCCATCGGCAGAATGCCGGAAAGCGCGTCGAGCTGCAGGGCGCGCCGCGTTTCCGTCTCGGCCGAGAGCAGGGATGTCGATGTCACGGGCGCTCCTGGTGCAGCTCGCGAGGGCCGATTTCGTCGACCGAGGCCCGGGAGACGCCGTCGATGGCCTTCCGGAGCGCCAAATTCGCCGATTTCCAATTGCCTGTCTATCATTATCGATAAGAGGTAATTATCGATAGTGATATGCATACACCAATAGGTGTCGATG
>LSIB01000171.1 GCA_001556025.1 Rhizobiales bacterium CCH3-A5
GTTCGTTAACAGCGTCTCTAGTCAAGCCCCATTCTGCACTTCCTTGTCGCTTCCCACTGGGTTGGTGATGTCGCTGCCGGGCACAGTGTTCGTTCCGAGGTCGGCCGAGCCGCCTCACGATGGGTGTCCGTTGGCTGGCGCCGCCTCAATGTCACAGCCGCGCGGGTCGATGCCGCGACGATCGCTTCGAGGTCGACGCCGGCTCGCGTCCCGGCAAGGACGCCTCCCAAAGGGAGCCTGGGCGTGGGAGCGTCGCGTCTTACGCGACGGCTTTCCACTCGAACTCGGTCCCATCGGACCAGATGGCGTGCATCATCACGGCAAGTTTGCGCGCCACCGCCACCAGAGCCTTTTTGTGTCCGGTGCGCTCCGTTAACCGCAAGCCCCAGGCCCGCAGCGGCGTCGGCTTGGTCACGCGAGTGAGAATCACGTTGGCTGCCTCGAACAGGTAGCTGCGCGTCATACCATCTCCGCACCGGGTGATCCTGCCGGTCCTGTCGATCTCGCCCGACTGGTACACGCGCGGCGTGAGCCCGAGATATGCGCCAACGTCCTCCGAACGCTTGAACCGTGCTGGATCCTCGATCGTCGAATAGAACGCGAGCGCGGTGAGGTGACCGATGCCGGGAACCGTCATCAGCCGGCTGACAGTCGCATTGCCGCGCGCGACAGAGCGGAGCTGCCGATCGTATGACCTGATCTGATCGAGCACAGTGTGGAGCACGGCCAGTATCGGCGTTGCGAACGCAGCATAGGCCGGATCGCGATCAACTGCCGCCGCAGCTCGGTGCGTAAACGTGCGACCGGCTGTCTTGGTGATGATCAAGCCGAAACGCTTCACCGCTCCTCTCAGGGTGTTCTCCAGCGTCCGCTTGGTCGCCAGCAACATTCGGCGGCCAAGAAGTAGGCTACGGATCGCATGAGCCGCAGCACCTCGGACCCAGGCTTCGCGATACCAGCCGACGCGGACAAGTTCGGCCAGACCGCGTGCATCATTCCGGTCGGTCTTGTTCAACCTGGCAGATAGCACCTTGTGTGCGTGACGGGTCTCAATGCAGACGACAGGTAGCCCGGCCGCCTCCATCGCGCGAAAAAGCAATGCCGCAGTCTGGCCGGTCTCCAGCCCAATCCGCTCCGCGTCGCCAGCATGCTCCCGCACGCACGCAACGAGATCCTCGGGTCGGCTCTTCACCCTCCCTTCGAACCGGACCTTGCCGCTTGCATCCAGTACGCACACGCTCGTCTCCGCGAGGGAAACGTCGAAACCGACATAGCTCTTCATTGGGGTGTCCTCCGTCACCAAGAGTGGCGACGCGCCACCATGACGATCATGCGTCAGGCCGGCGGTCGCTGTTACCCCATGTCACCG
>LSIB01000172.1 GCA_001556025.1 Rhizobiales bacterium CCH3-A5
GCCAGCGGCCCTCGCGCGAAGGCTTCAGTCATGCGGCCCTCCTCGTGTGCGTACGGTGGCAATGCAGGAACTCTGGGTCCATTTCGCCGCGTCCTTGATGGTTTCCCGTCTGCGGATCGGAGCCGTCGCCACGGATCGCGGCAAGCGCTATGCTGGCCACTCAAAGATGAACTTCGTATCCTTGGCTCTGCACGGCCTGCGATCCATGATGGTCTTCGCAGAAGACGTGCTCGTGCGCGTTGGCCTTTTTTGCACATTACTGGCGTCCGTGTCGCTCGGATTGCTCGGCATGTCGGTAATCCTAAAGCTGTTTGGCTTCGCGACGCCGGGCTGGTTCTCCGTAGCGGCCGGCCTTCTGATTTTGATCCTGATGCAAGCGGGCGTGCTGACATTCGTGACCCTCATGATCTCCGGCTTGATCAAGAGTGCCCCGCCGATCACACGGGCGCAGCTCGAGATGTTGATTCGGCATGTCGAGCGGACAGGTGCCGACCATGACCACCAGTGACGTGAGCACTCCGGCGTCTTCCACACTCCCCCGGTTCATCGCGAACGGCCTGTTCGCGACCGCCGTGCACTATCTAACGCTGCGCGCTCTGATCGAGCATGCCGGCGTCGCGTCGGTGGGGCTGGCGAACGGGTTAGCAGCCGTTGTTGGCATACTTGTTTCATATCTCGGGAATAAGGCCTTCGTCTTTCGGTCCAGCGATCCCGTGGCGGGAACCTTAGGGCGCTTTCTGGTCGTCTACGCGGCAGTCGCGTTGACGCATTTTGTATTCCTAACACTTTGGTCGGATGTGTCGAAGCTGAGCTACACGGTCGGCTTCGTGATAGCGACGGCGCTGAGCACCTGCATCAGCTTTCTGGCTAACAGGTTTTTTGTTTTCAGATTGTGAATTTTTTGCGATGATCGCTTACGGAACGATCGATGGCCGATAATAACGCCAGCCCTCGCGACGACAGTTCACAGCACAGTGCTCTGCCGCCGTGCAACATCCGCGTCGATATTCGAGTGATTCTCAAGGCTCTGTTTTTTGGGGCCCTGCTATCCTGCATCGCCTTCATGCCACAACTTCGCGGCAAAGGCGTATTTCCTTACGATTTCGAATTTTATCATATCCCCCTGTGGTGGAAGATAGTTGATTCGTTCAATTCATTTAGTTTTCCGCATTATGATCCATATATTTACGCGGGAATACAATTCTATGATAATACGCAATCGATGCTATTTTATATACCGACGGCTATCTACTTCACCATACTGAGTTTATTTAAGATAGGTTTCAATATATATATCGCACAGTTTATTAACCTTGCCCATTTCGCAATTGGATTCGCAGGGTTCAATATTTGGGCCTGCTGGAGAGGTGCCCCTCGGTGGTACGCCGCTTGTCTTTCGGTCACTGCCGCTTTCTGCGGAACCTGGATCGGGAACGCGCAGCATGCCGGCGTAATCGCGTCGCTCGCTTGGTTCCCATGGTTGTTTCTGGTCACCGAGAAATTGCTTTCGAGACCTTCTGGGCCTCTGGTGCTCGCCCTCGGCTTGATTTTTACACTTATAATAACCGCGGGATTTCTGCCGGTCGTCCTCACGATTCTTATCGCCTGGGCGTGCTATATCGGAATTCTGATTTCAACTGGTCTTGCAATTTCGCGAGCACGGGCGATTTCGACCTCTCACTATCTGAGGAGTTCGACTGCTTTGGCTGCCGGCTTAGCCTTGGGACTGGCTCTGACGGCACCACTATGGCTGCCGATCGTTGTTGCGGGCGTTCCGAAGGTCGCTTTAACCAGTCAGGGAGCTTCCGATTTGTCGGGCTGGCTGACGGCCTTTTCACCTGGTGCCCTGCGCAGCTTTTCGCTCCGCCGCTACGTCGGCATAAACGATGTGACGTCCACCTATCACTTCACCGGGCTCATGCCATTCTTGGCCGTCGTGTTCTGCTTGACCCTACGAAATGCGGTTAAATGCGCACCCTTGGTCGCGGCGGCGTTGCTCTTTCTGCTCTCACGCAACGCCTTTGGCGAGGCAGAGATACTCCAGCGGCTTCCGCTTCTGGGCGTGCTTTATCGGCCCAACCTGTTCGAGTTGCTCGTGTTCCCGCTGCTCGCAATGTCACTTGCAAATGTTCGTCCCGACGATGTCAAGAGGCTCGCGCTATATGCGATGGTCCTCTTCACGGTGGCCGGCATGGGTGTCACGGGATATGCGCTCCTGATCCGCAAGCTTGACATCGATATTGTCGCTTTGGCGGCGATGCTGGCGATTGCCGCTCTGACATTCACGCTATTGAGGATTGCGGATGGTTGGAAGGGCAGAGCGATGATCGTTGCCCTCGCGGCCGGTCCGTTCCTGTTTAATGCATTCAAAGAAAACCAAATTTGGTTATCGCGCACGCGGCCCGACAGTTTCAGCCGCATGACGGTTGATCACGGCTTTACTGATCTGTTGGCCGTTCTACGGAAAGGGGATGTCCAGCGACATTCGGAACTGACCCCTTTTCGTCATGAAGAACTGACCCCCATG
>LSIB01000173.1 GCA_001556025.1 Rhizobiales bacterium CCH3-A5
CCCCCCACCCATCCCTCCCCACCGCAAGCGGGGGGAGGGGGCTGATAGCGTCGCGTCTCAGAGCCTGTCAGCCGCCTATGACCTGCGACGGCATGCCGCTTGACCTTCCCATTATGGGAAGGTCCATGTTCAGCGTCATCGATATCCGGAGATGACGACATGTCCCTCGCGACAGCCAGCCGCCTCGCGCCCGCCCCGCTCGAGCTCGCCATCGACGGCATGAGCTGCGCGGCCTGCGTCGGGCGCGTCGAGCGGGCGCTGAGAGCGGTGCCTGGCGTCGGGCGCGCCGACGTCAATCTGGCGACCAACCGCGCGACCGTGGAGATTGCGGGCGGACCCGCCGCCGCCCCGCGCCTGATCGCGGCGCTGGATGCGGTCGGCTACGAGGCGACGCTGCGCAGCGAGACGGATGTCGCAGCCAGCGATCGCGAGCAGACGGCCCGCATCGAGGAACAGGCCGCGCTGAAGCGGTCGGTCATCGTCGCCGCGCTGGGCACGCTGCCGCTGCTCGTAATCGAGATGGGCGCGCATCTGTCCGACGCCTGGCATCACGAACTGGCCGGGCGCTTCGGCGAGACCAACCTCAAGCTCGCCGCCTTCCTGCTGGCGAGTGTCGTGCTGTTTGGGCCGGGGCGGCGCTTCTTCGTCAAGGGCGGGCAGGCGCTGTGGCGGCTGGCGCCGGATATGAACTCGCTGGTCATGCTGGGAGCCGGCGCGGCGTGGCTCTACTCGACGGCGGCGAGCTTCGCAGCCCATCTGCTGCCGGCCGGCGCCCAATACACTTATTTCGAGACCGGCGCGGTCATCGTCACGCTGATCCTGACCGGGCGCTGGTTCGAGGCGCGGGCCAGGGGGCGAACCAGCGAGGCCATCCGCAGGCTGGTCGAACTGGCGCCACAAACCGCGCGTGTGCTGCGCGACGGCGTCGAGGCCGATATCGACATCGGCGAGGTCCGCGTCGGCGACCTCGTGCTGATCCGGCCGGGCGAGCGCATCCCCGTCGATGGCGAGGTGACCGAGGGCTCGTCGCTGATCGACGAGGCGATGATCACCGGCGAGCCGGTCCCGGTTCGGAAAACGCCGGGCGACGCCGTCATCGGCGGCACGGTCAACGGCGCGGGCGGCTTCCGGTTCGTGGCGCGGCAGGTCGGCGCCGATACGCTGCTCGCCCGCATCGTCGCCACCGTCGAGGCCGCGCAGGGCGCGAAACTGCCGATCCAGGCGCTGGTCGACAGGGTGACGCTCTGGTTCGTCCCAGCCGTGATGGCGCTGGCGGCCGTGACCTTCGCGGCCTGGCTCACCTTTGGGCCGCAGCCCGCGCTCTCGCATGCGCTGGTCGCCGCCGTCGCGGTGCTGATCATCGCCTGCCCCTGCGCCATGGGGCTGGCGACGCCGACCTCGATCATGGTCGGGACCGGCAAGGCGGCCGAGCTCGGCATCCTGTTCCGGCGCGGCGAGGCGCTGCAAACGCTGGCGCAGGCGAGGATCGTCGCCTTCGACAAGACCGGAACGCTCACGAGAGGGCGGCCGGAACTGACCGACATCGTGGTCGCGGACGGCTTCACCGAGGACGAGGTGCTGGCGCTGGTCGCGGCCGTGGAGGCGCGCTCGGAGCATCCGGTGGCGGCGGCGCTGGTCGCTGCGGCGAAGGCGCGCGGACTGAGCTGGGACGAGGCGGGCGGCTTCACGGCCGAAGCCGGGCTCGGCGTCCGGGCGACCGTGTCGGGCCATGCCATCGCGGTCGGCTCCGACCGGATGATGGCGGCGACCGGCATCGACGTGACGCCCTTCGCCGACAAGGCGGCCGAACTCGGCGAGGCCGGCAAGACGCCGCTTTATGCCGCGATCGACGGCCGGCTGGCGGCGACCCTCGCCGTCGCCGATCCGCTGAAAGCCACTTCGGCGGACGCCGTGGCGACACTACGGCGGCTCGGCCTGCGCGTCGTCATGGTCACCGGCGACAATGAGCGCACGGCCAACGCCGTGGCCCGCCAGCTCGGCATCGACGAGGTCGTGGCGCAGGTGCTGCCCACGGACAAGGCCGATGTTGTACGCTCGCTGCAGGCTGGCGGCGGAAAACTCGCCTTCGTCGGCGACGGCATCAACGATGCGCCGGCCCTTGCGCAGGCCGATATCGGCATCGCTATGGGCGCGGGAACCGACATCGCCATCGAGACCGCCGATCTCGTGCTGATCTCGGGCGATCTCGCCGGCGTCGGCAAGGCCATCGCCCTGTCGCGCGCGACGATGAGCAATATCCGCCAGAATCTCGGCTGGGCGTTCGGCTACAATATCCTGCTGATCCCGGTCGCGGCAGGCGCGCTTTATCCGGCTTTCGGCCTGACGCTCTCGCCGATGGTCGCCAGCCTCGCCATGGCTTTGTCGAGCGTCAGCGTGCTGACCAACGCGCTCAGACTGCGGCGTTTCACGGGAGATGGGCTGTGAATATCGGGCAGGCGGCCGCGGCCTCCGGCGTCAGCGCCAAGATGATCCGCTATTACGAGAGCATCGGCCTGATCGCCGCGCCGGCGCGCACGGAAGCAGGCTACCGCGTCTATGCGAGCGACGAGGTCCATACGCTGCGCTTCGTCAGGCGCACGCGCATGCTGGGCTTCTCCATTGAGGAAGCGCGCGAACTCCTGGCGCTCTGGCGCGACAGAAGCCGGGCCAGCGCCGACGTGAAGCGCGTCGCGCTCCAGCACGTCCGCGATCTGGAAGCGAAGATCGCTGAGCTTCAGGCGATGGCGGGCACGCTGAAACACCTTGCCCGGACCTGCCATGGCGACGACAGGCCGGACTGCCCGATTCTGGAGGATCTGGCGCGCTGAATGTGTGAAGCGGACTGTTCGACGTCGGCGTAGTCAGGCCAGCAACGCCTCGATCGCCGCCGAGACCGCGAAAATCCGATGGTCCGCCCCGGCGACGCCCGCCACCGTCAGGCCGACCGGCGCGCCGCCCGCCGCCGCGATCGGCAGCGAGAGCGCGCAGCCGTCGATCATGTTGATCAGGCTGGCGTTGCGCAGCGCCATCAGATTGGCCTGCGTGTAGGCGTCGTCGTCGGTGGCGAGATCGGCAATGGCCGGCGGCAGGATCGCGACGCTCGGCATCAGCAGCGCGTCGAAGGCTGACAGCCTCCGCGTGACACGGTCGATCAGTCCGCGCCGTGCCGCCAGAGTGTCGATGTAGTCGGCAGCCGACACGCTCGCGCCGCGCTTGATCCGAACCGAGACGCGGCGGTCGTAGAGCGCCTCTTTCGCGTCCAGCAATGCGCGATGCCAGGCAAAACTCTCCGGCGCCGTCAGGCCGCCCTTGGCGTTGACCGCGCCGATCTCGTCGAACTCCGGCACGGCGATGCGGCTGACGCTTGCGCCAGCCTCCTTCAATTGCGCGAGCGCCGCCTCGAACGCGGCCGCGACCTGCGGAGCGAGCCCGTCGAGCGCGATCGTCATCGGCACGGCGAGCCGCAGGCCGGCGATCGTCGCGGGCACGAGCAGTCGCGCCTCCTCGCCGGCGAGGATTGCGTCGAGGGCGGCGCAGCATGCGACGGAGCGGGCAAGCGGGCCGATCGAATCGAGGCTGGCTGAGAGCGGCACACAGCCACCCTGCGGCACGCGCCGCGCGGTCGGCTTGTAGCCGACGATGCCGCAGAAGGCGGCGGGGATGCGGCAGGAGCCGCCGGTATCGGTGCCGAGCGCCGCATGGGCCATGCCGTCGGCGACCGCGACCGCGCCTCCGGACGTCGAGCCGCCCGAGACCCGGCCCGTAGCGCGGTCCCATGGCGCGCGCGGATCGCCGTAATGCGGGTTCATGCCGAGGCCGGAATAGGCGAACTCGGTCATGCCGGCGCGGCCGAGCAGAATGAGCCCGGCCTGCCGCAGCCGAGCGACCGCGACCGCATCGGTTGCGGCCGGCGGCTGGTCGGCCAGCGCCTTCGAGCCGGCGGTCGTGACCTCGCCCGCGATGTCGAACAGGTCCTTGATCGCGATCGGGATGCCGGCGAAGCGCGAGGGCGCGGCCCCGGCGCGGCGCAAGCCGTCCATGGCGTCGGCGGCGGCGAGCGCCTTCGCGCCATCGACGCTGACGAAGGCGCGCGAGCCCTCGCCGGCCGGGTCCTCGATGCGGGCGAGGCAGGCCTCGACCAGCGCCCGGCTGGTGGTGCGGCGGGCAGCGAGATCGTCGGCGAGGGTTTCGAGCGTCGGCGTGGTGGTCATGGCGGGGGTCTCGCAGCGGCTTGGGCTTGTGCTGACGCTCTGTCACAGATCACGTCATCCCGGACAAGCGGCGAAGCCGCGCAGTTCCGGGATCCATCGTAGGGCGCTGCGGTGGTCTGGCATGGAGCCCGGTGTTCCGCTTCGCTGCGTCCGGGATGACGGCGCGACGTTACGTGGGACCGTGGCCGCTCACCCCTCCAGCACCGCGACGCATTCGATCTCGATGTCGAAAGGCAGCGGCCAGGGCTTGATCGCAGTCGAGGTGCGGGCCGGGAAGCCCTCCTTGAAGTAAGTCCGGTAGACCGCATTGACCGCTGCCATCAGCGCGGGATCGGTGACGTAGATCGTCGCTTTCACCACCGTGTCGAGCGACGAGCCGGCATGGCGCAGCGTGGCGTCGAGCGCGTCGAGACTGGCGCGCGTCTGGGTCTCGATGTCGCCGGTGACGATCTCGCCCGTCGTCAGGTCGATCGGCGGCATGCCGCAGGTGAAGAGCAGATCGCCCGCCCGGGCCAAGGCCGATGTCGGCGCGCCGAGTTTGCGGATCGCCTCGGATATGACGGGGACTTCGATGATCTCGCGGCGCATGGCGTTCGTCCGTCGGTTGTCGGGTCGTTGCTGAATTTTGCACGGAACCACGCCGTCATTCGGGGCTTGCCCCGGGATGACGAGGCGTTTTCGAGATCAGACCATGATCGAGCGGCCACGATAGAAGCTGTCATCGTCCGGTCCAAAGAAAAACCCGCGCGGATCGCTCCGCGCGGGCTGGTCGGACGGTTCCGCCGCGAGACGCGGCGAAACGATCACTTCTTGTCGGTCGCCTTCTTGAGGGCGGCGCCCAGGATGTCGCCGAGCGAGGCGCCGGAGTCGGCGGAGCCGTACTGCGCCATCGCCTCTTTCTCCTCGGCCATTTCCAGGGCCTTGATCGAGACCTGGATCTTGCGCGCCTTCTTGTCGAACAGGATGACGCGGGCGTCGACCTTCTCGCCGGCGGCGAAGCGCTCGGGGCGCTGGTCGCCACGTTCGCGCGCCAGTTCGGCGCGCTTGATGAAGGTGGTCATGTCGGTGCCGGCGATCTTGACGTCGAGACCGGCTTCCTTGACCTCGATCACCTCGCAGGTGACGACCTGGCCCTTCTTGAACTCGCCGGCATCCACGAAGGGATCGCCGCCGAGCTGCTTCAGGCCGAGCGAGATGCGCTCCTTCTCGACGTCCACATCGAGAACGACCGCCTGCAGCATGTCGCCCTTCTTGTATTCCTCGATGACCTGCTCGCCCGGACGGTTCCAGTCGAGATCGGAGAGATGGATCATGCCGTCGATATCGCCTTCGAGACCCAGGAACAGGCCGAACTCGGTCTTGTTCTTGACCTCGCCCTCGACCGTCGAACCGCTCGGATGGGTTTCAGCAAAAACCTCCCAGGGGTTGCGCAGGGTCTGCTTGAGGCCCAGCGAGATACGGCGCTTGACCTGATCGACCTCGAGGATCGCGACGTCGACTTCCTGCGAGGTCGAGACGATCTTGCCGGGGTGGACGTTCTTCTTGGTCCAGGACATCTCGGAGACGTGGATGAGGCCCTCGATGCCCGGCTCCACTTCCACGAACGCGCCGTAGTCCGTGATGTTGGTGACGCGACCCTTGAGGCGCGCACCGACAGGGTAACGGGCGGCGATGCCATCCCACGGATCGGCGAGCAGCTGCTTGATTCCGAGCGAGATGCGGTGCGTGTCCTGGTTGATCTTGATGATCTTGACCTTGACCGACTGGCCGATGGTCACGACCTCGGACGGGTGGTTGACGCGACGCCAGGCCATGTCGGTGACATGGAGCAGGCCGTCGATGCCGCCGAGGTCGACGAATGCGCCGTACTCGGTGATGTTCTTGACGACGCCGTCGATCACCTGGCCCTCTTCGAGCGAGGCGACGAGCTCGGAGCGAGCCTCGGCGCGGGTCTCTTCGAGCACGGTGCGGCGCGACACGACGATGTTGCCGCGGCGGCGATCCATCTTCAGGATCTCGAAGGGCTGCGGCTGGCCCATCAGCGGGCCGACGTCGCGGATCGGACGGATGTCGACCTGCGAACGCGGCAGGAACGCCACGGCGCCGTCGAGATCGACGGTGTAGCCGCCCTTGACGGTGTTGAAGATGACGCCCGAGACCTTCTCGCGAGCCTCGAAGGCCTTTTCGAGCTTGACCCAGCTCTCCTCGCGGCGCGCCTTGTCGCGCGAGATCACGGCCTCGCCGAGCGCGTTCTCGATCCGGTCGAGATAGACCTCGACCTCGTCGCCCACCTTGATGTCCTGGTCGCGGCCGGGGCCGTTGAATTCCTTGAGCGCGACGCGCCCTTCCGTCTTCAGGCCGACATCGATGATCGCCATGTCCTTTTCGATGGCGACGACGATGCCCTTGATGACGGAACCTTCGAGGGCTTCGTTCTGGCCGAACGATTCCTCGAGCAGGGCGGCGAAATCCTCGCGGCCCGAATAGCTTTCGACTGCTGACATGTGAACTCCTGCAAGCCGGCCGCGTCTTGACGCGGATGTCCGGCAAAGCGCCGCTTGGGTTGGCGTTGCGATCCGGATTCGTTCGACGGAGCCTCTTGCGAGACATATGCCCGGCTCACCGGGCGGCGCTTGGCCGTCGACTGCAAATCCGCATCCGAACGATCCGCCCCAAACACAAAACGGGAGCCGGCCTGAAAGACCGCCCCCGGCTGTGATCGATCACGGCCTTATCGGACAGGCGCGATGTAGTGGAAATGGCGAATGAGGGCAAGGGCGGTGGCTGCGCGTCAGGCCGGGTCGAGCCAGTTCTCGACCCTGAGGCCGGGAATGTCGCGGAAGTCGCGCTCGTTGTTGGTGACGAGAGTGGCGTTGAGGCTGATGGCATGACCGGCGATCATGCGGTCGAAGTCGCGGCTGCGGATCCAGCCCAGAGCGGCAATGATCCGGCCGTATGTTTCGGCGGCGCTCTCGTCGAACGGGACGGTCTGAATATTCAGCAGCAGCCTGTTCAGACGGTCGCGGCGAACCGACGCGTTGTCTTGCGGCGCAATCAATCCCCGCTGCAGCTCGGCGACGCCGAGGGCGGATACAAGCAGTGCCCCATCGCAGCGCAGCATCCTCGACAGGACTGGACGCACGCCATCGCGCGCGTCGATAACGACGTTGGTATCGAGCAGGAAGACCACTCAGAGACCGTCCCGATCCGGCACCTGAGTTCGTTCGATGGGTTCGCTCGGCGTGAGCGGAGGAGAAGCCAGAAACTCCTCGAGCACGTGACGAAGGCTCTCGCTTTTGGGCACGATGGTCACCATGTTCCCGCTTCTGGTCACGGTTAGTTCCTGCCCGTCCTCGAAGGCCATCTCCGAAGGAAGCCGCACGGCTTGGCTGTTGCCGGATCGGAAAGCGCGCGTCGTCGCCATGCCATTCTCCGCGAGGACTAAACAAGCTCGGCACGACTCTGCCGCACCCCAACGTTGTCTATCCGAGTATATACTTTCGACGGCTTGTTCCGCAAGCGAGCAAGGCTCGTAAAAGGCCTCGGCTTGGCGAGGCAAAATTGCTGCCGTTGGGATGCGGCAAACCCGCCCTTGCGCGCCCGCCGATTGCCCTGAGCCAGATCGTCCCCATCTCCCGGCCTCCGCCGTCCCGCTCCGGAGCCCGATATGCCCGATCTGTCCGCCTTCCCGATCACCAGCCGCTGGCCCGCCAAGCATCCCGACCGCATCCAGCTCTATTCGCTGCCGACGCCCAACGGCGTGAAGGTCTCCATCGCGCTGGAGGAGCTTGGGCTCCCTTACGAGCCGCATGCGATCGACATCGGCAAGAACGAGACCTGGGGGCCGGAATTCCTCTCGCTGAATCCCAACGGCAAGATTCCGGCGATCATCGATCCCGACGGGCCCGGCGGCAAGCCGCTCGGGCTGTTCGAGTCTGGCGCGATCCTGATCTATCTCGCCGAGAAGACCGGCAAGCTGATGCCGTCCGGCCCGGTGGCGCGCATCGAGACGATCCAGTGGGTGATGTTCCAGATGGCGGCCGTCGGCCCGATGTTCGGCCAGCTCGGCTTCTTCCACAAATTCGCCGGCAAGGACTATGAGGACAAGCGCCCGCGCGACCGCTACGCCGCCGAGAGCAAGCGCCTGCTCCGCGTGCTGGAGACCAGGCTCGCTGGCCGGCAATGGATGATGGGCGACGAATACACGATTGCCGACATCGCCCTGCTCGGCTGGGTCCGCAACCTTGTCGGCTTCTACGGCGCGGGCGAACTCGTCGCCTATGACGAGCTGAAAGAGGTTCCCGCCTGGCTTGCGCGCGGGCTTGCTCGGCCTGCGGTGCAGCGCGGGCTGGAGATCCCGGCGCGTCCCTGAACGCGTGCGGGGAAGCCGGCGACCGCGCCCGCTTCCCCTGCGTCGCCCTTCATGCGAGGCTGTGCGCGGTTGGCTGCCGCGCGGAGGGCATCTCATGGGCTGGGTCGTCTTGGGGCTGCTCGCAGCCATCGTGATTTACGGTGTCATGGTCTATAACGGGCTGGTCGCGATGCGGCAGCGCGTCGGCCAGGCCTTCGCCGACATCGACGTGCAGCTCAAGCAGCGTCACGACCTGATCCCGAACCTGATCGAGACCGTGAAGGGCTACGCCGCCCATGAGAAATCCACGCTCGACGCCGTGATCGCCGCGCGCAACGCGGCGCAAGGCGCGACAGGCGTGCAGGCGCAAGCCGCCGCCGAACAGCAGTTGTCAGGCGCGGTCGGCCGGCTGCTGGCGCTCGGCGAGGCCTATCCCGACCTGAAGGCGAGCGCGAATTTCCAGCAGCTCCAGATCGACCTCGGCAATGTCGAGGACAAGCTCGCCGCCGCGCGGCGCTTCTTCAACAACGCGGTCGGCGAGTTCAACGCCGCGATCCAGGCGTTTCCGGCCGTGCTGTTCGCCCCGCAGATGGGCTTCAGGGAGCGCGAGTTCTTCGACGTCGGCGAGACGGCGCGCGCCCAACTCGATGTCGCTCCGACCGTGAAGTTCTGAAGGGCTACGGCCCGCTTTCACAAACAGGGCAGCCGCGATGGTGGGACAGGCCTTCGGGCTCTACACGCATCAGCGCAACAACCGGATCCGCTCCGGCTTCCTGCTCGTCGGGCTGTTTGCGCTCGTCTACCTGACGACCTGGGGCCTGCTGCTGATGGGGCTGGGCTACAGCGGCGTGCCGCGCGGGCGCACCGCCTTCAGCGAGGCCGGCCGGCTGTTCTGGAGCTGGCTGCCCTTCATTACCATCGCGACGGCCATCTGGATCGTCATCGGCTATCGCATCAATGTCTCGCTGATCGCGTCGGTCTCCGGGGCCAAGGACGTCGCGCGCGAGGACAACCCGAAACTCTACCGGATGCTGGAGAACCTCTGCATCTCGCGTGGCATGACCGTGCCCAAGCTCGCCATCGTCGAGAGCGAGGCGCTGAACGCCTTTGCCAGCGGCGTCAACGACAGGCAGTTCACGGTGACGGTGACGACGGGGCTGCTGGCGCAGCTCGACGACGCCGAGGTGGAGGCCGTGCTCGCCCATGAGCTGACCCATATCCGCAATGGCGACGTCAAGCTGATGATCATCGCCATCGTCATCGCCGGCGTGATCTCGCTCGTCGGCGAACTCATCTTCCGCAATGCCGGCCGCGTCCGCATCTCGTCGGACGACGCCAAGAAGGGCGGCGGCCTGGCGATACTGGTCGGCGTGGTGGTGATCGCGATCTCCTGGTTCCTGGCGATCGTGATCCGGCTTTCGCTGTCGCGCTCGCGCGAATATCTCGCCGATGCGGGCGCGGTCGAACTGACCAAGAACCCCGACGCCATGATCTCGGCCCTGCTCAAGATCGCCGGCCGCGCCGATATCGAGGGCGTGCCGTCGGGCGTCATGGACATGTGTTTCGAGAACGACCCGGACGATTTTGCCGATCTGTTCTCGACCCATCCGTCCGTGACAAAGCGCGTGCAGGCGCTGGTGCAGACGGCGGGCGGGCGCGAGCCGCTGGCTCCGCTTGGACCGCCGAAAATCGCCGAGCGCCAGACGCTGCCGCACATGGTCGAGGAATCGACGGCGCGGGGTCCGTGGGCCCGCCAGATGACGGGGGGCGGGAGCGCGAGTCCGTGACGCCCCGCGGAGCTTGGCAACCGGGCGGCGCAGGGTGGACGAGGCGGAATTTTGTATTAACCTTCCCTTACGGAATGAAGGGGAGATCGACGATGAAGACGATCATAGGCGTCATGTTCGGCGTCCTGCTTTTCGCCGCCGCGCCCGAATTCGCCATCGCGCAGGAGGGTTGCCGGGCAGCGCGGGGATCCTGTTCGCAGATGAATGCGGACTGCGAGAAGAAGTGCCAGGCCGGCACCAACCCCAGCGCCTGCGTCGCGCGCGTCTGCTCGGGTGCAATGACCGGCTGCAAGGCGAACGGCGTCTGGAAATCCGTCCTCAGCCCGGCATGCTGGAAGACGAACAACCGCAGCTGAGCTGTTTCTCAGCGCCCGTTGCGCGACCAGTCCAGCGCTTCCTCCAGCCGGTCGTCGCCCCAGAAAACCTCGCCGTCCTCGGTGACGAAGGTCGGCGCGCCGAAGATGCCGAGCGACTTGGCGTATTCCGTCTCGGCCTTGAGGCGGCCCTTGACCTCCTCGCTGCGCGAGGCGGGGATCGCGACGCCGGGATCGGCCCCGGCCTGCTTCAGCGCGGCGTGCAGAACCGCCTCCTCGGCGATGTTCCTGCCCTCGCAGAACTGCGCCCGGAACAGCGCCTTCGAGAAGGCCGGCATCCAGCCGGCCTCGCGGCCCGCCAGCGCGACGCGCGCCGCGATCAGCGAATTCTGCGGAAAGGTTTCGGGCCTGACGAAGGTCAGGCCGTTGCGGCCGCCGCGACGCGCCATGTCGCGCCACATATAGCGGCCCTTGTTGGGGTAGAGATTGAAGGGCGAGGTGGTCCAGCCTTGCGCGGCGAAGATAGGCCCGAGCAAAAACGGGCGCCAGCGCAGAGCGACGCCGGCCTCCTCGGCCAGGGCCTCGATCCGCAGCGCGCTCAGGCAAGAATAGGTCGATGCGAACTCATACCAGAAGTCCAGCACAGGACGATTCGGCATTCAGCCTCCAAGTCGGTGGTCTAGAGATTTGAGTCGCGCGAGACGAAGTTTCGGTCTCCCGCCGCGCGACTGCAAGGCTGGCGACGGGGCTCGCCAGGTCGTGATCGGCCGTCTTCAACAGCCGATCCATCACGGGAAGACGCAAAATCGATCAGAAGGTTCCGATTGCGCCCATTATCGGCCTGCGATAGTGCGCCATGATGGTCAAAACACGGCCCCGCGCGGGCCGTGCTGTTCTCCCGGCATGATCGCCATGCCACTGCCGCAGGAAGTCCGTTCATGTCCGAGAAGCGCGTCAAGAAGGTCGTGCTCGCCTATTCCGGCGGGCTGGACACCTCGATCATCCTGAAATGGCTGCAGATCACCTATGGTTGCGAGGTCGTGACCTTCACCGCCGACCTCGGCCAGGGCGAGGAACTGGGGCCGGCCCGCGACAAGGCGCTGCTGCTCGGCATCAAGCCGGAAAACATCTTCATCGAGGATCTGCGCGAGGAGTTCGTGCGCGACTACGTCTTCCCGATGTTCCGCGCCAACGCCGCCTATGAGGGCGTCTATCTGCTCGGCACCTCGATCGCGCGGCCCCTGATCGCCAAGAAGCTGATCGAGATCGCCGAAAAGCTCGGTGCGGACGCCGTGTCCCATGGCGCGACCGGCAAGGGCAACGACCAGGTCCGCTTCGAGCTGACGGCCTATGCGCTGAAGCCCGAGGTCGTCGTGATTGCGCCCTGGCGCGAATGGGACCTGCGCTCGCGCGAGCAGCTCATCGCCTTCGCCGAGCAGCACCAAATCCCGATCGCCAAGGACAAGCGCGGCGAGGCCCCGTTCTCGGTCGACGCCAATTTGCTGCACGCCTCGTCCGAGGGGAAGGTGCTGGAAGACCCCGCGCAGGAGGTGCCGGACTATGTCTATTCGCGCACGATCTCGCCCGAGGACGCGCCCGACAAGCCGACCTACATCACCATCGACTTCGAGACCGGTGACGCGACCGCGGTCGACGGCGTCAAGCTCTCGCCCGCCAGCCTGCTGGCCAAGCTCAACGAGCTCGGCCGCGACAACGGCATCGGCCGGCTCGACCTGGTCGAGAACCGCTTCGTCGGCATGAAGTCGCGCGGCATGTACGAGACGCCCGGCGGCACGATCCTCAGCGTGGCGCATCGCGCCATCGAATCGATCACGCTCGACCGCGGCGCGGCCCATCTCAAGGACCAGATCATGCCGCAATATGCCGAGCTGATCTATAACGGCTTCTGGTTCTCGCCCGAGCGCGAGATGCTGCAGGCGCTGATCGACAAGAGCCAGGAGTTCGTCGCCGGCCAGGTCCGCCTCAAGCTCTACAAGGGCGGCGTTCATGTGGTCGGGCGCTCGAGCCCCTACTCGCTCTACGACCAGGACCTCGTCACCTTCGAGGAAGGCGCGGTCGCCTACGACCACCGCGACGCGGCGGGCTTCATCAGGCTGAACGCGCTCAGGCTCAGGACGCTCGGGCAAAGGAAGAAGAAGCTCGGGCTCTGAACCCTGCGCTCTCTGGATTTCCAGCAGGCGCGATCCTATGATCAGTTGCAAGGACGATCCGGCTGAGCGGAGAAGGTTCCATGCAGCGTTTCGGCAAGACGAATATTGGTGCGAGACGCAGCGCCAACACGGCGTTTTCGCTCGATCTGGACAGCGCCGGCCGCGCCTTCGACTCGATCGCCAGTATTCTTGACATTCCCAGCGCCCGCCCGGAGCAGGTAGCGCCGACGAAGCCGGCCAGCGAGCGTTGGCTCGACCTGCTCGAAGCAGCGGGCACGCCGATAGCGGTCAAGGATCTCGCTGCCCAGGTCTCGTTGCCGACGCAGGAACTGGCGGAAGCGCTGGTGACGGCGGGCGACAGGGGCGAGGTCTCGTTCCTTCGGGACGCCGAGGGCACGACCTTCGTGCGGCGCGAAAAGCTCTGAGGCGGGCCGCCATGCCTGCGAACCCGATCAGACATTGGTCCGGGTTCAACCTGTCGGCGCGCATTCTCGACCCCCTGCTGATCGTCGCTATCGCATTCGCGCTGTTCGCGGCCTGGCGGATCGTGCTCATGCCCGGCGGCGCCTGGCTCATCGTCGCGGCGAGCGGGGCCGCGGTCGGTGCGATCGAACTGCTCGGGCGCTACCCTTACGCGCCGCTGCGCGCCGTCTTTTCCGGCAGCGGGCTGGTCTATGTCGTGGTCAATGTCCTCGCTTCGGTCGCGGCCTACCATGTCGTCGGCAAGGACGGCTTCCATCTCTTCGCGGCGACGACGCCGCCGGAGAAGAAGCATCTCTTCGAAATCTTCACCGCAGGCTTCGGAGCGCTGGTCTTCATGCGCTCCTCGGTCTTCAAGACGCGTGTCGGCGACGCCGAAGTTGGCATCGGCCCGGCCGCGCTCCTGGATACGCTGCTTCTCAGCGCCGATCGCGGCGTCGATCGGCAGGAGGCCGCCCTGCGCGCGCAGGAGGTCTCCGATCTCCTGAAAGGCGTCGATCCGGTGCGCGGCGCCAAGCTGCTGGTCGCCTACTGCATCGCACTGATGCAAAACGTCACGACCGACGAGCAGAAGCGACTCGATGAGAAGATCACGCGGGTCGCGGCCGAAGGTTCTATCGACGAGGCGATCCGGCTCGACCTGATCGCGCTTCATCTGAGCGGCGTTGTCGGCCCTGGTGTGCTCGAAGCGGCGATCAATGCACTCGGCGAGCGGCTGAAGAACCCGACACAGCCGCAGTCCCAGCAGATGAGCGGAGGCGCTGCGGGGAGTGGCGGCCAAGCTATGCCGCAGCCGGCGGCCGCCACGCCGCAGCCGCCGTCTTCGCCGACGCCGGCCGGCAGCGTCGCCATTCCGGTGCCGTCGCCGCTGGATTTGATCAGCGAGATCGAAGCGCTGAAGCCGCCGGCGGCTGCCGCCGAGCCCGGCTTCAATTTGGGGCGGCAGCCCGATCCCGAACCGCAACTGGATCTGACGCACGAGACCAATCCGGGTCCGGCGGCCGGCGCTGAGCCCATGCCCGCTCCGCCGGACGGATCCGATCGACCGGAGCCCATTGAGCCCAAGCCGGCGCTCGACCCTGGGCCGATTGTTCAAGCCGATTCCGATCCCGAGCCTGAACGAGCGGCCAAGGCCAGACGACGTCGCCCCGAGCCGCCAAACACGGACAATGCCTGAGGCTTCGGCGATCCGGCAGATCGCAGGTGAACCAGGTGATTTGGCCGGGGCGTTTCATGAATGGAACTCATCGCGCGGCCAGGCGAACCGCAACCTCTCTGGCGCGTTGGGATTGGACCCGCAATACGAGTGACCCTCATGCCGCGCCCGACCGCATCTGCCTTGCTGCTTTCGACCCTGCTCGCCGCGCCCGCTCTCGCCCAGACCGCAGGGCCGACCTCGACCATGCCGCCGGAGAAGCCGGCGACGGGCGAGATCGCCTCCTGCAAGGCTGTGGCACTGGAGCGGTTGGCGGCGCGCGAGCCCGAGATCAAGGACATCTACATCGACGAGGACGGGGCGACGATCGCCATCGCCGAGACCAAAATCGAGGAGACCCCCATCACGCGCATCATCATGGGCGAGGCCTATCTGCGCACCGACAAATCAGACAAGCCGCGCCGCTTCCTCTGCCTGATCGGCGAGAAGGGGAAGGTGCTGCTGACCTTCTTCACCGCCCGGTGAAGGTCAATCCCCGCTGTCGGCGGCGCGCAGGCCCTCAAGCGCCGGCATCGAGGTGATGTTGTAGCCGGCATCGACATGGTGGATGTCGCCGGTGACGCCGCCGGAGAGATCGCTGAGATAATAGAGCGCCGCCCCGCCGATCTCCTCCAGCGACACGGATTTCCGCAGCGGCGAGTTGGCGCGCTGCCAGGAATACATCGCGCGCGCATCCGAAATGCCGGCGCCCGCCAGCGTCCGCACCGGACCGGGCGAGAGCGCGTTGACGCGGATGCCGCGCGGGCCGTAATCGGCCGCGAGATAGCGCATCGAGGCTTCGAGCGCCGCCTTCGCCACGCCCATGACGTTGTAGTTGGGCATCACCCGGGTCGAGCCGCCATAGGTCAGCGTGATCATGCTGCCGCCATGTGGCATGCGCTCGGCTGCGCGTTTGGCGGCTTCGGTGAAGGAGAAGCAGGAAATCACCATGGTGCGCGAAAAATTCTCGCGCGAGGTGTCGGCGTACAATCCCTTTAGTTCGTTCTTGTCGGAAAAGCCGATGGCGTGGATCAGGAAGTCGAGCGTGTTGCGCTCAGGCTCGCCTCCCCAGGCTGCGTCTATGGCCGCAAAGGTCGCATCGACCGAGGCGATGTCCTCGACATCGCAGGGGATGACGAGGTCGGAGCCGATGCTCTCGGCGAGCGGCTTGACCCGCTTGCCCAGCGCCTCGCCCTGATAGGTGAAGGCCATCTGCGCGCCATGGGCGTGAAGCGTCTTCGCGATGCCCCAGGCGATCGAGTTCTGGTTGGCGACGCCCATGACGAGGCCGCGCTTGTTGTGCATCAGGGGGAGCATGGGACGGCCTTCACATCAGAGATCGGCGAGCGCGTCGCGAAGATCGGTTCGGCTGAAATCGTTGCCGACGAACAGGATCGCGGCATCGCGTGTCTTGGCGCAGGCATAGGCGAAACAATCGCCCATGTTCAATCCTGCAGGGTGCCGGCCCTTGCCGAAACGAGAAAAGGCGGTGAGGGCCTCGGCGGCGTGCGCGTCGTCGAGACGTTCGACTGCAATCCCCGAGCGGGTCAGCACATCGCGAACCTCGGCCAGCGCCTCGGCAACCGAGTAGTTCGCAATGCGTACGATGGCCAGCGCGGTCTCGTAGACGGCAACTGGCGATGTAAAGAACTCCGAGTCGCTCTCAAGGCAGTCCAAGACCCTGTCGGCCATTGGCTCGTTGCCGATCAACGCGGTCAGGGCTGATGCGTCGACGAAGATCATTCGTCGCCCGATAGCCAGTCGAAGAACGCCTTGTCCGCCTTCAGCCCGGTCTTGCCGCGCGCCGCCACGCGATCCTGGATATCGCGAATTTGTTCGCGCAACGGCCGCTTGTCGGCCCGGTCCTGCGTCCGCTCGACCCGCGCTAGCTTCTCGGCGGCGGCCTCTCGCACTGCATCGGTCAATGTCGCGCCGGTCTTCGCGGCGAGATCGCGCACGATGCGGTCGGTCTCGGGGTCGCGGATATGGAACGCCATAGGCATCTCCTTATCTAGACAATCCGTATACCCGTCTAGACGCTGCCCGTCACGCTACAAATGCTTCTTCACCGCGGCGGCCGTATCCTTCGAGGCGGCCAGCGGCACGATCTCGAAGCGGGCGAGGTCTCCCCATGCCAACACCCATTCCTGCAGCTTGGTGACGTCGTCGCATTGCATCACCTGGAAGCAGCGCCCGAAGTCGGCCGAGATCCAGCTGTCGACATAGGTCAGGCCGTCGGGGATCATGCGGCCCTTCTCGTGGAAGCGGGCATAGATCTCCTTCACCCGCGCCTGGTCGAAATGTTCGATCACCATGAACAGCATGGACGCCTCACGCCTCCAGCCGCTTCATCACGATCGTGGCGTTGGTTCCCCCAAAACCGAAAGAGTTCGAGAGCACGCAGCCCAGGCCCGCATTGTCGATGCGCTTGCGCACGATCGGCATGTCGGCGAAGGCGGGGTCGAGCTCCTCGATATGGGCGCTCTCGCAGATGAAGTCGTTGTTGAGCATCAGCAGCGAGTAGATCGCCTCCTGCACGCCGGTCGCGCCGAGCGAATGGCCGGTCAGCGACTTCGTCGCCGAGATCGGCGGGGATTTTTCGCCGGCGCCAAAAACCTCGCGGATCGCCTCGATTTCCTTGGCGTCGCCGACCGGGGTCGAGGTGCCGTGCGGGTTGATGTAGTCGATCTTCGCCTTGACGCCTTCCAGCGCCATCTTCATGCAGCGCACCGCGCCCTCGCCGGATGGGGCGACCATGTCGTAGCCGTCCGAGGTCGCGCCATAGCCGACGATCTCGCCGTAGATCTTGGCGCCGCGCGCCTTGGCGTGCTCGAGTTCCTCCAGCACGACGACGCCTGCGCCGCCGGCGATGACGAAGCCGTCGCGCTTCACGTCATAAGCGCGTGAGGCGGTGGCCGGAGTCTCGTTGAAGTCGGACGACATCGCGCCCATGCCGTCGAACAGGACCGACAGCGTCCAGTCCAGCTCCTCGCAGCCGCCGGCGAAGATCATGTCCTGCTTGCCCCACTGGATCAGCTCATAGGCGTTGCCGATGCAGTGGTTGGAGGTCGCGCAGGCCGAGGAGATCGAATAATTCACGCCCTTGATCTTGAACCACGTCGCCAGCGTGGCGGACGCCGTCGAGGACATGCCCTTGGGCACGGCGAAGGGGCCGACCTTCTTGGACGAGCCGCTTTCGCGCGCCTTGTCATAGGCGTCGATCAGCGCCCGCGTCGAGGGGCCGCCCGAGCCCATGATGATGCCGGTGCGCTCATGGGAGATTTCTTTCTCCTCCAGCCCGGCATCGCGGATCGCCTGCTCCATCGCGACCTGGTTCCAGGCCGAGCCGCCGCCATGGAAACGCATGGCGCGCCGATCGAGCACGCTGGCGGGGTCGAGCGAGGGCACGCCGCCGACGCGGCTGCGAAACCCGTGCTCGGCGAAGTCCGGCACGAAGGAGATGCCAGATTTCGCCTCATGCAGCGAGGCCAGCACCTCCTGCGTGTTGTTGCCGATGGACGAGACGATGCCCATCCCGGTGACCACAACGCGTCTCATGCTCGCTTCTCCGGCGGTTCTCTGGCGGTGCGACCTGCAATGCCGCCCCTGTTCGTCGATCAGGCGCAGATGGACCACGCCGATGGCGAGCGCAAGGCGCGCCCGCGGCTTTGGTCAGGCGCCCTCAGGCTTGAACAACCCGACCCGCATGTCGGAGACGGTGTAAATCCGCTTCCCGTCAGCCTCCAGCCAGCCATCGGCGATGCCGAGCACCAGCTTCGACTTGAAGACGCGCTTGAACTCGACGCCGTAGACAACCTGCTTCACCGTGGGCAGCACCTGGTCGGCGAACTTGACTTCGCCGACGCCGAGCGCGCGGCCCCGGCCGGGCAGGCCGAGCCAGCCCAGGAAAAAGCCGGTGAGCTGCCAGAGCGCATCGAGACCGAGGCAGCCCGGCATCACCGGATCGCCCTTGAAATGGCAGTCGAAGAACCAGAGGTCCCGCCTGATGTCGAACTCGGCGCGGACGAGCCCCTTGCCATGCGGGCCGCCATCCTCGGCGATCTCGACGATCCGGTCGAACATCAGCATCGGCGGCAGCGGAAGCTGCGCATTGCCCGGCCCGAAAAGCTCCCCGCGCCCGCAGCTCAGGATCTCTTCGTAGCTGAATGACGATTGCCGCTCCATAACCCGTTCCGCTCCATTATCCGTACCCGCCGCGAACCGGCGATATGATCCTGCCGCCCGTGCCTAACACGCCGTCGCGCGCGAACGAAAGGGCGGTGCGCTTGCGAGGGCCCGGGCAAAGCCTTACATCTCCGTTCATGCATCGGCTGCGATCATCGCGGCCAAGACATGTCGCAGGAGCCGGCCGGACGCCATGACCGATCTGATGTCCCAGGACCAGGGCTACGCAGACCAGGGCTTCGGACCGAGCGCGCGTCAGGGCTGCCCGTTTCATGACGTGCGCCAGCGCCTGCGCCGCGTGGGGTTGAGGCCGACCCGGCAGCGCGTTTCGCTCGGCTGGCTGCTCTTCGCCAAGGGCGACCGCCACGTCTCGGCCGAGATGCTGTTCGAAGAGGCGATGAAGGCGCGCGTGCCGGTCTCGCTGGCGACCGTCTACAATACGCTGCACCAGTTCACCCAGGCCGGCCTGCTGCGCGAACTCGCGATCGACGGGGCGAAGACCTATTTCGACACCGACAACAGCGAACACCACCATTTCGTCGTCGATGGCGAGAACACGGTGATCGACATCCCGGCCTCGGCGATCGATGTCGCCGAACTGCCGCTGCCGCCGGCAGGTTACGAGATCGCCCGCGTCGATGTCGTGGTCAGGCTGCGCAAGATCGACGGCTGAGCGCCGCAACGTCTGGCTCGTATCACCTGTCCGTGAGTTTTCCGGATAGGGCCGACCTTCGTGATTGCGAGCGCAGCGAAGCAATCCAGATGTTTACGCGAGACGCTGGATTGCTTCGCTGCGCTCGCAATGACGGTCAAGGCTCGCTCAGTCGACCTTCTCGTTGGGGTAGACGCCCCAGAGCCGTTCCTGCTTCAGATAGCCCTCGATCTTGCCGATCGAGACCTTGCACCAGGCGTTTGCGCAACTCGCGACGTTGGCGATGACGTTGGGCTGCAATTGCGCCACCACGGCCGAGCCCTCGTCGGCGCCGGCGCGCAGGATGAACGTCTCGTCCTTGACCTTGGACCAGGGCGCGACCAGCGCGGTGCGCCGCCCCGAGAGCAGGCTGTTCAAAACCCAGCCATCGGCGCCGTCGGCATCGCGCACGCGCCGCCAGATTTCGAACTCGGCGACGATTTCCACCGGCAGGCCGGCGCGCTGGTAGACCCAGCGCGTGCGGTGCTCCTTGGACGGCCCCTCGCGCAGGTTCACGCGGTCGGATTTAAGGCTGACATAGCGCGGCACCGGCAATTTCGTCACCGAGCCGGTCTGGACGTCCTGCGCCGCGACAGGCGGCGCAACCAGCGTCGAAACCATCAATCCCGCCGCCAGCACAAAGCCGAGCCTTGCCGGGACTATCGCCAGAGGCATCATCAAGCCGGTCTCCATCTCGACGCTGGGGGCTTCGGGGGCCACCCGGCGAAGGGTCATGTTGTCATCCGCCGCGCCGCTGCTTATGCAACGAGGCCGGCACTGAGCTTTCGACGCCGCCACCCATTCCTGAAGCCCCCTGGTTAATGGCGGGTTGAGGCCGAATGGCGGCGAGGTCAGAAGCGAGCGTAGCAGAGCGCCGGCGGGAGAGGAGGCGTCGATGTCCAAGAAGAAGCCGCTGGTCGTGGTCACGCGCAAGCTGCCGGCGATCGTGGAGACGCGGATGCGCGAGCTCTTCGACGCGCAGCTCAACATCGACGATTCGCCGATGAGCCAGGCGGCGCTGGTCGAGGCGGTGAAGACCGCCGAGGTGCTGGTGCCGACCGTCACCGACAGGATCGATGCCCGCCTGATCGCGCAGGCCGGCGACCAGCTCCGGCTGATCGCCAATTTCGGCAACGGCGTCGACAATATCGACGTCGCCAGCGCGGTGCAGCGCGGCATCACCGTCACCAATACGCCGGGCGTCCTCACCGACGACACCGCTGACATGACGATCGCGCTGATCCTCGCGGTGGCGCGCCGGATCGCGGAAGGTGCGCGCGTCATCCCCGACGATGACTGGGCCGGCTGGTCGCCGACCTGGATGCTGGGGCGCCGCATTACCGGGAAACGCCTCGGCATCGTCGGCATGGGCCGCATCGGCCAGGCGGTCGCCAAACGCGCCGCAGCCTTCGGCCTCTCGATCCATTACCATAACCGCCGCCGGGTCGATCCGCGCGTCGAGGAGAAGCTCGACGCCACCTATTGGGATTCGCTCGACCAGATGCTGGCGCGCATGGACATCGTCTCGGTCAACTGCCCGCATACGCCGGCAACCTATCACCTGCTCTCGGCGCGCCGGCTCAAGCTGATGAAGCCCGACGCCATCCTGATCAACACGGCGCGCGGCGAGATCGTCGACGAAAGCGCGCTATCGCGCATGCTGGAGGCGGGCGAACTCGCCGGCGCGGGGCTCGACGTCTACGAGAGCGAGCCGGCGGTCAATCCGCGCCTGCTCAAGCTCGCCCGCAACCACCGTGTCGTGGTGTTGCCGCATATGGGCTCGGCCACGCATGAGGGCCGCGCCGACATGGGCGAGAAGGTCATCGTCAACATCAAGACCTTCATGGACGGGCATAAGCCGCCGGACAGGGTGCTGCCGAGCATGCTCTAGGTCGAGCGGCAGTCCGCTCCGTCATCGCGAGCGCAGCGAAACAGTCCAGATGTCGGCGCAAGACGCTGGATTGCTTCGCTGTGCTCGCAATGACGGATCAGGCCTTCACTGTGCCCTTGCCGTATCGAACTGCCCGGTTTTGCGGAAGCGCCAGAGGTAGGACGGGACGACCGCCTCGACCGAGGTCGGCGCGATGCCAAGGCCCGCGAAATCGCGGCCCTCGGCGATGGCCGCCGACGAGACGACGTTGTCGCTTTCCAGCAGCGTCACCTGGTCGCGGGTCAGCTTGAGTTCGTTGGGCACGAGGCCGAGCGTGAGCATGTCCGCGATCTCCATCGCCCGCGCCTGCAGCCGCGCCAGCGGGAAGGGCAGGGGGGCCAGCACGCGCTTGCGGCCGGTGACCTCGCAGATATAGGCCAGCAGCTCCCTGAAGCTCTTCACCTCCGGCCCGCCGAGCTCGTAGATCGTGCCGGCGGCGGCTGCGCCATCGACGGCGCGCGCCACGGCCTCGGCGACATCGCCGACGAAGACCGGCTGGAATTTCGTCTCGCCGCCGCCGATCAGCGGCAACACCGGCAGCATGCGGGCAAGCGAGGCGAAGCGGTTGAAGAAGCCGTCCTCGGGCCCAAACACGATCGAGGGCCTCAAGATCACCGCGCCCGGCACGGCCGCCAGCACCCCGGCCTCGCCCTGCGCCTTGCTGCGCGCATAGGCCGAGGCGGACGCTGCATCCGCGCCGATGGCGGAGACCTGCACGACGCGGTTTACGCCGAGCGCGGCGCAGGCCTGCGCGATGGCGCGCGCGCCATTGGCCTGCACGCTGGAGAAGTTCTGCCGGCCGCCCTCCTGCAGGATGCCGACGAGGTTGACGACGGCGTCAGCGCCCCTGATCGCGGCGGAAACCGAATCGGGATAGCGCAGATTGGCCTGCACGGCATGAATCTGGCCGACCGCGCCGAGCGGCTGCAGGAAGCCGGCGAGATCGGGCCGGCGCACGGCGACGCGCACCCGGTAGCCGCGCTTGACCAAGGCGCGCACGACATGGCGGCCGACGAAACCGGAGCCGCCGAACACCGTGACGAGCTTGAGGCCGGGCGGGGTCTGGTCATGCGTCATGGATGTCTTGCCTCATTGCGCGCGAGCCTGCGTGCTTAAGCATGTTTGCGCGCCTGTGAAAACCGGGCCGAGCTTTTTGTCCTGGGCGCGACGGCCGCTGGCGGCGCAAGGCGTCGCGGCGTCACAGGCGGCCGGCACAGCCCCGGATTCGCCGCGGTTGTGCTCGGTAAAACGATGCAATCTCAGATGGTTGTACGGGAATGCAATTCGACTCGCATCAACGCCGAAAGCCTTTCTTCACTGTTTCGCACAATAATTGGGCGTCTCCCGCAAGGTCTGGCCGATCCGGATCAGCCAGCGGGTACGGGCCTACACAAGCGACGCGCGCCGGATTCCCGACGCGCAGGACATCGCGACCGCCGGCTTGCGAGGGCGTTGCCCCGGAAGCCGGGGCCTGGAGGCCGCGAGCAAGGTTGGGGACTGGCATCTTGAACTCCATTCGTATGAAAATTCTCGCCATGCTGGCCATCGTCGCCGTTGGCGCGGTCGCCTCGGCGGGTTTGAGCCTGTTCGCCCTGTCCCGCAGCGGCGATCTCACCGATCGGTCGAGCCGGCAGGGCGACATCGCCCTCGTCACCGAGCGGATCAATGCGCAGGTGCTCGGCGTGGTGATGGATGCGCGCGGCATCTACATGTCGAAGACAGCCCAGGAGGCGGAGCCCTTCGCCAAGGGCATGGAGGCGCGCTTCCCGCAACTGCGCAAGCTCAGCGCCGATCTGGGCGGGCTCGTCCCGGCAAGCGAGCGCGAGCGCGCCGGCCAGATCGCGAAGGCCATCGCCGATTTCATCACCTTCCGCTCGGAGACGGTCCGGCTCGGCCGCGAGGTCTCGACAGCGGCCGCCAACGCGCAGGGCAACAACGATCTCAACCGCAACAACCGCAAGGCGCTGAACGACCTGCTTGTCGCCTTCGCGCAGCGCAACGAGCAGGCCGGCAACGCGCTCGGCGACGAGGCCGCCGCCTTCACCGGCCAGGTCAAGCTGATCCTGCCCGCCATCCTGCTGCTGGCGCTGGTCGGCTCGATCTTCGGCGCGATGGTGTTCGCACGACGCGCCATTACCGGTCCGCTGCTGGCGCTGGCCGGCGTGATGGAGCGCCTGACGGCGGGCGACACGAAGATCGTCGTGCCGCATGCGACCCGCAAGGACGAGATCGGCGCCATGGCGCGAGCCGTCTCCGTGCTGCGCGAGAGCACCGAGCAGGTCGCCCTGCTGCAGGAGAACGAGCGCGCGGCCTCGGCCGCCCGGATGGCGCGTGCCGATGCGATGGCCTCTGTCGTCTCCGATGTCGGCGAGGTCGTTGCGGCTGCCGCCAATGGCGACTTCTCGGCCAGGCTCCAGATCGACGGCGCCGACGAACAGATGCAGAAGCTGGTCTCCGGCATCAACGAGATCAACGCGGTTGTGGACGGTGCGACGACGGAGTTCGCCGATCGTCTGCGGGCGATCGCGGGCGGCGACCTGACGCGCGGGATCGAGACCGGCTATCGCGGCCGCT
>LSIB01000174.1 GCA_001556025.1 Rhizobiales bacterium CCH3-A5
AAATCATCCCGACATAAACGCCTTGCCAAAGGGGGCGTCCACATATGAATCACGATCCGACTGATTTGCGAATCCCGATTCCGCTAAAAATCAGCGTGCTCTAGGATCAGAGGACGCAAGGCTCGTGCGATCAGGTACCGCTCGCCGGCGGCTCCAGCCCACGACGGCGATCGCGAAGATGGCGATTGCGGTTGCCGCGGATATCGCGGCACTCGGGCGCCACCAGGGTGGATCGTAGACGAACCGAACGGTGGTCGCCGGAACGTCGCTGGCCACCGACTGCAACTGTTCGTAAATCGATAGAAGGACGGGCCGCTCATTGAGAAGGGCGCGCCAGCCAGGATAGGCGGTCTGTCCAAAGACAAAGCGTCCCGATTGCGGCGTGGCAAAGGTAAAGGTCACGTCGTTCTCGCGCCAGTTCACATGTACGATTGGCAGAGCGCTTCGTTTCCCGCCATCCTCCGCTCTCCAGAGAACCGGCAGCGCGCTTGCGCGTTCGTAAAGGAACGTGTTGCCTGTTTTTGCCAGGAGGCGGAGTCCGTCCAGCGGCTTGTCGCTCACCCACCAACGAACGCCTAGAGCATCCATGCGCAATGATTTCGGATCGAAGTCGAAAAACTCATGATAGGCAATCGTTCGCGACGATCTGTAGCCATGCGCCGACAGCACCGGGCGAAAATTGCCAATATTGGGGGCGATTAGGTCGCGCGACGCGTAGAAGCGGTAGACGTTTCCGCTTTCCCGGCTCAAAGCTTCGATTTTTTCTGCGATCGGATTTTCGATCGTCTGGCGAAGCAATGCCTGCTGACGGGCCACGTCAAGCATCACGCGCGCCGGCGCGTAGGTCCGCAATTCCACGCTCAACCCAGCCATCGCGATCACGACGGGAACGATTGATATCCAAGTGTGTCGCGTCGGCAAGATGCGGCGGGTCAGAAGAAGAAGAACGTCTATTCCGACACCTGCGAGGAGCGCGCCAGCGAAACCGAACACGAACAAGGCTCGCGGCGGCGACCTGATGATGTTGATCAGGGGCGTGTTCATATAGAAGTAGGCGAAAGGCTTGATGAACGAGAAGGAGAAGGTCAACGCAAAAAAGACGATGATCGCCGCCGACAGCAGGACGCCGTAAAATCGACGTATCCTATAATACGGTATCGCCACTACGGCGATAAGGAACAGCAACAATCCCGTTTTGGTGAAGAATAGTGTTCCCCCGTCCTCAGAGCGGACCTGGCCTCCGTTAAGGACAGTCGGGAGATCGCGAAATCCGACCGCCGCGTTAATGAACTTCTCAACCGGAACGATGTGAGGATAACTTGTGAAGCCATTCCCATACCATTTATAGGCTAGTTCCAGATATTCTTTGGTCGCGATGATTTGCGGCAGTGCAAGCAGCAGCGCCGTCGCCCCGGCGATGACGGAAACCGTGACGAGCCTGTAGGCCATCGCTGTAGGCCGCATTGCTCGGCCCGTTTCCGGCTCATACCCCCACACCGCCGGGAGCAGACATCCTGCGGCAATCAGGGTGAGAACGGTTGAATGGGCATGGCCTGCAAGCAAGCTCATGGCGATCGCGGCGCCGGCTCCGCAGGCCACTGTAGCGGAATGCGGTCCACGGCCGCATCTCATGGCCGTGATGAAGAAAAAGGTGACCCAGGGCAGCCAGGCGAGGCTAGCAAACAGGTTGGGCTGTCCCGAGACGCGGAGGCTAAAGCTCGTTCCGTAAGCGAAGATGGCGGACGAGACGAATGCCGCTGCCGGAGACAGACCCAGTCCGAAAGCGACGGCTGCCATGCCCAGGGCTGCGATACCGAAATGCAGAACGAGGAACGTATCGAAAGCCTGGAGCGTGCCGGGAGGGAGCAGAAGCCCCGCCAGCCAGGCAACCGGATATAAAGGAGATGTCTGCAGCTCGCCCGCGAATGAGATGCCGGACATGACGCCGAAATCCCACAAGGCCACTTCGCCGTGCCGGCTGGCCGAGAAGATCTTGGTCAGCCACATAAAGCTCTGATCGATGGAGTCGCCCACCGTCACGAATGTCGACGAGCCGCTCCAGATGCCCTTGAACAACATAGCCAGCAGAAGACCGTGCGCCAGAGCGATCGCGAGGAACCAGCGAAGGCGTTCGTTCATGTGCTACTCCAACTCCCAGCCGGGCTTTGCAAATGGCCCACACAGGTGTTTTATCCGATGCAGCGCCTCGGGATTTGGTAAACGAGATACTGCAGGCGACCGAGGGCATCGTGTATCATTTTGGGCTGCACAGCACACTCGCTGGCTCGACCGATGAGCATCCCGAGACCTTTGATCGTATTCGGGAAAATCGCGAGCTCCGGCGGTCTCGCGACGAAAGCGATGCTGTCTCCGCTCTGGATGACGCTCATCGCGTCCGCAGATGAAATGCGTCCCTGGCCCAAATCGTTGAATGTCGGCCATCGGTCGGCATAGCGTCCGCGCGTTCCGGGCTTCGCCAGCGAGAACACCACGTTATGGATACCCCAGTCGACTGACGCGATCTCGGAAGCGTCGAGCCCCTCGAGCACGCGGACCAGATCATATGTCGCGGGGGAGAACGCCGCGCTGAAGGGGTGGCGAGGATTCAAGGCATCCAGATGGTGCCTGACGCTGGCGAGGTTGAGGACGACGACCGTGCCGCAAAGCCCTATACATGCCGCGAAGATTGCTGTCCGCAGAGGCCGCCCCAGGTCTCTTGC
Source organism: Rhizobiales bacterium CCH3-A5 (assembly GCA_001556025.1). Classification (GTDB taxonomy): domain Bacteria; phylum Pseudomonadota; class Alphaproteobacteria; order Rhizobiales; family Beijerinckiaceae; genus Allobosea. The sequence continues at coordinate 2,721 of LSIB01000174.1, forward strand.
AATCGCCAAGACGAAGCCCACCGTGGCAATCAGTTGCAGTTGCCAGATATGCGAAAAAATGATGGCGTGATGAGGCCCGCCGGCCTCCTTCGTGGCAACCAGACAGGCAAAAAGGGCGCTCTCGATGACGGCGAGCAGCGCGCTGTAGCGTGCCAGACGCGCGACTACCGACATCGGCTCGAAGCGGCGCGCCAGAACTCCCAGGAAAGGAAGCAGAGCCAATCCCGCGAAGGTCGATGCGTAGACGATCGTGGATAGCCAGGTCGATCCCGGCCATGCCGATCCGAACAGCACCGGATAGGCGCCGGCATTGAGGGTCCCGGTCACGAGCCCCAATATGCGGACGAACTGTTCCGACAGGACGAAAGGTAAAGGATTGGTGCCGGCGATGGCGATCGGGATGACCAGTTTGACAAGCCAGAGCGTACCGATGGCTGCGGAAACAAGGACGATCGCGGCGTTCGGCTTTAAATGAGCAGCGAAGGCGTCGATTGCCAATCTGCGATAAGCGAGGCCGATGGCGAGCGAGAACGCCGGGACGAGCCAGAGGAAATTCAGTTTGTCGAACATGCCGACGAACACGATGAGGCAGGCCAGCGCAAAATAGCGCGAGGCGCGCGTTTCCAGCCATGCCGTCAGGATGCAGAGCAGCGCGAGCTTGCCCGCATTCTGGAGCACGTAGGGTCCCCAGTCGACACGCGCATGGAAGACTGACCCAGCGTCGACGCAGAGGAATGCGAAGAGCAGTAGTCCTAGCCATTCGCCGACCCGGCGGCGCCAGAACCACCAGAAAGCCAGATTGCTCACCAGCAGGATCAAAACGCCCGGCAGGCGGATACTGAAAACCCCGACGCCGAAGATACCGAAGATTGGCGCGTAAAGCAGCGCCTTAAGGCTGCCGATATAGGGCGGCTGCAGGATGATCGGGACGCAGCCGATCTTGAAGAAGATGCCGGCATTGAGCGAGCAGTCGTCGAACAACTTGGCCGCAGGCGGGATGAAGAGCGCTTCGTCGTAATAAAGCCCGGGCAAGTCGAGTCGAAACAACGAGGTAAACAGGAGAACAAGGGACAGAAGCGGCACGGCGACAAACTCGAGACGCCGAACATCGAGCAATTTCATGGTACCGCTAAAACCCGCCTGCCGCGCCCCGGGACGGCCGCTCGCAGGCTGCTTGCCTGCTATTCGCGAAGAGTGTCAAGCTCGCAGTCCCTCTACCGCGGCGCTGCAAACCCGCAGTCGCGGCACCCTCTTGTTGGCTTGGACCGTCCCTTCGCGAAGCACGCTTTTCCCTTGCCTTTCGATTTACCCGCAACTTGACGCGCCGACGGAGCCATGACAAGCCCAGCCACCTGCTATAAATGAGGGCGCAATGTCATATTTCAGTGCTCGTTGCCTGGTCACCGGCGGCGCCGGATTTCTCGGGTCGCATCTCTGCGAACGACTTCTCGACCAAGGCCATGAGGTTCTATGCGTAGATAATTTTTTTTACAGGACGGCGGAGCAATATCGAACATCTGCTGGATAACAAGCGCTTCGAGTTGATGCGACACGACGTCACGTTCCCGCTCTATGTCGAGGTCGACCGCATCTACAACCTCGCCTGCCCGGCCTCGCCGGTGCATTACCAGCATGATCCGGTACAGACGACGAAGACGAGCGTTCACGGCGCAATCAACATGCTTGGCCTCGCGCGACGCGTTGGTGCAAAAATTCTGCAGGCCTCGACCTCCGAGGTCTATGGCGACCCGTCGGTTCATCCCCAGCCGGAAGAATACTGGGGCAACGTCAATACGATTGGAATCCGCTCCTGCTACGACGAAGGCAAGCGCTGTGCGGAGACGCTATTTTTCGATTACCGTCGGCAGCATAATTTGGCGATAAAGGTCGTACGGATCTTCAATACTTATGGTCCGCGGATGCATCCCAATGACGGGCGCGTCGTGTCGAATTTTGTTGTCCAGGCGTTGAAGGGGGAGGACATCACTGTCTTCGGTGACGGGGCGCAGACGCGGTCGTTCTGCTACGTCGACGATCTGGTTGAGGCGATCCTTCGCATGATGGAAACGCCCGCTGATGTCACGGGGCCGATCAACATCGGCAATCCAGGGGAGTTCTCCATTCTCGAACTGGCGGACAAAGTCATCGCTTTGACTGGGTCCCGGTCCAAAATCATTCGCCTCCCTCTTCCGCAGGACGATCCCAAGCAGCGGAGGCCCGATATCAGCAAGGCCAAGCAGATTTTGGGCTGGGAGCCGGCGATCCTTCTTGAGGAAGGCCTCAAGAAAACAATTGCCTATTTCGACGCGCTGCTGGCAGACAATCCCGCCCGAGCCTGACCGACGCTACTGGGAGAATCTGTCGTGACCGCTGAAAGCCATGCGCTCGTCATCGTCACGCCGGTCTACGAGGACACGGCGAGCGCGACGATCCTGTTCCGAACCCTCAAGGAGCAATGCACCGTCACGCCCTACGTGGTGGCCGTGGAAGATGGCTCGGTTCGTAACCCCCTGGCAATCTCATCCATCGCTGAAGCGGGTCTATCGGGTGAGATCATCTATCTCGCACGCAATATGGGACATCAGCGCGCAATTGCGACAGGCCTTGCCTATGTCGCGGCCAACCTGGATGCCGAAACGGTCGTGGTGCTGGATTGCGACGGCGAGGATATGCCCGAGGCAATCTCGCCGCTGCTGGATGAGCTGAAGACGCAGAATGTCGATGCAGTCGTGGCACAGCGCCGCAAGCGTTCCGAAACGCTCGGCTTCAGAACCTTCTATGTCGTGTATCGCCACCTCTTCGGGCTGCTGACGGGGCGGACGATCCGGTTTGGCAACTTCACCGCTCTCAACATGTTCGCGGTCAAGCGGCTGGTGGCAAGTACCCCTACGAGGGCGGCCGTCTTGAGGATTGATGCTTGGGGGTGAGAATGTGTCTGTATGGACGTCTATACAGGCACGCCGATCAGTCGGCTTGAGATCGTTGAACGGGGCGGTCGGCGGCGCTTTAGCGATGAAGCGAAGCTGCGGATCGTTGAGGAGAGCTATTCGGGTCGGCGACTGGGCTCGGCAACGGCGCGCAAGTACGCGATCACGCGCTCTCAGTTGAACGATTGGCGCGATGCCGCACGTGCCGGGCGGCTTGGTCCCGCTTCGAGCGCTGGCTTCATTCCGGCTGTGATCGTGCCGGAGGTGACGGCGACGACGAGCCCGCCGCCGGTGGATGGCAGCCGGATCGAGATCGTGACGTCGAACGGGCGGCGTATCGTCGTCGACGGACGCGTTGATGTCGATGCGCTGCTTCGGATTGTCCGCGGCCTGGAGACGCTACGATGATCCCGGTTCCGCCTGGGGTGCGGGTCTGGCTGGCGACGGGCTACACCGACATGCGCCGGGGCTTTCCGGGCCTGTCGCTGCAGGTTCAGGAAGTGCTTCGCCGTGATCCGCTGAGCGGGCATCTGTTCTGTTTCCGAGGGCGCCGCGGCGATCTTTTGAAGGTGATCTGGCATGACGGCCAAGGGGCCTGCCTGTTCACAAAACGGCTGGAGCGGGGGCGGTTTTTGTGGCCGAGCCCGGCGGATGGGGCAGTGACGATCTCGACGGCGCAGCTTGGCTATCTTTTGTCGGGAATCGACTGGCGCGCACCCCGGGAAACCTGGCGTCCGATGCGGGTCGGCTAGCATTTAGCTTTTGAAATCGCAGGAAAAATCTGATTCACTGGCTTCGTGATGATGAAGCCGGACGATCTTCCTTGCGATCTCGCGAGTGCCCTTGCGGCGCTACGGTCCGAACGCGAGGCGCGGTTGCAGGCCGAAGCCGTGGCCGCCAGCGCGCAGGCAAAACTCTCGGACACCGAGGCGTTGATCGCGCATCTGCAGCTGATGATCGAGAAGCTGAAGCGCGAGAAATACGGCCAGCGTTCCGAACGCACGGCGCGGCTGATCGAGCAGATGGAACTTCAGCTCGACGAACTCGTGACCGCGGCGAGCGAGGACGAGCTTGCCGCCGCCGCCGCGGCGACGAAGAGCGGGACGGTGCGCGCCTTCACGCGCAAGCGGCCGGTGCGCAAGCCCTGGCCGGAGGACATCGAGCGCGAGCGGATCATCATCGATCCACCCTCTGCCTGCGCGTGCTGCGGGGGATCGCGGCTGTCGAAGCTGGGCGAGGACGTGACGCAGACGCTGGAGGAAATCCCGCGCCGCTTCAAACTGATCGAAACGGTGCGCGAGAAGTTCAGCTGCCGGGATTGCGGGAAGGTCAGCCAGCCACCGGCGCCGTTCCATGCGACACCGCGCGGCTTCATCGGCCCGCAATTGCTGGCGACGATCCTCTTCGACAAGTTCGGCATGCACGCTCCGCTCAACCGTCAGAGCGCGCGCTTCAAGGCCGAGGGGATCGATCTGCCGCTATCGACGCTGGCCGACCAGGTCGGCCACGGCAGCTTCGCCCTGAGGCCAGTCTTCGATCTGATCGAGGCCCATGTGCTGGCGGCCGAGCGCCTGCATGGCGACGACACGACGGTCCCGATCCTGGCGAAGGGCAAATGCGCGACCGGGCGGATCTGGACGTATGTTCGCGATGATGGCCCCTTCGCCGGACCTGCGCCGCCGGCGGTGGTCTATTACGCCTCGGGCGACCGACGCGGCGAGCACCCTCAAAAGCATCTGGCCGGGTTCGCCGGCATCCTTCAGTGCGACTGTTACAATGGCTTCGAGCCGCTGTTCGACCCGCAGCGGAAGGAACAGCCGATCACGCCGGCCTTTTGCTTCGCCCATGCCCGGCGCGGCTTCTTCGAGCTGGCCGACATCGCGAAGAAGGCCCGCGACGGCGTGAGGGGAAAGCCAGTCTCCCCGGTTGCCCTGGCGGCGGTGAAACGCCTCGACGCGCTGTTCGAGATCGAGCGCGCGATCAACGGGCGCAGTGCCGAGGAGCGGCGGGCAGTGCGGCAGGAGAAGAGCAGGCCGCTTCTCGAGGACATGCATGACTGGTTGCTGCGCGAGCGCGAAACCCTCTCGCGCTCCGCCGAGGTCCTGAAGCCGATCAACTACATGCTCAGGCGCTGGGCCGACTTCGCCCGCTTCCTCGACGACGGCAGGATCTGCCTCAGCAACAACGCGGCCGAAAGAGCGCTACGGGGCATCGCTCTGGGGCGGCGCAACTGGACCTTCGCCGGCAGCCAGCGCGGCGCCGACCGCGCCGCCGTCATCCTCACCCTCATCGCCACGGCTCGCCTCAACGATGTCGATCCAAAAGCCTGGCTCGCCGACGTCCTGGCCCGGATCGCCGATCTGCCCGTCTCGCGTCTCCACGAGCTGCTGCCGTGGCAGTGGCGGCTCCTGCGCGCAGCCGAAAAGCCCGCAGATCAGAAGGCCGCCTGACCTTCACGCGCCCCATCATCGCGCCAGCGGCCCTCGCGCGAAGGCTTCAGTCATGCGGCCCTCCTCGTGTGCGTACGCTGCATCTGGAATATCCCTTCGCTGGCAGCCGCATGTTGCAGGGGCTTCTCGGGGCCGATGGCCATAGGGCCGGGCGTCTTCACGTCGCCACGCTGATGAAGCGCATGGGGATCGAGGCGCTCTATCGCCGACCGAACACCTCGAAGCCGACGCCGGGGCACAAGAACTTCCCCTATCTCTTGCGCAAGCTGCCGGTGACGCGTCCCAACCAGGTCTGGGCGATGGACATAACCTACATCCCCATGGCGCGGGGCTTCGTCTATCTGACGGCCGTCGTCGACTGGTTCAGCCGCAAGGTTCTGGCCTGGCGGCTCTCGATCACCATGGACGTCGCCTTCTGCGTCGAGGCCGTCGAGGAGGCGATGGCGCGCTTCGGCAAGCCGGATATCTTCAATACGGATAGTAAATAGATCGAAGCCAGTTCCCGGGCGGCCTGTCTCAAACACAGATCGACCGTTTGGTAGGCTGGCGCCGTGAGGCGCCCGGTGCGGTCTGACCCGCACTCCGATCGACCCGCCAGTGTCTTTCCCCGGACCTGTCGGCCGCCCGGGAACGCCTTGCGGAGAGGGTTCGCCTCGCCGTTGCCTGTGACCCGAGAAGGGCCTGACCATCCGGTCACGTTACTGTCCTGTCCGTGCAGCTGTCCCGGCGAGCCGTTTGGTGATCGAGCCGGGAGAGCAGCATGGCCATAAAGGATGATGCGAACGTCTGTGCCATCGTTGGAGGCGTGGATACACGGGACTGTCAGGATTTCCGTGTGCGGGCGGCGGGTTGAACATCAGGCCGCCATGG
>LSIB01000175.1 GCA_001556025.1 Rhizobiales bacterium CCH3-A5
CGCTGGAAGAACCCCTCTCCTGTAAGGAGAGGGGCAGGGGTGAGGTGACGGACGTCTCGCGATTTGCTTGACCGGTAGCGCGGATAGTTGCGCGTTTCACTGGTTGACGGGCCGACCCCTCACCCCTGCCCCTTTCCCTCCGGGAGAGGGGTTCCCCGTGGCTTTCGTGGGTAGGGCGGAGGTCTTCAGTCCTGTCGCTCCGCCTTGGGGAAGCGCGCGCCGAAAGCCCCTTCCCGCTCCGGCGGCAGTCTGACGGTCAGACTCAGACTCCCGTCCTCAGCATCCTCACGCTCAAGGATTTCGCCATTGGCGTGGAGCCAGGCCAGCGACTTGCCGTCGCCCGGTTCCAGCCGCAGATGGTAGACCGGCCGGCTCCTGGCGATGCGGCTCTCGATCGCGTCGCAAAGCGCCGGCACGCCCTCGCCCGTCAGCGCCGAGACCAGAATGGGGCGCGAAACCTCTGGCTTCAGCGCCGCGAGCCCGTATTGCCGTTCGCGCTCTTCGCCTGCGAGCAGATCCGACTTGTTCCAGACCTCCAGCACGCGCTGCCCGTCGTCCGGGTCGATCCCGAGATCGCGCAAAATGCCCTGGACGTCGGCGGCCTGGGCCTGCGTGTCGTCATGGGCGACGTCGCGGACATGCAGCAGGACATCGGCCTCGATCGCATCCTCCAGCGTGGCGCGAAAAGCCGCGACGAGCTGCGTCGGCAGGTCCGAGATGAACCCGACGGTGTCGGAGAGCATGATGCGCGCGCCATGCGGCAGCTTGATCGCCCGCGCGGTCGGGTCGAGCGTGGCGAAGAGCATGTCCTGCGCCAGAACCTCGGCCGAGGTCAGCCGGTTGAACAGCGTCGATTTGCCGGCATTGGTATAGCCGACCAGCGCAACCACAGGATAAGGCACGCGCTTGCGGCTGGCGCGGTGCAGCGAGCGGGTGCGTTTGACGGCCTCCAGATCGCGCTCGATCTTGGTCATGCGCTCCTGAATGATGCGCCGGTCCGCCTCGATCTGCGTTTCGCCTGGCCCGCCGAGGAAGCCGAAGCCGCCGCGCTGGCGCTCAAGATGGGTCCACGACCGCACAAGCCGGCTCTTCTGGTAGTTGAGATGTGCGAGTTCGACCTGCAATGCGCCCTCACGGGTGCGTGCGCGCCGGCCGAAGATTTCGAGGATCAGCCCGGTGCGGTCGATGACCTTGCAGCCGAAGGCCTTTTCGAGGTTGCGCTGCTGCACCGGCGAGAGCGCGCAATCCATCACGACGAGGCCGATCTCCTCGATCCTGATGCGCTCGACCAGTTCCTCGACCTTGCCCTTGCCGAGATAGGTTGCGGGACGAAGCGCGCTGAGCAGAACCTGGATCGGCTCGATCACGGTCAGGTCGATTGCGGCGGCAAGACCCACCGCCTCATCGAGGCGAGCCGCGAAGGAGCGCTGGTTGGCAAGCGATGCCGCGCCGCGCTGGACATAGGGACCGACGACATAGGCGCGGGTTTTCGCGGCAATGTCGCGTTCGATCTCGTCGAGCGGTTTGGTGACGGGCGGCGTCTCGGACGGTCCGCCGCGCCCTGCCCTGGCCATCAAGGCTGCCTGGCCATCAGGACTTGTCCGTGTCCTCCGGCTCGAACAACTGCACCGGGTGGCCGGGCATGATGGTCGAGATCGCATGCTTGTAGACGAGCTGCGAATGACCGTCGCGCCGCAGCAGAACGCAGAAATTGTCGAACCAGGTGACGACGCCCTGCAGCTTCACGCCGTTGACGAGGAAGATCGTCAGCGGGATCTTCTGCTTGCGGACGTGATTGAGGAAGGTGTCCTGAAGGTTTTGTGCCCGCTCTGCGGCCATGTTAGCACCTGTTGTTGGGATCGCATCGGGTTCAGGCCCGCGATCCAGTTCGTTCCGTTCGCAGGCGCGAAGTCAGCGCCGCCCTGCATCGAAACACCGATGATTCATTAAATCGTCGAGTTACGTCGTAAAGCAAGGGTTGCAGGTCCTGCATTTCGCGCATCACACCTGCGTATTGCGCAGACGTGCATGCAAGAATCGCCGCATGGCGGTCAGCCGACGCCCAGCGACTTCAGTTTGCGGTGCAGCGCGGAACGCTCCATGCCGATGAATTCAGCCGTACGCGAGATGTTGCCCGAGAAGCGCGCGATCTGTGCGATCAGATATTCGCGCTCGAAGATTTCGCGGGCGTCGCGCAGCGGCAGACTCATCAGCCGCTCGCCGCCGGAACCCGACGGCGTCGTCGGCACCATTGCGCCGACCTCGGCCGGCAGCATGTCGATGGTGATGTCTGCGGTCGGATCGCCCTTGGTCAGGATCATCAGCCGTTCGACATTGTTGCGCAGCTCACGGACGTTGCCTGGCCACTGATGCGATTGCAGCACGGCCATCGCGTCGGAGCCGATCCGCCTTTGCGGCAGCCCGGTGGCGATCGAGATCTGCTCCATGAAGAAATCGATCAGCTCGGGCACGTCCTCGCGCCGCTCCGACAGGGCCGGAACGCGCACCGGCACGACGCTGAGCCGATGGTAGAGATCCTCGCGGAAATGCCCCTCTCCGATCAGCCTGGCGAGGTCGCGGCTGGTCGAGGAAATGATCCGGACATCGACATGGACGCGCGTGGTCCCGCCGACGCGCTGAAAATTCTGATCGACCAGCACGCGCAGGATGCGGTTCTGCGTCTCGCGCGGCATGTCGCCGATCTCGTCGATGTAGAGCGAGCCGCCATGCGCCTCCTCCAGCGCGCCGACGCGGCGCGAGCGGCCCTCGCCCGCTTCGACGCCGAACAGCTCTTCCTCCATCGTCTCGGGCGTGATGGTGGCTGCGTTGATCACGATGAACGGCGCCGAGGCCCGGCTCGAGGCCTCGTGCAGCGTGCGCGCGGCCAGTTCCTTGCCGCAGCCGGGCTCGCCGGTGATCAGCACGCGGGCATTGGTCGGCGCCACGCGTTCGATCGTCTGGCGCAACTGGTTGACCACGGTCGAGCGGCCGACGATGCGGCTCGCCTGCACGGAACGCGTCTTCAGTTCGCGAACTTCGCGGCGCAGCCGCGAGGCTTCCAGCGCGCGCTCGGCCACCAGCACGAGCCGGTCGGCCTTGAACGGCTTCTCGATGAAGTCGTAGGCGCCGCTCTTGATGGCAGAGACGGCGGTCTCGATGTTGCCGTGGCCAGAGATCATCACGACCGCAAGGTCGGGATGGCTCTCCTTGATCAGTTCGAGCACCTGCAAGCCGTCGAGCCGGCTGCCCTGCAGCCAGATGTCGAGGAAGACGAGGTTGGGGCGGCGCGCCGCGATCGCCGCCAGCGCCTCGTCGGCGGAGCCGGCCTTGCGGGTGCGGTAGCCCTCGTCCTCGAGCAGGCCGGCGACGAGTTCGCGGATATCGACCTCGTCGTCGACGACCAGAATGTCAGCGCTCATGCGATTATCCCGTTGTCATGGTCTTGTCGGCTCGGCACGGCGCGCTCGCGCCCACCCGGCGCTGCGTCCTCCGGCTCATCGGAGGGGCCGTCCTCCGGAAACCACAGCCTGATCCGCGCGCCGCGCTTGCCCTCCACGGCGTCCGGCCGGTCGAGCAGCTCGATACCGCCGCCATGGTCCTCCAGAATCTTGCCGACGATGGCGAGACCGAGTCCTGTGCCGCCCTCGCGCGTCGTCATGTAGGGTTCGAGCAGCTTCTGGCGCTGGTCGGCCGGAAGGCCCTTGCCGTTGTCGATGACGTCGATGACGATCCGGCCGTCCGGCATGCGCTCGAAGGCGACATCGATCCGCCCGGGCCCGCGCTGATCCATCGGAACCGCCTCGATCGCCTCGGTCGCGTTCTTGATCACGTTCGTCAGCGCCTGCGAGATCAGCCGCCGGTCAAACTGCGCCGGAACCGGCGTCTCCGGCAGGCTGTCGGCGATGGTCAGATCGGGATTGCCCACCCGCATCAGGAAAACGATCTGACGCACGGTCTCGACGATGTCCTCGCGCGCGAGCGCCGGCTTTGGCATGCGCGCGAAGGAGGAGAATTCATCGACCATGCGGCGGATGTCCTCGACCTGCCGCACGATCGTGTCGGTGCATTGATCGAAGATGTCCTTGCCCTCGACGATGACTTTGCCGAAGCGGCGCTTGATGCGCTCGGCCGAGAGCTGGATCGGGGTGAGCGGGTTCTTGATCTCATGGGCGATGCGACGGGCGACATCGGCCCAGGCGGCGGTGCGCTGCGCCGAGACGAGATCGGTGATGTCGTCCAGCGTCACGACGAGGCCGGCGCCTGCCCCCTCGCCTTCCCTGACGGCGCGGACATTGACCATGCGGTCGCGTCCGCCGCGCGTAATCGCGACCTGTCCTGACACGAGCCGCTGGCGGCCCTGAAGGGCGTCAGTGACGCAGGCCGCGATCTCGGGCGCGGCGCGCGCGATCGGTTCTCCGAGCAGCCGCCCGCTCGTGCCCAGCAGGCTCTCGGCCGAACGATTGACGATGGTGATGTGGCCGTCGCCGTCGAGACCCAGCACCCCTGACGAGACGCCCGACAGCACGGTTTCGGTGAAGCGCCGTCGCCGGTCGATCACGTCGCTGGCGGTGATCAGCCCGTCGCGCTGGCGGCGCAACTCCGCCGTCATCTTGTTGAAGGTCTCGCCGAGATGGGCGAGATCGCCCTCCGAGCGGCGGATCGGCACCTGAACGTAGAAGTTGCCGCTCGAGACCTGGTCGGTGGCGTGGATCATCCGCCTGATCGGCGTCACCAGCGCGTTGGCGAAGCTCAGGCCGAGCCAGACCGCCGAGAGCAGCAGGATCACAGCGATCAGCCCGTACATCGACGCGAAGGCGATCTGGACGCCCCTTCGGCGCTGATCGATGGAGAGATATTCGAGCGCAGCCCCGCGCGCCACGGTCGGGAACTCGACCGCGAGAGGATCTACCTCGCGCGCAATATGAAGATAACCGTTCTCATAGGCCGGCAGGCTGACCAGCGCTCCGAAGACCCGCCCCTCGCGCGGGACGATGCAGATCGGCTCCGGCGCGGCCTTGGCGTCGTCAAAGGCAGCTTGGTCCGGCTTGGCCGCATCGCGCAGAACGTCGATCTGGGCCCGGGCGATGACGGTGTCGGGCGGCCGCATGATCGCCGCCACGGGAGCGCCCAGCGCCGTCGCGCGTGCGGTCAGGAAGCTGTCGAACCATTTGCGATCGACGTCGAAGGCGGGCCTCGCCCGAGTCAAATCGTCGGCGAGGATGCGGATTTCGCGGCCGAGCGCGCTGCACTGGCCGGCGGTGTAGGCGTCGGCGACATCGACGGATTTGAAGATCGCGTCGCGCATGCGGTCGGAGAACCACGGCGCGAGCCCGCGCTCGATGGTGACAGTGGCGATGACCGCGACCAGCACCGCCGGCAGCGCCGCAACGATGCTGAACAGGCTGACGATCCGCACATGCAGGCCGGCCGCCGCCGCGCCCGCGCGCCGCGCGCGAATCAGCACCGCGGCTTCGAAGGCGACGATGATTAAAAGGAGCAGGATCAGCAGGCCGTTCAGCACGAAAACGCCGACCACGACCTCGTGGACCGGCGCGATCGGCGTGACCCCCGACAGCACGAGGAAAGTGACCAGCGCCGAGATCAGCGCGAAGGCCACGACGATCGCGCCGAGCCAGCCCGAGACGCGCCGTGGCGGATCCTCGCCCCTCGGCATGATTTTCACGTCGGTGGTGGAAACGGACACGAGGCTCGACAACTCCGGTGGACCGGCCTTCGAATGGCTGGACCCTGCGCGCGCACTGATGCGCCGCCGCAACGGTGTTGTCAAAATATGACATAGGAAAGGCGGCGGCCACGCACCGCCGATCGCGTCACCGCGGCGAGCGCACCACCTGCATGTCGAGTTCGCGGATTTTCTTGCGCAGCGTGTTCCGGTTGAGGCCGAGAAGCTCGGCCGCGCGGATCTGGTTTCCCCGTGTCGCGGCGAGCGCGGCCGCGATCAGCGGCGGTTCGACCTCGCGCAGGATGCGATGATAGAGGCCTGGCGGCGGGATATTGTCGCCGAACCCGCCGAAATACTGGTTAAGATGGCGTTCGACGGACCCCGACAGCGTCTCGGCCCGCTCCTGCGTGGTCCCGCCGGAAAAGCTGCTCGACGACGTCGCCGGCTGCAGTTCCGCATCGACGATCGGGGCCGTGATCGTCTCCTGGGGATACAGAGCAGCGAGACGCCTAACGAGATTTTCCAGCTCGCGGACATTGCCGGGCCAGCGATAACGCCGCATCACGTCCATCGCTTCCGAATCGATCTGCTTGCGCGGCAGGCCTTCCTTCTCCACCAGCGTGAAGAAGTGCCGCACCAGATCGGGAATGTCCTCGACACGCTCCCGCAGCGGCGGCAGCCGGATCGGCACGACGTTGAGGCGGAAGAACAGATCCTCGCGGAACAACCCCTGCGCGATCGAGATGCGCAGGTCCTTGTTGGTCGCCGCCACGATGCGGACATTGGTCTTGATCGGCGTGCGACCGCCGACCGTGGTGTATTCGCCCTGCTGGAGCACGCGCAGAAGCCGCGTCTGCGCCTCCATCGGCATGTCGCCGATCTCGTCGAGGAAGAGCGTGCCGCCCTCGGCCTGCTCGAAGCGGCCTGAGGACCGCGTCAGCGCGCCGGTAAAGGCGCCCTTCTCGTGGCCGAAGAGTTCGGATTCGATTAGATCCTTTGGGATCGCCGCCATGTTGATCGCCACGAACGGCCCGTTCTTGCGCTTGCCGTAGTCGTGCAGCGCGCGCGCCACCAGTTCCTTGCCGGTGCCGGATTCGCCGTTGATCATCACGGTCAGGTCAATCGGCATCAGCCGGGCGAGCGCGCGGTAGACGTCCTGCATGGCCGGCGAGCGGCCGATCAGCGGAATATCGTCGGGCTCGGCGGCATGCCCGCGCGCCGCCTCGCCGCGCGGGCGCGACAGGGCCCGCCCGACGATCGCGACCAGCTCCTTCAGGTCGAAGGGTTTTGGCAGATATTCATAGGCGCCGCGCTCGGACGCCTTGATCGCCGTCATGAAGGTGTTCTGCGCGCTCATCACGATGATCGGCAGTTCAGGCCGCACGCGCTTGATGCGCGGCAGCAGGTCGAAGGCGTTGCCGTCGGGCATCACGACGTCGGTGATGATCAGGTCGCCGAGCCCCTGCGCGGCCCAGGTCCAGAGCGTCGCCGCCTGGCCGGTGGTCCGCACCTCGTAGCCGGCCCTTGCCAGGGCCTGATTGAGCACGGTGCGGATCGCGGCGTCGTCGTCCGCGACGAGAATGTTACCGGTCGGCATTCAATCTGGTCCTGTAGTCCTCAAGCCGTCTGCCTGGTGCGGGGCTGATGCAGCGGCAGCAGAATTCTGAAAATCGTCCGGCGGGGAGCGGAGTCGCATTCGACGATCCCGCCATGATCGCCGATCACCTTGGCGACAAGTGCAAGTCCAAGGCCACTGCCCTGCGCCTTGGTGGTAACGAAGGGATCGAACAGATGCGGTAGCAGATCGCCCGGCACGCCGGGCCCGTTGTCGCGGATGCCGATCTCCAGCGGCAGCGCGATCCGGCCCGGCGAGCCCGCGAGCTGCATCCGGATGCCGGGGCGATAGGCCGTCGTCAGACTGATCTCGCCGTCGATCGCTTGTGTACCAATGGCTTCGGCGGCGTTCTTCACCAGATTCAGCAGCACCTGAACGAGCTGGTCGCGGTTGCCGGCCACCGGCGGAAGCGACGGATCGTAAATCTCGTTGAAGCGGATGTGCCGGGCGAAACCCGACTGCGCCAGACGCTTCACATGGTCGAGCACGTCATGGACGTTGACCGCGTCGCGCTCGCTGGGCCGCTCGTCGCCGAAGAGTTCGACGCGCTCAACGAGCTTCACGATCCGGTCGGTCTCGTCGCAGATGAGTTGGGTCAGGATGCGCTCGCTATCGGGGACCGAGGCCTCGAGCAGCTGCGCCGCCCCGCGAATACCCGAGAGCGGATTCTTGATCTCGTGAGCGAGCATCGCCCCGAGCGCCGTAATCGAGCGCGCCGCCCCGCGATGGGTCAGTTGCCTGTCCATTTTTTCGGCAATTGTCCGTTCTTGCAGCATCAGAACGACTGCGTCGCCCAGACTGGACAACGGCGAGGCAAAGACATCGACGACCCGATCGACGCCCAGACGCGGCGATCCGAGATCGAGCCTGTACTCGCTGACGCTCGCGCCACGCCGGCGCACCTCGTCGACCAGCGCCAGCACGGGCGAGCCGAAGGCGATCAGATCATCGATGCGCTGGCGCTTCAGCACGACGGCGCTCGACTGGAAGAAGTCCTCGGCCGCCGTATTTGCGTAGAGCACGCCATGCATCTCGCCGATGACCAGAACCGGCATCGGCAGCACGTTGAGGGCCTGGATTTCGAGCGAATCGAGCAGGAAATCCTCCCCGCCTTTGCCGCCAGCGTCGATGAACGCCATCGCCATACGCAACATTCCTCGTTTCAGGCCGCGACGCGGCCGCACTCATGCGTGAAGAGCCGCTCCAGCGCGGCCAGCACCGCGGCTGGCCGGTCGGATGTCAGAAGAACCTGCCGCGATGCGGCATCGGGCACACAGCCGCTGGCGAGCGCCTCATCGGCATAGGCCGCCAGATGCTTGCGGGCATGGCGCGCGCCATGGGCGACGCCCAACAGGCCAAGAAGTCCCTCATAGTGCTCGCGCGCCACCGCATGCTTTTGCGCGACGGACAGGCGCGGCGGCGTGCGGCCCTCAAGCGCCGCTCCGATCTCGCCTGCGAGCCAGGGCCGGCCAAGGGCCGCGCGGCCGATCATGACGAAATCCGCCACAGACTGGTCAAGGCAGGCTCTCGCATCGTCGAGATCGTGAATGTCGCCATTGGCGACGAGCGGAAACGCGCCTTGCGCCCGCACCGCCGCGATGGCTCGCCAGTCGGCCTTGCCCTTGTAGAATTGCTGGCGCGTGCGGCCATGCACCGTGATCATCGCGGCTCCCGACGCTACCGCCCGGCGCGCAAGCTCTGGCGCGTTGCGCGAGGCGTCGTCCCAGCCCAGCCGCATCTTGACCGTCACCGGCACGGACACCGCCTTGACGGCCGCCTCGACCAGCGCCAGCGCATGGTCGAGATCGCGCATCAGCGCCGAGCCCGCCCAGCCCCCCGTCACCTTCTTCGCCGGGCAGCCCATATTGATGTCGACGATCGCCGCGCCGTTGGCCTCGGCGAGCCTGGCCGCCTCGCCGAGCCAGTGCGGATCGCAGCCGGCAAGCTGGACGACATGCGGATGGATGCCGGCGCCCTCGGCGCGAATGCGATATTCCTCATTGCCGCGCACGAATTCGTCGGACGCGACCATCTCCGAGACGACGAGCCCCGCGCCGTGCCGGGCGGCGATGCGGCGCATGACGATGTCTGTGACGCCCGACATCGGCGCGAGGAAAGCCCGTGATGCAACAGCATGACCGCCGATCGAGGGCATGTTCGTCCCCGCGCGGTCGATGCTCGTCAAAGTTGCGCCTGAATTAGAGGCAATTTCCATTGTGCATATTTATTGGACATTGCTGCAGCAGCGCAAGAGCCTTGCGTCGATATTGCAGTGCGTCATTGCCGCACCCCTGCCGCACCCGCCGGGGCCGTTCCATCGTGCTTGGCCTTTGCGCCGGCTGCGATTATCACCAAAATCATTGCGGGACCATGGATGCGGCGAAACGTGACAACCGAAAACCCTGCCGCGGTCGCGGTCCTGCTGGTCGCGGCCGGTCGCGGTCTGCGCGCCGGAGGCGACGTTCCCAAGCAATACAGGCTGCTGCAGGGCAGGCCGGTCCTAGCCCATGCGCTGATGCCTTTTGCGGCTGATCCGCGGATCGCGCGCATCGTCGTGGCGATCGCCGCTGGCGACGAGGCACGCTATGCCCAATGCATCGCCGGCGAGGACACGAACAGGTTGCTCGATCCGGTCCAGGGCGGCGAGACCCGTCAGGACTCGGTCCGGCTCGGCCTGCGCCGACTGGCCGAGGATGGCTTTGCGGGCCCTGTTCTCGTGCATGACGCGGCCCGGCCCTTCGTCTCTCCCGCGCTGATCGATCGCGCCATCGCGGCCATGCGCAGCGAGATCGCCGCGATCCCGGCCCTTCCCGTCACCGACACGATCAAGCGCCTCGACGAGGCCGGCCGCATCGCCGAGACGCCGCCGCGCGACCGGCTGGTCAGCGTGCAGACGCCGCAGGCGTTCGATCTCAATGCCCTTCTTGCCGCCCATGAGCGCGCGCATGAGCTAGGCCTCGGCGGCTTCACCGACGACGCCGCGTTGATGGAGTGGGCAGGGCACCCGGTTGCGACCTTCATCGGGGAGACGACCAACCTGAAACTGACCCATCCCGAGGATATGTCGGGCCTCGACGCACGGGCGCTGACCGTCCGCGTCGGCACCGGCTACGATGTCCACGCCTTCGGGCCGGGCGACCATGTCTGGCTTGGCGGCATCCGTATCGCCCATGATCGCGGCGTGCTCGCCCATTCCGATGGCGACGTCGCGCTTCACGCCCTCACCGACGCGCTACTCGGCGCGCTGGCGGATGGCGATATCGGCACGCATTTCCCGCCGAGCGACCCGCAGTGGCGCAACGCGGCCTCGTCACGCTTCCTCGCCTTCGCGGCCGAGCGCGTGGCAAAGCGCGGCGGCCGCATCGACCATCTCGACATCACCGTCGTCTGCGAGGCCCCGCGCATCGGCCCCCATCGCGAGGCGATCCGCGCCGAGATCGCCCGCATTGCCGGCATCGCCGTCTCGCGCATCGCGATCAAGGCGACGACATCCGAGCGCATGGGCTTTACGGGGCGCGGCGAAGGTCTGGCTGCGCTCGCGACCGCAACGATCCGCCTGCCGGACGAGGACTGATCCAATGTTCGACAGCGAAATTACCGCGCGCGCCATCGCCGTGCTGGAGGCCTGCCGGGCTAAGGGTCTGACGGTCGCGACCGTTGAATCCTGCACCGGCGGCCTCGTTGCGGCCGCCCTGACCGCGATACCCGGCTCGTCGGACGTTGTCGCCGGCGGGCTCGTGACCTATTCCAACGCCGCCAAATCGGCACTTGCCGGCGTGCCTGCCCCGCTGATCGCCGGGCACGGCGCGGTCAGCGGGCCGGTGGCGCGCGCCATGGCGGAGGGCGGCCGGGCGCGGCTGGCGTCGAGCCTCGCGGTCTCGCTCACCGGCGTCGCCGGACCTGGTGGCGGCAGTGAGGCGAAGCCGGTCGGGCTGGTCCATTTCGCCTGCGCCTCGCCTGGCCGAACCATCCACCGCGAAGAGCGCTTCGGTGCGCTGTCGCGTGATGAGATCAGGCGGCGTTCGGTGCTGGTGGCGCTGGAGATGCTGATCGAAGCGGCGCAGTCAGGCTGAGGGGTCAGCCCCCCGCCGCCGGCAGCGGCGTCGCGCCCCGGCCGTAAACCAGATCGGCGCGGCGCTCGAAGGCTTCGGAGAACTTGCGGAACGCCTTGTCGAACATCGCGCCCATCAGCAGACCGAGCATGCGGCTGGCGAATTCATACGAGATGAAGAAGCCCACTTCGCAGCCGGCCTCGTGCGGCCTGAAGCTCCAGCGGTTCTCCAGATGCCGGAAGGGCCCGTCGACATACTCGACCAGGATCTTGAGGTTTTCCGGGTCCAGCGTGACCCGGCTGGTGAAAGTCTCGCGGATCGCCTTGTAGCCGACGCTCATATCCGCCAGCAGCACCTCGCCGCCGCCCTCGCGTGGGGTGCGGCGGCGCACGGTGAGCCCCTCGCACAGCGGCAGGAACTGCGGATACTGCTCGACATCGGCGACGAGCGCGAACATCTGCTCAGGTGAATGCCGCACGCGCCGCGCGGAATTGAACATCGGCATCGGGAGCGTCGCCTCAGCCGAGTTTGGCGGCCCGCGCCGCGCGCAGCTTGGCGAAATCCTCGCCGGCGTGATGCGAGGAGCGCGTCAGCGGCGTCGACGACACCATCAAAAACCCCTTCACATAAGCGATCGCCTCGAAGCCCTTGAACTCGTCGGGCGTGACGAAGCGGATCACGGCGTGGTGCTTGCGCGAGGGTGCGAGGTACTGGCCGATCGTGATGAAATCGACATCGGCCGAGCGCAGATCGTCCATGAGCTGCAGAACTTCGTTCCGTTCCTCGCCGAGGCCGACCATGATGCCGGATTTGGTGAAGATCGCCGGATCGAGTTCCTTCACGCGCTGCAGCACCCGCAGCGAGTGGAAATAGCGCGCGCCTGGCCGCACCGTAAGATATTTGCCGGGCACCGTCTCGAGATTGTGGTTGAACACGTCGGGTCTGGCCGCGACCACCACTTCGAGCGCGCCGGGCTTGCGCAGGAAGTCCGGCGTCAGGATTTCGATCGTGGTGCCGGGCGAGGCCGCGCGGATGGCGCGGATCACCTGTGCGAAATGTTCGGCGCCGCCATCCTTGAGATCGTCGCGATCGACCGAGGTGATCACGACATGCTCCAGCCCGAGCTTGGCGACGGCCTCAGCGACCTTGCGCGGCTCGTCATGGTCGAGCGGCTCGGGCACGCCGGTCTTGACATTGCAGAAGGCGCAGGCCCGCGTGCAGGTGTCGCCCATGATCATGAAGGTGGCGTGCTTCTTCTCCCAGCACTCGCCGATATTGGGGCAGCCCGCCTCCTCGCAGACCGTGACGAGCTTGTTTGCCTTCACGATCTCCTTCGTCTCGGCCCATTTCGGCGAGCCGGGCGCCTTGACCCGGATCCAGTCCGGTTTGCGCAGGATCGGGTTCTCGGGCCGCTTCTGTTTTTCAGGATGGCGCACGTCGCCGGCATCGGCTTTCGGGTTGCCGATATTCGGGCGCGGATCGCGGTTCAGAAGGTCGAGAACGAGGGCCATGGCGTTGTTCCATCGCGGCCGCGTTGCGGCGGCCGCCTGTGCGATCTAGCTAATCGTCGAGGCGGCGCAGGGCAACCGCGTCAGTTGCGCCCCCGCGCCGCGTTCCAGACCACGATGACGATCACCGCACCCACCACGGCCGCCGCCAGCGTGCGCCAGAAGCCGAAAATCTGGATGTCCATCAGCTCGGCGACGCGGCTGCCGATGAAGGAGCCCGCCACACCAACCAGCATATTGGTGAACAGGCCGTGGTCGGACGATGTCAGCCGCTCGGCAATCCAGCCCGCCAGCATGCCGATCAGGAGAGTGGCGAAGAAGCCGTAGCCCGGCTGGGCCATGGTGGCGGCGAAACTCTGCATGGGATCGGTCCCTCGGAAAGCGCTTTGCAGCGCCGCAACACAATTGAACTGAGCGGAGCAGCGTCAGTTCAGGCGATGAAGCGCGCCAAAAGCACCACCAGGATTGCGCCCAGCACCGCCATCGCCGCCTCGTCGAGGAAAGCATGGCCGGTGCGCACGCGCCAGCCGGTCAGCCGCACCAGCCCCTGACCGACCAGCATACCGAGCACGCCCACCACCGCATGACGAACGAGCCCGCCGCCGCCGACGATCAGGCTGGCGGCGAACCCTGTGACCGTGCCGAGCGCGATCGTCGGGACGAGCCTGCGCCAGTCCAGCATCAGGCCGCCGCCCGGCGGCAGGATCTCGATCTGGTCGTCGCGAATGACGCGTTCGGGCTCGGGCGGTTTGCGGGTTCTGGTCGGCATGGAGCGCATATGGGGAGCCCGACGACGAAGTCGAGCCTCGGTTGCGGCGTCAGGCGTTCAGCACCTTGCCGTAGGCGTCCAGCACGCTTTCCTTCATCGTCTCCGAGATCGTCGGATGCGGGAAGATGGTGTGCATCAGCTCTTCCTCGGTGGTCTCGAGGTTCATGGCCACGACGAAGCCCTGGATCAGCTCGGTCACCTCCGCGCCGACGAGATGCGCGCCGAGCAGCTTGCCGGTTTTGGCGTCGAAGATCGTCTTGACCATGCCGTTGTCCTCGCCCAGCGCCACGGCCTTGCCGTTGGCGACGAAGGGGAAGCGGCCGACCTTGAGCTCGTGACCGGCAGCCTTGGCCTTGGCTTCGGTGAGGCCGACGCTGGCGATCTGCGGGTGGCAATAGGTACAGCCCGGGATCATCGTCTTGTCCATCGGGTGCGGATGCAGGCCCTTGATCGCCTCGACGCAGATCACCGCCTCATGCTCGGCCTTGTGGGCCAGCATCGGCGGACCGGCGACGTCGCCGATGGCGTAGACGCCCTTCACATTGGTCCGGCAAACATCGTCGATGACGATGCAGCCGCGATCGGTCTTCACGCCCAGCGCCTCGAGCCCGAGATTCTCGATGTTGCCGACGACGCCGACGGCCGAGATCATCCGCTCGGCGGTGATGGTCTGCTTGCCGCCCTTCTCGTCCTCGACATGAGCCGTGACCGAGTCGGCGCCCTTCTCGACCTTGGTGACCTTCGCCCCGGTCAGGATCTTCATGCCCTGCTTCTCGAAGGCCTTTCGCGCAAAGGCGCCGATCTCGGCGTCCTCCACGGGGACGACCTGCGGCATCACCTCGACGACCGTGACCTCGACGCCCATTGTCCGGTAGAACGAGGCGAACTCGATGCCGATCGCGCCCGAGCCCATGACCAGAAGCGATTTCGGCATTTTTGCCGGCACCATCGCCTCGAAATAGGTCCAGATCAGCTTGCCGTCCGGCTCGATGCCGGGCAGCGCGCGCGGCCGCGCCCCGGTCGCGACGACGATGTGGTCGGCGGTGTAGGTCCCCTCGCCTTTTGTGCCCTTGGGCGGCGGCACCTGCGGCTGCATGGCGGGCTTCTTGGTCGGCGCGACCGCGATGGTGTTGGCCTTGGTAAGCTTGGCCTCGCCCCAGATCACATCGACTTTGTTCTTCTTCATCAGGAACTGGACGCCGTTGTTCATCCGGGCCGCGATGCCGCGCGAGCGCTTCACCACAGCGTCGAGATCGGCTTTGAACGTGCCCTCCAGCACGAGCCCGTAATCTTTCGCGTGCTGGCCGTAATGCAGGATCTCGGCCGAGCGCAGCAGCGCCTTGGTCGGGATGCAGCCCCAGTTCGAGCAGATGCCGGCCAGATGCTCGCGCTCGACGATCGCTGTCCTGAACCCGAGCTGCGCCGCGCGGATGGCGGCGACATAGCCGCCGGGACCGGAGCCGATGATGATGATGTCGTAGTCAGCCATGACTCTAGGCTCCTGTCGGCACGATGTCAGAGAAGGTGGCCGGTCGCCGCCCTAACGCAATCGTCGTTGATTGCTCCGAACTGGCGGTCGGCTTCTGCGAAGAGCTTGTCAAATTCAGCCTTGGGCTCGCCCGCTCCGGTTTCGGCAATCCGGTTCAGGTGCCAGGACAGGGCGCTGTAGCGATCTCGCGCGGGCCGGTCCTGGAAATTGGCGAGAAAGGTTCCCAGGGCGCCGAAGCGGTAGGCGAGGCCCTTGAGCTCGATGAGGGAAGCCATCGCCGCGCCGCTCATGTTGGCGATCTCTGCCTTCAGCCGAAACTCGAAGAAGACGGCAATGATATCCTTGCAACTGCGCAGGCTTTCCGCCCGCAGCACGTTGCGCTGGACGCTGTCGATGCTGCGGGAATAATTGAGGTTCTGCAACGCCGAGGCGCCGAGTGACATTCCGGCGATGATCAGCGACGCCATGGCGAGGCGATTTCCCGCAGACGCTCCGCTACCCGCGCCCGGCATGACATGCCCCTCACACCAACATCGCCATCGGCTTCTCGATATAGCCCTTGAACGCCGCCAGCAGCTCCGCCCCCAGCGCGCCGTCCACCGCGCGGTGGTCGGTCGAGAGCGTCACCGACATCACGGTCGCGACCGCGAGCTGGCCGCCCTTGACCACGGCCCGCTGCTCGCCGGCGCCGACCGCCAGGATCGTCGCATGCGGCGGGTTCACGATCGCCGCGAAATCCTTGACGCCGAACATACCGAGATTGCTCACCGCCGTGGTGCCGCCCTGATACTCCTCGGGCTTAAGCTTGCGGTTCTTCGCCCGCGCCGCGAGGTCCTTCATCTCGTTGGAGATCTGCGACAGCGTCTTGTGGCAGGCGTCGCGGATGATCGGCGTGATCAGCCCGCCCGGGATCGAGACCGCGACGCCGACATCGGCATGCTTGTGCTTGAGCATGGCGCCGTCGGTCCACGAGACGTTTGCGTCGGGCACCGCGCGCAGCGCCAGCGCGAGCGCCTTGATCACCATGTCGTTGACCGAGAGCTTGTAGGCCGGCTTGCCATCCTTCTCCGGGGCTGCGGCATTGAGCTCGCCGCGCAGCTTCAGCAGCGCGTCGAGCTCGCAATCCACCGTGACGTAGAAATGCGGGACGGTCTGCTTGGCCTCCAGCAGCCGGCGCGCGATCGTCTTGCGCATACCGTCATGCGGGACTTCCTCATAGGAGCCCGGCGCGAAGAGCTTCTTGGTCTGCTCGTCGGACGGGCCGGTCGCGAGCGGCGCGGTCGCGGGCTTGGCCACAGCAGCCGCTACGGGTGCTGCTGCAGGCGCAGCCTTTGCCGTTCCACCGGCCCTGGCCGCCTCGATATCCTTCTCGACGATACGGCCATGCGGCCCTGAGCCTTGCACCTTGGCGAGGTCGAGCCCGGCCTCCTTCGCCAGACGCCGCGCCAGCGGCGAGGCGAAGGGGCGGTTGCCGTCGGCTTTGGCTGGCGCGGTTTCAGCCGCCATTGGGGCCTCCGCCGGCTTGGCGGCCGCCTCTGCCTTCGGCGCATCGGCGGGCTTCGACTCGGCCTTTGGAGACGCGGTCTTTGCCGGCGCCGCAGCAGCCTTCGCATCCTCGCCCTCGGCAGCGATCACGCCGATGATCTCGTTGACCGCGACATCGGCCGTGCCGTCCGGCACCAGGATTTTTGCCAGGATGCCCTCGTCGACGGCCTCGACCTCCATGGTCGCCTTGTCGGTCTCGATCTCGGCGATGATGTCGCCGG